>JANOCI010000033.1:0-80800 GCA_031412095.1 Allobosea sp.
ACGTCCCCGGCCACTGGCGCGCCCAGTTCGACCTGACGGTGAGCGGCGACGAGCCTGTGGAGATGCGCGCTTTCCTCAAGATCGGCGACAAGGTGCTGAGCGAGACGTGGCTGTATCAGTATCACCCGTTCGGGTGAGGGGTGTGGGGAATAAGGTGATTTTTTGTCGAATACGACCAGTTTAAAGCAGCCCAAGCCATTTGGCAGAAACGGCAATAATAAACATCGCTATCAGCGCACACAGCGCGAGCGGACCTTCAGCGGCAAACTCAGCGATCCATGGTATTTTAAACGACAGACGGTTTGGCTCAGGTTTCATTGTCTCGTTCTTTCAACACTTTCGGTTCCGAGTCCTTGGCAGGTGACGCGCATGCCTCAATACAGCGGACAATCCAAGCATTGAGCGATTGATTGTTTAGTTTTGCTAATGCCGCCACCCGGTCGCGAAGACTCTCAGGCATTCGAAGTGTATACTTGACCTCGGCCGAGCCAGCTTCTGGCATTTCACCAAAAAGTTGCTCTATCAAGTCTGGACGCCAAGGCACTTTTTTTTCAAGCCAAGCCTGTGCTTGTTCTGGCAACATCGGTTCAATTTTTTCCCAGCTACGCTCATCTTGTGTATCGGCAAACGAGTATAGAAAAAATGCCCCAAAACGTGTTTGGTATAGAGCCCTCCCATACTCGTATGGAGAATCTTCATCGGGATCGATCCACCCCACCAACTGGGTCGCAGTCTCAGTGTTGTATGTCTTCCCGTCGAGTATACGTTTGCATTTGACATCAATCATTCTAACCTCACTTGCCGTCAACTGAACAAGTTGTGCATCACATGCCGTCAAGTGTCAACAGGTGACGTCAACTAATTTTCAGAAACCATGGAGCTATACGGTGTTCCTGCCGCTGTCATCCCCGGCCGGAGTGAAGCGCAGGGGAAGGGGATCCATCTCCGGACACGCGCTTTGGACCCCTTCCCGGCCCGTTGGGCCGCCGGGGATGACACCGGACATCGCATGACATCATGGGATATTTCTATATCTTCATGTACTTGCCATCGTCCAAAAAGGGTAAGAATGTGTCTGCCACCGCAACGCTGTCCGCCAAGTTCCAGATTTCGATCCCCAGAGCCGTTCGTGAGAAACAGGACCGGGAAGCCGGGTAGCGCTTTGTCTTCATCCCGAAAGGAACTGGGGCCTTAATGGTCCCCGCCCCCGATAGAACTGCGCTGACAGGTCTCGCAAAGGGAGCTGCCAACACCGGTTGCCGTGACCGACTAAATCGATTCTGATGCGGAGCGGCCTACAGTGCGTTTCCGGGGCCGGTAGCGGCTTATCACGGTGTCATCCCCGGCCGGAGCGAAGCGCAGGGGAAGGGGATCCATCTTCTCACGCTGTGGATTCCCTTCCCGGCCCGTTGGGCCGCTGGGAATGACACCGGAATTCCGCCCTTCATCCCAACGCCGGCAGATTGACCGCGCTCGGCGGCGGGTCCGCCAGGTCATATGTCCACACGCTGAAACCCTTCAGCACATGCGGGCCGAAGGAGTTCATCAGCGGGATGTCCGCGGCGTCGCGGCCTCGGGCCACGACGATGCGGCCGATCCTGCGCTTGTTGTTGCGGGGGTCGAACGCGAACCATCGGCCGCCGTCCGGGCCGTTGAGGTAGACCTCGATCCAGGCGCTGAAATCCATCGGGTCGACGACCGGCACGCCGATGTCGCCCAGATGGCCGTTCACGTACCGGGCGGGAATGTTCATGCAGCGGCACAGCGTGATCGCCAGATGCGCGAAATCGCGGCACACGCCGATGCGGCCATGATAGACCTCCAGCGCCCCGCGCGTCGACGACGCGCCTTGGTAATCGAAGCTGATCTGGCCGTTGACGAAATCGCAGATGGCCTGCACGCGGCCCCAGCCCGGCGCGATTTGGCCGAAGCGGTCCCAGGCGATCTGGCTGAGCTGGTCGGTCTGGCAATAGCGGCTGCCCATGAGGTAGAGCAGCGTGTCGTCGGGCAGCGCGCCGACCGGACACTCCACCGCTTCGGGAGCCAGCGGGTCGAGCTCTCCGCCATCTTCGATCAGGCCATCGCTGCGGATCGTGCTGTCGCCCTGAGGCGCGGTGTAGCGGCGGCAGATGTTGCCGAACAGGTCACGGTAGGTCTTGGTGGGCGTCGGTGGCGCCGTCACGACGTCCGCCCGCTTGCGGACATCGCCGTCCCTTTCGGAGTGCACATCCAGCAGGCAGACCATTTCGGTCGGCTGCGCGCATGTCACGGTGATTTCGTAGCCGTATCTGATCAGCATGTATCCGCCTGTCAAAATCTGACCTTACACGTTTCGTGCCAAGTGCGTATCCCGAGCGCGGATTCCGCCTGGCTCGATGGCAACGGCGAATTTTCAATCGCGAGATGGCCCGGGAAATGCATATCGGGTCAACCGAGATGCGCCTCAGTCCGAGGCCGCACCCATGATGAAGCTGCACGTGCGATTCACCACTGAGCCCCGATGCAGGTTGGCGAAGCCATCGCAATGGCGCATCGTTCGCTGCAAGCCGAGCCTTGGTGAAACGCTGACACGAGAAGCGAAGATCGCCGCATCATGACATCCTTTGTGCCCGCGTTGAGATCGCATTGGTGGTGGGATAACTCGGCGAAGGATTTCGCCGCCCTTGACATGACCGGCATCGTCGCCGTTTTGCCCGTTGGCGCCGTGGAGCAGCACGGCCCGCACCTGCCCGTCTCGGTCGATGCGGCGATCAATGCCGGCATCATGGCGCGCGCCGTGGCGCTGATACCGCAAGGCATGCCTGTGCTGGTCCTGCCGATGATGCCCGTCGGCAAATCGAACGAGCACGGCGCCTATCCCGGCACGCTCTCCTTGTCCTATGAGACGCTGGCCCGGGTCTGGATCGAGATCGGGGAGAGCGTGAGCCGGGCGGGCTGCCGCAAGCTGATCATCTTCAACGCACATGGCGGACAGCCCCAGGTCATCGACATCGTCTGCCGGGAGTTGCGCGTGCGCCACGGCATGTTCGCCGTCAACGCCATGTGGTCGCGCATCACCCGGCAGGACGATCTCTTCAGCGCGGCCGAGCTGACCCACGGCATCCATGGCGGCGAGGTCGAGACGAGCGTCATGCTGCATCTGCATCCCGACCTTGTCGACATGGCCCAGGCAGCCAATTTCGAGCCCCTCACGGTTGGGCTCGAGAGGGCCGGCGGCCTTCTGAGCGCCGAAGGCGCGGTCGGATTCGGCTGGCAAGCGCAGGACCTCGAGCCGTCGGGCGCGTCGGGCGACGCGGCGTCCGCAGATGCCCGGCGCGGAGCGATCCTCGTCGAGCGCGCGGCGCAGGCGCTTGTGGCGTTATGCGCCGAGGTCGTCGCCTACCCGCTCGCCAACATCACAGCCAGGACGATCTACAGCCAGGACAATTTATAGCCATGACTGGTGCGTCCCCTTCGCCCCACCTCGTGCTGGACGCGCTGACAGCGAAATACGGCTCCGCATTGGCCGTCGACCAGATGCAGCTCGAAGTCGGACGCGGCGAGCTCGTGGCGTTGCTCGGCCCGTCCGGCTGCGGCAAGACCACGACGCTGCGCATGGTTGCGGGCTTCGTCAGCCCCAGCAGCGGGCGTGTGCTCGTCGCGGGCCGCGACATCACCCGCCTGCCCTCCCACAAGCGCAACATGGGCGTGGTCTTCCAGTCCTACGCGCTGTTCCCCCACCTGACCGTGCTGGACAATGTCGCGTTCGGTCTCCGGATGCGCGGGCTTGGCCCGTCGGAACGGCTGGAGCGGGCGCGCGCGGCGCTCGACATGGTTGCGCTCGCAAAGCTGTCCGGGCGGTATCCTTCGCAGCTGTCCGGCGGGCAGCAGCAGCGCGTCGCGTTGGCGCGGGCTTTGGTCATCGAGCCAAGCGTGCTGCTTCTGGATGAGCCGCTGTCCAATCTCGATGCTCATCTGAGGGCGGAAATGCGCAGCGAGATCCGCCAGCTGCAGCAGAGGCTTTCGATCACCACGCTGTTCGTCACGCATGACCAGGAGGAGGCGCTGGCCATGTCCGACCGCGTCTGCGTGATGAATCAGGGCAGGCTCATTGAGGTCGGCACGCCGCTGGCGCTCTGTGACCAGCCGCGCCACGTCTTCACCGCCGCATTCCTCGGCGCCCGGACCTTGATCGAGGGGCGGACCGGCGCCGAAGGCTTCACGGCGCCCGGTCTCGTCTGCACCGGCGCGCCCGCCAACGCCTCGGCGATCGTGCTGAGGGGCGCGCGCCTCAGGCTGTCGTCCGCCCAATCCGGTCCGCTATCGCTGAGCGGGGTGTTGGCCAGTTCCGCCTACCTCGGCGACGTCTTTGAAGTCGACGTCAAGACCCCGTCCGGCCTCGTCCGCGTCCTGAGCCCGTCCGAAACGCCGCCGCCGCCGGTGGGCAGCACATGCCGGATCAATGTGCTGCCTGGCGGCTTCAGCTTCATCGCCGGCTGATCCAAAGCCCCTTCAATCTCGCCTGAAAGGATGACTGCCATGACCGTATCCAGAAGAACGTTTGGAAAGCTCGTGCTCGGCGCCGGCGTAGCCGCGCCGCACCATTTCGTGTCGACCGCCATTGCGCAGCCCAAGCCAGGCGACGAGCTCATTGTCGGTGTCTGGGGCGGCGCGCAGGAACGGCTCGTCAGGGAGCATTGCGAGAAGCCCCTCGTGGCCAAGTATGGCTGCAAGGTATCCTATGTGCTGGGCGGCACGCCGGAACGCCGCGCAAGGGCCTATTCCGAGCGCGGCAGGCCGAGCTTCGATGTCCTCTACCTCAACATCTTCGAGAGCCGGCAGGCCGTGAAGGACGGCGTCACGCAGGCCCCGACCGCGGCCGTGCCGAATTACGCCAACCTCTACGACGCCGCGAAGATTGGCGGATACGGCGTGGCCTTCAATCCGATCACGATCGTTTATGACAAGCGCAAGGCCTCCAAGCCCGTGACGTCATGGAAGGATATCTGGAACCCGGAATGGAAAGGCCGCATCGCGTGGCCGGTCTATCCCGGAACGCAGGGCGCGGCCGGAATGGTGATGGCGGCGAAGGCATGGGGCGGCGACGAGAAGAACATCGACGTCGGCTTCAACAAGGTGCGCGAGCTCAAGCCGTTCGCCGCGATCCAGGGCAGCCAGGATCAGCTGTATGGCATGTTCGACCAGGGCGTCGCGGATCTTTCCATCGAGTTCGGCAGCTTCACCAGGAAATATGCCGAGACCCGCAATCCAAACATCGAGATCGCCAATCCGGTGGAGGGCCAGGCCATCGCCATGAACGTCGCCTGCATCACCACGGGCACCAAGAACCAGAAGCTCGCTGAGGAGTGGATCAACCTGCACCTCGGCGAGGCCTGCATGCTGGCCTACGCCAAGGAGATCTACTACTCGCCGACGGTCAGGAACCTGGTGCTTCCTGAGGATCTGCGGCCGAAGCTCGTGCTCGGCCCGGATGTCGAGAAGCTGGTCGATTTCGACTGGGACCATGTCATCCGCAGCCAGCCCCAATGGTCCGCGCGCTTCAACCGCGAGATCGCAGGTTGAGCCAGCTTTCTGGCCGCCTCGCCGGCCCCGCCCTTGCAGCGCCAGCCACGATCTGGCTGGCGCTGGCCTTCGCCGCGCCGCTTGCCGTGGTCGTGCTCCTGTCGCTGCATGAATATCCGGACCCCTTCGGCGACCTCATCCAGCCGTCGAGCGCAGCGCAGTTCCGCACGGTCCTGACAGACGGCTTCTATCTCAGGGTCTTCGCCGAGACCTTGCTGCTCGGCGTCGGCGTCACGGCGCTGACCGTGCTGCTCGGATATCCGCTGGCGCTCTGGCTGGCGCGGCTTCCCGTCAGGTGGCGCCCGCTGGCCTTCGCCGTCATCCTCATCCCCCTTTTGACGAATGTCGTGGTGAGATCGCTCGGCATGGTGCTGCTGCTGGCGCCCGACGGACTGGTCAACCAGGCCCTCGGCCTTTTCGGCGTCGCTCCGTTCCGCGGCATGCTCTACACC
Organism: Allobosea sp.; assembly: GCA_031412095.1. GTDB lineage: Bacteria > Pseudomonadota > Alphaproteobacteria > Rhizobiales > Beijerinckiaceae > Allobosea. The sequence continues at coordinate 6,015 of JANOCI010000033.1, forward strand.
CATGGCGCGGTCGCGCTGGCGCTGGCGCAGGTCTTCATGCCCTTTCTTGTCCTCGCGCTTTACGACGTTCTTCAGGGCGTGCCTCCGAAAGTGCACGAGGCGGCCGAAAGCCTTGGCGCATCGCGGACCGCGCGCACCTTTCTGGTGGATCTGCCGCTGTCGCTGCCCGGCCTCAGGGCAGGCGTCGTCATCGTGTTCCTGATGTCGTCGACGGCATATGTTTCGGCCACGCTTCTGGGCGGCAAGAAGGTCTGGACCACCGGAATGCTGGTCTGGCAGGAGGCGCTGCAGAACCTCAACGCGCCATTGGCCTCCGCGCTCGCCCTGCTGATGACAGCCGCCGGCATCGCCTTCGCGGTCATGATCTTCCTGATCGCGCGCCGCTTGACGCCATGGTCGTCGGGCCTTCCGAGGCACGGGCCTGGGCCTGGGCATGAGCCTGCGCATGCGTTCGTCCTGCCCGGCTGGCTGATGCGGATGCTCGACATCGTCGCGCCGCCACTGGGCAAGCTGCTGCTCGCCGCAGCGCTGGTCCTGCTGCTGCTGCCCCTGGCGCTGGTCTGCGTGCAGAGCTTCAACGACGTGCCGCAGGCCACAGTGGCGGGCTTCCGCGCCTTCACCTTGAAGTGGTACGAGCGCGTGCTGTTCGGCGGAGCCTATGCGGACTCCTTCTGGGTCTCGGTCCAACTGGCCGCCGTTACGTCAGCGGTCGCGATCGCGCTGGCGCTGCCGGCCGCCTTCGCCCTGTCGCGTTTCGGTTTTCGCGGGCTTGGCGTGCTGGCGGCCTTCTGGACGCTCCCGCTCTCGCTTCCGCATGTCGCCATCGGCGTCGGCATGCTGAGGCTACTGCAGACCTACACCGCACTGCCGCCATTTTTCGGATTGATGGCCGTGCACGTCGTTCTGGTGCTGCCTTTCAGCATCGCGCTGCTGCATGCATCGGTCGAGCAGCTTGACCGGGTGCAGGAGGACGCGGCCGCCAGCCTTGGCGCAGGCGCGGCAAGGCGTTTTGCGCTCGTCATCCTGCCGTCCCTGGCGCCCGGCCTGGTGGCCGCCGGCATCATGAGCTTCCTGCTCTCGTTCGGCGAGGTGACCGTGACCAGCTTCCTGACGACTGCCCGGCTCACCACCTTGCCCGTCCGCATCTATGCGGAAGCGAGCTTCAGCCTGGAGCCGACGGTCCACGCCGTGTCGGCCATCCTGATCGGCGTGACCGTGATTTGCCTCGTGGTCCTGGGGCGGCTCGTGCGGCTTGACAGGATGCACGCGCGCTGAGGCCCGGAGTGCCCAGCCGCGCGCCTGAGGCGCGTCAGTCCTGCGGCACGCTCTTGCGCCCGTAAAGTTCAAGCCTGTGCTTGACCAGTTCATAGCCAAGCTCGGCGGCGATCCGCGTCTGGAGCCGCTCGATCTCTTCGGAGCTGAATTCGATGACCTGGCCCGTGTCGACGTCGATCAGGTGGTCATGGTGCTGCTGGTCGGCATGCTCGTAACGTGAGACGCCGTCATTGAAGGCATGACGCTCGATTGCGCCCCGCCCCTCGAGCAGCTTCATCGTCCGGTAGACGGTCGACAGCGACAAGGTCGGATCCTTCGCGAAGGTCCGGTGGAAGATGACCTTTGCGTCGGGATGGTCGCTGGCTTCGGCCAGGACGCGCAGGATCAGCCGACGCTGCTGGGTCATGCGCAGACCCGCCGCCCGCAGTTCGGCTTCGAAGGCTCTGACCCGGCTCTCAACTGTCGTCATTCCGGCAATTTATCCTTGCTGAGACGCAGAAGCAATAACTCCTTGTTGCAGATAGGTCGCAAGAGCATTGACAGATGCGAGCGTGTTGCAATAGGTTCATCTTGCCGGATCGGCCCAACGACGAGACCCGCGGCAGATCGGTGCTTTTGCGCCCGGACAGAACATGAAGGACCCGATGAGGATGAGCCTGCCTGACAGTTCACGCCGCACGTTCCTGAAGGCCGCCAGCCTGGCGGCCGCCATTGCGGCCGGGTTGCCGGCAGCATCCATGCCGGCCCTGGCGCAGCCGGCACGCCAGGCAGGCAAGCCGCTGCGCGTCGTCACCACCTTCACGATCCTCCAGGACATGGCCCAGAATGTCGCAGGGACGGCGGCCATCGTCGAGTCGGTGACGAAGCCCGGCGCGGAGATCCACGACTACCAGCCCACCCCGCTCGACGTGGTGAAGGCGCAGTCCGCCGACCTCGTGCTCTGGAACGGCATGAACCTGGAGCGTTGGTTCGAGCGTTTCTTCGAGAACGTCAAGGACGTGCCGAGCGCCGTTCTGACCGAAGGCATCGTGCCTCTCGGCATCAGGGAAGGCCCATATGAGGGCAGGCCGAACCCCCATGCGTGGATGTCCACCTCGAACGCTCTGATCTATGTCGAGAACATCCGTAAGGCGCTTTCCAGCGCCGATCCCGCCAACCGGGATGTATATGCCGGCAATGCCGCCGCCTACGCGGCAAGCATCAGGGCGATGGACGAACCGCTGCGGGCGCGCCTGGGCCGGATTCCGGAGGCGCGGCGCTGGCTCGTCACCAGCGAAGGCGCATTCAGCTATTTGACGCGCGATCTCGGCTGGCGCGAGGCATACCTCTGGCCCATCAACGCCGATGAGCAGGGCACACCGCAGCAGGTGCGCCGGCTGATCGATCTCGTGCGCAAGAACCAGATTCCCGTCGTCTTCAGCGAAAGCACGATCTCCGACAAGCCGGCAAGGCAGGTCGCGCGCGAGGCGAAGTCAAAGTATGGCGGGGCGCTGTATGTCGATTCGCTGAGCGATGCGCGCGGACCGGTGCCGACATATCTCAAGCTCCTCGAGACGACCGTCTCGACGATCGCGGCGGGCTTCGGCCAGTGAACGCCCCCGTGACAGCGGCGCCGGCCCTCGGCTTCGCCGGGGCGGCGGGCCGGCCGCCGGCATCGATTTCGGTCTCAGGCATATCGGTCACTTACGGCAATGGCGTGACGGCCATCCGCGACGCGAGCTTCGAGCTGTCCTCCGCCTCGATCTGCGCGCTGGTCGGCGTCAACGGGTCCGGCAAGTCGACCCTGTTCAAGACGCTGATGGGCTTCCTGTCGCCGGCGGCAGGCTCCGTCTTGATCGCCGGAATGCCTGTCGCAAAGGCGTTGAAGTCAGGCATCGTGGCTTATGTGCCGCAAAGCGAGGACGTCGACTGGACATTCCCGGTGTTGGTCGACGACGTGGTGATGATGGGCCGCTATGGCCACATGGGCATGTTGCGCATCCCGTCGAAAGCCGATCGCGCGGCGGTCGACGAAGCCCTCGCCCGCGTCGGGATGGCCGAATTCCGCCGCCGCCAGATCGGCGAGCTCAGCGGGGGCCAACGCAAGCGGGTGTTCCTGGCGCGCGCGTTGGCGCAGGGCGCGTCGGTGATCCTGCTGGATGAGCCGTTTACCGGCGTTGACGTGAAGACCGAGGGCGCGATCATCGGCCTGCTGCGCGAAATGCGGGCGCAAGGTTCGCTGATGTTCGTCTCCACGCACAATCTGGGAAGCGTTCCGGAGTTCTGCGATCAGGTCGTCCTGTTCGACAAGACGGTCCTGGCCTACGGGCCCACCGATCTTGTGTTCACCGAGGCCAATCTCGCCAAGGCGTTCGGCGGCGTGCTGCGGCACGTGCGGCTCGGCGGGTCGGAATTGCACGACGACGAGGACGGCCGCACCGTCACCGTCCTCACTGACGACGAGCGCCCCCTCGTGCTCTACGGCGAGCGCGCGAGGGAGAGGATGATCCCCCCCGAGCGCGAAGGGGACGGGAGCGGCAAGAGGGAAACGGCGGCCGGCGCTGGGCCGGCGAAGCCATGATGGAGCTGCTGCTGGAGCCTTTCGCCTACGGCTACATGAGCAGGGCCATCGGCATCAGCGCGCTTGTCGGCGGCGTCTGCGCGTTCCTGTCGTGCTTCCTCATCCTGAAGGGTTGGTCGCTGATGGGCGACGCCTTGTCCCACGCCGTCGTGCCGGGCGTTGCGGTGGCTTATCTCGCAGGCCTGCCCTATGCCGTCGGCGCGTTCGTCTCCGGCATCCTGGCGGCGCTGGCCATCGTCATCGTGCGGAGCCTGACGATGCTGCGCGAGGACGCGGTCATTGGCCTGATCTTCACCAGCTTCTTCGCCGCCGGCCTTTTCCTTGTCTCGATCAACCCGACGTCGGTGAACTTGCAATCGGTGATCTTCGGCAACATCCTCGCGATTTCCGACGAGGATGCCATCCAGGTCGCGGTCATCGGCGCCGTATCGCTCCTCATCCTCGGCCTCAGGTGGAAAGATCTGCTGCTGGCCTTCTTCGACGAAAGCCATGCAAGGAGCGTGGGCCTGAACCCCTGGCGGCTGCGCATCCTGTTCTTCACGCTGTTGTCGGCCTGCACGGTAGCGGCGCTCCAGACCGTCGGCGCGATCCTGGTCATCGCCATGGTGGTGACGCCCGGCGCGACGGCTTATCTCCTGACCGACAGCTTTGGCCGCATGATCGCGATCGCGGTGCTGATCGGCTCCGCATGCAGCGCCGTCGGCGCATACGCCAGCTATTTTCTCGATGGCGCGACCGGCGGATTGATCGTTCTGCTGCAGACGGCGCTGTTTCTCGCCGCCTTCGTCTTTGCGCCCAAATATGGCCGGTTGGCTTCCCGCCGTGCGGCGCGGGGCGTCGCCCGCGAGAACGCGCCGACATGAACGCCGCGTGGGCCTTCATCGCCGAGCCGCTGGCTTACGACTTCATGCAGCGCGGCCTCATCGTGGCGGTGCTGGTGGGCGCGGTGTGCGCCATGCTCTCCTGCTTCTTGGTGCTCAAGGGCTGGTCCCTGATGGGCGATGCGGTCTCCCATGCCGTGCTCCCGGGCATCGTGCTTGCGCATGTGCTGGCCATTCCGCTGGTGGTCGGCGCTTTTGCGGCGGGCCTGGGCTGCGCCCTTGCGACAGGCTACCTGCGCGAGAACAGCCGCGTGAAGGAAGATGCCGTGATGGCCATCGTCTTCTCGGGCATGTTCGCGCTTGGCCTCGTCATGTTCGTCAAGATCGACACCGACCAGCATCTCAACCACCTCCTGTTCGGCAACATGCTGGGCGTCAGGTGGGGCGATGTGACCGAGACGGCGTTGATCGCCGTACCGGCGATCGTTCTCCTGCTGGCCAAACGCCGCGACCTGCTGCTGTTCTGCTTTGATCCAGCCCATGCCCGCGCCATCGGCCTGCCCGTGGGCATTCTGCATTACGGCCTCCTGGCCCTGCTGGCGTTGACCATCGTCGCGTCATTGAAGGCGGTCGGCATCATTCTCGTCATCGCGATGCTCATCGCGCCTGGCGCCATCGGCTTTTTGCTGTCGCGCCAGTTCGGGCGGATGATGGCCTGGGCCGTCGGCGCCGCGGTCGGCTCATGCTCGGTCGGAGCCATCGCCAGCTTTCATCTCGACTCCGCGACAGGCCCCACCATCGTCATGGTCCAATCGCTCGTCTTCTGCCTCGCGCTGGCCTGGAACGTCACGCGCAGATGGCGCATGGACCTCGTCCTCGGTGAGGCTGGCCAAAAATCCGCCCGGACGCCATGATGGCGCCTCCAAGCCGCCCGGAGTGAAGACATGCGCGTGGTCGCCCTGCACCGCTACCCGTTGAAAGGTTTTTCTCCGGAGCGGCTGCAACGCGCCGCGCTCGCCGCCGGCGGGCATTTCCCTGCTGACAGGATGTTCGCGGTCGAGAACGGGCCATCGGGGTTCGACGTGGCAAACCCCGCGCATCAGTCCAAGATCAAGTTCCTGATGCTGATGAAGAATGGCGGCATCGCCCGGCTGACGACCTGCTACGATGACGAAACCGACGTATTGACGATCTCGAGCGAAGGCCATGAGGTCGCGCGGGGTGATCTGGGCAGCGCGGAAGGACGGGCGAGCATCGCCGCATTCCTTGCCTCGTTCGTGCCGCTTGAAGATCGACGAGGCCCTCTCGACATCATCCGCGCGCCGGGTGGCTTCCGGTTCACCGATTCTGGCGGCGGCTATGTCTCGCTCATCAACAAGGCCAGCCTGGCCGATCTCGAAAGCCGGCTCGGTGCGCCAGTCGATCAGCTGCGGTTCCGCGGCAACATCCTTCTTGAAGGCTTGAAGCCATGGGAGGAGTTTGAGCTCGTCGATCAGGTGCTTGCTGCGCCGTCGGGCCTCAAGCTGCATGTGACCAAGCGGATAGACCGATGCGCAGCCACCGCTGTCGACCCGGTCACGGGCCAGCGGAACCTGCCTGTGGTCAAGACGTTGATGAGCGCCTTTGGCCATATCGACTGCGGCGTCTATGCGCGGATCGTCGAAGGCGGCACGATCGCGGAAGGACAGCATCTGGCGCGCATCGGGCCTTTTCAGGCGTTCTCGCGCGAACTTGGCCTGTAAGATGAGGAAACGGGGCCTTTCAGCCCCGGTCCAGCACATCCAGTTCCTATACGTCCAAGGCTCGCCGGAGCAACCTCGTCGCGGCTGAATGGATCATTCAGCCGCTGGCTCGGTTATGACGTCATCGCGCTTCTTTGGCGGACGGCCACGCTTGCGAGGAGCCGGCGCGTCGGCAGTCGAATCGGCAGGCGCAGGCGAGGCGACCTTCGCAACCGGTTCGGGCGCGATCACCGCACGGACAGGCGCGGTGAGGAAAGCGGGAAGGGCCGCTGCATCGCCGCCGATGTCCGGATCGCTCCTGCCCGGCCGCTCGTCACGGACCCGGTCCTCGCGAGGCCTGTCGTCACGCGGCCGGTCATCGCGCGGACGATCTTCTCTTAGACGATCTTCTCTTGGACGATCTTCTCTTGGACGATCTTCACGCGGCCGGTCATCCCTGGGCCTGTCATCGCGAGCGCGTTCCGGACGGCGCGGCTGGCGGTCCCTGTCAGGCTGCCGCTCACGGTCAGGCGCACGATCCTGCTGGTCGGGTGCGGGTTCGGGCCGGTCAAAGCGGCGATCGCTGCGCTCGCGATAGGGCCGGTCATCGCGGGGCCGGTCATCTCTCGGCCTGTCTTCTCTCGGCCTGTCATCCCTTGGGCGATCGCTCTGATAGCGGTCGTCGCGCGGGCGTTCGAAACGCTGCTCGTTGCGCTCGGGCCGGCTGCGTTCATTGCGGTCGAACCGCCGGGGCTGATTGCGATCCTGGTCTGGCCTCCGGTCGCCGCCGTCCTGATCCTCGCCGCCGTCGGCCTGATCGGCGTCCGTGCGCTGCCCCGGCTGGGGAGCGGCCGATGGATCGACGATATCCTCGCCGTCGTCCTCATCGTCGTCACTGTCATCGCCGAGGCCGAACGGCCGTTGCGGGCGGTAGTTTTCGCCGAACTGCGCGCGCAGGGCGTCATGCGCCGTCAGGACAATGCGGACATAGTGCTCCGCGTGCTGATAATAGCTCTCGGCCGCGACAGGATCGCCGCTGGATTGGGCGTCACGCGCCAGCTGCATGTACTTTTCGGCGATGGTCTGGGCATTGCCGCGCACCTTCACATCCGGGCCATTCGATTCGAACGACCTGGTCAGCGGATTGGGCGTCTTGTTGCCGTTATTGCCGGTGTTGTTACTGCCGCCGCCACCGCCGTTGTTACGGTTGCGGCCGCGGATGCGCCTGTTCTGGCCTTGTCTCATCGAAGACATCTCTTAACTGACGTCGGCAGCCGGGTGCTTGTGCGACAACATGTGGTCCCCGTGGCGGGCTGCCGCGCCATTCGGGGTCATCAAGCGCTGGACTGGCTGCACGATGGCAGCGGTCTCGCCATTTGAGGACATCACAGGTTGATTCCAATGGAGACCATTTAGTGGTCTCTCATGCCTCTTGGTCCAAATAGATCGAACCCTTTGGCGATGTTGTGTTGTGGCGCTTGTCTGCCTTGCCCGGAGGCCCGCCCCCCACTCGACGGGATCGGTCAGACACGTCATGCTGTCAAAAGCACGGCATGCGCGAAACCCTCATAGCTTTTTTGTCCGGGTACGCCAAGTGAAAACAATGCGCATGCGATCGAGCCCCGCGCGACGCCATCACGCCGCCTTTGGCACGCGGAGCAAACCTGCCTGAAGCCGCGGCATGCTCATGCCGTCCATGCCGTGGCCATGCCAGGTCAGCGCCGCAGGCCTATGGCGCGGACATGGCCGCCAAGATCCCGGCGCGTCGAGACCGTCGAAAATCCATGCTGCCCGGCAAGCATGCGGGTCGGCTGCTCCTGCCCCGCCCCGATCTCGAGGACGGCCGCGCCGCCAGGCGCGAGCAGCCTCTGCAGGTCAGGCACGATCAGCCTGTACGGCGCCAGTCCGTCGGGCCCGCCATCCAGGGCCAGGCCGGGATCATGCTCGCGCACCTCGCGCTGGAGGGACGCCATGTCGCTGCTCGCAATGTAGGGCGGATTGGAGACGATCAGGTCGAACTGCCGGTCGAGCCCTTCGCCCCATGACCCTTGCGTGAACAGGCAGCGCTCCGCCACATTGTTGCGGGCGGCGTTGCCTCGCGCGGTTTCGACGGCGTCAAGGCTGAGGTCGACCCCGTGGCCCCGCGCCTGAGGAAGTTCGACGAGGAGCGCGATCAGCAGGCATCCCGAGCCTGAGCCCAGATCAAGGATGTCGCGGACCGGCCGTTCCAGTTGCTTCGACAGCGCCAGCGCTTCCTCGACGATCATCTCGCTGTCGGGCCGCGGCTCCAGCGTGCCGGGCGACAAGGCGAAGGTCAGGCCCCAGAAGTCCCTTTGTCCCAGGATGCGCCCGACGGGTTCGCCGCCCAGGCGGCGCAGCAGCAGGCTGGCGAAGAGGGCCTGCTGGCTCTCGGTCAGCCGGACGCCGCCATGGGTCACCATCTCGGTCGCGCTGAGCCCCGTCGCGTGCATCATCAGGATCCTGGCGTTCAGTTCAGGCTCGTCGATGCCTTCCGCGGCGAGCCGCCGCTGCGCGTCGCGGACCGCATCACGCAGGGCGCCGCCATGCCTTGAGCCTTCCTGCTCCGGCCGTTCATGCGCCGCGTCCATCACGTCTCCTGCTGCTCGGCCAGAAGCTCCGCCTGACGCGCCGCGCTCAACGCGTCAAGCATCTCGTCGAGGACGAGGCCCTGCATCATCTCGTCGAGCTTGTAGAGCGTCAGCCCGATGCGGTGGTCGGTGACGCGTCCCTGCGGGAAATTGTAGGTCCGGATGCGTTCGGAGCGATCGCCGCTCCCCACCTGCGATCTGCGGTCGGCGGAGCGCTCGTGTTCGGTCCTGAGGCGCTCGGCGTCGAACAGCTTCGCCTTCAGCAGCATCATCGCGCGCGCCTTGTTCTTGTGCTGCGAGCGCTCGTCCTGGACCAGCACGACCGTGTTGGTCGGCACGTGGGTGATGCGCACGGCCGATTCGGTCTTGTTGACGTGCTGGCCGCCCGCTCCGCCGGACCTCAACGTGTCGATGCGCAGATCCCCATCGTTGATCGACACGTCGACATCCTCCGCAAGCGGCAGCATGGCGACCGTCGCGGCGGATGTGTGGATGCGGCCCGACGCCTCGGTGTCCGGGACGCGCTGGACCCGGTGGACGCCCGATTCGTAGCGCAGGCGGCCATAGACGCCCTGGCCCGAAATCTCGGCGATGATCTCCTTGCAGCCGCCCATCGCGCCCTCGCTCTGCGATAGGATGTCGACCGTCCACCGCTTTTCCTGCGCATAGCGCGCATACATGCGGAACAGGTCCCCAGCGAACAGGGCCGCCTCGTCCCCGCCGGTTCCTGCGCGCACCTCGAGGATCGCGCCGCGCTCATCCGCGGCGTCCTTCGGCAGCAGCGCCAGCAGGATGGCGCGCTCGTGATGTTCGAGCTGCGCCGACAGGGCGCGGATTTCGTCGCCGGCCAGTTGCCGGAACTCGGCGTCGGAAGCGGGGTCGTCGGCGATCGACTGCGCCCCGCGGATCGCAGCTTCAGCCGCGCGCCAGTCGTTGATGGCCTGCACGACAGGCTCCAGTTCGGCCATCTCCCTTGACAGCGCCACCAGCACGTCTGCGGGCGGATTAGACCCAAGCGTATCCTGGGCGATCTGATGCCGCGCGAGGATGGCGTCCAGCCGATGCTGAGGAAGATTGTAGGACATGGCGGATACCGGACAGGTGATGCGGTGCTTGACGCAATTTCGTTGGTCGACGCAAGGCAGGTCGACGGGCGGCGCGCGATCAGGACGGCCCGCTACAACGGCACGTCATTCTCCTGGGCGAACGCCTTGAGCGCGCCGCGCAGCGAGGCGACGCCGCTCACGTCGTTGAGCAGCCTGTCGAGATATTTCGCCACTGCCGCCGCGTTCAGCTTCAGCGTCATCGCCTTCACTGGCCCGACCGAAGACGGCGTCATGGAGAAGGAGCGGAAGCCAAGCGCGATCAGCGCCATGGTCTCGATCGGCCGTCCGCCCATCTCGCCGCAGACCGTCACAGGGCAATGAGCCCGGTTGCCCGCGTCGGCGATGCACTTCAAGGCGCGCAGCGCGCCGGCCGAGAGCGGATCGAACCTGTCGGCGACAAAGCGGTTCTCGCGATCCGCCGCGAACAGGAACTGCATGAGGTCGTTGGACCCGACGGAGAGGAAGTCCGCCTCGCGGGCGATCTCGTCGATTTCGAACAGGAGCGAAGGCACCTCCACCATCACGCCCAGCGCCAGGCTGGTGGGACGATCCCTGTCGTGCCTGTCGATATGCGCGAGCTCACGCTGCACGATCGTCCTGGCGCGGATGAACTCGTCGACCGTCGCCACCATCGGGAACATGATCTTGAGATCCCGTCCGGCTCCGGCCCTCAGCAGCGCTCGCAGCTGGGAGCGGAGCAGGCCGGGGCGGTCGAGGCCGATCCGGATGGCACGCCAGCCAAGGGCGGGGTTCTCCTCCTCCACCCGCCGCATGTAGGGCAGGATCTTGTCCCCGCCGATGTCCAGCGTACGGAACGTCACCGGCTTCTCGCCGACCGTGTCAAGCGCGGCCCGGTAGAGCTGCTGCTGCTCGGCCGTGGTCGGCATGCGCGAGGCGACCATGAACTGCAGTTCGGTGCGGAACAGCCCGATGCCCGCGGCGCCTGTCTCCTCGAGGTGCGGAAGGTCGACCAGGAGCCCGGCGTTGAGCTTGATGTCGATGGCCTCTCCGTCGCGCGTGACGGCGGGGATGCTGCGCAGCTTGCGGTACTGCTCCTGCCGCCGCGCCCTCAGCCTGGCCTTCTCCTTGTAGACGTTCTCGACATCGGGCTTGGGCCTGATCTGGATTTCCCCTGTCACGCCGTCGACGATGATCGCGTCGCCCTGCTCCACCAGCGCCGTGATGTTCTCGACCTCGCTGACGGCGGGGATGCCGAGAGCCCGCGCGACGATGGCGACATGGCTCGTCGGACCGCCCTCCTCCAGCACGAGGCCGCGAAGCTGCGCGCGGTCATAGTCCAGCAGGGCCGCAGGACCCATCGAGCGGGCGACTATGATCGCATTCTCCGGCAGCTGGTCCCGCGAGATGGTTAGGTCCGCGCCGACCAGGATGTGCAGCAGGCGGTTGGCCAGATCCTCCAGATCATGCAGCCGCTCGCGCAGGTACGGGTCGGTCTGGCGCAGCATGCGGGCGCGCGTGTCGGACTGCACCCGCTCGACCGCCGCCTCCGCCGTCAGCCCGGAGAGCACCGCCTCGCGCATGCGCCTGAGCCAGCCCTGGTCATGGGCGAACATGCGGAAGGTTTCGAGCACCTCCTTGTGCTCGCCGCCATGCGAGACGTCGCCGCGCGCGATCAGTTCGTCGATCGTCTTGCGCAGGTCTGCGATCGCCGTCTCGAGGCGCTTGACCTCGGCTTCCGGACTTTCGGCGATCAGGTTCTTGATGACGACGCGCGGCTCGTGAAGGACGACGTGGCCAAGGCCGACGCCGTCCGCCAGCGGGATCCCCTTGGCCTGCTGGGGCCGGCTCGCGCCGTTGACGACGCCTGGCGCGGCAAGCGCCTGCATGCCGCCTTGCGCGATGAGCTCCGCCAGCACCATCGAGACGGTCTGCAGCGCCTCCATCTCTTCGTCATTGTAGCTGCGCGTCGCCGTGTTCTGGACGACAAGGACGCCGAGCGTCGCGCCGGCCCTGAGGATCGGCACCCCCAGGAAGGAGCGGTAGATCTCCTCCCCGGTTTCGGGCTTGTAAGAGAAGGCCGGGTGGGACTGCGCGTCCGACAGGGCCAGCGCCTCGGCCTCCTGGGCGATGAGGCCGACGAGCCCTTCCCCTGCCTTCATCGTGGTGAGGTGGACGGCTTCCCGGTTCAGGCCTTCCGTCGCGAAGAGTTCGAGCGTCTTGTCGTCACGCTGGACGTAGATCGAGCAGACCTCGGCGACCATGTTGGAGGCGATCAGCACCACGATCCGATCGAGCTTCTCCTGCGGGCTTGTGGGTTGCGCCATGACCTCACGGAGGCGGCGCAGCAGCACGCGCGGTCCTCCAAAGGTTGTCGGCATCAGGCAATTCTCCCGTCTTGGCGTCGGCGAGGATGAATATGAACGCTGCCGACGATTCTGTCGCGTATTAGATCACGCGGCCTTGGGATGGAACCATGAAGGCCCGATAAAGACCATGCAGAAGCGATCAGGCGCGGTTTGTGCGCGCTCCGGAGCGGGGGCGTCAGCCGCCCGCCTTTTCGCCTGCCTTCCTTTCGATGCTGCCGAGCGCATCCGCCAGCCTTGACTTGGCCGAACCCGGTTTCAGCGGCGGTCGCTGGCTTTCATGCGGGGCCCAGCCGGACAGCCAGACCATGTCGAACGTGGCGCGCACCTTGCCATCGGGGTCGCTGAACCGTTCGGCATAGATCTCGAGGGCGCGCATCAAGGTCGAACGCCGCAATGGCTGGCGCCGGCGCGCGGCGAGCGCATTGGTCAGCCCCATGGCGCGCAGGTCGTGCAGGAGCGACATCGGGCTTTGATAGCGCACCGTGATGCGTTCAAGATCGGCGACCGGCATCGCGAAGCCCGCCCGCTGGAGCAATCCGCCCATGTCGCGGACATCGGCGAAGGGCGCGACGCGAGGCGAGATTCCGCCTTCGACCTCGCTTTCCGCAGCCGCCATCGCCTGCCGCAGTTCAGTCAGCGTCGCGCCGCCGAAAAGACAGCCGATGAACAGCCCGTCAGGCTTCAGCGCCCGCCGGACCTGCACCAACGCTCCAGGCAGGTCGTTGACGTTCTGCAGCGCCAGAAGCGATGTGATGAGCCCGAAGGATTGCGCGGCGAAAGGCAGCACCTCCTCGTCCGCCTCCAGTGTCCGCCGGCCTCCGACCGCCGCAGGCGCGGCGCGATAAGCGGCGTCGGCGCCATGGCGTTCCGCGATGACGCGCCAGGCCGCCTCCGTCGCCGTGCCGAAATCCATGGACACCGGGAAGGTCCGCGTGATCGCGCCGAGCCTCTGGCCAAGATCGTCTGCGGCCCGGTTCACGAGGAAATCGGCAAAGCCGATCCGGTCCGCGCGGGCAAGGCGGGCGCGGATCAGCTTTCGGTCGAACATCTTGTCGGGCGGCGGCTGCATCGGGGTATGACCTGTCTGTGCCAATTGGGATGCATCACGCCAAAATGCAATTGCGCGTGCTAAGCAAGCCGACATGCCGCATGACCCCCACGATCCTGACGCCGCCGCCTCCGGCGATCTTCCCGGCCGCATGCGCGCCTGGCTCCGCTTTGCAGGCGGCCTGCCCGGCGCGGCTGCTGCCCGCGCGGTGTCGCTCGTCTACCCGCCTGTCTGCGCAGCATGCAGCGCTTCGACCGGCCAATCGCATGGGCTTTGCGCGCGCTGCTGGGCCGGCCTGACGCTGATCGCCCGGCCCTATTGCGAGCGCCTCGGCACTCCGTTCGCCCTCGATCTCGGAGGCGCGCTGATCTCGCCGGCGGCCATGTCCGATCCTCCGGTCTTCGCCCGCGCCCGCGCCGTCTGCGGCTATGACGACATCGCCCGGGCCCTCGTGCACAAGCTCAAGTACGGCGACAAGCTTGAGTTGGCGATCACCATGGGCACGATGATGGCGCTGGCAGGCCGCGAACTGGTCGAGGACGCCGATCTCATCGTGCCTGTCCCGCTGCATCGCTGGCGCCTCTGGCGGCGTCGGTTCAATCAGGCGGCCGCCCTTTCGGACGCGCTGGCCACGAGGACCGCCCTTCCGGTCGACCGCACCGCGCTGGTCAGGGTCAAGCGGACGAAGCCGCAGGTGGGGCTCAGCCGCAATGAGCGGGCGGACAATCTTCAGGGCGCCTTGCGCGTGCCGCCGGCGGCGAGGCACCGCATCGAGGGCCGGCGAATCCTTCTGGTCGACGACGTCCTGACGACGGGGGCAACTGCGAACGCCTCGGCTCGCGCGCTGCTGCGCAGCGGCGCGACGGCCGTCGACCTCTTGACCTTCACGCGCGTCATCCCGGGCGCGTGAGCTTGCCGGGGCAAAACGTGCCGGCTGTGAACGTTTCGGCTGTCGCCTGAGCGCTCCGCGGCCGCGCGCTCCCTTGAGCAATGGCCATGCAGACCTCATATGACATGTCGGGCTTGCCTTCGGAATGCGCCATGTGCTGGTCGAAGTCGCATATTCTCAACCATTTGGACCGATCATCCCGCCGAGGGGCAAGTGCCGTGCGGCTGCCGGATGGATCGAAGGAGCTTAGTCGATGACCGCCGTGACGATCTACACGAAATCCTGGTGCCCTTACTGCTCGGCGGCCAAGGAGTTGCTCACCCGCAAGAACGTCTCGTTCACCGAGATCGAGATCACGGGAAAGGCAGACCTGAAGGACGAGATGGTGAAGCGGTCGGGCCGCGCCACGGTTCCGCAGATCTTCATAGGGCAGACGCATGTGGGCGGCTGCGATGATCTTTATGCCCTCGATCAGCGCGGCACCCTCGACGCCATGCTGGCCAACTGACGGGGGACCATTGGCCCGATGATCAGGTTTTCGCTGCGCTGCGACGATGGCCACGGATTCGAAAGCTGGTTCCGCGACAACGCTTCGTTCGAGGCGCAGGAAGCGGCGGGGCTTGTCGAGTGCCCGATCTGCGGCTCCCCCCGTGTTGAAAAGTCGATCATGGCGCCTCATGTCGCCCGGTCCGACCGGCAGGAACTGTCATACCCGCGTGCGCCAGATATCCCATACATCCCAGACATCCCAGACATCGCTATGGGCGCGGGAACGCCCGGCCGCGCCGATGTGGCCGTGAGCGAGAGCATCAACGCCATGCCGCCGGACAAGGCGATGCGCGATCTTGTCCGCGCATTTCGCCGGCACGTCACCGAAACGGCTGACCATGTGGGAGACCGTTTTGCAGACCAGGCGCTGAAGATGCATCATGGCGAGATCGAGCACCGCCCGATCTACGGCCGCTCGACTCTGGAGGATGCACGCATGCTGAAGGAGGAGGGAGTGCCGTTCCAGCCGCTCCCGGTGCTGCCCGATGACCGCAACTGACAGCTTCGGCGCGCCCGTGCGCCCAGGTCGCCTGCCATGGCTGCGCGCGGGCATGGCCTGCGCTGTGCTTGCGCTGCCAGCCAGCGCCGCGTGCGCGCAGGGCGACGCGGCTGGATCCGAATTTGCGTCGCCATCAGAATGCGTGGTGGCGCTTGGCGGCGACCGCTCATGGTGCGCCGACATCGCGAGGCGGGCTTGGGAGACCTACATTACCCATGCGCCGCGCTTCCTGACGCTGGAAGGTTGCTGGAAGCATCATGAGGTGTGCTCCAGCTTGCCCCCGGACCTGACGGGCCTGGACCCGAGCGGACGATTTGTCAGGACCGTTTCATATTTTGCCCCGCCGCTGGCTGCCGTCAGGATGAGCCAGGGCATCGGCGGCGCCGACCGGGGACGTTTGGGCCAGGATCGGTTCGTGGTGCTGGTGGACCGGAAGCGGCAACCGCTCAGCGCGCTGAACACGGCGCTGATCCTGCAGGCCGGACGTTTCCAGCCGACCGCGGACATGCTGCGCGCCAGCTATGTCGCGGCCATGACACGGCGGCAGGAGACGCCGCCCGAAGATCCGCCGCGCCTTGGCGGCCGCCCCGCGACGCTTCGTGACGCCTTGCCAGGCGGCGAACCGATTCTGGGACGCGACTTCTATCCAGTCATCGAGCATCGCCTTCGGGACATGCGCCGCCGCTCGCGCAACTGACGGCTCGCACCCTCTGGAAACGGCGGCCTGCGTCTCTGCCCACCGTCATCTCGGCGCATCTCTTCGTTCCTTCTTGATGGCCTCGCAGGTCATGGAGCATCAGCGCACCTTGACAGGATTAATTTCCTAATATAGGTGCATTGTCTCTCGCAATTCAGCTTTCCGCGGCCCGAAGGGTGTGGAGGGCGCTGAAAGGTCACCCGGCATGCTCCGATCCATCCGCCCCGCACGTCGCCCTTCCCGCATCCGCGCGGCAGTGGGAATCACCGCCAACGCAGCGCCGCCGCCCTTGCCCGCAGGCGCGTTCATCGCGACCTGGGGCGACAGCGGCTATCAGCGAGGCAATTTCGCCTCGGCGACGCTCGTCGACGCCAAGGCGGCTGGCGGCATGCCATGGGCCAACGCCCTTGCACGCCAGCGCGGGCGTCACTTCATCTGGCATGATCCGAACGCGACGGTCGCCAACCGCATTCCCGCTTACGGCACGGCCATGGCGACCGGGAGCGTCAATTTCTCCGGCCTGAACCTGGGCTGGTGGGGCGACGACATCGTCACCGGCTACGGCAAGCGCGCGGCGCAACTGCTGGCCGCGAACGCCGCGCTGATTTTCCTCAGGGGCGGATCGAACGACGCCAAGTCCACCGCGACATCCACTGAGATCATCGCCGCCATCCAGGCCCGCCTCGCCCAGGTGGCCGGCATCGGCCGCAGGGTCGTGATCGAGACGATCTGGCCACGGCAAGTCAATCTCGGGGCGCCCAACGCAAACGAGGTGACGCAGGCGCAGATGGCCAAGATCCTCGCCGTCAACGCCGCCATCCGCGCGAACTGGCAGTCATGGGGCTTTCATGCGCTTGTTGACCCCTGGGAGCAACTGCGCGACCCGTCGCTTGATCCGGGCGACGCGCTCTACGGCTCGCCTGCGCCGGGCGCGACGATCGACGGCGCTCACATGACCATCCGTTCGAGCCTGGTCATCGGGCAGCTTCAGGCCGCAGCGATCAACGCGCTCATCGCCCCCGGCTCCTGGTTCAACCGCGACGGCGGCGGCCTGATGGGCAACTGGAGCCTGACCGGCACCGGCGGAACGGTCGGTGGCTCCTGCACTGGGCTCGCGCCGGCGGGGATGGTGGTCCAGAACATGTCGGGAGCGGCGCAGCCCGTGACCGCTTCGTGCACGCTTTCGGCGAACCCGGAGACCGGCGGCCAGACCTGGACGATTGCCCTGACCAGCGCGGGCGGCGGGGCGGTCGACGCTTTCCAGGAAATCCGCATCACGAACACGGCGATCGCAGCGGGCTTCGGTCCGGCCGACTGGTTCGCGTTCGTGCCGGAGATGGAGGTGGACGGCTCGCCTTCGCTGGCGTGCTACCAGACCGGCCTCACCGGCACGTCGGCGGCGAGCACGTCGCGCGGGCTTGCGCAGATGAGCATGGCCAGCGGCAGCGCGGCGAATGAATATTATCCGCTCGCAGCCGGACTGAGCCTGGAACCCGACACGCCGCCCTGGAACGTCGGCGCGGCGACGAACGTCCAGGGCAGCCTTCGCCTGTTCATGCGCACGGACATCGCGGGTGCGGCGACCGTGCGCCTCAAGCGCTGGCGAATCCCGCCGGTCGGCAATCCGTCGGTCGATGCGGCGTGGACGCCGTGATGGAACAATCAGCTCGAACAGTTGACCCGGCAGAGAATCAGCAGCGATTTGCCCAGAACATCGCGCTCGACGTCATCTGTTCAAATGTTGTATGCGGAAACAACTTTCACCTTCGACGCGCCTAATCGCCACCCGCCGAACGCCCTTCTGGTTTGCGGCATTGCCTCAGCAAGTCAAATGCTTCAACCGACAGTGTCCGTGGCAAGCTTCGCGATCGACGAAGCAAAGAATCTGGAGCCGGGGCAACGGATCTACTGCATAGGCGATCTTCACGGCAGGGCCGATCTCCTTGATGCGCTCGAGCAGTGCATCGATCATCACATGAAGATCAAGCCTGCCCGCCAGGCTTATGAGATCCATCTTGGCGACATGATCGACCGCGGCTCTGATTCGCGGCGGGTGCTCGAGATCCTGTCGCAGACGCCGCCGGACCGGACGCGCATCCTGCTGCGCGGAAATCACGAGCAGCGTCTGCTGGACCTGCTCGCGAATGCGGACGATTGCGAGCAATGGCTTTATGAAGGCGGCTATGAGACGCTGATAAGCTATGGCGTCCCGAAGGATCTGCTGACGGTTTCGGTCGATGCCGGGCGCGTCATGAAGCACCTTGCGCTGGCGATGGGGCCGCATGTTGACCTCTTGAAGGCGACGAGGTTGTGGCATCGCATTGGCGGCTTCCTGTTCGTGCATGCCGGCGTCGATCCTTCGAAAGGCTTTGCGGACCAGGATATGGCGGACATGCTGATGGTCCGCGAGCCGTTCCTGTCGCACCCGTTGAAATGGGAGTTCTGCGTGGTCCATGGCCACACGCCGTCCTATGACGTGACGCGTGGGCCGCACCGGATCGGCATCGACACCGGCGCTTATGCGACCGGCAAGCTGACATGCCTGGTGCTGGATCCCGAAGGCTCGATGACCATCACGATCATCCGGCGCTAGATCATCCCGCGTCGGGACGGAATCTTTCCCTGCGTGAAAGATGATCGATCGTCATGCGTGGAGCATTGCGCCAAAAGCCGGCGCCCTTCGTTGGCGCAAAGATCCAGGTCCGCAACGGATCGCGCCAGTGCAGCCTTGGCGACGGTCGCGTCAGGCCAGACGCGGCGAGGCTGTCCTGACCGGAGCTCCTGCGCCTGTGCCGCGAACGCGCGCATTGACGGGCGATTCGCGCATGACGGCGCTGAGCGCCAGGACGACCGACGTGATGTTGGCGATGCCGCCGAAGGCGCTGGATTCCGTCAGCCCGTTGAAGATGACGAACAACAGCAAGGCGATGATCATGCGCTCCCCGCGCCGTATCGCCAGGATGAAGCGCGAGACGATCGCGACGAGGAACAGCGCCACCCCGATGAAGCCGGTGGTGAACCACAGCTGCAGGATCATGTTGTGGGCGTGGGGAGCTGCGTGCCCCATGAAGCGCTCGTATTGCGGCAGGATGAACAGGCTGCTGCCATATCCCCAGCCCGTCAGAGGCTTCTGCCAGGACAGGTTCGTCACCACGCTCCAGATCAGCGTCCGGCTTGTGCCGGTGGCGAGTTCCTCGGCCCGGCCGGAGCGCGAGAGCGCGACCAGGACATCGTTGCTGAACGGCATGGCCAGAAGCGAAGCCAGGAAGACCGCGGCCAGGAACGCCACGAGGATGTGCAGGTTCCGGGAGCGCATCAGCACATGCATGCCGATCACCACCAGGGCGACGGCCATTGATGTCCGGCTGTTGGCCAGGATGAGCGTCAGCCCGAGGATGCCGCCCGCGGCGAAAGGCGCGAAGCGCCAGGCGACCGACAGACGCCGCCAGCAAAGCGCGACGATGATCAGCCCAAGGCAGCAGATTCGCCCGATGGAGTTGGCATTGCCCGCAATGCCGGCCAACCGGCCCGAGATGACCTGGTTGTTGCCCACCCAGACGCGGCTGCGGCCCAGCGACGGCACGGCGAAGTAGACGATCAGCGAGACCACCGCGAGCAGCAGGCAGGCGATGAGGATCGTGATCAGCACGTCCTCCAAACTGAAACGGCTGGATATCGAGGCGAAGAACATGAAGAAGGATATGAGGCTGAACACCGCGACCAGAGAATAGACAGGGTTCGGCGCCAATGTCGTGGTGAACAGAAGCCAGCCGAAGAACAGCGTCCACAGCAGCCGCTCGCCCGAGATCGCGGCCGACAACGTCGCGCTCAGGCGCGACACGGCGACCATGATCAGCAGCGCCCAGGTGCCCGCCTTCATCACGATCTGGAAGTCGATCGACTTGTCGGAGTAGCTGCGGACCCGGAAGACGGCATCCACGATGAAGATGCACGCGGCGAGCAGAAGCATCAGCATGCGCCGGTCGCCCGAGAGCGCCCGCCACAGGACGAGCATCGTAACGGCCATCGCTGGCACGATCGCCACCAGCGCCAGTCCTTGCGGCTCCGCGACGACCAGGAAGGCGTAGAGAAGCGCCATCGACAACCCGGCGCACACAAGCAGCGTGTCGCCAGTCAGCCATGACGGTCCGTTCCGGCGGGGCGACGTCTCAGTCATGTGGCGAGGCCATCGGGCTCCGCGCCGCTCCGCATTGCGGGCTTTGGGGAAGAGACGTGCTGGACGCCGTGATCTGGCTTGGCTTGGGCAAGGCACGCACCGAGAATGAGGAAGAACATCGTGGCGAGGCCAGGTATCTGCAACGAGAAATCGACGAGAGAATGGCCGCCGGCCAGCAGGGCGATGCTGGCTCCCAGCGCGGGCAACGCATAATGGCGGCGTCGCGACGTTATGCCCTTCACCAGCGCCGCGAAGGCGACGATCGCCGCGAGCACCGTCATCCCGGCGGCAGGGAGGCCGACATCCGCCGCCAGCTCCAGCAGGGTGTTGTGCGCACGGTCCCATACGCCCCAGCTGGACAGCTCATCGGGCCTGACGGTCGGAAAGACGTCGGCGAAGGTGCCGAGGCCGCTGCCCCAGATCGGCTGCTGCGAAATCAGCTTGAGGCAAGCCATGTAGACGCTCAGGCGTCCGCCATCGCCCATGCCCCGCTGGGCGAGCGTGTCGATCATCGCCACGAGCGCGAGCGCGGCCGCCGCAAGCGACAGCAAAGCCAGGACCCAGAACGCGGCCGGCCTCTTCGCCTTGAAGGCTAGGCCCTCGCTCCTGAGGCACAGGATCGCCACCAGGCCCGCATTCGACAGCAGCGCCAACAGGATCCCGGCGCGCGACCTGGTGAGCATGATCGCCACGACGAGGACGAGGATGCCAGCCGCCGCCGCCAGGCTCACGGCCGACGATCTCGCCGCGCCTGCCCTCGCCAGCGTCGGCGGCCGCACGATATCGCGCACATGCTGCCGGAAGATGGCGATGAAGCACGACAGGCCGATGCCGAAATACACTGCGGCGGTGTTGCGGTTGACGAATGGGCCCGTCAGCGAATCCACATAGGCGCGCTTCGGCAGCCACAGCAGCGTCCGCGGATCGATCGCGAACAGCATCAGGGTCAGGCAGGTCCATAACATGGCGATGACGGCTGCCAACCCGATCAATCGCCATGCCCGCGCGGGGGTCGACGCCAGCTGCACGCCCAGCAGGAAAGCCAGGAGGCTGCTGAGGAGAGGCCCGATCGCGCGCTCGGTCGCCCCGACATTCACGGTTGTGGGAAAGGGGAATGGCGTGGGCCAAGCTGCAGGCCCCGAGCCCGCAAGATGGAACAGCATGACCTGGGCGACCGCGACGCCAAGGACGACGGCGAAGGCGGCGATGACCATCCAGATCGGGGCCGTCATCGGCGGCGCGGCGCGCGAGGGCGGCATGACCAGGAGCCCGAGCGCGAGCGACGTGCCCAGAACCATCAGAGGCCCCGGCATCACGGCGCCGAACAATCCAGGCCCGCAGACGAGCGCGAAGCCAGCGGCCCCGAGCGCGAGGCGCCGCCGGATGCTCATCGCCTGCTCGGCCCGCGTCGGTCCGAAGCGGACGGGCGAGACGCCGCGATGCAGTTCGGCCTTTGACGGAGCCAGCGCGTTCTCGATCGGAGCCGGCACGGCAACCCCCGTACGAGGTCAGTTGATGATCACGCCGCGGCGGATTCCTTCGACGTCGCGCGCCACGCCGGTCACCCCGCGGATGACCGCGATGGCCTTGAGGAAATCGGTCGATGTCGCGTTGGCGACATAGATGATGTCCTTGTCGAGCATTGGGAAATTCTGCGCCAGAATGAAGCCAGCCGGGTTGCGCAGGTCGAACCGGTAGATCACGGGCAGGTTCTTCGAGTGGAATTCCGTGAGGTCGACGCCATATCTCTCGACGCGGTAGCGCGGCTCCTGCCGGTAGAGGAAGACCATGGCCGGTTCGGCCCGTTCGTCCACCAGGCCGCCTGCCTTGGCCACGCCTTCGGCCAGCGAGAGCGTGTCGAGCTCGAACGGGATCTGGCCGTTGCGGCCGGATGCGCCGAAGGCCAGGAAATGCCTTTGCTGCCTGACGGCCAGGATCGTGTCGCCGGGGCGGACGAAGATGTTCTCGCGCGGCGAGGAGATCAGCCGCTGCATGGGCACGGAGGCACGGCGGTCGCCGCGCTGCAAGGTGACGAATGTCTCGTGGGCCGGCCACTTCGAGCCGCCGGCCTGCGCGATGGCATCGAGCACGCGGTCGCCGAGAGGATTGAGCGTGATGCGGGTCGGCGCATTCACCTCACCGCTGACGGTGACGAGGTTGGATCGGCTCTGCGTCATCGTGATGACGACCTGAGGCTCGATGGCGCGGCGCTTCAGGCGTTCGACGGCCTCATTCTGCACATCGGCGATGGATCGTCCGGAGGCCCTGATCTGGCCGGCGTAGGGGACCGTGATCATGCCGCTGCGCGACACCGTCTGCGGCGGCAGTGTGATCGAATTGCCGCCGCCCATCACGACGGCCGTGGCGGGAGGCGAGAACAGGCCGCCCGCGCTCGACTCGAACACGGCGACCGTCAGCACGTCGCCAGGACCGATCAGGCTCTCGGGCGCGGAGCGGCGGTCCGTGAAGCTGCCTGAGAATGTCTCCGAACCGGTCGAGCGGAAGGCCAGCCGGGCGATGTTCGCGTCGACGTCGACGGCGACGAGGCCCACGCCGTTGCCTGCGTCGACCACCTTGCCGGAACCAGCCTGTAGGGTGATGGCCATGTCGGCCTGCGAGGGTCCGCCAGAGGGGAGGCCGGAGCAGGACGCCAGAGCCAACCCAGCCAGCAAAATCACACTCAAATGCAACATATTAATAGGACCTTAATCGCAGAGACCCGCCAACTACTAACGTTTCGTTAATATGTTCAAGCGAAAATTCATCATATCGGATCCCGCGTCAACGTTTTGCAGGGATCGTGGTAAACGGATTTCATCAGCCAGCTTGCTGAATCACGTTTGAAAACGCCAGTTTTGGCCGTCTGGCGCGTCAGTCGAGGGTTTGCTCGATTGGCCGGCCGTCAGGCTTCGGCGCGTTGCGGTCAGGCGCGCCTCCAGCGCTGCAGCCGTGACATGACGGCTTCGAAGCCCAGGTCCACGACAAGCGCAAGCCCTGTGACCAGCACCGCGCCCTGCAGGACATAGGCGGTGTTGTTGCCGTTGAGGCCGATGATGATCGGCGATCCGAGCGAGACGGCTCCGACGGTCGAGGCGATGGCGGCGGTGCCGATGTTGATCGTGACGGAGGTGCGGATGCCCGCGAGGATCACGGGCGCGGCAAGCGGCAGCTCGATCTTCGTCAACAGGCCGAAGGGCGTCATGCCGAGCCCCTCCCCTGCCTGACGGGCCGCGGGCGGCGTGCCGTCGAGCCCGGCGATGGTGTTCGCGCAGATGGGCAGGATGCCGTACAGCACCAGCGCCGCGAAGGCCGGCCAGAACCCGAACCCGACCGTCGGCACCGAAAGGGCCAGCACGGCGACCGGCGGAAATGTCTGGCCCATGGCCGTCAGGAGTTCGGCCAGCTTCCGGAACTCCCGGCCCGATGGCCGCGTCACGAAGATGCCGGCGCCCAGGCCTATCACCACGGCGCATGCGCTGGAGGCTGCCACCAGCCCGGCATGGGCGGCGAGAAGCTGCAGGAAGCCTTGCTGTTCGTACAAAGGCCGGTCCAGCTCGGGAAACAGCCGGGCGAACAGCGGGCGGCTATGCGGCAGCGCGGCCAGCAGCAGCGCATAAGCCGCCAGCGCCGAGCCGAAATTGCGCAACGCCCTGCCCGCCCGAAGGTCTGCGCCGGGGCTCGCCTCCCTCATGCGACGATGTCCGCGAGGTGAAGGGTCCCGACCGGCTGCCCGGCCTGGTCGACCACGCAGAGGTGGTCCTGCTTCAGCGCCAGAAGCCGGGAGAGGGCATTGCGCAGGTTGTCCGCGCCGGAGATCGTCTCGGCGGAACTGGCGGCCTCGCCGCGCCGCATGTGGTCCCGCACATGCTCGACAAGCAGCAGCTTGAGGCCGAAATCGTCCTTCCCCAGAAACTCCCGCACGAATTCGTTGGCCGGCGCATTCAACAGTTCGCGCGGCGTGGCGGCCTGCACGATTTCGCCTTTGTCGAGCACGACGATCCGCGTCGCGAGCTTCAGCGCCTCGTCCATGTCGTGCGTGACGAAGACGATGGTCTTGCCGGTCTCGCCATGGATGCGCCTGATCTCCGTCTGAAGGCCATCCCGCGTGATCGGGTCCAGCGCGCCGAAGGGTTCATCCATCAGCAGCACGTCCGGATCGGCGGACAGGGCGCGCGCTACGCCGATGCGCTGCTGCTGCCCGCCGGAAAGCTGGTGCGGATAGGCTTTCCTGAAGCGCGAGGCGTCCATGTCGAGCAGCTTGAGCAGATCGGTTATGCGCTGGTCTATCCGGGCCTCGTCCCACCCGCACAGGCGCGGAACGGTGGCGATGTTGTCCTCGATCGTCCAATGCGGGAACAGCCCCACGGACTGGATCGCATAGCCCATGCGGCGGCGGATGAGCTCGGGGCGGAAGCTGCGGATCTCGGCTCCGGCGAAACGGATCTCGCCCGAGGAGTGCTCCTCCAGCCTGTTGATCATCTTGAGGATCGTCGACTTGCCGGACCCGGACGCGCCGATCAGCACGCAGAATTCGCCTTCCGTGATCGTCAGGTCGAGGTTCTTGATCACGGTGAGGCCGTCATAGGCCTTGGTGATGCCGCTGAACCTGATCATGCGGCTGGCCTGCCCATCTGGCTCAAGGCGAGCTTGAAGATCGCGTCGACGGCCACGGCGAGGACCACGATCGGCACGGCGCCGAGCAGCACGAGGTCGAGCGCATTGGCGAAGAGCCCCTGGAACATGATGCTGCCGAGCCCCCCGGCGCCGATCAGCGCGGCGACGGCGGCGAGCCCGATCGCCTGCACCAGCGTGACGCGCAGGCCCGCCACCAGCACGGGAAGCGCCAACGGCGCCTCGACCTGCCAAAACACCTGCCGGGCGGTCATGCCCATGCCGCGAGCGGCGTCGACGACATGGGCCGGCGCCTGGGCCAGGCCCTCGAGCGTGTTCCTGACGATGGGCAACATGCAGTACAGCGTCAGCGCGATGATGGCGGGGGCCAGACCGATGCCGCTGATGCCCAGATCGCGCATGGCGGGCACGGCGACCGCAAGGGCTGACAGCGGAGCCATCAGAAGCCCGAAAAGCGCGATCGAGGGAATGGTCTGGACCACGTTGAGGAAGGCCAGGAGGGCCCTGCCGAGCTTTGCCGCCCGGAAGGCCAGCACGCCAAGCGGGATGCCCAGCAGCAGCGTCGGCGCCAGCGCGCCCAGGACGATCACCACATGGCGGACCAGCGCCTGCCGGAACACGTCGGACTTGGCCGCATACTCCTTCATCACTGAAAGCTCGTCGAGATGCCCCATCGCCAGCATGACGACGCCGGGGAGCGCTGCGCCGAAACCCGCCAGGAAGCGCCACGACGCGGCGAGGTTGGCGCGCGACATGAGGTCGGCCAGCATCAGTGCAGCGGCCAGGATAGAGACCCAGAATCCCGAACCAAAGGAGGCCCGCGCAGACGCGGAGGCGCCGCTCGCCAGCCTGGACGCCTCCGCTCCGGCGACGAACAGCAGCATCGACGCAAGGAGGAAGGCCGCCAGCAGGCTGCACGCCTTCACCCTGCGGCCCTGGGGCAGGAAGGCGCATGCGGACAGGGCCAGCAGCGGCGTCAGGCACAGGGCCTGGTGAGGCCAGAGCAGTGACGTGAATCCATGCGCCTGGCCCGACACGAGCCGGTTGGGCGCATGCGTCAGGAACGGGAAAAGCGCCAGCCCGGCGCCGGCCATGACGGCGAGAGCCAGCAACGGGCGGTTCCGGACGGGCAATCTGGACGGCGTTGCGGTGGCGGCCGTGCTGGTCAGCACGCGCTCACTTCACGAAGCCTTTGGCCTTCAGGTAGTCTATCGCCACTTTCTTGCTGTCCTGCCCTTCGACCTGCACCTTGGCGTTGAGGCCCCGCAGCGTGGGGGCATCCAGCGAGGCGAACACAGGATCGAGCAGATCGCGGATCTTCGGGTTGGCGTCGAGCGCCGCCTTGCGGATCGTCGGAGCCGGTTCGAAGATCGCCTGCGCCGCCTTGGTGTCCGTCATCACGACAAGGCCGAGCGCTGCGATCGCGCCATCTGTGCCGTAGACCATCGCAGCGTTGACGCCCGACGTCTTTTCCGCTGCGGCGCGGATGGTGGCGGCGGTGTCGCCGCCGGCCAGCACGAGGGTCTGGCTGGGCGAGAGCTTGAAGCCATAGGCGGACTGGAACGACGGCAGGGCCGCCGGGCTCTCCACGAATTCTGCGGATGCCGCCAGCTTGAACGTTCCGCCCGATGCGACGTACCTGCCGAGGTCGTCCATGGTGACGAGCTTGCTCGTGTCCGCCAGGTCCTTGCGCAGGGCGATGGCCCACGTGTTGTTCGCAGGAGCGCGCCCGAGCCAGACGATGTTGTTCGCGGCGTCAAGCTCCTGCGCCTTTGCAAACGCCTTGGCAGGATCCTTCCAGGCCGGATCGCCGTCGACGTTGAAGAAGAAGCCTGCGTTGCCGGTGTATTCAGGATAGACGTCGATCTCGCCCGACACCAGCGCGCCGCGCACGATCTTCGTCGCACCCATCTGGACCCTGTTGGTCGTCTTGATGCCGTTGGCCTCCAGCACATGAATGATCATGTTGCCGAGCAGCCCGCCCTCGGCATCCAGCTTCGAGCCGACGCGGACAGGATCCGCCGCGAGCGAGGGGCTGAAGGAGGCGGACAGGGCCATCAGCGCGCCGATCAGCGCCCGGCGATTGAAAAAGCTGTTCATCTTCATGTCTCCATCATTTCGAAAACAGTGTGCCAGGACGCGTAACACGAAGCGTAACCGGTTGTGCAGCAGTCTGTTCCGTCGTCGCAAGGCCTTGCCGCACCCACTGCATGCACTTTGCGCCAGCCGTCACCCGCCCTCACCAGAACATGCTGCCGGGCACGCCCTTGAACGGCCCCGCGACATGCGGCGTGATCCAGCCGCCGTAGAAGCCTCCGGGCTGTGCCAGCGCCTTCTCGCCGTCCACGAAGCAGCCGTCGAAATGCGCAGCGTAGAAGGCGATATGGCCCTGGAGCGATTGAAAGGCGGCGCTCGGCGCCGCATAGATCCACGCGGCGTCGGGAAATGTCTGCCCCCCGATGCTGACATCGAAATAATCCGCCCGGCCCTTCCATTCGCAGACTGAGCGGCGTGACGAGGGCGAGAGGCATTGCATGGAGATGTCTTCGCGCGGGAAATAATAGCTTGGCGGATGGCTCGTCTCCAGCGTTCGTACGCCCTGCCGCGTCTCCGCCAGGACGACGCCGCGATGCACGATCTTCAAGTGATGTGCGCAGGCCTGCGCTGCGGCCGGCCGCGGAAAGGACCACACGCTCTCCTGCCCGGCATTGGCCGGATCGGGCACAACCATGCTGACCTCCCCTCCCGTTGCCCCAGCTTGGACTGAACGCACTTTCGAGATTATTCGGCGAGGCGCGGCCGCGCCATCCGTCGCGATGACGCAGGCCGCTTTACAGCCGGGCCGCGTCGACGAACCGGCGGCAAAGGTCGAGATCCCAGATCACATGGCCTCGCCTGTCTGCGGGCTTCGCCATCAGCGCCGTGCTGACGACGACCGCGTCGGCGCTGCCCAGCGCTTCGTGGACGTTCTGTTCCGTCACGCCGCCGCCCAGGATCAGCGGCTTGCCGACGCCCGCAGCGCGGACCGACGCGATCCGCCTCAAGCTGTCGGCGAACGATGAGCCGGTGATGACGAGGCTGTCGGCGCCAAGGCTGTCGGCCCATTGCGCTGTCTGCTCCAGCGAGGCGCCGTCGATCGGCGACGTCGTCCGGTCGTGGACGTCGGCATGGATCGCGACGTGCCCTGCGCCGATCTGCTGGCGGTAGGCGCGCGCCGTGACGCCGAGGCCGCTCTTTGCGCCTTCAGCTCCGCTGACCGACCCTGCGAACACCTTGAGCCTGACGAAGCCTGCTCCGCAGGCGCGGGCCACGGCCAGCGGCCCTTCGCCGTCATGCGCCTGCAGGATGATGCCGAGCTCGATGGACGGATGCTCCATCCGGAGCAGGCGGCCCAGAGACGCCATCGTGGCGATGGTCTGCGTGCTTGCCGGCCCGGCCGAGCGCGTCTGGTCCTGCAGCTTGATGGCCGGGATCCCTGCCGCTGCGAACACCGCGGCATTGGCCAGCACGTAATCCTCGAGATGGCCCATCGACAGGCCAGGCTCACGCACCGGATCGGGCAGATGCAGGGCTGCGATGATGCGAGGGGTCGTCGGTGGCGACATCAGGGCGCTCCGTTCATTTTAGGGAAATCTTGCGTTGGCTGCCCGGCACGGGCGAGGCCCAGCGAAAGCCTGCGCCTGGCTTCGTGGCCAGCCCCTGCGCGGGGCGCCGCGCCGGCGGTTTCGATGGCCAGGGAGGCCGAGGCCGCGCCGCGGAAGCCGGCATGCAGCACTTCGTCGCCAAGCACGAGTCCGGCCAGGAAGCCGCCGCAGAACGCGTCGCCCGCGCCGGTGGGATCGAGCGCGTCCGCCGGCAGCGCTGGCACATGCCAGGGCGAGGATCGTCCCTTCTCCAGCAGGAACGCGCCCCTGGCTCCGCATTTCACGCCCACCATCGCGTCGCCTCGGCTTGAAAGCTCCATCAGGGCGTCAGCGACCGGCGTGCCGGGACAGAGCAGGGCGAGCTCCTTTTCGCTCGGCAGGAAGGCGTCCGCCAGCCGAAGCAGTTCGCCAAGCTGGTCCTTGCCCATCTGGCCGGCATGAAAGCCCGGGTCGCACGTCACGATCAGCCCGCGGCGGCGGGCCTCGCGCGCCAGGCCGATCTGCGCGTCCGGCAGGTTCGGCCCAAGATGCACGCCTTTCGCCTGCCAATAGCGTTCCGTGACCTGAGCCACGGTCACAGGATGCGCAGCCCTGAAGGCCTTGAAGTGGCCTCCGTGGTCCGGTCGCCCCGCCAGATGCGCCTCGAAGCGCCGGACGAGCTCCGCCGGGACCCGGCATCCCGTCATTCCGAAGGCGTCGGCCTCTGCATCGGAGGCGTGGAGATGATCGACGCGCGTGCCGTCGGGACGATGGAAGAACCATTCCGACCAATCGACGTCGGCCGGCTCCGCCGACACCCCGTCAAGGTCGAGCCCGGCGTCGCGAAGCGCCTGCCACGCCGCCGGCGGATAGTTGCGCGGCACGCGCGCCGTGACGCCGACCTGCTCCAGCCAGAGGCTTGCGGCGACCGCCGAATAGACCGCGTTTCCGCCCGCCAGGCCGCGGGCGATCGTCCCGTCCCATGCCGCCATGTTGTCGATGATCATGCCGCCGGCGGTGAAGACCGATAGGGCCATTGTCAGGCGTCGCCGCCGGACGCCGCAGCCCGCATCGTGGCGAGATGATAGGCGATCAGATGCAGCGGCACCGACGCGGCGATGGCGCCGAGCAGCCCGGCGGCCTGCGGCACGCTGATCACGTGGTCGACATGCGCGGCGATGTCCTCGTCGTGCTCGCCAAGCATCGCGACGGTGCGAGCTCCCACGGCATGGCCGACCAGCGCCGTGTCGAGCGCGCGTTCGCGGCTGCCCGCGTCCGGGGCTATGATGACGACATGGTCGTGCTGCTTGGGCAGGCGGTAGTGATGCATCTCCTCGAGCGGCATTGCGAAGGCATGGATCGGTGCCAGCTCCCGGATCTTCGCTGCTCCGAACGACGCCGCTGCGAAGTAGGGGCCGGCGCCGGTGAACAGGATGTCCCGCGCGCCCGACAGCGCCCTCGCGATGCGCCCGGCCGCTTCATCGTGCCTGACGGCGAGTTCGGCGGCGACGGCGGCGATCTCCGAAAGCTCCTGCACCAAAAGCTCCTGCGTCAATCTCCCTTGCGCCGGCGGGCTGGCGCCGTTGCGCGCGGAGAGCGCCAGCGCGAACCGGCACAGCAGCGCGATCGCCGCGGTCGAGGCCTGCGTCGGCCAGCCGCGCCGCTGCGCATGGACCTGGAGCGCGGCGTCGAAACCGGTCGTGATCGGGCTGCCCGGCGTGTTCGAGACGCCCAGAGTGAATGCCCCGCGCGCCCGGGCCCTGGCCAGCGCGTTCATCACGGCCGGCGTGTTGCCGCCGGAACTCAGGCCGATGGCCAGCGTGCCCGGCCCCGCCGAGACATGGTCATAAAGCGCATAGTCAAAGGCCTGCGCCGCCAGGCACGGCACACCGAGCATGGTCTCGAAGACATGCTTTGCCGCCATGCCGACGAACCAGGAATCGCCGCAGCCGGCGATGACGACATGGCTGATATGTCGGCCGGCCAGGCCCCGCGCGATCATCTCGGCGGCCTCGGTTTCGGCGGCGAGCGTCGCTGCGATTGCCTGCCCCTGGGCCATCATCTCGCCGCGCGTGCGCTCGACGCGCGCCAGACGGGCCGCATCGCGCGGCGCATCCGTGGAGGGTTCGGCGCGCAACGCCGCCACGCGGGACTTGAAATCGGTCATGGCTGTCATGGTGTCAGGGTCACGTCTCTTGAGCGCTCATGTCTTGCCGGGCCGGACGGACGTGCCGCCGAGCCGCTCCAGCCCGACGGTTTTCGCCAGGATCAGCATCACCGCGAACGACAGCCCGATTTCAATCGAGGAGATCGCGGCGATGGCCGGGGTCGAGTCGTTCTGCACGAGATAGTACAGCTCCACCGGCAGAGGCCGGCCGCGCACATCGGAGGTGAACAGCGCCACGGTGACGTTGTCGAACGCCTCGATGAACGTGAAGGCGGCGGCGGCCAGCAGGGCGGGCCCCAGTTGCGGCAGCGTCACACGCACGAAGGTCTCGATCTTGCCGGCGCCGAGGTTGGCGCTGGCCTCGTCGAGGCGGGGATCGAGGTCCGCCAGCCGCGCCATGGCGATCCGGATGACGAATGGCATGCAGAACACCGACAGCGCCAGGACCAGCATGGTGTTCGAGGCGCGGAAGGCGATGTAGGCGCCGAAGAACAGCGTGGCGATGCCGATGACCATGCCGGGCATCATCTGAGGCGCCAGCAGGAAGGCGTTGAGGCCGGACTTGGCCGGAAACGTCCCCCGGACCGCGGCGAAAGCCGCAGGCACCCCGAGCGCCAGGCAGACGAACGCGACCCAGGCCGAGACCATCACGCTGACCTGAACGGAGTCCATCAACTGCCGGTTCTCGAACACGGACTGGTACCATTTCAGGCTGAAGCCTGACGGCGGGAACGAGATGTAGGCGCGCGGCTCGAACGAGACGGCGATCACGATGAGGCTCGGCGCGACGAGCAGCAGCAGCGAGAAGCCGGTGACCAGCCCGAAGGCCGCCATTCCGGCGGCGTCGATCCAGCGCGATGACGGCGCCGGCCCCGGGGAAGCATCCGCCGTTGCGCGGGAGGATCGGGATGTCATGACGCGCGCTCTGTCCAGCGGCTCAGCCGGCTGCCCGCCGCCACGATGAGATAGACGAACATGAAGCAGCTCGACAGCAGGATGGTGGCCAGCACCGCGCCCCGCGTCCAGTCGAGCACGACCACGGTCTGCTCGTAGACCTGCACGGCGAGGGTGGCGTAGCTGCCGCCGCCAAGAAGCTGGGGCACGATGAAATTCGTGTAGGAGACCGCAAAGACCAGCGCCAGCCCGGCGAAGATCGCGGGGATGCTCATCGGCACGACGACGCTGAAGAAGGTCCGGACCTGTCCGGCGCCGAGGTTGCGGGAAGCTTCCTCCAGCCGACGGTCCCGCCCGGACAGCACCGCCAGCAAGGGCAGGATCATGAACGGCAGGTGGATCTGCGTCATGCCGATGATGACCGCCCAATCGGTGTTGAGAAGGCGCAGGGGCTGGTCGATCACTCCCAGATTGAGCAGCGTCTGGTTGAGGAGGCCGCGTCGTCCGCCCAGGATGACCAGCCAGGCATAGGCTCTGACCAGCGCGCTCGTCAGCAGCGGCGAGATGACCGCGACCAGGATCAGCATGCGCCAGATGCCGTTCACCTGGCTGAACAGGTAGGCCACCGGATAGGCGAGGACCAGCGCCAGCAGCGTCGAGACCACGGCGACATAGAAGCTGCGCCAGGTCAGCCGCCAGACCAGCGTGTCCCCCAGCGCGCTCTGCAGATGCTGCAGCGTCAGCGTGTCGCCGACGATCCGCCCGCGATCGATCGTGACGAAGCCGAAGGCGAGCAGCGTCACCATCGGCAGGACGAGGAACACCGCAAGGTAGATTACGGCCGGCAGCGCGGGCCAGAATCCGCCGCCATGCAGCACGCGCCGCAGCAGCGCCGGCGCGCCGCCCTGCTGTCTCACTGCAAGCTCAGACACCCGCGCCGCTCCCGGTCACGATGCAGCCCGCCGGATCGACGACGCCGACATTGACGTCGGTTCCTGCCGCCAGCGGCGCTTGCCCGGCCCTGCGCTGCACCGTCAGCCGAAGCGGCTGGATGTCGCGTGTGTCGACCTCGTATTCGATGGTCGGCCCTTGCGCGGATGCGAAGAGCACCCGCCCCCGCCACGCCGTCTGCGCTTCGCTGAACGCAAGGTTCTCCGGCCTGATGATCAGGCGCGCCGGGCCATCGCTGCGGCTGCTTGTGATCTCGGGAGCGGATGTCACTACGCCGCCGCGCACCTCGACCGCAAGCACGTTGGCCCGACCGATGAAGCTTGCGACGTACTCGTTCACGGGCCGGTCGTAGATCTCGAGCGGCGTTGCGACCTGCTCGATCTGCCCTGCCCGCATCACCGCTACCTTGTCGGACAGCATCATCGCTTCGCTCTGGTCATGGGTGACGAAGATCGAGGTGATGCCGACCCGGTCGATGAGCTTGCGCAGCTCGACCTGCATGGTCAGCCTGAGCTTCGCATCCAGCGCATTGAACGGCTCGTCCAGCAGCAGCACCTCGGGCTCGAGCACCAGCACGCGGGCGATCGCCACGCGCTGCTGCTGCCCGCCCGAAAGCTGCGCCGGATAACGCTCGCCAAGCCCTTCGAGGGCGACCAGCTCGAGCGCCTGTCCGACCCGTCTGGCGATCTCCGCGGCAGGCCTGCGGCGCACCTTCAGCCCGTAGGCCACGTTCTGCGCCACGGTCAGGTGCGGAAAGAGCGCGTAGTTCTGGAAGACGTAGCCGACGCTGCGGCGGTTCGGCGGCAGGTGCGAAATCTCGATCCCGCCCACCACGACGCGGCCGCGCTCAGGCGTCACGAAACCGGCCAGCGTGCGCAGCAGCGTGGTCTTTCCGCAGCCCGACGGCCCCAGAAGGGTCATCACCTCGCCGCGGCCGACGCTCAGCGTGCAGCCGTCCAGGATTTTCGCCGGACCGTAGCTCTTCGCGATCCCTTCAAGCAGGATATGGCTCATCGTGGGGCCTCGCTGGCGGTTCGCCCGCTGTCCGGGGCCTCGCCTTCATGCATTGCGTCGTCCGGCCCGCGCCATTCGAAGCCGAGCGCGGAAGGTCCGTGCCCTTCGACGGCGCGTGCGCCGATCCTGGCGGCGGCCTCGGCGGCGGCGCGGAGCGAGAGCCCGCTGGCCAACCCTGCAGCCAGCGCGCCGACCGTCGCGTCGCCCGCGCCGGTCGGGTCGATCGGCGCCGCTTTGGCGGGCGGAATATGGATGATGTCGCGGCTTTGCGCCGCGCAGATGGCCAGCCCGTCGGCGCCGCGCTTCTGCACGACGTCGACCCCGCTCGCCGCAAGCCACGCCAGCGCCGCATCGTCGTCCAGGCCCGGCAGCAGAAGCCGCGTCTCCTCGAGACTGGGCGCGAAGCAGGCGACCTGCGTGGCCAGCCCCATCAACAGGCCAGGATCCCTGCCTGCGAAGGCGGCGCTCGTGTCGGCGATGATCGGGCAGCGCGCCGACATGACGATCTTGCGCGCGGCTTCGGAAGGCATCGGCGCGAGGACGAGGAAATCAGCATCCGGCATGTCGGCGGCCTCTGGCTGAAGCGCGAATGTGCGCTCCCACCAGCCCTGGTCGTCATGATGTGCGGACAGGCGGTCGCCGCATGCCATGTTGACCAGCCGCGCGCGGCGGGTCGGGCCTGCCTTGCGCCGGACACGCGACACGTCGAGCCCGGCCAGAGTCATGCGGTCGAGCCATTGCTGCGGATAATCCTCGCCCGCGCAAGCCACGATGGACGCGTGAGCCCCTGCCGCCCGCGCGCCAAGCGCAGCATAAAGCGCAGCTCCGCCCGGCACATCCGCGATGGTCTCGCCTCCAGTGGTGATGGCGTCGATGGACAGGTAGCCCATGACGGCGACGTGCGGACGAGACGTCAAAGGCCCGTCCCCAGGAGCGAACGCCGCGTGAGCTTTCGGCTGACGGTGAAGCGGCGGGCGTCCTCCTTCAGATGCAGCCGGGCGTCGGGATCGAATCCCGTCTTGACCGCAAGCCGATAGGCCAGCATCTGCACGGGGATCGCCGTCACCAGCGGCGAAAGCCCCGCAGCGACGGCGGGCACGGTGACGCGATGCAGGGCCGATGGCATCGGTGCCGCCGGCGTGTCGACGGCCAGCGTCGTCACGGGCAATTCGGCCAACGCGGCGCACGAGGCTTCAGCATAGGCCGCCAGTTCCGGCGTGCCGGCCAGCAGCACGACGAGGTCGCTGGCGGGCATGGACCAGTACTGGCTGTGCGCGAATTCCTCGAGGTCGCCTGCCCATGCCGGCATGCGCGACAATTCCACCAGCTTCGCAGCGCCATAGCGCGCCGTGCCATGCTCCGCCCCGGCGGATAGCAGTCGCACTCCTGTCGGCGCGGCGGCGATGGCGGCGTCGAGAGCCGCCATCGAGCCCTTCAGGACATCGGACTGCGCCTCCGCGGCGGCTGCGAGGTCCGGCACGCGGCCGGAACCCGCGCCGCATGCAAGCAGCATCAGCGCCGCGACGGTCGCGGTGTAGCTGGCGGTGCCGCACAGGAACGGCGCGATGTCCGGCAGATCGAGCGACACCTTCTCCGCGGCGATCTCGCCGAGCCTGCCGCCCGCGCCGTTGACGAGGGCCAGCAGCGGCGCGCCGGCGGCGGACGCAGCGCGCGCCGCCTCGACGGTCCGGTCGACGTTGCCCGACATCGAGATGCACAGCACGCGGTCATGCGGCGTCAGCCGGGCTGCGGCAAGCACAAGGTCGAGCGCGCCCATCGGCCGCCAGTCGAGGCCGGCGCCGACCGCGAAATCCGACGCCGCTTCCGCCGCGAAGAGGCCATCCCCGCAGCCGCTGACGAAGACGCGCCCGCCAGGTCCCGGCCGCAGGCAGCTGCGGCCGGCGCTCGCGATGGCGTCGGCGCGGCGAAGCAGCGACATGAGCACGTCAGGCTGCCGCGCGATGTCGTCCAGCATCGGGGAGCGACCGCCGGCAGTCTGCGGAGCAGCCGTCACAGAGAAAAGACGCGGTCGAACTGCTCGACGATCTTGCCGCGGTTGGGCGCGATCTTGCCCCAGTCCACCGTCTGCAGCCTGGCGATCTCCTGCGGATTGGACGGCGTGTAGGCCTTGGCAGCGTCCGGCACAGCGACGCCGCGCACCGTCGGCCCGAAGAAGTAGGGCGCGTTGGCCGCGAACTGCTGGTACTCGGGCGAGAGGATCTCGTTCATCCATTCGTTCACGAGCTCCGGCTGGCGCGTGTTGGTGACCGCCGACATGAACGAGATGATGGCGACGGGTCCCGGATCGGGCTGGAGGAACTTGATCGGCAGGCCCTTCGCCGCAGCCCCTGCCGCATCGTTGTTCCAGATCGGCGCGATGGCGATCTCCTCGCGCTCCAGCATCTGGAGCAGAGCCGTCGGTGAGCGTCCGACCTGGGGCTTCAGCTCCTGGAGCTTGGCCCAGCCCGGTTCAAGATTGTCCTCGGAGCCTCCGAAGATGCGGGCGGCGATCACGAGCACGCCGAGGCCGAGGTTCGACGAGGCGCGCGGGATCGCCACCTTGCCGCGATATTCGGGATTCCACAGGTCGGCCCAGCTCTTGGGCGCCGTCTTCAGCAGCTTCTCGTTGTAGGCGATGCCGATCAGCGAATAGCTTGCCGGCACGCCGAAGCCGCCGGACTTGGCCATCAGGTCCGGCACGACGTTGGCGGCGTTCGGGACCTTGGCCGGATCGAGCTTCTGGATGTAGCCGTCGCGCTGGGCGGTGAGGTGCGGAGGTTCGCCGTTGGGCATCACGTCGAAGGGCGAAAAGCCCTGCGCCGCCTTGATCGAGGCCACGATGTCCTGGCTTTCGCTCGGCACGAGCCGGATGCGCAAGCCGGGATGGCGCGCCTCCATCCGGCGGGCAAGCCATTGATGCGGCTCCTGCAGCTGCCCGGCGAAGGACACGACAACGAGTTCGCGAGCCGCCTGCGCCCGCACGAGCGATGGCATGGCGAGGCTGGCGGCGGTCCCTGCGAGAAGGGCGCGGCGGTTCAAATGGAACGACATGGGGCTTCTCCGTTGCGTATGTGTTCAGATTGCGAAAGTGCGGTCGAAGCGCTCGACGAGAGCGCCGCGCTGCGGTGCGATCTTCGGCCAGTCGATCGTCTGCAACGCCAGGACCTCGGCAGGCGTCGAGGGCGTGTACGGCTTGGCGGCATCCGGCACGGCGACGCCGCGCACCGTT
Source organism: Allobosea sp. (assembly GCA_031412095.1). Taxonomy (GTDB): domain Bacteria; phylum Pseudomonadota; class Alphaproteobacteria; order Rhizobiales; family Beijerinckiaceae; genus Allobosea. The sequence continues at coordinate 42,803 of JANOCI010000033.1, forward strand.
GGCCCGAAGAAGTACGGAGCGCCAGCCGCCCTCGCCTGGTATTCAGGCGTCAGGATCCCGTCGAGCCATTCGTTGACCAGCTCTGGATGCTGCGTCTTCGCCATGGCCGAGAAGAACGAGATGATGGCGATGGCGCCCGGCGCCGGCATCATGAAGCGGATCGGCAGGCCCTTGTCGGCGGCCGCGGCGGTGTTGTTGTTCCACAGGGGAGCGACCGCGATCTCCTCGCGCTCGAGCATCTGGGTCAGGATGGCGGGCGAGCGCGCGGCCTTGGGCTGAAGCTCCCGAAGCTTCTCCCAGCCGGCGTCGAGCGCGCTTTCGGAGCCGCCGAAGCTCTTTGCGGCGATCGCCAGCGTGGCGAGCCCGAGATTGGACGACGTGCGCGCGATGCCGACCTTGCCGCGCAGGTCCGGCCGCCAGAGCTCCGCCCAGGTCTTTGGCGGGTCCGGGACGAGCTGGCTGTTGTAGGCGATGCCGATCAGCGAATAGGTGGCCGGCACGCCGAAGCCTTGCGACTTCGCCAGGAGGTCCGGAAAGACATTGCCGAGATTCTTCAGTGCAGCGTCGTTGCGCCGGGCGATGTAGCCTTCGTTGACGGCCGTGATGTGGGGCGGCTCGTCATTCGGCATGGCGTCGAATGGCGAGAAGCCCTGCGCCGCCTTGATCTGCGCCACGATGTCCTGGCTGTCGGATGGCACCAGCCGGACCTTGAGGCCGGGATGGCGACGCTCCATCTGGTCGCCAAGCCAGCGGTGAGGCTCGGAGAGCCGGCCCGGATAGCTCACCATGACAAGTTCGCGCGCGGCCTGGGCGCGCACGACTGCTGGCATGGCCAGCGACAATCCCGCGCCGGCGGCGGCGGTCAGCAAATGGCGGCGATCAAGTGCGGTCGGCATGACGCGATCCTCCTGAAGCTGGAAATCTGGATGCGGGGAGACAAGGATGCCGACAGGCCAGCGCATTGCGCATCGGTTGAAGTCAGGCGTATCCGGAGATGATGCGGGCTGGCGCGCAGCGCATGAAGGCGAGCGCCGGAAGGACCGCCGCGGCAGGCCTCGTCTTCAGGTCAGCGTTCGATGCGAGGACGCGATCAACGCGACATGCGCCCGGCAGGAGCGCGAACGCCCGGACCATGCCCTGCGTGAACGGCAGCCACGCTTCGGCTGGCGAGCGTAGGAGGCGGTCAGCGAGGACGGCGCTTGAGGCATGTCGTCAAGAGTGTCACGACACCGACAATGTGCGCAAGGCCTTTGTTTGGGCAGCGGCTGACCGAAATCGAGGCAGGCTGATTGCCTCGGCAAGCAGCGCTTGCACCGCCCCTCCGAAGCTGCTGCGGTTCGTAACGCGGGCACACGATGCGCGGAATGCCCTTGCGCCGCGGCCTGCCTTGGCCGAAATCTTGATCCTTGCCTCCTCCGCAACTCTCGACAGGAACGATATTTGACCGCCACGCTCATCAAGGCAGGCTGGATCCTCGAGGGACTCACAGCGGCTGACGAACCCCTCCTGCACAAGGACGCCGCGATCCTCATAGAGGACGGCCGTGTGGCCCAGATCGGCGAAGCCGATCGTCTGATGGCCTTGCGCCCTGACGCCTCCATGCGCGGCGGCAAGGGCCGGGTGGTCATTCCGGGGCTTGTCAACGCCCATCACCATGTCGGCCTCACCCCGCTGCAGCTCGGCTCTCCCGATCATCCGCTGGAGCTCTGGTTCGCCTCGCGGCTGGCGCTGCGCGACGTCGACCTGAGGCTCGACACGCTGTTCTCCGCCTTCGAGATGATCGCCAGCGGCGTGACGACCGTGCAGCACCTGCATTCGCGCGCGCCCGGCACGCCGGACGCCGTGGTGGCCGCAGGCCGGACCGTGATGGACGCCTACCGCGAGATCGGCATGCGAGCCTCGTATTCGATGGCTCTGCGGGACCAGAACCGGCTGGTCTATGAAGACGACGCAGTCTTCACGGCGTCGTTGCCGGAGGCCCTGCGGCCCGATATGGAGGCCTACTTCAAGCGCTTCACCATTCCGCTGCAGGACCAGATCGAGATCTTCGAGGCGCTGATCGCCTCCGCCCACGCCGATCCGCTCGTCAAGGTCCAGGTTGCGCCGGCCAACCTGCACTGGCTTTCGGACAAGGCGCTCGACGTGGCCGGGCAGCTTTCCGAGAAGCACGGCGTGCCGATGCACATGCATCTCGTCGAGACCCCATACCAGAAGGCCTACGCGCAGCGCCGCACGGGTGGATCGGCGCTGGCGCATCTGGTGCGGATGGGCCTTGCCGGGCCGCGCCTGACGATCGGCCACGGCGTCTGGATGAGCGACGCCGACATCGATCTTTGCGCCGAGGCTGGCGCGCATATCTGCCACAACTGCTCTTCGAATTTCCGCTTGAAGAGCGGCATCGCCCCGCTCAACCGCTTCCTCGCCCGCAGGATTCCCGTCGCCATCGGCATCGACGAAGCTGGCGTCAACGACGACCGCGACATGCTGCAGGAGATGCGCATGGTGCTGCGGACCCATCGCGAGCCCGGCATCGACGCGCCCTTCCCGGGCCCAGCGCAGGTGCTGCGGATGGCGACCGAGCATGGCGCGGCGACCACGCCCTTCGGCTCGACGATCGGACGCCTGACGCCCGGCTCATGCGCGGACCTGGTGATCCTCAACTGGAAGACGCTGACCCATCCGTATCAGGACAGCGCCCTGCCCCTTGTCGATGTGCTGGTGCAGCGCGCCAAGGCCAATGCGGTCGAGACGGTCATGATCGGCGGCGAAGTGGTCTATTCCGGCGGCCGCTTCACGCATCTCGACCGCGACGCCGTGCTCGACGAGATCGCCGCGGCGCTCGGGCGGCCCCTGACCGAGGCGGAGCTCAAGCGGCAGGAACTCTCGCGCGCGGTGTTCCCGCATGTCCGGGCCTTCTATGACGGATGGCTCGACGACAAGGCAGGCGAGCCGCATACCCGCTACAACAGCAGGGGATGACGCTTCAAGCCGGGTGCTGGCCTGCGAAAGCGCGTGCAATCTCCGAGCGCGTCGCCACCCATGTGTCTGCCTCATGCCGCTTGAGCAGCGCCAGGATCTCCGTGAACGCCTTGAAGCGTGCAGGCCGCCCGACGATCCGGAGATGGAAGCCGATGTTCAGCAGGCGCGGCTTGCCCGCCTTCGCCTCAGCCAGGAGCGTTGCCAGAGCGTCGCCCACGTATTCGACCATCTCGCGTGCGCGGACGAACCCGTTGGGGTGGAAGAACTTCATGTCGTTGGTGTCGAGCGCGTAGGGCACCATCAACAGCGGCGGCGAGACCGAGCGGTCCCAATAGGGCAGGTCGTCGTCGAATGCGTTCGAGCTGTAGAGAAAGCCCTGGCTGGCCAGAATCCCGCGCGTCGCAGCGCTCTCGCTGCCGCGGCAGAAGAAACCGAGCGGGTTCACGCCGCATGCCTCACGGATGACCTTCACGCAGCGCGCGATGTCGAATGCCTCCTCCGCCGGGTCGGCATAGGCGCTGTGCGGCGTCCAGCGCCAGCCGTGCACGGCAGGCTCGTGGCCGCGCCGGACCGCCTCCGCCGCCAGCCGCGGCACACGCTCGACAGCCCGCCCGCAGAAGAAGAACGTCGCCGGCGTCCCCGCCTCGTCAAGCGCGTCCAGCATGCGCCAGAGCCCGGCCCGCATGCCGTAGCCAAAGATCTGCTCCTGCCCGATGTCGCGCTTGCCCGGCTCGACGACGCTGATGACCTCGCCCATGCGCTCGGAGACCGCATCTCCGTCTCCTGCCTGGAGTTCGGCGCCTTCCTCGAAGTTGACCACGACCGAGACCGCCAGCTTGCGCCCGCCGGGCCACGTGATGTCAGGCCACTGGCCGCCATAGCCGACGAGGTCGCGCGCCGCAGCCGCCGTCATGGCGCGAAGGAGGACAGGGCGGGCCGGGCCTGCCACCTCGCGAGCCCGAGCCCTGCGCGCCAGGCGTGGGCGATGTTGTCGCGGCGCGCGAACCAGACGCCCGGCTTGCCCGCGGCATGCCTCAGGAATGTCTCCAGGCCCGCGATGCGCCCTGGCCGGCCGATGATGCGCAGATGCAGGCCCACCGACATCATCCTGGGTTCATCCGCGCCTTCGGCGTAGAGCCGGTCGAAGCTGGCGATGCAGTAACGCGCGAAATCGTCGCCCTGGACGAAGCCGCCGCCCGGCTGGAAGCGCATGTCATTGGTGTCGAACGCATAGGGCAGAACCACGAGGTCGCGGCCTGCATGGCTCGCCATGTAAGGCATGTCATCATTGTAGGCGTTGGAATCGTACAGGAATCCCCCGTGCTCGATCAGCAGCCGCCTCGTGTTCGGCGAGGTCGCGGAGCGGGTGTGCCACCCCGTCGGCGGGCTGCCGGACGTGGCGCGGATCGCCTCGGCCGCTCGCGCGATCACCGAGCGCTCCTCGGCTTCGGTCATGTAGGCCTGCCGCTCCCAGCGCCACCCGTGCGATGATATCTCGTGGCCGTCCGCCACGGCCTGCTCGGCCAGCCAGGGCGAATGCAGCAGCGCCCGTCCGCAGGCGTTCAACGTCGCGTGCGCGACATGCGCCTTCAGGGCGGCCCGGATGCGGGCCCAGCCGCGCCGGGTTCCATATTCGTAATGGCTCTCCATGCAAAGGTCGCGGACGCCTTCGACCTTCTCGTTCGCCTCGTAGATGAATTCGTTCGATGCGTCGCCCGACGACAGCGACAATTCCGCGCCCTCCTCGACGTTGACCACGATTGAAAGGGCAAGCCTCGCGCCATGGGGCCAGCGGATGGCGGGCGCCGCGTCGCCATGGCCGCGGAAGTCGCGGTCGCCGGGGCTGAACGGAAAACTGAGCTTGATCAATCAGGCCGCCTTCAAACTGATGCCGCCGGGCCCGACGGGCGATGGAGCGTGGGAAGCCGCAAGGGACCGGCCAAGCATGAGCTGCGCATCGGCAAGGCATAAGGACGTGCCCGGCCTCACGTCAAGCTGGCATCCGGCTTTGCTGCCGGCCTGCTCGGGATATGCCTAGCCGCGCTTCGTCATCCGCGTCAGCCCGCGCCGGGCGGCGAACATGCGGCCGTAGACATCCCCCGCGAGGTCAGCCCGGTAGCACGCCTGGCCAAGCAATGGGTCCCAGGCGTATTCGAGCGTGTCGACGAGGTCGAAATCCGCCGACAGCCGCGCCGCCAGCTGAAGCTTGTTCTTGCGGTTCTGGTATTCGAGCAGCACCAGCGAGGTCTTGCTGAGGTCGATATGGTCGAGCACATCGCCCTCGCCGCCTTCGATGTCGATCTTGACGATGTCCGGTGACGGCAGGCTGGCAGGGTCGACGACCGCTACGTCATAGCTCTCCGGCTGCGCGCCGTCTGCGAACGTGTCGGCGGCATAGGCGGCAAGGCCAGACTCGCCATCGCCGGCGAACCGGCTCATGAAGGTCGCGGTAGCGTGCCCGCCCGGAAAGAGCGCGGCGTTGACCGTGATGATGTCGCGCCGCCGCTCGGTGTTCCGCTTCAGGAATGCGAACGTGCCGGGATGCGGCTCATAGGACGTGACCACGCTGCCCGGCCATCGAGCCGTCGCCCAGAGCGCGAAGGAGCCGACATTGGCGCCGACATCGAGAATGTCCAGCCCGACGCCGTCATAGCCGGCTTCGTACTCACCTTCGAGCACATCCTTGATGGCCCAGTGCATCTGCTCCGGAACCGCAAGGCTCATCGGAATGCGCGCAATGTAGTGGTTCACGTTTCGCCCCTCGTTTCACTGTCGCCAGCCAACCCGGAAGCTGGCTTAAACCATGCGCGAGCAGGTGGCAAAAGCCCGTTGCGTGGCAGCGACGCGCTGCAGACTTCGGCCGCGAGCGGAGCGAAGGGCTGGTCCGGGATGCTCTTCAGAGCGCATCGACGCGTCCCGGCGTCACGACATATCTGGCCGACCCTGCGGGCAGGTCGCGGAACAGCGTGTCGTCCGCGCCTGTCATCCAGACCTGCGCGCCCAGCTCTCCCAGCGCGGCGTAAAGGGCCGCCCGCCGGCGCGGATCGAAATGAGCGGCGATCTCGTCGAGGAGCACGATGGGCGCGATTCCGCTCATCGCCTGCACGAGCCGCGCATGCGCCAGCACGAGCCCGACGAGCAGCGCCTTCTGCTCGCCGGTCGAGCCCTGCCCCGCCGGCATGTCCTTGGGTCCGTGCCGGGTCACGAGATCGGAGGCCTGCGGGCCGATCAGGGTCCGGCCTGCCGCCTTGTCGCGCGCGCGCGCCTGCTTGAGCAGCACACGGTACCGGTCCTCGGCGTCGACGGCGGGCAGGCTCGCGACCAGCTCATCAAGCTCACCCTCCAGCGCAAGAACCGCGAATGGAAACGGAGAGGCCTCGTCGCGCGTCTCGTCGATCAGCGCGCCGAGCCTGTTGACGGTTTCGGCGCGGGCTGCGGCGACGGCGACGCCAAGCTCCGCGACCTGCCGCTCCACAGCGTCCAGCCAGCCAGCGTCATGCGCCCGTTCGTCAAGAATGCGGTTGCGGTCGCGAAGGGCGCGCTCCAGCGCGTTGACCCGCGCACCATGCTCCGCATCGATGGCCAGCACGAAACGGTCCAGGAAACGGCGCCGATCCCCGGCCGAGCCGCGGAACAGCCCGTCCTGCTCGGGGGTCAGCCAGACCACACGCGCATGTTCGGCCGCGGCTGTGAGCGTGGGCGACGGAGCGCCGTTGATGCGCTGGATGCGGCTTCGGCGGCCAGCCTCGTCGGCTTCGCCCAGGCCCATTCCGATCTGCACATCGCCGTCGAGCGTCACCGACACCGCAAATCCGCCTGCGCCGTCTCCCCGCGCCATGTCGGCGAAATCGGCCCGGCGCAGGCCCCTCCCCGGCGCCAGCAGGGAGATCGCCTCCAGCACGTTGGTCTTGCCGGCGCCGTTCTCCCCTGCGAGCGCGACGATCGGCGCGTGCACCTCCATGCCGAGATCGGCGTAGGAGCGGAAATCTTGCAGCGCGAGATGAGTGAGGGCAGGCATCGTCAGGGTCTCGTTGCTTCGCAGCCATGCGTCAAGGGCCGGCAGGGAGGGCCTCTGGCCAGCAAGTGAGCCTCAGGCCTCGGCCGGCATGCGCCACCCGTAAAGCCAGGCGTAGCGCTTGCGCATGCCGCCGTCGCCCAGCCGCCGCAGCGCCAGGTCGCGAGCCTGCGCGATCGGGAAGCCGGCATGATAGATCCGGGCGTTGGTGCGCGCCGCGTCCTGCACCTTCGCCACGCGGCGCTGGCGTTCGCTGGCGAAGCGCCGCAGCGCTGCCTCCACGCCTGGCTGGCCACCGGACGCTTCCAGCGCCGGGACGAGCAGGTCCGCAAGCACCCCCGCATCCTCGACGGCCAGCGACGCCCCCTGCGCGAGGAAGGGCAGCACCGGGTGCGCCGCATCGCCAACCAGCGCGATCCTGCCTTTGGCCATCGCCGCCGGAGCCCGGTCGAACAGCGACCAGACCTGCCAGTCGGGCGCGGCGCCGATCAGGTCGCGCAGCACGCCGGCGCAACTCGCCGCCAGAGTCGCGAGCAGCGCCGGATCGCCCGCCCGGGTCCATCCCTCGGACCCATCCTGCCCGTTGCGGATGACGACGAGGTTGATGAGCCGGCCGCCGTCAACGGGATAATGCACGGCGTGGCCGCCCGTGCCGAGCCAAAGGTTGACGGCCGGCGAGCGCGCGAAGGCTGGCGCGGCGGCGGCCGGAAGCATCGTGCGCCAGGCCTCGTAGCCCAGGAAGCGCGGCTCGCCGGCGTCGCCCGCCAGCTTCCGCACGGTCGACCACAGGCCGTCGGCACCGATCAGGACCGCCGCGTCGACCTCCTCGCGCTGCCCGCGCCCGTTCTCAAGCGTCACGGCGACGCCTTCGGGATGCTGGACCGCGCCGACGATGCTGCGGCCCGCCAGCAGGCGCACCCCTGGCAGCATGCGCAAGGCATCGAGCAGCGCCGTCTGCAGGTCGGCCCGGCGCATCGACCAGAAGGGCGCGCCGTCGCCCTCGGGAAGGTCCTGCATCGCCATGCCCGCATAGGCTCGCGGCTCGGCCCAGCGCCTCAGGTCGAGCCGCCTTGGAGCCATCGCATAGCGGCCGATCTCGTGGGCCAGGCCAAGCCGGATCAACGTCCCCGTGGCGTTGGGCGAAAGCTGGAGCCCTGCCCCCGCCTCCGCGAAGCCGGGCCTGCGCTCTGCGACGAGCACGGCGACGCCTTTGCGCGCCAATGCGTTCGCCAGCGTCAGGCCGGCGATGCCGGCCCCGGCGATCAGGACCGGGCGTGTGCTCATGATGGGGCGCGCTGCGTGCCTCAGGCGGCCTTGGCCGCTGGGTCGCTCCATTCGCATTCGGCGGGCAGGCCATGCCCCGCGCCGACCGCCGCGTCATAGACGTAGAGCGTCGAGCAGTAGGAGCAGACGATTTCGGTCTCGCCGCCCATGTCGAGGAACACGTGCGGGTGGTCGAAGGGCGGCTTCGCCCCGATGCACATGAACTCCTTCGAGCCCACCCGCACCTTCGGCACGCCGGCTTCGTTGTGAAAATGCGGCACACCTTTTTCGGCCATCACGGTCTCCTGACGCTCGATCGACGATTGACTTGCGGCGAGGATAGAACATCGCGCCGTTGATTGGTACCCGTTTACAGAACGGAAAGACGATCGATCACAGCCATTTAGACGCTCGCGGCGACACGCCGCGCGGCCACCTCACATTAGCCTGAGGCCCTTGAAGCTGGCGTGCCCGTCGCGGCCGACGATGATGTGGTCATGCACCGCGATCCCCATCGCCTTCGCAACGTTGACGATGTCGCGGGTCATGTTGATGTCCGCCTGGCTTGGCGTGGGATCGCCGGACGGGTGGTTGTGCACCAGGATGATCGCGGTCGACGACAGCTCCAGCGCCCGGCGCACGATTTCGCGCGGGTAGACGGGCGTGTGGTCCACCGTCCCGACCTGCTGCACTTCGTCGGCGATCAGGGCGTTCTTCTTGTCCAGGAACAGGATGCGGAACTGTTCGCGGGCCTCGAACGCCATGGCGGCGCGGCAATAGTCGATGACCGAGGACCAGCTCGACAGGACATGGCGCTTGGTGACCTGCCCCCTGGCCAGGCGTTGGCCCGCAGCCGCTACGATCCTGAGATCGACGGCCACCGCCTCCCCCACGCCCGGAACCTCGACGAGCAGGCTGACGGGCGCGGCCACGACCTCCGCAAAGGAGCCGAATCGCCGGATCAGGTCCTTGGCGATGGGCTTGACGTCCCGGCGCGGGATGGAGCGGAACAGCACGAGTTCCAGCAGCTCGTAATCCAGCAGCGCTTCTGGCCCCGCGCTGGTGAAACGGTCGCGCAGCCGGTCGCGATGGCCTATGTAATGGGGCTCTGGCGCAGCCTCGTCAGCCATGCGCGCGCGCCGCCGGGACGGACATTGCGGACCGTGCGCTCACGCTTGCCGGCCGATCGGATAATCCAGGCCCGCCGGCGACAGCGTGAAGATCTCCGCGCCGGCATCCGTCACGCCGATCGTGTGCTCGAACTGGGCCGACAGCGAGCGGTCGCGCGTCACCGCCGTCCAGCCATCGCTCAGCACCTTCACGGCGGCCTTGCCGAGATTGATCATCGGCTCGATGGTGAACAGCATGCCAGGCTCCATGCGCGGGCCCTCGCCGCGAACGCCGTAGTGCAGGATGTTGGGCGAATCATGGAAAAGCTGGCCCAGCCCATGGCCGCAGAAGTCGCGCACCACGGAACAGCGCTCCGCCTCCGCGAATGCCTGGATCGCGTGCCCGATGTCGCCCATATGCCCGCCGGGCCGCACCGCTGCGATGCCGCGCATCAGGCATTCGTGGGTGATCTCGCACAGCCGCTCGGCCTTGCGGTTGATTTGCCCGACACCGTACATCCGGCTGGAATCGCCATGCCAGCCGTCGACGATGACGGTGTAGTCGATGTTGACGATGTCGCCTTCGCGCAGCGGCTTGTCGTCGGGCTGGCCATGGCAGACCACATGGTTGATGGAGGTGCAGATCGAATGACGGTAGCCGCGATAGTTCAGCGTCGCCGGATAGGCGCCGTGATCCATGGCGAATTCGAACATCAGCCTGTCGAGGCGCGACGTCGTCACGCCCGGCTTGACCTGGGCGGCGACCATGTCGAGGCCCTCAGCGCAGAGCCGGCCTGCCTTGCGCATCGCGGCGAACGCTTCCGCACCATGGCGCTTGATGTCGTGCGAGCGCTTGCGGACGGCGATGGAGTCGTTGGTGGTCATGGTTTCCTGAAGACTCGATTCTTTCCCGAGGTGGTTCGGCAAACCTATCGCGCAAGACCGGGGCCAGGTAAAGGCAGCCGTGCCGCCGCCGCGCCGCGTCGCCGGCATCTGTCTCTTTATCCATGCCGCTAGCGGTGATATGCCGCGTCATGACCGCGAGCCACCCCACGTCCGACACGCCGCCCTTCGGCGCCTTCAACGCGACCGGTTTCGTTGCGTGGGCCATCGGCAAGACCAGGGCGAGCTCCAGCACCTGGATCAGCCGGCGCATGGCGTTCCTGCTGCGCCGCCTGGCGATATCCTCGCTGAAGGGCCAGCCGGTCGACACCGAAACCCTGGGCGCGCGCATGCGGGTGCATCCCCAGAGCAATGTCTGCGAAAAGCGGGTGCTGTTCATGCCGCAGTTCTTCGACACCGAGGAACTGGCTGCGCTCAGCGCGCATGTGGCGGCGCACAGCGCGCAGGCCGGCGGGCGGTCTGCCGCGGACGGCTATCACTTCGTCGACATCGGGGCCAATGTCGGCGCATATTCGCTCTTCGTCGCCGCGCAGGCAGGCCGGGGCGCGCGCATCCTGGCGGTCGAGCCCCAACCCGGCGTGTTCGCCCGCCTGGCCTGCAACATCGGCTTCAACCCGTTCGGAACCATCAAGGCGGTGGCGTGCGCCGTGGCTGACAAGGCCGGCGAGCTCACCCTTTTCCTCGATGCGCAGAACGAGGGCGAGTCCAGCGTGCGCACGCTCGGCACCTCGGGCGCCCAGTCGGTCAAGGCGCCGGCCGTGCCCCTTGCAGACCTGCTGCAGACCGAAGGATTTTCGCGCGTCGACGGCATGAAGATCGATGTCGAAGGCGCGGAGGACCTGATCCTCGAGCCCTTCCTCGCGCCCGGGAACAGGCCGTTATGGCCGGCCCTGCTGATCATCGAGGACTCGACGTCAAAGTGGAACATCGACCTGAAGGCCCTGCTGGCGCAGTCTGGATATCATCTCGAGCGGCAGACGCGCCTGAACCTGATCTTCCGCCTGAAGGCTTGACCGCGAGGCCGCGGAGCGGAGCCCTCATCGCCCCGTCAGCGGGATGCGATGTGTGATGATGATCTCGGCTTCCGTGACGGCGCAGACATAGACGAGCGCTTCGACGCCTCGCGCCATCGCGCGGCTGAGCGCCGCGTCATAGGCCCTGTCGATGTCGCCGGCGATGGAGAAGCTGCTTGCCTGCATCTGCACGACGAACAGCATGACTGCCCGGCGGCCCGCCTCGGCCATGTCGCCAAGCTCCTCCAGATGCTTCGCGCCGCGAGCGGTGACCGAATCGGGAAATTCAACCAGTCCCGGCCGGCGCATCAGATGCACGTTCTTGACTTCGACATACGCATCCGCCCGTCCGGGCGCGGTCAGCAGCAGATCCACCCGGCTGTTGCGCCCATAGGCCACTTCCCGCCGCAGCGTGGCGTATCCCGCAAGCTCGGGAATCGCGCCCGCCATGATCGCCTCTTCGGCCAGCCGGTTGGGATGGCCGGTGTCGAGCGAAACGAGTTGCGGGCCTCTCCAGCCGAAATCGACCTCGATCAGTTTCCACGAATGCTTGAGCTTTCGCTTGGGATCGTCAGTGACGGACAGCCAGACGGCCGAGCCGGGCGCCTTGAGGCCCATCATCGAACCCGGATTGGCGCAGTGCGCGGTCACGGCGGCGCCGTCCGCCAGTTCCACATCCGCCAGAAAGCGCTTGTAGCGCAGGATCAGGCGGCCCTTGACGAGCGGCGGCAGCTTCATTCGGGCAAATCCACTTGTCTGTCCTCGACGGCGCGACTACCACAGGTCCATCCCGCACCACAGGAATTTCCCATGTCCGCGCCCATCGTCACCGCCGCCCTGCTGATCATCGGCGATGAGATCCTGTCGGGCCGGACCAAGGACAAGAACATCGGCCACATCGCCGAATACATGACGAACATCGGCATCGACCTGAAGGAGGTGCGCATCGTGCCCGACGAAGAGGCAGACATCGTCGACGGGCTGAACGCGCTGCGCGCCCGCTACACCTATGTGTTCACCACCGGCGGCATCGGCCCCACCCATGACGACATCACGGCCGACTGCGTGGCAAAGGCCTTCGGCGTGCCCATCGACGTCGACCCGCGCGCGGTCGCCATGATGCGCGAGCGCTTCAAGCCGGAAGAGCTGAACGAGGCGCGCCTGCGCATGGCCCGCATGCCGCACGGCTCGGAGCTGGTCCACAACAGCTACAACAAGGTGCCGGGCTTCCGGATCGGCAACGTCATCGTCATGGCCGGCGTGCCGGCGATCATGCAGGCCATGCTGGACGGCGTCGCGCCGACCTTGCAGACGGGCGTCAAGCTGCTGTCCGAGACGGTGCGCGCCGACATGCGGGAGGGCGACCTCGGCGAGCCGCTGCGTGCTGTGGCGAAGGCGCATCCGGGCACGATGATCGGCTCGTACCCGTTCTGGGGCGAGGATGGCCAGCCCAACACCAACCTGATCGTGCGCTCCCGCGACCCGGAGGCGCTGTCAGCCGCCATGGGCGACGTCAAGGCCATGCTCGCCCGCCTGCAGGCCGCGCCGCAGCCCTGACGAGCTTGTGACCTCGAAAGGGCTTGGCTCCGGGCCCGCAGCGCTGCACCGTCTGGCCATGATCCCTGCGACGGCTACAGCGACGACCAGACGCGGCGCGCTTCGCGCCGGCTTGGCTGCGGCGGTCCTGCTCGGCATGCCGAAGCGGCTGTTCGCCGCGGATGTCGATGTGCTCGTCGTGGGCGCCGGCGCCGCCGGGCTGAGCGCGGCGCATGGCCTGGCCGCCCTTGGGCTCAGCTTCAGGCTGGTGGAGGCGCGCAGCCGCATCGGCGGCCGAGCCTTCACCGACAGCTTCATGGGCGCGCGCTTCGATGCCGGCGCGGAGATCATCCACAACGCTCCCCTGAACCCATGGGTCGACATCGCGCGCGGGCTCGGCGTCGAGCTCGACATGTCAGGCGGCCGGATGGGCGGCTGGCAGGTCTATGCGGACGGCAGGCCGTTGAATGCGCTCGAGCGCGGCCGCCGGTGGCAGGCCTTCCGGGACATGGAGAGCCGGATGGAGCGGGTGGCCGCCAGCGGAAAGGACATGTCGCTGAGCGAGGCCGTGGCAGACCTGCCGCCCGAACAGCGCGCGCTGGCCGCATCGGGGCTGCTGCTCGTGCTGGGCGAGGATGGGGAGCGCATTTCGGTGCTCGACAACCAGCACCTCTGGAATGGGCCGGACTTTACGACCCGGCATGGCTACGGCGCGCTGGTCGCCGCCTATGGCAGGGGTTTGCCCGTGTCGTTGTCGACGCCTGTCACGCGCATCGGCTGGGGCGACGGCGGGATCGAGGCGCAGACGCCGAGTGGCGCGATCAAGGCCAGGGCCGCGATCGTCACAGTGCCGGTCGGCGTGCTGAACGCGGGCGGCATCAGCTTCAGCCCCGCTCTGCCGGACGGGACCTCGGAGGCGCTTGGCGGCATCGGGATGGGCGCCTTGACCAAGATCGTGCTTGGGCTGGAAGGCGACCGCTTCGGGGTCGCCGACAGCTCCACCTTGATGGAGGCTGGCCGCGCGGAGGCGATGACGATGATCGAGATGTTCCCGGACGGCAGCCCTATCGCTGTCGCCATCTGCGGCGGCGATCATGCCAGGAGCCTCAGTGCGGCAGGCGAAGCGGCGGCTGTGGCTTATGTCTCCGATCTGCTGGCGGGCATGCTCGGCCAGGGCGTCCGCAGGGCGATCACGGGCGGGACGATTGCCTCCTGGTGGGCCGATCCGCTGTCCCGAGGGGCTTATTCGGTGTGCAGGCCCGGCCGCAGCGCCGCGCGCGAAGCACTTGCCGAACCTGTCGCGTCGCGGCTCTGGTTCGCCGGGGAGGCCACCGGCGGAGGCGGCGCGATGACCGTCGGCGGGGCGACCCTGGCGGCGCGGCGTGCGGTCCGCGAATGCGCCGCGCGGCTCAAGGCCTGACGTCCCGGCCTTCGCTCGCCATCAGGCCGCGCAACCTCGGCGAGACTTGACCTCAGCCGTCGACCCAGGCCCGCATCAGCGTATTGGCGATGGCCACCTTGATCGGCGCGCTGAAGCCTTCCGGATGCTGGCCCCTCAGCATGGCGCGGACCTCGTCGCGGCTGAACCAGCGGCCTTCCTCCAGCTCCGTCCTGTCGAGCGTGATCTCGTCGGTCAGGCTTGTCGCGATGCAGCCGATCATCAGCGAGGACGGGAAAGGCCAGGGCTGCGAGCACAGATAGCGCACTTCTCCCGCGATGAGGCCGGTCTCCTCCAGCGTCTCGCGCCGCACGGCATCCTCGATGGTCTCGCCAGGCTCGACGAAGCCCGCGATGCACGACAGCATGCCGAGCGGAAAGCGCGACTGGCGCGCGAGAAGGCATTTGTCGCCCCTGACCACCAGCATGATGGTGACCGGGTCCGTGCGCGGAAAATGCTGCGCCTTGCATGAATCGCATTCACGCTTCCAGCCGCCTGAAGCAGAAACGGTCGGCGCACCGCAATTGGCGCAGAACGTGTGGCGGGCATGCCAGTCGGTCATGGCCTTGGCCTCGCCGATCGCGCCGAGCTCGTCGGGCGGCACGAGGCCCTGGATCGCCAGCGAGCGCAGGTCAAGGACCAGAACGTCGGCGCGCTCCTTGAGCACGTCCGCTTGCGCGGCGGCGATCCGGACGCCGAAGCGCCCGGCCGCGCCCTCCCGGCCCAAAAAGACGGCATGTTCGGTCTGGCCCAGCGCCTGCAGCTCCGCCCGGTCGTGCCAGACGCCGAAGCCAGCGCCCGTACGCTTCAGGACCGGCTTATCGCCTGCGACGACGGCGAAGCGGGCCTCCGGCGACGCCTCCAGCGCGGCGCGGGCCCCGTCATCGTCCCGCAGTTCCGCTCCCCGGTCGAAAAGGCCGGCGGCGAAGCCCGTCCTGGCGGAGAGTTCGGCGCGCACGCTCTCGAGAGGCGAGGCGGGCAGTTTCATGTCGTTCATCGCTTGAACACCTCAGGCATCGAATGCGGCGTTGAGCCGTCTGATCAGGTCCGCCGCCTCGGCGTCGTCGTAGGCTTCCGGATTGCCCAACCCCCAGACCGGCTTGGGCCAGGCGGCGTCGGTCCTGCGCCGCGCGATGACATGCACGTGGAGTTGGGACACCATGTTGCCCAGCGCGGCCACGTTCAGCTTGTCGCAGCGCACCGTGCGCCGGACGCCGCCCGCAGCCCGGTCGATCTCGCGCGTCAGCTCCAGCCGGTCCTCTGGGGCGAGGTCGAGCAACTCGCTGACGTCCGCACGCCTGGGCACGAGGACGAGCCATGGATATCTAGCGTCCTTGATCAGCAGGACCTGGCAAAGCGGCCATTCCGCCACGGGGATGGTGTCTGCCGCGAGGCGAGGATCAAGCGAGAATTCCGGCAAGGTCATTCCCCTGTTTAAGCGGCTGACCGCCTTCCGTCGAGACTGTTGACGGCGGAGCGGACACGCGCCACCTTGTGCGGAACAACAGGCTCCGGCGTCCGTGCCCGGAGCCATGTTCGTTTTGGAGCAGCGCGCATGACCGCCAACCGGTCGACCCATATCCGCTTGAACTCGCACCCCGAGCCCGGCACTGCGACCTCCCGCTTCCCGATCGCGTGGGACGCAGCCGACGTGCGCGAGCGCGGGCCGGTCGTCGGCGCGACCACGACGCCGCTCGACCGCAACGTCATCGGAGCCTATGGCGGGGCGTACTCGCTCTACCGGGCGCTGGCCGTGTCGGCGCGCACCATGAATCCCTCGGCAAGGCCCGACCTGACCAACACCTATCCCACCACCGACATAGGCCCGCACCCGCAGTGGTCGATGCCGGGCAAGATCGTCTCGCTCGATCCATGGGGCCATCGCGTGGCGCTGGATTTCGCGCGGGAGATCGCCGAGGGCGTCGACGTGCGCCCGACGATCGCGATCACCCGGGCGCGGCTCAACCTGCCCGAGATCAGCGCTGCGATGGCGGCGCGGCGCCTCGCGCCAGATGGCCGCATCCTGCATGCCTCCGGCGACATCTCCGTCACCAAGATCGCCGTCGATCCGGTCTGGTGGCTGCCCGGCATCGCCGAACGCTTCGGCACGACCGAGAACGAGCTGCGCCGCACCTTGTTCGAGCAGACAGGCGGCATGTTCACCGAACTGGTCACCCGGCCGGACATGAAGGTGTTCCTGCCGCCCATCGGCTCGATGACCGCCTATGTGATCGGAGACGTGGCGGACCTGGCCAACCCCCGCAAGCGGCTGGCCTGCAGGGTCCATGACGAATGCAACGGTTCGGACGTGTTCGGCTCGGACATCTGCACCTGCCGGCCCTATCTCACCCATGGGATCGAGGAAGCCACGCTCGAGGCGCAGCGCGGCGGCGTCGGCCTCATCGTTTACAACCGCAAGGAAGGCCGCGCGCTGGGCGAGGTCACCAAGTTCCTGGTCTACAACGCGCGCAAGCGGCAGGAGGGCGGCGACAGCGCCGCCACATACTTTGAGCGGACCGAATGCGTCGCCGGCGTCCAGGATGCGCGCTTCCAGCAGCTCATGCCCGACATCCTGCACTGGCTGGGTGTCACCAAGATCGACCGGCTGGTCTCGATGTCCAACATGAAATACGACGCGATGGTCAATTCCGGCATCGAGATCGGCGAGCGCGTGCCGATTCCGCCCGAGCTGATCCCGCTCGATGCGTCCGTCGAGATGGAGGCCAAGAAGGCCGCCGGGTACTATGCGCCGGACGGCGCTCCGGGCGACAATGCGCTCAAGGCGACCGTGGGCCGCGAACTCGACAAGTTCTGAACCATGACGTCGATCATGACTGCAGGCGCGGTGCGTGCCGCCGCACATCACATGCTGGCGCTGGCCCGCGAAGACAAACTGGCGCACATCGCGCTCGACGAAAGCAGGTTGGGTGCCACTGTCGATCTGGTGATCGTCACGACGCGCCGGAATTACCCCGCGCTCGACATTCCCTTCCATGCCCGCTGGCGGCATTTCAATGCAGGTGGCCGCAACCTGTGGGCGGAGCTTGATGCGGCAACGGTCTGGCGCTCACCTGAAGAGCGCGTCAGGGCGGCCTATGATCTCGTCATCGTCAGTGTCCTGCTGGATGCAGGCGCGGGCATGTCCTGGCGCTTCAGGGAACCCGTCACGGGCATCACGGCCGGGCGCTCGGAAGGTTTGGGCCTCGCCTCGCTCACCATGTTCAGGCAGGGGCTGTTCTCATCCAGCATGGCGCAGCCGCTCAGGGTGGATGCAAGCAAGCTGAAGGCGCTCACGGTCGGTGATCTCAGGCGCGGCTTTCAGGTCGGCGCGGAGAACCAGTTGGTCGGGCTGGAGGGCCGCACGGCGCTGCTGATCCGGCTTGGCGATGAACTGGCAGGGCTGAAACCGGACAATCTTTCCCAGCAACGGCCCGGAATGCTCGCCGACGCGTTCCTCACGATCGCCAAGGCTGAAGGCGCAGTCGCCGCACCCGTCATCCTCGAGCATGTGCTGGCCACATTCGGCGGCGTCTGGCCTGACCGCGCGGGTGCGGTGCCGGGTGCGGGCGATGCCTGGTTTCATCTGCAGGGGCCACGCTTCGGCGACGCGGCGGGCCAACGCGGCGGCGTGGTTCCGTTCCACAAACTCTCGCAATGGCTGACCTATTCGCTGATCGAACCGCTTCAGTGGATCGGTGTGAAAGTCAGCGATGTCGGCGGGCTGACCGGCCTGCCGGAGTACCGCAACGGCGGCCTGCTGATCGACATGGGCGTGCTGTCGCTCAAGGATGCCAATGCAGTGGGCAAGCCGCACGACGCCAGCTCCGGACTTGTCGTGGAATGGCGGGCGCTCACGGTTGCCTTGCTTGATCTGATCGCCGGCAAGGTGCGCGACAAGCTGGGCATGACGGAAGAGGAACTGCCGCTGGCCAAGGTGCTGGAGGGCGGCACATGGGCTGCGGGACGCGCCATCGCGAAAGAAAAGCGCGCCGATGGCGGCCCGCCGCTCGACATCATCAGCGACGGCACGGTGTTCTGAAGTGAAGCAGACAGAAAAAGAAGGCGAACCAAATGGCCATGACTGATGCCGGCGTCACCGTCGTCGATCACCCTCTCGTGCAGCACAAGCTGACGCTGATGCGCGACAAGGACCGCTCGACCAAGAGCTTCCGGCAACTGCTCAACGAGATCGGCATGCTGCTGTGCTACGAGGTCACGCGCGACCTGCCGATCACGATGACAGAGATCGAAACACCCTTGCAGACGATGCAGGCTCCGATCATCGCGGGCAAGAAGCTGGTGTTCGCGCCGATCCTGCGTGCCGGCGTCGGCTTTCTGGACGGCATGCTGGAGATGGTGCCCGCCGCCCGCGTCGCCCATATCGGGCTATACCGCGATCCCGAGACGCTGCAGGCGGTCGAGTACTACTTCAAGGCGCCGTCGGACATCGCCGACCGCATGGTGATCGTGATGGACCCGATGCTCGCGACCGGCAACTCTGCGATCGCCGCGGTCGACCGGCTGAAGGAGCGCAACGTCAAGGACCTGCGCTTCGTCTGCCTGCTTGCCGCGCCCGAAGGCATCTCGAAGATGCGCGACGCCCATCCGGACGTGCGCATCTGGACGGCTTCCATCGACAGCCACCTCAACGACCACGGCTACATCGTGCCGGGACTGGGCGACGCCGGCGACAGGATGTTCGGGACGAAGTAGGTGCGGCGGCGGCTTTCTCCGGAAAGCGCCGCGCGCAGAGGCCTACGCCCTGACCGATTGAAAGCGTGCCCTCCCCGCCTCGCGGGGAGGGCCAAGGTGGAGCCTTCCCTTATTGGCCGACGGCGCCGGACTCGCGCAGCGGCTTGTCGAGGACGGCGAGGTCCCGCGCCAGGATGGCGGCGAGGCCAGCGGGCGCGCGCTCCTGCTTGTTGGGGATGACCGTGCCAAGGTCGGCAAGGCGCTTGTTGGTCGTTGGGTCCTCGAGCGCCTTGTCCAGCGCGTCGACCAGCTTGGCCTGGATGTCGGCGGGCAGCGCCTTGGGACCGAAGATCGCGTTCCAGCCGCTGATCTGGTACTCGGGCAGTCCGCCTTCAGCCGTGGTCGGCACGTTCGGCAGCACTGGCAGGCGCTGCTGCGTGGCGATGCCGAAGGCCTTGATGTTGCCGGCATTGATCTGCGGGGTGAGGTTCGTCACCTGATCGCACATGAAGTCGACCTGTCCGCCGACCAGATCGTTCAGCGCGGGGCCCGTGCCGCGATAAGCGACGGCGTTGAGCTTCGGCACGCCGATCTGCGCCTTCAGCAGGACGCAGGTGGTGAAGGCGGTCGAGCCGACGCCTGCATGCGCCTGGTTCACCTTGTCGGGGTTCGCCTTCAGGTAGGCGATGAACTCCTTGAGATTGTTCGCAGGAAAATCCTTCTTGGCGACGATCACGATGGGCGTGATGCCCGCGACGCCGATCGGCGTGAAGTCGGTCACAGGGTTGTACTTGAGCTGCGGGTACAGCGCCGGCGCCGCAGCGTGCGTGCCCATCTGGCCCATGATCAGCGTGTATCCGTCCGGTGCGGCCGCGGCGGCGCGCGCCGTCGTGGTGGTGCCGCCGGCGCCTGCGACGTTCTCGATCACGATCTGCTGGCCAAGGGTCTTGGACATGTGCTCCGAGACGATGCGCGCGATCACGTCCGTGGGGCCGCCTGCGGCGAAAGCGACGAACATCGTGATCGGCTTGTTTGGATAAGCTTGCGCGCTCGCCGACGTGGCGACGCAGAAGCTTGCTGCGACTGCGATAGTGCCGAGCATGGCGCGGCGGGTGATGCTGTTGGTCATAGTTCCTCCGGGGTGGTTTTTGTGAAGGCGTGACGCCTTGCCGCTGACATACACTGGCTGCGGTTCTCGCACAAACGCAGTGGCATGCCGCACGTTTCACGGTGAGCATGGCATCTCGCCCCAGGCGTCATCCCCGGCGGCCCGCAAGGCCGGGAAGGGGATCCATTAACCAAGGGGCGCGCGCTCGGTGAATCCCCTTCCCAAAGCCTGCGGCTTTGCCGGGGATGACACGGGCGCCTGTCGGATTGCGCCGCCCTCAGCTGTTCTCGGTGAACACCACGTCACGTTTCTTGGAGATGGACGGCAGCAGTGCGACGACCAGGACGACAGCCGCGACGATCAGCAGTCCAGCAGAGATCGGCCGCTCGACGAATGTCATGAACGACCCGCGCGAGATGATCAGCGCCTGCCGCATCTTCTCCTCCAGAAGCTTGCCCAGAACGTAGCCGAGCAGGAGCGGCGCGGGCTCGAAGCCGAACTTGATCAGCGCATAGCCGAACAACCCGAAGAAAGCCGTCATGGCGACGTCGACCGGCTGGTTGTTGATCGAGTAGATGCCGATGCAGCAGAACAGCAGGATGGCCGGGAACATCAGCCGGTACGGAACCTTGAGCAGCTTCACCCAAAGCCCGATCAACGGCAGGTTGATGATCAGCAGCATCAGGTTGCCGACCCACATGGAGGCGATCATGCCCCAGAAGAGCTGGGGATTCTTGGTCATCACCTGCGGGCCTGGGATGACCCCATGGATCGTCATGGCCCCGACCATCAGCGCCATCACGGCGTTAGGCGGGATGCCGAGCGTCAGCAGCGGGATGAACGAGGTCTGCGCGCCGGCGTTGTTGGCGCTCTCAGGCCCCGCCACGCCCTCGATCGCGCCGCGCCCGAAGCGGGACGGGTCCTTGGCCAGCTTCTTCTCCAGCGTGTAGCTGGCGAACGGCCCAAGCACCGCGCCGTTGCCCGGTAGGATGCCGAGGATCGAGCCGATCACGGTCCCGCGCGCGATCGGCGCCGCCGATTGCTTCATCTCCTCCAGATTGGGCAGCAGCCGCCCGACCTTCTGGCGCACCACGTCGCGCGTCTCGGGACTCTCCAGGTTCTTGATCACCTCCGCAAAGCCGAAGATGCCCATGGCCAGCACGGCGAAGTCCAGCCCGTCGGACAGCGGTGGGAAGCCGAAGGTCATCCGCTCCTGCCCGGTCTCGAGGTCGGTTCCGATGGTCGAGAGCAGCAGACCCATCATGATCATGGCGATGGCCTTGAGGATCGAGCCGCGCGCGAGCACGACCGCGAAGCACAGGCCCATCACCATCAGGGAGAAATACTCCGCCGGCCCGAACAGCAGCGCCAGCCTGGTGAGCGGCGCGCCGAGGGCGGCGATCAGGACTGTGGCGACCGATCCCGCGATGAACGAGCCGATAGCCGCGATCCCGAGCGCGACGCCGGCACGGCCCTGCTTGGCCATCTGGTGCCCGTCGAGCGTAGTCACCACCGAGGTCGCCTCCCCCGGTATGTTGACGAGGATCGCCGTGGTCGAGCCGCCATACTGCGCGCCGTAATAGATGCCTGCGAGCATGATCAGCGCGCCCACCGGATCAAGCCCGAAGGTGATCGGCAGCAGCATCGCAATGGTCGCAATGGGGCCTACGCCCGGCAGCACGCCGATCAGGGTGCCGACGAGGCATCCGATGAAGCATAGAAGGAGGTTGATGGGGACAGGGATCGAAAGCCCTGGCAACAGGCTTGGAGACCACCAAATGATCTTCCAGACGACTTCGAACCCAAGCGCGAGGTTAGAAAACAGATCCATACGTCAGTATCCCAGGAGCCAGGGTGCAAGGGGGATCGGCAGACCCAGCGCATATTTGAAGATGGCGGCACAGAACGCGGTCATCACCGTTCCGAAGATCAGCACCTCGCTCCACTTCGTTTCCGGCGACGCATAGGCAGAGACGATGGCGACAAGCGGCCCGGATGCGATCAGGCCGATGGCGGGCAGCCTCAGCCCGAACGGCAAATCCGAGCCACGTATCGTGAGCGCGAACAGGCACGAGCCCAGCAGCACGAAGAACAGCCCGCGGGCCGACCAGCGGTCAAGCTTCGGCCCTTCGACCTTCAGCGACGTCAGCAGCAGAAGGACACCGAGGGCGACGACGATCGCCGCAAGCGATTTCGGCAGCATTCCGGGCCCCATGGCGCGCAAGGTGCCCATGGCGAGATTGGACGACGCCCATAGCGCGCCCAGCCCGATCACGATCAGGAAGACCGCGCCCGCAAAATCCTGCTGGGAGGCGATCCCGACCTTGCGTCCGCCTCCGGGTTGACCTGTTGCCATCACTTATCTCCCAAGGCGTTCTTGCTTGCGTGGTGCGCCGGCTTGAGCCCGGAACGGCACGACCTGGCGTTCATCCATCAACGTAACGGTCTCCCGCAGGATGGACAGGAATGCATCGCGTGCGGCGAGCTTCTGGTGCGGCCGCCAGGCGACCCCGACCAGTGCGCCCGGCGGCGGCGGATCGAACAGCGCGCCGGACAGCCTGCGCATCGCCACGCCCGGAAAGGTCAGCCGGGACACCCAGTCGGGAGCGAGCGCAAGCCCGAGCCCGGCCGCCACGCAGGACAGCACGGCGGGCTTTTCGGTCGCCTCGATGATCACTTTCGGCACGGTGCCGACCTGCTCGAAATAGGTCATGACGAGGTCATGGGCATAAGGCCGCCCGCGCTTGGACGGAATGACGAACGGTTCGCCGACCAGATCGTGGATGGTCAGGCTCGAGCGCTCCGCCAGCGGATGGGCGGCAGGCAGGAGCACGAGCGGCCGCTCGACGCGCAGGATCTCGAACGTCGCGTCGGTCAATTTGCGCGGCGGCCGCGTCAGGCACATGTCGAGGCGCCCGCTTTCCAGCATCTGCATCAAGGGAGCGGTCATCGCCTCGACGAAGCGCACGTCGATGCCGGCGTTCTCATTGCGGAAGCGTACGAGCGCCTCCGGCAGGAAGCTGGCCGACGCCGCATCGATCGCGCCGATGCGCAGGGTGCGTGATGTGCAGGCCGCGGCGTCGCGGACCGTGCGCGTCGCCCGCTCCAGCCTGCCGATGATCTGCCGGGACTCATCCAGAAGCGAGAGGCCCGCACGCGTCAGCGTGACCTGCCGGGTGGTGCGCAACAGAAGCGGGACGCCGAGCTCGTCCTCGAGCGTCTTCACAACGCGCGAGAGGGCCGGCGGCGCAAGGCCGAGCCGCTCCGCCGCCTTGCCGAAGTGCAGCTCCTCCGCCACCGCGATGAAGCATCGCAGATGCCTGACATCCATGAACCGTCTCGCCCCTGCGGAACCAATTTTATTGGCATTTTTATTGTGTGGATTAGATGCGAAAGCAGCGCTGTGTCCACATTGCAGAAATTCATAATCCAACTGCAATAATCTGCGCAACCCCCGGAGTTTGACGGATGTTGGCCGAGGCGGATCGTTGCATCTGGATTATGAATTTCTGCGTTGTCAAATTCACAGGCCGGACGCGTTAATGGTGGTGGATGACCATAAAGGAACTCACCGCCGGAGATGCGCTGTTCCCTGGCTTCAGGCTGCTCGACGTGGCTGTGCCGGGAAGCCGGGTCAGGCTGCGGGCCGGCGGCGCGGGTCCGCCCCTGCTGCTGCTGCACGGCTATCCGCAGACCCATGCGATGTGGCACAAGGTGGCCGCAAGGCTTGCGTCCCGCTTCACCATCGTCGCGGCTGACCTGCGCGGCTATGGCGACAGCGCCAAGCCCGCCGGAGGCCCCGGACACGAAGCCTATTCGAAGCGTGCGATGGCGGGCGACCTGGTGGCGGCGCTGGCGGCAATGGGGCATGCGAGATTCGCCGTCGGCAGCCACGACCGGGGCGCAAGGGTGGCGCACCGCATGGCGCTGGACCATCCGGACAACGTCTCGAAGCTGGCGACCATCGACATCGCGCCCACCCGCGAGATGTACCGCGACACGACCGACGCATTCGCAAGGGCCTATTGGCACTGGTTCTTCCTCATCACGGCCGCGCCGTTTCCCGAAAGGATGATCGGGGCCGACCCGGATGCATACTGGATCAAGAAATGCGGGTCGGGATCGGCCGGCATGAGCCCGTTCGCGCCCGAAGCGCTGTCTGAATACCTCCGCTGCTTCCGCGATCCGGCCACGATCCATGCCTCGTGCGAGGATTATCGCGCGGCTGCCACCATCGACATCGCGCACGACGATGCCGATGGAGCGCGCAAGCTGGCTCAGCCGCTTCTGGCGCTCTGGGGCAGGCATGGCGCAGTCCACCAATGCTTCGACGTGCTCGCGCTGTGGCGCGAGCGCGCCTCTGACGTGCGCGGGCGGGCGCTGCCCGGCGGCCATTATCTGGCGGAGGAGCTGCCGGACGAGGTGGCCGGCGCCTTCCTTTCCTTTTTCTCCGGAGAAGAACCATGAGCAAGACCAACCGCGTCTACAACATCGCCGTCATCGCAGGCGACGGCATCGGGCAGGAGGTCATGCCCGAGGGCGTGCGGGTGCTGGAGAAGGCCGCGAAGCTGTTCGGCTTCAAGCTCAATCTCGATCACTTCGATTTCTCGTCGTATGACTATTACGCCATGCACGGCAAGATGCTGCCCGACGACTGGCAGGACCAGATCGGCAAGCACGACGCCATTTTCTTCGGCGCCGTCGGCATGCCCGACAAGATTCCTGACCATATCTCGCTCTGGGGCTCGCTGCTGCAGTTCCGCCGCGCCTTCGACCAATATGTGAACCTTCGCCCGGTGCGGCTGATGCCGGGCGTGCCCTCGCCGCTGGCGGGCAGGAAGCCGGGCGACATCGATTTCTGGGTGGTCCGCGAGAACACCGAAGGCGAATACTCCTCCATCGGAGGGCGCATCTTCGGCGGCACCGAGCGCGAGACGGTGATCCAGGAGACCGTGATGACGCGCATCGGCGTCGACCGCATCCTGAAATATGCCTACGACCTGGCCCAGACGCGGCCGAAGAAGCACCTGACATCGGCCACCAAGTCCAACGGCATCTCGATCACCATGCCGTACTGGGACGAACGCGTCGCCGAAATGGCCCGCAAGTACCCCGACGTGCGGACGGACCAGTTCCACATCGACATCCTGACCGCGCATTTCGTCCTGAAGCCTGATTATTTCGACGTTGTCGTGGCGTCGAACCTGTTCGGCGACATCCTGTCCGACCTCGGCCCGGCCTGCACCGGCACGATCGGCATCGCGCCGTCCGGCAACATCAATCCGCCGGGCGATTTTCCCTCGCTGTTCGAGCCGGTGCACGGCTCCGCGCCGGACATCGCGGGCCTCGGCGTCGCCAACCCGGTGGGCCAGATCTGGTCCGCGGCGATGATGCTGGAGCACCTCGGCGAAACGGAAGCGGCGAACGCCATCGTCGCAGCCATCGAGCGAGGCCTGGCGGACGCACGCACGCGCACGCGCGATCTCGGCGGCTCCGCCGGCACGGTGGACGCCGGCAAGGCCATCGAGGCCACGCTGGGATAGCCCCGGCACGGCTTGACGCGGGTGGCCGTTGGAACCGATAAGCTGGTCAAGAACCAGATATTCATGTGAATTTGACGAAAGCACCTGTCCTCAATGGATCTCACCTCATCACAGTTCTGGCTGTCGGTCCTGCAGATCGTCTGGATTGACCTCCTGCTTTCAGGCGACAACGCCGTGGTCATCGCCATGGCGTGCCGTTCGCTGCCTGAAAAGCAGCGGAAGATCGGCATCTGGCTTGGCGCAGGCGCCGCCATCGGCCTGCGCATCGTCTTCGCGCTGATCGTGTCCTATCTGCTGGCGCTGCCTTTGCTGAAGGTCATCGGCGGCGTGCTGCTGTTCTGGATCGCCATCAAGCTGGCGACGGGCGAGGACGAGTCGCATAGCGAGATCGAGAGCTCCGAAAGCCTCTGGCGCGCGGTGCGGACCATCGCCATCGCCGACGCCGTCATGAGTCTCGACAATGTGATCGCGATTTCGGCCGCATCCCGCGGGCATCCCGAACTGTTCATCTTCGGCCTTCTGCTGTCGATCCCGCTGATCATCTACGGCTCGCAGATGGTCATGACCCTGCTGCAGCGCTTCCCGGTCCTGATCTGGCTCGGCGCGGCGCTGCTGGGCTGGATCGCGGGCGAGATGATCGTCAGCGACAGCGCAGTCCTGAACTGGTTCAAGACCGCGATCCCGAGTTGGGTCGTCTCCGTGCCGCTCAACGTCAATCCGCTCGGAATGGCCCCGGCGAACCTGCCGCACTATGGTGCCGCCGCGCTCGGCGCGGCCGTGGTGATCGCGGCCGGCTACCTGTTGAAGGCCCGCCGCAACAGGACCGCCTGAGCCTCAGCGCGCGACGGCGACCGCAAGGTCAAGGCCGTCGCGTGCGAAAAGCCGCACCGTGATCGCGGAGGCAGGGGCCGCCGCCGCCGCCCAGCCTCCACCGTCGCGGGGCAGGACCGCGAAGGCGTCAGGCTGCGGCACTCCGGCGCCGAGCCATTTGCCGTGCGCCTCCTTCGCCGCCCACAACTGCGCGAAAGCGCGCGCACGGCCGTTTTCCGGCAGGCTTCGCAGCCATGCCTGCTCGTCAAGGTGCAGCGCCAGCATGGGAATCGGGCCGTCGCTGACGCACTCGACGTCGACGCCGACGCCTTCATGCGCCAATGCGACCGCGACGAAGCCGGTGCGGGTGGCATGGCAGGCATGGATGACGCCGTCGCCGCACCTGAACGGCAGAAGCCGCCCCGCCCTGTCATGGCTGAGCGCGACCTGACCGGCCGCCATCCCCGTCTGCGCGGCGATGATCCGGCGGGTGACGCCATGGCGCAGGCGCGAGCGCTCAGGCCTCGTGGCTGGCGCTTCTCCGGTCGCGATCAGCCAGACAGCCGGCAGCGAATCGGCCTTCACGAAATCGTCGAGCCAAAGCATGGCGCGATGGTTGCCGAGGCCCGCGCGCCGCGTCAACCGAAGGCGGCCGCGCGCGCATCGGTCTATCGCTGATGTTTCCGTGCCTGCACCTCATTCTTTCCTAAGGGCGCATGCCGTAGCATCCCGGCCATGCCTCTGCCCAACCGCGTCACTCCCTTTGGCCTGCTTGAAGCCGTTCCCGAGAGAGGCCTCTTCTTCGGCAACCGCGGAGGGCGGTTCCACGACGCCGCTACGTCGTCCGTGAAGGGCCGGCCGTGGGCGTCGCGCCAGTGGATCATCTGCCTCGATGACTTCAAGGGCCGCCGCGGGATGCGCAAGGCGGCCGGCCGGCAGGTCTGGGATGGTTCGCGCTACACTGAGCTGTTCTTCTGCGACGAAGTCACTGCGCTGGCGGCAGGCCATCGTCCGTGCATGGAGTGCCGGCGCGCGGCAGCTATGTCGTATCGCAGCTGCGCCGTCGCTGGCGGAGCCTTCTCCACGATGCCCTCCTGTCCGGAGCTTGACGCGCGCCTCGATGCCGAGCGGCGGGACGGGCGAAGCCAGCGGCTCCATGCAGTCGCGTTTCCGGATGTGCCGGACGGCGCGATGGTGTCGCTGGACGGCATGCCGCTGGCGGTCAAGGGCTCGCGGCTGCTGTCATGGAGCCATGGCGGCTATCTGGCTTCAAGGCCCCGGCCTGGCGGTGTGGCCCAGTGCCTCACCCCACCTGCCTCGATGGCCGCGCTCCGGGAAGGCTACCGGCCGGTCTGGCACCCCAGCACCGCCGCATTCACCTGAGGAAGGGTCAGCTCAAAAAGCAAAGGCCCGGGCGGTTGGCCCGGACCTGCTGGTAGATCCTGATGCGCCCAAACGGCGCAAGACGGTCACTTCTTGAAGGAAATGCCGCCGAACTTGCTGTTGAAGCGCGAAAGACGGCCGCCACGGTCCATCAGCTGCTGGGTGCCGCCGGTCCAGGCTGGATGCGTCTTCGGATCGATGTCGAGGTTCATGGTATCGCCTTCCTTGCCGTAGGTCGACCGGGTCATGTAGTCGGTCCCATCGGTCATGACGACCTTGATGAAGTGATAGTCAGGGTGAATCTTGTCTTTCATCTCAGGCCTCTTGCGCGCAGAAGGCATCTTGCGCCACATCAGTGCGGCTGCAGACCCTTCATGCGACGATGTCTTGTGAAGTGGGCGGGTCATAGCCCAACCTTGGAGGAGACGCAAGTTGCGAAAGCCGCGCAAAGACAGCTCAGCGCAGGGCGCCGGCAAGGAGCGCGCGCCCATGTCCTCGCTGAAGGCGCTTCTGCCCTATGCCGTGGCGCACAAGGGCAGGATTGCGGCTGCGCTCCTGGCGCTGCTGGCGGCGTCCCTTGCGACGCTGACATTGCCGATGGCGCTGCGGCGGGTCATCGACACCGCCTTCGACGCCAGCAACATGGCGGCGACGGACCAGTATTTCATGACCTTGATCGGGGTGGTTGCGATCCTGGCGATCGCGAGCTCCGTGCGTTACTACCTGGTCATCACGCTGGGCGAGCGCATCGTCGCGTCCGTGCGGCAGGACGTGTTCCGGCACCTGACGACGCTCGACGCCGCGTTCTACGACCGCACGAAATCGGGCGAGATCGTCTCGCGCCTGTCGGCCGACACCACCAAGATCCAGTCCACGTTCGGTGCTTCCGCCTCGATCGCCCTGCGCAACACGCTGCTGTTCTCCGGCGCGACCGTGATGATGGTCATCACCAGCCCCCGCCTGTCGCTCATGGTGATGGCGGCGATCCCGCTCATCGTGGTGCCGCTCGTGCTGTCGGGCCGCGGCGTTCGGAGGCGCGCTCGCGTGGCCACCGACAAGCTGGCGGAGGCCTCCGCCTTCGCCACCGAAGCCATCGGCGCGTCGCGCACCATGCAGGCCTTCGGCGCCGAGGCGGAGACCACGCGCCGCTTCGGCCTTGCCGCCGAGAACGCCTTCGAGGCCGCGCGGGTGTCCACCGCATCGCGCGCCTGGCTGTCCGGCTTCGGCATCTTCATGGTGTCGGCGAGCGTCGTCTGGGTGCTCTGGACCGGCGCTGCGGACGTCATGGCGGGAACGATGAGCGGCGGCCGGCTGTCGCAGTTCGTGCTCTACGCCGTCTTCGCCGCAAGTTCGCTGGGGCAGCTCAGCGAGGTTTACGGCGAGGTGCAGGCGGCCGCAGGCTCGGCGGGGCGCATCGGCGAACTGCTTTCGGCCCGGCCGGCCGTCGCGCCGCCGCCACGCCCCGCGCCTCTGCCCGCCAGGATCAGCGGTGCGCTGTCGTTCTCGCATGTCACCTTCCGCTACCCCGCCCGTGAGGACTCGGCGCTGTCCGACTTCACGTTGCACGTGAAGCCTGGAGAACGGGTGGCGCTGGTCGGCCCATCGGGAGCGGGCAAGAGCACCGTGCTGCAGCTCGCCCTGCGCTTCTACGACCCGCAGGCCGGCGTGGTCACGGTCGACAACATTGCTGCGACCGGCGCCGATCCGACCGACTGGCGACGCGCCTTCGCGCTGGTGCCGCAGGACCCTGTCGTGTTCGGCACATCGGTCAGCGACAATATCCGCTATGGCCGGCCCGACGCCGGCGACGCCGATGTCGAGCGCGCGGCCCGCATGGCGTCCGCCCACGCCTTCATCGCGGAGCTACCGCGCGGCTATGCGACCGAGATCGGCGAGCGCGGAGTCACGCTCTCCGGCGGCCAGCGGCAGCGCCTCGCCATCGCCCGCGCCATCCTGAAGGATGCCCCCATCCTGCTGCTCGACGAAGCGACGTCGGCGCTCGACTCCGAAAGCGAACGGGATGTGCAGCGCGCGCTGGAAGGCTTGATGCGGACCCGCACGACCCTTGTGGTGGCCCACCGTCTCGCCACCGTGCTCTCCGCCGACCGGATCGTCGTCATCGACAAGGGCCGCATCGTCGAGGAAGGCACGCATGACGCGCTGGTCGCGCGCGGCGGGCTGTATTCCAGGCTGGCGGAGCTGCAGTTCGGCGGTCTAGAATGACCGTCGCCGCGCTGCCATAGATGTCGGCCATGATGCGTCCGTTCCGGCTGCTGAGCTCGGCTTTCGACCGCTTCATCGCCCATGACGGATGGGCCATCGCCAGCCACATCGCGCTCTCGGTGCTGATGTCGCTGTTCCCATTCCTGATCCTCGTCACGGCGTTCGCCGGCCTGTTCGGCTCCGAGGACCTCGCCAACGAAGTGGCGCAGCTCCTGCTCGAGGCCTGGCCGAGGGAGGTCGCCCAGCCGATCGCAAACGAGATACGCTCCGTGATGACGGCAGTCCGCGGCGATGCGCTGGCGGTCGGCGCGGTGCTGTCGCTCTATTTCGCCTCATCGGGCGTCGAAAGCCTGCGCATCGGCCTGAACCGGGCCTACGAGGCCTATGAGTGGCGCAGCTTCTGGATCACGCGGCTCGAATCCATCGGCTACGTCATCACCGCGGCGTTGGCCATGATCGCCTTCGCCTTCCTCATCGTGCTGTTCCCGCTTGGCTGGCGCACGCTGCTGCGATGGGTCCCGGCCCTGACGCCGCTTGGCTGGCTGATCGGGCTGGCGCGCATCGCCCTCGCCGCCTCCATCATCATCGCCGCGCTCACCATCGCGCACCGGCTGCTTCCGGCCGGCCGGATGTCGTGGAGGGCCCTTTGGCCCGGCATCCTCTTCACGCTGGTGTTCTGGATTCTGGGCGGCCTGGTGTTCGGGGCCTATCTCGATTCCTTCGCCGGAGCCTACGTCACCACCTATGCCGGCCTTGCGACAGCGATGATCTGCCTGGTCTTTCTTTACGTGCTTTCGGCGATCTTCCTGCTTGGAGCGGAGCTGAACGGCGCGATCGAGGACGAGCAGAAGCCCCGGCCAGGGCTCAGGGACGCGCTGTCAAACTTTTGAACCCTCCCTTCGGCGTCATGCTGCGGACCCGGTGCGCTGGCCTCCGACATCAGCGCCGATCAGGCGATCTTCACCTTTTGTCATCGATTTTGCCGCACGGTGGGGCGGCGCATGTGCCGGAAGGAGGGCTCCATGTCACTATTGCTCAATTCCATCGGTTGGAAATACATGACCACCGGCGACCTCGTGTTCATGTTCGTCATGGCCGGCGGCGTCTTCCTGGTGATGGCCTACCTCACCGACGTCCTGCTGGAGCGGCTCAGCTTCGGCATCATCATGAACACGATCCTGCTCATGGCCGGCGCGATCTTCGGCCTGTTCGTGCTCGCATGGTTCGGCTACGCGCCGACGCGGCGGAACTTCATTCCGGCCATCTTCGCCTGCGGACTGTCGAGCATCCTTTTCATCATCGTGCTTGCAGCCATGAAGCGGCCGGCCTGACCGAACCGCGTCGCGCACGCCGAGCGGCCCAGGGGCCGCCGTCGGCTCAGCTTTCGTCGCCGAGCGGGTGCAGGTCCCGCACCATGGCCTTCAGCCGCTCGTCGAGCACATGCGTGTAGATCTGCGTCGTCGAGATGTCGGCATGGCCGAGCAACTCCTGGACCACGCGCAGATCGGCGCCGTTCTGCAGCAGATGGCTGGCGAAGGCATGGCGCAGCACATGCGGGCTCACGCGGTCCGCCCTCAGCCCCGCGGAGGCCGCAACCGCCTTCAGGTCCCGCGCGAAGGCTTGCCGGGTCAGGTGCCCGCTTTCGCTATCGGCGGGAAAAAGATGGCTGGAAAGGCCGCCGTCCTGCGTCCCCATCAACTTCAGGTAGGCCTGCGCCATCGTCTTGGCGGCGTCGGTCAGCGGAACCAGGCGCTCCTTGGCGCCCTTGCCCCGCACGATGAGGAAATCGTCCCGCGTCCGCGCGGCGGCGATGGGCAGGCTTATCAGCTCGGAGACGCGCAGGCCCGTGGCGTAAAGCAGTTCGAGAAGGCAGCTCATCCGCGCCGCCCGCAGCTTCTGCATGGGAGAGCTCTCGGCATTGTCGAGCGGTTCGCGCGCCACCGCGAGCAACCGGTCCACATCTGCGACGCTCATCGTCTTCGGCAGGGGCCGGGCGCGCCTTGGCCCGCTCAGCGCGGCCGTCGGGTCATCGGCGCGGCGGCCCTCGGCATACAGGAAACGGTGCAGCTGGCGCACTGCGGACAGCCTGCGCGCCGCGGAAGCAGCCTTGAGCCCGCGGGCGCTCAACGCGGCCAGGAAGGCGCGCACGGTTTCGGGCGTGGCCTTCATCACGCCGCCATGCGACCGGGCGAAGCTGGCGTAGTCGTCGAGATCGGCCTGGTAGGCCGCCATCGTGGCCTTCGCCGCGCCGCGCTCCGCCGCCATCATGTCGAGGAAAAGGCCGACCAGCGCGGCGTCATTCGCCAAGGCGCGGCCCTCTCACCGGCTGAACCGGGATGGCGCGATCTGCACGCTGGTCTCGCGCTGCTCCGGCTTCACGAAGGCCACGAGCGCCAGCATGCCGCCAAATCCGATGGCGGCGAACAAGGCCAGAACTCCCAGGAACCTGAACAGGGTCGGCATGCAGCATCTCCGCGCGCACGCGCCGCAGCGCCAGCGCACCCACTAGATGAAGGCTGAGCCCGATCGATGCAAGCTTGTCCGCGCGCCGTCGCACCGGTTTCGCCCGGAGCGTAGCCGGATGACTTGTCGTGGACGGCCGTGCTAGAGCATTGCTTACAAAAGTGCGTGGCGGGTTTGTGAGTGTGCAATGCTCTATCTTGTTACGATCGAACATCTTTCCACATCGAGACGGTTTCCTTCTCGATGCGGGATGATCTAGAGGCGACCGGATGAACGGCCGACCCTCGCCAGCCCTGACGCACCAGCCCCAGTCCCTTCGCGCGAGCCTGGGCGCAAGGCCGATCGTGCTTGTCGGGATGATGGGGTCGGGCAAGAGCACGGTTGGCATGCGGCTGGCGTCAAAGCTGGGCCTGCGCTTCATCGACGCCGACACAGAGATCGAAATCGCCGCCGACATGACCATTCCGGAGATCTTCGCCAGCCGCGGCGAAGCGGAATTCCGGGCCGGCGAACGGCGCGTCATCGCTCGTCTGCTGGCGCACGGCGCACAGGTGCTCGCCACAGGCGGCGGCGCCTTCATGAACGGGGACACGCGCGAACGCATAGCCGGGTCCGGAATTTCGGTCTGGCTGAAGGCTGATCCCGAGACGCTGTTCCGGCGCGTGCGCAAGCGCGGCAACCGCCCCCTGCTGCAGACAGCCGATCCCGAAGGCACGCTGCGCGAGCTGCTGCTGGAGCGCGAACCCATCTATGCACTGGCCGACATCACGGTTCAGTCGCGCGAAGAGCCTCACGACCTGGTGGTCGACGCGCTCATAGCCGCCTTGGGGGCCTACCTCGCCCGCAACCCGGCCAACCCGGCCGAGAAGGGCCATAAGGGGACATGACGGACCTGGGCAAGACGGATTTGGGCAAGACGGATCTGGGCAAGACGGATCTGGACAAAAGGCGGACCGTCAAGGTCGCGCTGCCGCACATGAGCTACGACATCGCCATCGGCCGCGGCGTGGCGGGCGAGGCGGGGCTGCGGATTGCTGCGCTGGGAGAGGTCAGGCAGGTGGCCATCGTGACCGACGGCAATGTTGGCCCGCTGCATGCGCCCGCGCTCGAAGCCTCGCTGGCGGCTGCGGGCCTGGCCTCGTCCCGGATCACGATTCCGCCTGGCGAAACCTCGAAGTCGTACGCCATGTTCGCCCAAGTCTGCGACGCGCTGCTGGGCGCCCGCATCGAGCGCCGGGACGTCGTGCTGGCGCTCGGCGGCGGCGTTGTCGGAGACCTGGCGGGCTTTGCGGCGGCGTCGCTGCGGCGGGGCGTCCGATTCGTGCAGGCGCCGACGACGCTGCTGGCCCAGGTCGATTCGTCCGTGGGCGGCAAGACGGGGATCAACTCGCCCCACGGCAAGAACTTGATCGGAGCCTTCCACCAGCCTTCGCTTGTGCTGGCGGACACCGCCCTTCTCGACACTCTGCCGCTGCGCGAGCGGAAGGCGGGCTACGCTGAGGTGGTGAAGTACGGCCTCATCAACGATGTCGCGTTCTTTGAATGGTGCGAGCGGCACGGGGCTGCTGTGCTGGCCGGCGGAACGGAAGTCGACTACGCGGTCACGACAAGCTGCACGGCCAAGGCCGCCATCGTCATGCGCGACGAACGCGAGGACGGGGAGCGCGCCCTGCTCAACCTGGGCCACACTTTCGCCCATGCGCTCGAGCGGATCGTGGCTTATGACGGCGCGCGCCTGGTGCACGGCGAGGCGGTGTCGATTGGCCTGGCGCTGGCCTTCCGCTTCTCGCGTCGCCTTGGCCTGTGCCCTGGCCAGGACGTGCATCGGATCGTCGCGCATCTCGCGGCGCTCGGCATGCCCACGCGGCTGCAGGATGTGCCGGGCGGCGTGGAGACGCCCGAGGCGATGCTTTCGGCGATGGCGCAGGACAAGAAAGTCACGGCGGGCAAACTCAACTTCATCCTGGCGCGCGGCATAGGCCAGAGCTTCATCGCACGCGACGTGCCTGCGCCCGACGTCATGGCGTTCCTGACCGGTGAGTTTCCGGCGAACTGAACTCCTAGCCGCAAAGCTGTAGCGAACCGAGCTGGCGGCAGGCGGGGCGAATCGAAACTGGCCTATGGCAACAGCGAGGAACAGCCGCTATTCCTGACGCCATGGACACTCTCGATTTCGCTGCAAATCCCTGGATCGCGCTGATCATCGTGATCTTCTGCCTGTGCCTCTCGGCCTTCTTCTCAGCCAGCGAAACCGCCCTGACCGCCGCATCCCGCGCCCGGATGCACGCCCTCGAGAACGGCGGCGACAAGCGCGCCGGCATCGTCAACCGCCTGCTGATGGCCCGCGAAAGGCTCATCGGCGCGATGCTGATCGGCAACAACATCGTCAACGTCGGCGTGTCGTCCTTCACCACGGTCGTCCTCGTCGGCATTTTCGGCGACGCCGGCGTCATCTATGCCACGCTCCTGATGTCGTTGTTCATCATCGTCTTCGCAGAGGTCACGCCCAAGACCGTCGCCATCATCAAGCCGGACCAGGTGGCGCTGATCTTTGCGCGGCCCGTGTCGTGGGCGGTCGTTCTGTTCAGCCCGCTTCTCTACGCCATCGAGGGCCTGGTGAAGCTGCTGCTGCGCCCCTTCGGCGTGGTCATCGGCGAGAACCAGTCGCTGCTCTCCGCCCACGACGAGATCAAGGGCACGGTGGACCTGCTCCACCGCGAAGGCGGCGTGATCAAGTCCGACCGCGACATGCTGGGCGGGCTGCTCGACCTGAAGGAGCTCTCGGTCGAGGACGTCATGATCCACCGCACCAAGATGCGCACGATCGACGCCGACCTCAGCCCGGCGGAGCTGGTGCGCGAGGTGCTCGCCTCGCCTTACACGCGCATGCCGCTGTGGCGCGGCACGTCCGAGAACATCATCGGCGTCCTGCACGCCAAGGACCTGCTGCGCGCGCTGGACGCGGTTGGCGGCGATGCCAGTCGGCTCAACGTCCAGCAGATATCCTTCCCGCCCTGGTTCGTGCCGGTGAACTCGTCGCTCTCGGACCAGCTCAAGGCGTTTTTGAGCAAGAAGACCCATTTTGCGCTCGCGGTCGACGAATACGGCGAGGTGATGGGCCTGGTGACGCTCGAGGACATCCTCGAGGAGATCGTCGGCGACATCAAGGACGAGCACGACGTGGCCGTGCAGGGCGTGCGCCCGCAGCCCGACGGCTCGGTGGTGGTGGACGGCGCCGTGCCCATCCGCGACGTCAACCGCGCCATGGAGTGGTCGCTGCCCGATGAGGAGGCCACGACGATCGCGGGTCTCGTGATCCACGAGGCGCAGCTCATTCCCGACGCGGGCCAAGCCTTCACCTTCTACGGCTTCCGCTTCGAGGTGATGCGAAGGAGCCGGAACAAGGTGACGTCGCTGAAGATCACGCCGGTGGAGCGCAAGGCGGGGTGAGCAGGCTTAGGGCCACTCTCCCCGGTCATGGTCGGGCTTGACCCGACCATCCACGTTTTCCCGGTTTACATAGCATTTATAGCTCAGATTTGACGTATGCTTTCTTGATCAGACTCACTTTACGCGGCGATTATTAGCTCTCACCTGATTTAGCGATCTTCTTCAAATTCTTGCCATCGAATTCTAACTTCGTGCCTCCTGGCCCAACCTCTGCGCGAGCCGTAACATTGAGGAGCGTACCCAGCGCCTCCAGCGGAGTCACACTTTCGTCGCCATTTCCCGACGATTGAAACATACCATGTGTAACACCGTCGATCCATTTGGCGGGCGGCGTTTGCCCCTCCTTGGATGACATCTCAATAACGGTTTCAATGATCCAACTCGCACGGTTGAGATCGAGAGCGTAACGCTGCAATTCATTATTAAGCTTCACATCTTCATCATAGGTACGCCGTAACCATGCAAGCGCGTATACCAAAAAACCTAGCGAAGCGATTACCGCAAGCGTTGTGCGGAGCCCAAAAACCAACAAGGCCCAATCGCGATTCGCTAAAGTTTCCGACGGTTGCGCTAGTACTTGGCCAAACGCTCCGTAACTCAAGTAGCTAAATAACCCCGAGGCAACTGCGCAAATCAACGATAGGCCAAAAATAGCAATGCCCAGTTTGCGAGAACGAGGCGACAATAGCGCTCCACCTACGCGTGCTTGGATATCGGATGTAATCTGCCCACGAAGCGCGCGTCTGACATGCATATGGTTCCTATCATCTAGTTCCTTTTCTTTTTCTTCCAAGGCCTGCTTCTGCGAAGCGAGTTCCTGCTCAACGGTTTCTTTGTGTGCAGCGATAGCGGCGAGACTTTGATTTTCTTTTTCAGCCAGATCTGCGAGCCTAGCATCATTTTCCTGAGAGCTTTGCCTGCGAAGCTCAACCGCATCTGTAAGTAACGTATTATGTACTTCCGTGACCGCTGATAATTCTTTTTGAAGCAGATCAATTGCTGACCCTCCAGCAATTTCTATATCTTTTGGAAGTTTTATTATAATATGTGAGCGAATTATGTTTTCAATTTTTACTATATCATGTATAGATACATTTATACTGCTTCCATTGTGGTTTGATGTTACAATTATTTCGTCGAAATATGGCGATGGAGTACGCACGCCTGTATTTATAGAATTATTGGCAGGAAGAAAAGTACTTAAGCCGCGAGCAAAAGCTACCGTGAATTTTGAATTGTCAATTGAGCAGTTTACATATGTTGCAAAGAAAGATCGCTTTGGCCCAATAGCAGTTTTAAATTCGTCGATATCAGTAATGATATTAGCATATCTAAAATTTATAGTATTTGTCTTAAAACTATCTTTAATTTCTTGAAATAACGCAACTATCTGATTATCAGATAGCCTTCCCGTAATATGAATAACATCATTTGACATTCGCTATCGCCTTTTTTGTGCCTATACCGGCACGACCACGCGAATGTGCCTGTTTTGTTCATAAAGCGGCCTTCTGCCTTGGCTGTCAATATGTAGTATTAAACTGACTTGCATGACGAGTTAGTTTGCCCATAGCCTTGGATCAAAATCACAGAAACCCGTCATGGTTGGGCTTGACTCGATCATCGACGTTTTCCCCGCAGCGTCAAAGCAAGACACCATGGTCGGATCAAGCCCGACCATGGCTGCGAGGATGGTCGTGCATAGCGGAGAAGCCCCCTCAACCCCCCGCCTTCACCGCCACCGCGCCAACCATCGCATCATCCCCCGCCTTCACCGCTTTCTTAACCTTCTTCACAGCCTTGCTGCCGGCAACCTGCTCATCCGTCGCCAGATACTGCGCCCGCGCCAGCGCTGCGAAGCGTCCGCCCTTGACGACGAGCTCCTCGAATGAGCCGCTTTCGACCACCTGGCCCTGCTCGAACACGAGGATGCGGGTGGCGTTGCGGATCGTGGCGAGACGGTGGGCGATGACGAAGGTCGTGCGGCCCTTCATGACTTCGTCCAAGGCCTTCTGCAGCTTCGCTTCGGTCGTCGCGTCGAGCGCCGAGGTGGCTTCGTCGAGGATCAGG
>JANOCI010000034.1:0-29705 GCA_031412095.1 Allobosea sp.
GTGTCGCCGCTCGCTTCGGCCATCACGCCGGTGCCGGGCGGCGTGGGGCCGATGACCATCGCCTTCCTGCTGTCGAACACGCTCAAGGCGGGCAATCTCAGGGCGGACCGCCGAGGGCATGACGGCGGCTGACCGGCATCAGCCCTTTCGCGCCGCCCTGGCCGCTACCGAGGCCTTCAACGGCAGGGTCAGCGGCGATATCTCGAGGTGGCTGCGCCCCGCCCAGTCAAGGCCCGCGACGTGGCCTTCGGCGCGGCGCTGCGCGGCTTCGAGGTCCGCCGCAGCCTTCTCATGGTCCATCGTCAGGACCCTGCCATCCTCCACCACCATCCGGCCGTCGACGATGACCGACTTCACCGCACGGTCTGCGGCGGCATAGATCAGGCTGCGGATCGGGTCCCGCACCGGGCACATGCCAGGATGCGTCACGTCCACCAGCACGATGTCGGCTTTCGCGCCGACTTCCAGCCGCCCGATGTCGCTGCGGCCCAACGCCTTCGCACCGCCGAGCGTCGCGGCGTTGAAGATATCCGCGGTGCGCACATCGAAGACATCCTCAGCCATCAGGCGCGACGTGATGGCGGCGGCGCGCAGCTCCTCCAGCATGTTGTGCGGATAGGTGTCGGTTCCGACGCCCATGTTGACGCCGGCGGCGAAGTAGCGCCCGAACGTCTGCAGCGCAATCCCCCGGCGATGGAACACCACCGGGCAATGAGCCACCGTCGCGCCGCTCTCGGCCAGCATCTCGAGGTCGCCCGTCGCCGGCCAGTGGCTGGAGGTGTGGCTGTCGAGAAAGATGCCGTGGCCGATGATGGACCGCTTCGACAGCACGCCCAGCGACTGAAGCCACTCGATCGGGGTCTTGCCATGGCGGCGGGTGATCTCGTGAAACTCCACCACCGACTGCGCGGCATGGATCTGGAACGGAAGCCTGCGCCTCTTCGCTTCCGCAAAGCTGTCTTTGATCAGTTCAGGCGTGCAGGTGTCGATCTGCGACGGCGACACCATGCCTGTCAGGCGCCTGGAGGGATGCCTGGCCGCAAGGTCCAGCACCGACATCGCCTGAGCCATCGCCGCCTCGCCGGCCTTCGGGTCCCATTCGTATTCCACGACATGGCCGCTTTTCGTGCCCCAGCGGGCCGAACGGTACATTGGCGCCAGCACGCCGCGCAGGCCGAAGCCGGCGAAAAGGTCGATCCAGCCATCCCATGCAGCGGAAAGATCCACCAGCGTGGTCACGCCGGACAAAAGCAGCTCCGAATAGGCGACCGTGGCGCAGGCCGGCGTGCCCTCGGCATCGCAGCGGAAGACCGGCATGAACTCATAGAGAGACGAGCCATAGAGTTTTGGCGAGCCCAGTTCGTCGTTCCAGCCCTTGGCCATGGCTTCGGAGGCGGGGTGCGAATGGATGTTGACGAGGCCCGGCATGACCATCCGCCCAGCGCCGTCGATCACCGTGTCCGCAGGTCCGGCATATGCCCCGCCGACATGGATCAGCTTGTCGCCGTCGAAGGCGACGTCCCCGCCCTTGAGATAGGCATGGCCCCCGGCCGCATCGTCATAGGCGACGATCCAATCGGCATTCCTGATCACCGTCACGGCCATGTGCGCCTCGCTCCGTCCCACGGCGGCGAGCCGCGTTCGGTGAAAGCCTATCCCCGGAGGGGCGGAGGCTCAAGCAGGGCGGACGCATGCCGGCGGTCGTCGCAGGGCAGCCTGCGCCTGCGCGACAAGCGTGCATCTTCCGGAAGCGGAGCAGGCGCGATATAGCGCTCATCGGCCACGAGCGCCTGCGCCCAGGGCGGGCGGCGCTTCAGGTTCCCGCACAGGACGGATTTCAATGCCCGAGGGCCACACCATCCACCGCGCCGCGCAGGACCAGCGCGCCATGCTGGCGGGTCACCCGCTCAGCGTGACATCCCCCCAAGGCCGGTTCGCGGAAGGGGCGGCGCGGCTGGATGGGCAGACCTGCATCGCGGTCGACGCCTATGGTAAGCATCTGATCTACAGGTTCGGCCATGGCGAGGCCCTGCACATCCATCTGGGGCTGTTCGGCCGGTTCCGCACCGCAAAGCTCCCAGCCGCCGAGCCGCGCGGCGCCGTGAGGGTGCGCATGGCCAGCCCCACCCATGTCGTCGACATCAACGGGCCGAACAGCTGCGAAATGCTCGGCATGTCCGCCCTGGCCAGCCTTCTGGCGCGCATCGGCCCCGATGTGCTCAGACCCGACGCCGATCCGGACCAAGCCTGGGCGCGGATATCCCGCAGCCGCACCGCGATCGGCCAATTGCTCATGGATCAGGCCGTGATGGCGGGCATCGGAAACATCTACCGCAGCGAGATCCTGTGGCGGCAGAAGGTCCACCCGGACACGCCGGGCACGATGATCGACCGCGCCACATTCGACAGATTGTGGGCGGACGCAGTCCATCTGCTCGCCATCGGCGTCAAGAACGACGCCATCATCACGGTGGACGGCGTCGGCAAGTCGCGGAGCCGCTATGGCGAGCGCGTGAACATCTTCGGCAAGCCCGCTTGCCCCGTTTGCCGGGGCGGCATCAGGACATTCGACATGGCCGCGCGCCGCGTCTTTGTCTGCGACGGCTGCCAAATCCGGACGCCAGCCGGATCATGACGGGCATGGGTCGGCCGGGTGCTGGTCGAACAGGTTCCATTGCAGGTTGCTGATCTCGATGATGAAGCCCGGCAACTGGGCGTCGCGGGCAGCGTTGAAGCAGGTGCCGTCGCCCGTGACGCCCGTGAAGCGGATGCCTTTCATCGCGTCTCGCAGCGCCGTGCGCTCCTCGGCGCGCTTTGCGGGATCGCCCGTGACGCCGGCTTTCTCCATGGCCTGCTTGAGCAGGAAGACGATGTCGTAGGCCTGCGCGTCGGTGTGATGCGGCACCTTCTTGGTCGCCAGGCCGCGCCTGGCGTTCTCCGCCGCGAACCTGGCGGTGAAGCTGCGCGTGGCCTCGTTGCGGCCTGACCAGTAGCCTGCCACGATCAGGAGCCCGTCTGCATCCTTGCCGAACAGCTCCAGCGCATTGGGATCGGCGAAGATCTGCGAGCCTATCACCCGCCCCGTGAAGCCCTGGCGGCGCAATTCCTTGATGACCTTGCCCGCGCTGTCGGGGGTGGCCGCCAAGGCCACCACATCCGGGTTGCGCTGGATGACTTGCGCGACCTGGGGCGACACATCGAAGCTGCGATACTGGAAGGCGATCGGATCGCCGAACGTGATGCCTGCGGCCTTGAGGATCGCCGGGTAGAATTGCGTGCCCGAGATGTTGGAGACGCGCTCGTCAGAGACATAGACGATCTCGGCCTTGTCGGTCTTGATGTTCTTGCTGCGCAGGGTGGCGATCAGGCGGCCGAACTGCTTGCCCTCATCGGCGGTCAGCCGCCACGCGTAGCTGAAGTTGCCGGTGAGTCCGGGCTGGGAGGCGGCGTTGGGCATCTGGACCAGACCTAACCGTTCGCCGACCGGGAAAGCCACGGCCGCCTCCCCTGACGAGAAGGGACCGATGATGGCCAGCGCGCCGTCATCCTGCGCCAGCTTCTGGGTTGCGGTCGCCGCCTGCCGCGGGTCGGAGCCCGTGTCGAACTTGACCAGGCGGATCTTGCGGCCGTTGACGCCGCCTTTGGCGTTGATCTCCTCGACCGCGAGGTCCACCGACGTCTCGGTGGCCTCCCCGACCGTCTTCAATGGCCCCGACTTGACCATGCTGAGGCCGAGCACGATCTCCTGCGGCGCCTGCGCGCCCGCCGGGGGGGTGCCGGCGCAAAGGCCGGCCAGTGCGAATGCGGCAATGTTCAAGGTCGTATGGCGTTGGATCATCTTGGTCTCCCGCGTTGAGGTTTCGTGCCCAGTTCCATGATCGTCAACCCGCGCCGGCCGCATGGCCGAAATATGCCGCCGCCAGCCTGTCGTCGCCGCGCAGGCTGTCGGGAGAGCCTTCGAGCACGACGGCCCCAAGCTCCATGACGAGGCCGCGCCGGGCGACTTCCAGCGCCATCTCGGTGTTCTGCTCGACCAGCAGGATCGCCAGGCCTTCGCCGCGCAATGTCTTGAGCAAGTCGAAGAGACGCTCAACGAGCAATGGCGACAAGCCAAGCGACGGCTCGTCGAGCATCATCAGCCGCGGCCTCGCCAGCAGCGCACGGCTGATCGCCAGCATCTGCTGCTCGCCGCCCGAAAGCACCGAGGCCGGCATCCCGCGCCGCGCCGCCAGATTGGGGAAGCGGCCATAGACCGCATCGACGTCGCGGCCGACCTCCTTGTCCGCCCGGCAATAGGCGCCCATCAGCAGGTTCTCGTGGATGGTCAGGCTGGTGATGATCTGCCGGCCCTCGGGGACCAGCGCCAGGCCCCGCCTGAGCCGCTCGGGGGGCGTCATCCGCGTGATGTCGGCGCCGTCGAAGCGGATGCGCCCGCCGGAAGCCGGAACCAGGCCCTGCAGGGTCCTGAGCAGCGAACTCTTGCCCGCGCCGTTCGCGCCCAGCACCGTGACGAGTTCGTCGTGCCCGACGGAGAACGACATGGCCTTGACCGCATGGGTGCGGCCATAGCGGACATCC
Organism: Allobosea sp.; assembly: GCA_031412095.1. GTDB lineage: Bacteria > Pseudomonadota > Alphaproteobacteria > Rhizobiales > Beijerinckiaceae > Allobosea. Next base: position 4,579 of record JANOCI010000034.1, read on the forward strand.
AGGCTTTCGACGTCAAGCAGCACGGCCGTCACCCTGAAGCGCAACGCGGCGCGTGCCGAGATAGGCCTCGCGCACCGCTGCGTCCTCCTGCACCTGGCGCGTCGGGCCTTCGTAGATCAGCCGGCCGAAATTGAGCACCAGCGTGCGCTCGCACAGATCGTGGACGAACGACATGTCGTGCTCGACCACCAGCAACGTGACTCCGTCTGCGGCCACTTTCTTGAGGAAGGCCGACAGCGACGCGGTCTCGCGGGGATTCAGGCCCGCCGCGGGCTCGTCCAGCATCAGGAGGCGCGGCTTGCTCATCAGGGCGCGCACCACCTCGATCTTCTTGCGCACCCCGTATGGCAGGCTCGAGACCTCCGCATCGGGATCGACGTCTATCCCCGCCGCCTCCAGCCTCTCCTGCGCCGACCGTCGCCAGCTGCCGGACCTCATCCATGAAATCGGCGTCAGGAGATCCTTGAGGCTGTCGGCCTGGGCATGCTGGCCGAGCATCACGTTCTCGACGACCGACAGGTGCGCCATCAGGCGGATGTTCTGGAACGACCGCGACAGGCCGCGCCCGATCCGCATGCGCGACGCAAGATGATCGATCCGCAGCCCTTCGAGGAAGATCGCGCCGCCGTCGAGCGGATAGACGCCGGAGAGCAGGTTGAACAACGTCGTCTTGCCCGCGCCGTTCGGGCCGATCAGGGCCGTGCGCGAGCCCTTGGCTACGTCGAAGCTGATGCGGTCCGACACCGTCAGGCCGCCGAAGCGCTTGGTGATGGCGTCGAGGGACAGGATCGGCTCAGCCCCCATCGCGCGCTCCTCCGGCGGCGGAGACGGCAGGAACGGGCGGCCTTGGCCTGCGCCAGGACAGCCGGGCCGCCAGTGACCGCGTCATGATGCCCTGTGGGCGCAGGACCATCATGAGCACTATCGCCACGCCAAACGCCACATAGCGCCATGAGCCGCCCACGCGCATCAGTTCCGGCAGCACCGTGAAGAACAGGCTGCCCACAAGCGGCCCCCATGCCGTCTGCGTGCCGCCGATCAGGACGAACAGCAGCACGTAGATCGAGAGCAGCGAGTTGAAGTACTGGGCTTCCACGAAGCTGAAATGATGGGCGTAAAGCGCGCCCGAAAGTCCAGCCAGAGCCCCGCCGAGCGTGAACATGGCGACCTGGACCGCACGGACGTCGACGCCCATGATGGTGGAGACGGCTTCGTCGTCGTGGATCGCCCGCATGGCGAGGCCGAGCCGGGTCGACATGAGTAAGAACACGAGGCAGGTGGTGAGGACCGCCGCGCCGACGAGCAGCTGGATGTCGACATATTCCGGCACCACCATCCCGATGGCTCCGCCGAACGTCGGCGAGCGGAGAAGGAACCCCGAGACGAACTGGCCGAAGGCGAACGTCGCCAGCACCATGTAGACCCCTCGCGTGCGCAGCACCGGGAACGAGATGACGAAGCCGACGAGAGCGGCGACCAGCATGGCCAGCGGAATGGTGACCGCGGCCGGCTGCTGCGCTTCGCTCGAGAGCCATGCGGCGGCATAGGCGCCGATGGCCTGGAAGCCGGCGCCGCCCAGGTTGAGCTGGCCGGTGGCGGCGGTGACGAAGATGGCGTAGGCGAAGATCAGGTTGATGCAAAGGATCGCGACGATCCCGGAAGCGTAACCGCTCATGATGCAGGCCTCCGCTCCAGTTCCGGCGACCTTGCCATCACATCTTCGCCTTGCCGATGGAGGAGGCGCCGAGCAGGCCCTGCGGCCTCGTGATGATCACCAGCAGCAACAGGCCCCAGACGACCATCTGAACCGAATCGCCGCCCAGGAAATGGATCGACAAGGTTTCCGCGAGGCCGACAATAAGCCCCCCGGCGACAGCGCCCCAGACCGAGCCGAGCCCTCCCAGCACCATGGCGGCGATGGCCTTGGTGCCGATGTGCTCGCCCATGAACGGCGAGACATCGCCGTAATTGACGGTGAAGAGCGCTGCGGCGATGCCGGACAGAAGGCCGGTCAGGATGAAGACCACCGGAACGATGCGGGCCACGTCGACGCCGAGCAGCGAGGCGGTGTCCGGGCTTTCGGCGATCGTGCGCAGGGCGCGGCCCATGCGCGTGCGCTTGAGGACATAGGCGAGGCCGGCGACGATCAGGAGCGCCAGGACCAGGCTGGCGAGCTGCGGGAGGCCGACGACAAGGCCGAAGAGATTGACGTCGGCCCTGAACGGGACGGGAAAACGCTGGGATTCAGAACCGAGCGCGATGAGCACCAGATGCTCGAAGATCAGCAGGAAGCCCAGCGAGGAGACGAGCGGGATCGCGTGCTCCGTCGCATCGCCGTGGCGGGTCTTGAGATAGCGGAACGTGAAGCGCTCGACGACGAGGGATGCGGCCACTGCGGCCACGATGCCGGCCGCCAGCGCCAGAAGCCAGCCCCAGCCGCCGCCGAACGCGACATAGCCGCGCGACAGCAGCCCCCACGCCACCATCCCGGTCAGCATGAACAGCGTGGGGATGGTGAAGTTCAGGAAGTTGAGCACGCCGATGGTCAAGGTGAAGGCCACGGCGACGGTCATGTAGATCGAGCCCAGCATCAGGCCGGACATGATCTGCTGCGCGATCACGCGCCCGCCGAACTGGATGGCCAAGCCGGTCAGGATGACGGCGAGCGAAACGCCAAGCATCGCGCGAAGCGCGGTCCGGGCAATGCCGCCGCCGGACGCAGGGGGTGCGGCGGCGGCCTCCATCACGCGGGCTCCTGCGCGATATGGCTGGCGTGCTGGCCCAGATAGGCGTCGGCGACCTCTTCGCGCGTCGCCCACCAGACGCCGTCGAACTGCTGCGCATAGCTGAGGAAGCGGCGCAGGAGGCCGACCCTATGGGGAACCCCGATGACATGGGGATGCAGGCCGACATTCATCATCATGCCCGTCTTCGCTCCTTCGGCATACAGCACGTCGAATTGCTCCTTCATGCACTCGAAGGCCGCGTCATTCGTCAGCCCGCGGCGCTGGAGAAGCGTGAAGTCGTTGATCTCGATCGAGTACGGCACAGCAACGATCGGGCCAGCCCCGGTCGTGATCATGTAGGGCTGGTCGTCGTTCATCAGGTCGCACCAGAACGTCAGGCCTTTCTCCGCCAGGATCTCGGGCGTGCTGGTGGTGCCGCGCAAGGATGACGAGAGCCAGCCTTTCGGCTCCCGCCCGGTCACCTTCCTGTAGACGTCGAGGGTCTCGCCGATGACCGCCCTTTCGCGGTCCGGATCATGCTGCAGATGGCAGAGCAGTTCGCCCTGCTCGAAATTGTGCGGGACCAACTCGTAACCGCGTTTCAGCGCGGCTTCGACGATGGACGGCCGCTCCAGGGCGAGCTTGGCGTTCACGGTGCAGCTTGCGGGGGCTCCAGCTTCGTCGAAGGCATCGAACAGCCGCCAGACCCCGACGCGCTGGCCATATTCGCGCCAGGAGAAATTCGGGAAGTCCGGAATGTCGCCCGGCAGGGCGTCTGGCAGGATGGACGGTCCGCCAGCGTAATACGGCGCGCTCGTCGGCTTCAGCAGGTCCCAGAACTCGAGATTGACCGTCACGATCAGCGCCAGCCGCTTACCGCCCGGCCATTGCAGGCGGCCTCTGGATGGCAAGGCTGAAAACGGATAGCGCATCAGATCTCCATACTCAGGACGCCGGACCCTCGATCGCGACAAGATCGGCACTTGCCCGCCCGGACTTCGAACGCCATGATTGTCCGGACAACTACATGATGACCGGCCTGCATGGACTGTCAAGGAAGGCGCCTGCAAAAATGAGCGTGAGCAACAGGGTCCTGATCATCGGCGCAGGGCCGGTTGGGCTGGTGGCGGCCAATCTCCTGGTCGACGAGGGCATCGCCGTGACATTGGTCGAGGCTTCGGCCGACCTGCCGCGCGACCTCAGGGCATCGACGTTCCATCCGCCGACGCTCGACATGCTGAAGCGCTTCGGCGTCGTCGAAAGCATGATCGAACAAGGGTTGATCTGCCCCACATGGCAGTTCCGCGACCGCAGCGAAGGGGCCATCGCGACCTTCGAGATGTCGCGGCTTTCGGACGAGACCGAGCATCCGTTCCGGCTGCAATGCGAGCAATGGCGGCTCGGCGAGATGCTGCACGCCAGGCTTGCCTCCAACCCGCTCGCGACGATCTGCTTCGGGACCCGGGCCGTCGCCGCGCGTCAGACCGCCGACCGGGCCGAGGTCGACATCATTGCGCAGGATGGCGCGGCAGAAACCCTGTCGGGGGCTTTCGTGGTGGGCTCGGACGGCATCGGCAGCGTCGTGCGCAAGTCGATGGGCGCGGAATTCGAAGGCCAGACAATCCCCGAGATCTTCCTGACCATCTCGACGACGTTCGACTTCCGGAGCGCGATGCCGGACGTCTCGAACATCTCCTACATCTCCGATCCGGACGAATGGTTCGTGCTGATCCGCACGGCGAGCGTCTGGCGGGCGCTGTTTCCCGTCGATTCCAGCCTGAGCGACGACGACGTGACCGCTCCCGAGCGCATCGAACGGCTGCTGCAGGGCGCTGTGCGAAGGCCGGACGCCTATGAGGTGAGGCACCGCACGGCCTACCGCGTGCATGAACGCGTGGCGTCGAGATACGTCGCCGGGCGCATGCTGATCGCGGGAGACGCCGCGCACGTCAACAATCCGCTGGGCGGCATGGGCCTGAACGGCGGCATCCATGACGCCTTCAACGTGGCGGAGAAGCTGACCCAGGTGATGCGGGGAGCGGACCTGTCGACGCTTCATGCCTATGAGCGGCAGCGCCGCAAGGTGGCCCTCGACGTCGTCCAGCAGACCACCCTGCGCAACCGCGCCATGCTCAACACGCGCGAGCCGGCCGCTCGCGCCGCCTATTACGCCGATCTGCGCAAGACGGCCGCCGACCCTGATGCGCACAAGGCCTATCTGATGCGCACATCGATGATCCAGTCGCTGCGCGACGCGTCGGCGATGGCCTGAGGCGGGTCAGAACTCCGCCAGCAGGCGGCCGAAGCCCGGCATGCGGTCGGCGATGCCGTTGGCCCTGAGCGCATGCCAGTAAGTCGCCGTGTTGATGGCGATGACAGGCTTGCCCAGCCAGAGCTCGGCAGCCGCGGCGAGCCGGACCATGGACAGGTTTGTTCCGACCTGCACGATCGCATCCACGTCGTCGCCGTCGAGCTGGCGCAGCGCCACGCGGAGGGCGGCGTCGTCGACCTCGGCGATGGCCGTCCACGACCGGCACTGGAGCGCTGTGTCGCGCACGACCTCGAAGCCCATGTCTCCGAAATAGCGTGCGACTTCCGTGTTCATGACAGGCCAGTACGGCGACAGCACCGCGATGCGCCTGACGCCGCCATAGCTGCGCATGGCCGCCGTGCAGGCATGGCTGCCGACGCTGACCTTGACGCCCGCTTCCGCCTCGACCTTCGCCACGAAGGCGTCCGCGCCCTTCGCGCCATCGAAGAACGTCACCGCCGACATGCCCATGACGAGATAGTCGGGAGCCGAGGTCATGACGCTGCGGACCGCATCCAGCACGTTGGCGGCGATCGTGTCGGCCCCCGCCCTGAAGCTCTCGTTGCTGACGGCGGTGGCGTTGGGCGTATAGATCCGGCTGTAATGGTTCGTGACGCCGTGCGGGCGCATGTCGTCGAAATCGGGCTGGACGACCGTGTTCGTCGAGGGGCCCAGAACCCCGAACTTGCGCCGCCAGCCAAGCCTATCAGTCATGTCGTCGTTCCTGCCTGTCTCGAATCCGGCGCCGCGAACATCACGCCAAGCCTCCGCCCAACCCTTGCCGATCAATCCTGGCCGATCAATCGCCGCCGAGCGCCTCCATGACGTCGGCGCTGCTCATGAGGTCAGCATATTTCTGGCCCATGTCGAAAAGGTTGGCCTCGTGCGGGGCCATGGCGCGGTCCCCCACGCAGTCCACCAGGACGATGGTGCGCATGTTGTGGGCCACGGCGTCGACGACGGTGGCGCGGACGCAACCCGACGTCGTGCATCCCGCGACCAGCAGCGTGTCGACCCGCCTCCACGCCAGCCATGACGCGAATTCGGTGCCGAAGAAGGCCGAAGCCTGACGCTTCCTGATGACGGCCTCGCCCTCCACGGGCCTGACCTGATCGACGATCTGGCTCAGCGGGCTGGCCTCGGTGAGCTTGAGCAGGCCGGGAGCCTTGCGCGTGAAGGCGCCTGCGTCGGAGCCATCATCCGCATAGACGACCCGGGTGTGCGCAACCGGCATCGCATGGGCGCGGGCGAAAGCCAGCATCCCGACGGTGTTGTCGATGGCCTGCTGGATGTTTCCGCCGCCAAAATGGGCCGGATCCGTGAAGCTGAGCACGAAGTCGACCAGGACCAGGGCAGGCCTCTCGCCGATGCCGACGCTCTGGGCGAAGCCCTGCCGCTTGTAGATCTCGAGTTCGCTCATAGGCGGTTTCCCTTGAAGCCGGCCGGCACGGCGGCACAGCATGGCGGCAGCCCTGCTGGATGACGTTGGCACAGATCATTCGTCCGGACAATTGGCCCGCGCCGGCGGCGTCAAGCCAGTGCGGCCTCGCGCCTCGCCAGGCCGTGCCGCAGCAGCAGCGCCACGCCGGCAAGGAAGGCCGCCATCTCGATCCAGATGGCATGCGCGCCAAAGCTGCCGATCGGAACCAGGATGAGCAGGCCGGCGATGAGCCAGGAGGCGCGGGCGCGGGCCGTGAGCGGCCTCAGGGCATGCCCGATCAAGGCCCCCGTGACGAGCGGGATGGCGACGGTCGCGCCCACGGCGAACAGGACGATCTCGGCCCATGTGCCGATCATCAGCACCGCAGGCTGGTAGATGAACAGGAAAGGCGCGAGGAACGCGACCCAGCCGATCTTGACGCTGTGCCATGCCACGGTGACCGGCGACGCTTGCGCGATCGACGCCGCCGCGAAGGCCGCGAGGGCCACCGGCGGCGTGATCATGGACAAGAGCCCGTAGTAGAACACGAACATGTGGGCGCTGATCGGGGGCACGCCCAGCTTGACCAGGCTTGGCGCGGCAAGCGTGGCCAGCAGCATGTAGACCGCCGTCGTCGGCATCCCCATGCCGAGGATCAGCGACACCAGCGCCGTGACCAGCAGCAGCAGGAAGAGGCTCGATTTGCCGACATCGAGCAGGACCAGCGACAGCGCGAAGCCAAGGCCCGTGGTGGACAGGATGCCGATGATCATGCCGGCCAGGCCGCACACCAGCAGCACATCGGCCGATGCTATTCCGGTCTCGGAAATCTCGTCGACCAGATGGCGGACAGTGAACCCACGGCCACGCAGCATCAGCAGGGCGATGAGCGACAGCACGGTGGAACTCGCCACCGCCGCCAGTTCAGGCTGGAGATTGCCCCAGAAGATGCCGCCGAGAACGACGGCGAAGGCGATGGCCAGCAGCACGCTCTCGGGCACAAGGGTGGATAGAGGACGGGCCGCGTCATCGGCGAAGGGCGGAAGCCCCATCCGCCGCGCCGTGAAATCGAGCTGGCACAGGATCGCGCCGTAGAACAGCAGCGCAGGCAGGAGCGCGGCGAGCATGATCGTCGCATAGGGGACCCGGAGATACTCAGCCATGATGAACGCGGCCGCGCCCATCACCGGCGGCATGATCTGCCCGCCCGTCGAGGACACCGCCTCGGCGGCGGCGGCGTCCTCCTTGGTGTAGCCGTTGCGCTGCATCATGCCGATGGTCACGGCCCCGTTGGCCATCACGTTCGCGACCGCCGAGCCGGACACCGTGCCGAACAGCATCGAGGATATGATGGTGATCCGGCCCGAAGCGCCGGGCGCAGAGCCGGCGAGCCTGACGCCGAGCGCATCAAAGACCGATGCCGCACCCACCGCGACGAGGAGCCGTCCGAACAGGATGAACGGCACGATCACGAAGCAGGCGACGGTCAGCGTCTGCCCCAGCAAGGCAGTGGAATCGGCCCCGAGGAAGCCCAGGAGCTGGACGGGCGTCAGCGATTTCCCGGCGATGGCGGAGGGCAGCAGATGGCCTGCCAGCGCGTAGGCGCAGAGCAGCCCAAAGACGATGGTGAGCACCCAGCCGACCACGCGGCGCAGGCCCTCGGTCAGCAGGACGACCGCAGCCAAGCCGAACAGCGCGGCTTCCAGAGGCCTGAAGAAGGCCCCTTCGGACAGGACCGGAAACCGCACGGCCAGCGCCACGCCGAACATGACCGAGAGCGCGCCAAGGGCAAGGCTGGCCGCGCGGGCCAGACGGCCCTGCCCGACCTTGACCCTGAGGAACACCACGCCCAGGCCGCAGCCCAGCACGAGCGCCGCGACCTGCTCATCCTGGATGAACAGCCCGAGCCGGGCCGGAAGGGCCAGGATGGCGACGAGCGGCAGGACAGCAACGCCAAGCCCGAGCATGCGCGCGGGAAGCGAAGCGCCCCGCACTGCGGCTGCGCGAATCGCAGGCCGCGCCGTCACTGCTGGAACCCGACATTGGCCTCCTTGAAGAACCGCTGCGCGCCAGGATGGTATGGCACGCCGATGCCGGCGCCCATGGCCTTGGGATCGAATTCCTCCCACAAGGGACTGGTGGCCTTGAGGTCGCCTGCGCGCTCGAACAGGGCCTTTGTCACGCGGTGGACGACATCGTCGCTCATGCCCGCATGGGTGAACAATGTGTAAACATACGAGAACACGCGCGTGCCCTCCTCGACGCCAAGGTTGGCAGCCGTCGCCGGCATCACGCGCAAGGACGAGCCCGGCAGCCATTTGGCCACAATGGCGAGATCGCGCTCCGCGAAGCTGAGGAACCTGACCCCGCCGCTGATGCTCTGCTGGAAGTCGATCACGTTCTGCGCCCCGACGGCTGCGATCGAAACGTCGATCTGGCCAGACTTGAACGCATCGAACATGCGGGGAAAGTTCGGCATCGGCACGCGGGTTACGTCTTCCGGCCTGATCCCGCCGACCTCGAGCGCCGCCCGCATGATCACGTCGCCGAGCGAGTTGTCCGGGAACCACGGCAGGCGCTTGCCCTTGAGGTCGGCATGGCCCTTCATGCCGGAGGCCCGCCTCGCGACAAGCCCGGCATTGAAGGGGAACAGCGCCGCGACCATGCGCAGGTTCGGCGATGCCTGGCCCTGGGACATGCCGACGCCGCCGAACGCATTCGACGTCTGCGGCGCATTGGCGATGCCGAACTCGATCTGGCCCGCGTTGATCGGCGGGATGTACTGGGCGGTGTTGGCGACCGGCTGCGGCCTGACCTGGATGCCGCCGGCATGGGTCGAGACCACCTGGGCGATGGCCGTCGCGATCTGGCCCGTGGCTCCGCCCTGGGTCGTGCCGAGCGCCACCGTCTGCGCCGATGCCCCCATGGCGGTCCCCAGGAGGATCGCACCCGCCATCAACAGATCATGAAGCAACCTCATCAGCCCATCTCCCTCGTGCGCAGGCAACTTCAGCGGCATCCGGCGCTGAGCGCCGCGGCCGGACCTATATTGTCCGGACCTTTGCGGAAAGGAAAGAGGCTGAATCAGGCGGCTCGCGGCGGAAACGCGCCGGCCCGCGCCAGGGCCGAAGGCACGGGTTTGCCAAGCAGCCCCCCCAGCCATTCCGCCGCCGCCATGATCCGGTCGAGGTCCGCCGAGGTCGCGATACCCATCCGCTCCAGCATGTAGACCAGATCCTCCGTCGCGACGTTGCCGGTCGCGGCGGGCGCGAAGGGGCAGCCGCCGAACCCGCCGATGGAGGCGTCGAGCGCATCGACGCCGCTTTCGACCGCCGCCAGCGCATTGGCGATGCCTGTGTTGCGGGTGTCATGGAAATGGCAGCGCAGCTTGACGTCCGGCGCCAGGACGCGGGCCTGGGACAGGATGGCCCTGACCTGGGACGGCACGCCGCAACCGATCGTGTCGGCGAAGGCGACTTCATCGGGCGGAGCGTGAAGCACCAACTGCATGACGCCCATGACGTCCTTCAGCGGCACCTCGCCTTCGAAGGGACAGCCGAAGCTCGCGGCGATGGTCACTGTCGTCCTGACGCCGGACAGGCGCGCCGCCGCGGCGATGCCGCGCCATTGCGCGACGGTCTCGGCGATGCTTGCGCCCTGGTTGCGCTGGTTGAAGGTCTCGCTGGCCACGACGACGTAGTTGATCTCGCGGCACCCGGCCGCGACGGCCCGCTCGAATCCCTTCGCGTTGAGCACCAGCCCGACATGCGCGGCGCTGCGGCCGTGAGCCAGGCCAGCGAAGATCTGGTCGGCGTCCGCCATCTGGGGCACGCGCTTCGGATTGACGAAGCTGGCCACCTCCAGCCGCCTGAGGCCGGCCCTGGCCGCACGGTCGATCAATTCGAGCTTGTCGGCTGTCGAGACGGTCACGGGCTCGTTCTGAAGCCCGTCGCGCGGAGAGACTTCCACGATCTCGATGGCGGCGCCCATGCATTTCTCCCGTTCGAACCGACCTCTGGCCGCCTTGCAGCGCCTGCCTGGCCTTGTATAAACAGCTTGGGTTGTCTGGACAACTTTGGAGGATGCAATGACCGGCTCACGAGATGCGACGCGGCGCGGCCCATTGACAGACTTGCGCGTCATCGAGATGGGGCAGCTGCTGGCAGGCCCGTTCTGCGGTCAGCTGCTCGCGGATTTCGGGGCCGAGGTCATCAAGATCGAGCAGCCCGGACAGGGCGATCCAATGCGCGAATGGGGCCGGGAGAAGCCGCACGGGCTGTCCTTGTGGTGGCCGGTGATCGCACGCAACAAGAAATCGATCGAACTCAACGCCCGCGGTCCCGAAGGGCAGCAGCTGATCAAGGATCTGGTGGCGAAGTCGGACATCCTGCTCGAGAACTTCCGGCCCGGCACGCTCGAGAAATGGGGCCTGGGCTACGACGTCCTGTCGAAGATCAATCCCCGGCTGATCATGATCCGGGTGTCGGGCTACGGGCAGACCGGGCCTTACGCCGGGAAGGCGGGCTATGGCGCCATCGGGGAGGCGATGGGCGGGCTGCGCTACGTCGTCGGCGATCCCTCCTCCCCGCCGAGCCGCATGGGCATCTCGATCGGCGACACCATGGCGGCCACGTTCGCCTGCCTCGGGGGGTTGATGGCGCTGCACTCCCTGCACCGCACCGGACACGGGCAGGTCGTCGATTCAGCCATCTACGAAGCCGTCCTCGCGATCATGGAATCGCTCGTCACCGAATACGACAAGGCGGGATTCGTGCGCGAGCGCACGGGGGCGATCCTTCCGAACGTCGCGCCCTCGAACGTCTATCCCGCGAAAGACGGGCGGATGGTCCTCATCGCGGCCAACCAGGACAGCGTGTTCCGCAGGCTGGCCGAGGCCATGGGCCGGCCGGAACTGGCGGACGATCCGCGTTATGCGACCCATGGCGCGCGCGGCGAGAGCCAGAAGGAGCTCGACGACCTGATCGGCCTGTGGACGTCCGGCATCGACGCCGAGCCGCTCGGGCTCCTGCTCGACAGCCACGGCGTGCCGCGCGGCGACATCTACCGCGCCCCGGAAATGCTCGAGGATGCGCACTTCAAGGCGCGCGAGGCCATTGTGAAGGTGCTGCATCCGCGGTTCGGCGAGCTCAGCATGCAGAACGTGGCGCCGAAGCTCTCCCAGACGCCGGGCGCCATCATCGCCAGCGCTCCCGACCTCGGGCAGCACAACCGCGAGGTCTACGAAGGCATCCTCGGGCTCGCCGCCGACCGGATTGCGTCGCTCGCCGCGGCCGGCGTCATCGGGCCGATGCGCGACGCGCCAGACGCGGCGCATTGAAACGGCGGCCGGCCGCCGTCGCGGGCCAGCTGGGCGCGGAATGGCGGCAACGCACTGGCGTCGACGGCTTGCGCGCCACAGGCCGGAGTTGCAAACCTGCGCTCGATGGTTACTGATCGCGCGGACCGGCGATCAGACATCCCATGATGCGGGCGGCATGGCGGAATGAGCAGGCAAACGATCCAGGCTGCGGCGAACCGGCCGCTTTATGCACAGATCGAGCAGGTCCTGCGTGACGAAATCATGTCCGGCAAGCAGCCGATCGGCCAATTGCTGCCGCCGGAGACAGAGCTGTGCGCGCAGTTCAAGGTCAGCCGCTACACCGTGCGCGAAGCCTTGCGGCGGCTGTCCGACATGGGCCTCGTGGCGCGCCGCCAGGGCGCGGGCACCGTTGTCATCTCAAACCAGCCGCCGCGGGTCTTCGTCCAGCGCGCCCGCTCCGTGGACGAGCTGTTCCAGTATGCCGTCGACACGCGCCTCGTCATCGCTTCGGCCACGCTCGTCGAGGTTTCGGGCAAGGAGGCCTTGCTGGCCGGCGCCCCCGAACGCAGCCGCTGGCTCCGGATCGACGGCGTCAGGCAGGATGAACTTGGGCAGCCCATCTGCACGGTGACCGTCTTCGTCGCCGAGCGATTCAGGGACGTCGAGCGCGACCTTCCGACCCTGAAGGGTTCGATCTTCGCGCATATCGAGCAGCGCTGGGGCGTCGAGATCGCCGATGTCCAGCAGGAGATCAGCGCCGGCCAGCTCTCCGCTTCCGTCGCGAAGGCGCTCGGGGCCGAGCGGGATGCGATCGGCATGCGCTTCCGGCGCAGCTACAGCGACGGCAAGGGCGACCGGATCCTGACCTCCGTCAACTGGCATCCCGCCGACCGCTTCGTCTACGCCACGCATCTCAAGCGGAACGCCGACTGATCCTGTGCGTTGACGAGGCGATGCTGCGTCCCGCCCGCCTCAGATCCTCAGCCCGGCCTCTCGGCGCCGCAGCCGCACTCGGCAGGAGCCACAAGCCGGCAAATTTGCATCACCTCGCGAATCGCCTGTTGAAAATTCATTGTTCCCGGTTCGGACTCTTGTCGAAGAGTCACGGCATCTTGTATGTGTTTCTCCGTCAACCACGACATGTCGTGCGGCATCTCAGAACAGGATCGGCAGAGCGCCGACGCGGGTCACTGCACGTGGCCGGCGAAGCTGACGGGATTCGTTTCGCCGCCCATCTCGCGGGGACTGACGTGGCGGGCCGCAGGGCGCGCCATGCGCAACAGTGAAGGAAACGGCATGTCTGATGTAGCAACCTGGACTGAAGACCGCGTCGAGCTTCTGAAAAAGCTCTGGAATGATGGGCTCAGCGCCAGCCAGATCGCCGGAGAGCTTGGCGGCGTCACCAGAAACGCGGTCATCGGCAAGGTCCATCGCCTCGGCATGTCCGGCCGGGCGAAGACGCCTTCATCATCGGCAGGGCTCGCGCGTCCGCGCAAGCCTGCGGCCGTCCGTGCGCCGGGCGGCTTCAACAGCGCGCCGCCCGTGCGCGGCAACACCGCCGTCGCGCCCCAGATGCGGACGGCGCCGGAGCCGCGGCCGGAGCCGCGCGCCGAACTGCTGGATCCGAACGTCGTGGTGCCCTTCTCCGAGCGCGTCACGATCATGGAGCTCAAGGACACGATGTGCCGTTGGCCCATGGGCGACCCGACGCATGCCGATTTTCGCTTCTGCGGCCTCAAGACCGATTCAGGCGTGCCTTATTGCGGCTACCACTGCCGCATCGCCTATCAGCCGGCAGGCGACCGCCGCCGCGAGCAGGAGCGGCGCGTCCAGGCCCAGCGCGGCTGACCGGCGGCTTTCAGAAGGACGAACGGATGCGGGACGCGGCGTACGGGGTGTGCAGCCTCTGCGCTTCCGTGCCCCCAGGTCCGACGTCAGCCTGGCACGATCAGGCCCGCGCGAAATTCTCATCGAGCGAATAGCCCGCTCCGCGGACAGTCCTGATCGGATCGCGCCCATCGCCGCCCGACAACGCCTTGCGCAGACGCCCGACATGGACATCCACGGTGCGTTCATCGATCTCTGCGTCGCGGCCCCAGACCGCGTCCAGCAATTGCCCGCGCGTGTACACCCGGCCCGGCTTCTCCATGAAGAACTCCAGAAGCCTGAACTCGGTCGGCCCCAGATGGAGCTCGCCGCCGGAGCGCCAGACCCGGCGCGTGTTGCGGTCGAGCTTGATGTCGCCGGCGCCAAGCTCGTCGGCGATGCGCTCGGGGTTGACGCGCCTGAGCAGCGCCCGCACCCGCGCCAGCAGTTCAGGCACCGAGAAAGGCTTCACGACGTAATCGTCCGCGCCGATCGACAGGCCGCGCACGCGTTCCGTCTCCTCGCCCCGCGCCGTGAGCATGATCACCGGAAGCGCTTCGGTCTCGCGGCGCTGGCGCAGGCGGCGGCAAAGCTCGATGCCGGAAAGGCCCGGCAGCATCCAGTCCAGCAGCAGCAGGTCCGGCGCCTCCTCGCGCAGCCTCAGTTCGGCGTCGTCGCCGCGCATGCAGACGTCGACCCGGTAGCCTTCCGCTTCGAGATTGTAGCGCAGAAGCAGGCTGAGCGGCTCTTCGTCCTCGACGATCAGGATATGCGCTGACACGGGCGCCGCCCTCAGGCCGCGGCGTCGGAGGGCGACTCGCCCTTGGGCCGGTCGTTGGGAAGATTGCGGCCCGTCACCAGGTAATGCACGGTTTCCGCGATGTTGGTGGTGTGGTCGCCGAGGCGCTCGATGTTCTTGGCGCAGAACAGCAGATGCGTGCAGAAGGTGATGTTGCGCGGATCCTCCATCATGTAGGTCAGCAGCTCGCGGAACAGCGAATTCTCCAGTGCGTCGATCTGGCCGTCGCGCGTCCAGACGTCGACTGCCCCCTTCTCGTTGGATTGGGAATACGCGTCGAGCACATCCTTGAGCTGGCCCTGGGCCAACCGGCTGAGGGCCTCGACGCCGCTCATGGCGCTGCCGCTCTGCAGGTGGCCCTGGACTTTCAGCGAACGCTTGGCGACGTTCTTGGCGAGATCGCCGATGCGCTCCAGGTCGTTGGCGATGCGGATCGAGGCCATCACCTCGCGCAGGTCGTTTGCCACCGGCTGGCGGCGCATCAGCATCATGACCGCATTCTGCTCGATCTTGCGCTGCAGCTCATCCAGCTTGGGATCCATGGCGATCACCGCCTGCGCCCGCTTGGTGTCCTCGCGCAGGAGCGCCACGGTTGCGTCCGACAGCATGCGCTCGCTGAGGCCGCCCATCTCGGCGACAAGGCGCCTGAGAAGGTCCAGCTCCTGGTCGAAAGTCTTGGAGATATGGTCGCTCATGGACGGTTGGCCCTTTTGAATGGTCGCTTGCGGCCTCACGGCCCGGATGGGCGGGATCAGCCGAAGCGGCCCGTGACGTAGTCGAGCGTGCGCTTCTGCTCCGGATCCATGAAGATCTTCGTGGTCGGGCCGAACTCGATCAATTCGCCGAGATACATGAAGGCGGTGTACTGCGAGATGCGCGCCGCCTGCTGCATGTTGTGGGTGACGATGAGGATGGTGAAGTCCGCTCGGAGCTGCTCGATCAACTCCTCGATCTTTCCTGTCGAGATCGGGTCCAGAGCCGAGGTCGGCTCGTCGAACAGGATCACGTCGGGCTGCTGAGCGATGGTGCGCGCGATGCACATGCGCTGCTGCTGGCCGCCTGAAAGCCCCATCCCGGACTGCTTGAGCTTGTCCTTGACCTCGTCCCAGAGCGCGGCCTTGCGCAGCGCCTGCTCGACGCGGTCGTCGAGCTCGGATTTCGAGAGCTTCTCGTACAGCCGCATGCCGAAGGCGCAATTGTCGTAGATAGACATCGGAAAGGGCGTCGGCTTCTGGAACACCATGCCGATGCGGGCGCGCAGCTCGTTGATGTCGACGTTGTTCGAAATCACGTTGCGCCCGTCGAGCATGACCTCGCCGGTGGCGCGCTGGTCCGGGTACAGGCTGTAGATGCGGTTGAACACGCGCAGCAACGTCGATTTGCCGCATCCTGACGGGCCGATCAGGGCGGTCACCTCGCGGTCCCCGAAGTTCATGTTGATGTTCTTGAGGGCATGGAAGTCCCCGTAATGGAAATCGAGGTTCTTGACCCCGATCCGGACCTGCGCGTTCTGATGCGCCACTGCCGCCGACGGCGCAGCCTGAACAGCCATTGTGGACATGGGACGTGACCTTTCTGCTTCGTTCAGTGCAGCGACCGCACGGGGCGGGCGCACAGGCTCATTTGCGGTTGATCAAGGCGCGGGCCGACACCGAAAGCACCAGGATGGCGGCCGTGATCAGCAACGCTCCGGCCCAGGCCAGCTGCTGCCAGTTGTCGTAAGGCGCGGAGGCGAAGGCGTATATCGTCACCGGAAGGTTGGAGATCCCGCCGGTAAGGTTCCAGTTGAACCAGAACGAGTTGTTGAGCGCCGTGAAGAGGAGCGGCGCGGTCTCGCCGGCGATCCGAGCCAGCGCGAGCAGGATGCCGGTGACGATGCCTGCCTTCGCGGCGCGCCAGCAAACCTGCCGGATGACGATCGAGGATGGCGCGCCGAGGGCCGCGGCCGCCTCGCGCAGTCCGTTGGGAACGAGGCGGAGCATGTCCTCGGTGGTGCGTACGATCACCGGGAGCGCGATGATCGCCAGCGCGACGCTGCCGGCCCAGCCTGAATAGCCCTGGAACGGCATCACCAGCACGACGTAGACGAACAGGCCGATCAGGATCGACGGCGCCGACAGCAGGATGTCGTTGATGAAGCGGACCAGATCCGCCAGCTTCGAGCCGCGCCCGTATTCGGCCAGGTAAGTGCCGGCCATCACGCCGATGGGCGTGGCGATCGCGATGCCCAGGGTGGTCAGGATGATCGATCCGACGATGGCGTTGAGCAGCCCGCCGCCCTGCGAGCCGGGGCCGGGCGTGATCTTGGTGAAGAGGTCGAGGCTGATGCCCTGGCCGCCTTTCCACAGCAGCATGCCGAGGATCCAGAACAGCACGAAGACCGCCAGCATGGTCGATGCGGTCGCGAAGATGCGCAGGATCTTGTCCTGCACGCGGCGCGACTGGCGGACGCGGCCCCATTTGACTTGCGGCGCGGACGCCGATGCTATGGATGCGTCTGACATGCGGCTTCCTCCCTCAGTACTGCTTGACGCGGGAGACGAGGATCCGCGCGATGACGAGCACCACGAAGGTGACGAAGAACAGCACGCAGCCAAGGCCGATCAGCGCGTTCATCTGAAGGCCGAGGGCCTCGTTGAATTCACTGGCGATGCGCGATGCGATCGTCGACCCCGGATCCATGATCGAGGGCGACAGCCTGTTGGCGTTGCCGATGACGAAGGTGACGGCCATCGTCTCCCCAAGGGCACGGCCGAGGCCAAGCATGATGGCGCCGATGATCGAGACGCCGGCCTGCGGCAGCAGCACGTGCCTCACCACCTCCCAGGTGGTGCAGCCGATGCCGTAGGCGCTTTCGCGCAGCACCGTGGGGATCTGGTCGAGCATGTCGCGCGTCAGCGAGGCGATGAACGGCACGATCATGAATGCGAGGATGATGCCGGCGCTCAGGATGCCGAGGCCGGATGGCGAGCGGGCGTACAGGATGGTGCCGATGATGGGCATGCCCTCGACGACCGAGCTGACGGGCACCTGGAAATACGCCGCGAACAGCGGCACGAAGACGAACAGGCCCCACATGCCGTAGATGATGCTGGGCACGGCGGCGAGCAATTCGACCGCGGTGCCGACGGGACCTTTGAACCAGGCCGGCGCAAGCTGCGTGAGATAGATCGCGGTGCCCACCGAAAGCGGCACGCCGATGACCATGGCGATCAGCGCCGTGGACAGGGTGCCGACGATGGCGGGCAGGCCGCCATAATTGTCGTTCATGGTGTCCCATTGCGAGCCGGTCAGGAAGTCCAGCCCGAAGGTCTGGAACGCCGGCCAGCCGCCATAGACCATCGAGGCCATGATGCCCGCGAGCAGGAAGAGGACAGTGATCGCCGCGGCCTTGCTCAAGGCCGCGAAGATCGGATCGAAGGCGAACGGATTGGCGCGGCGTGTCACCCGCGTAGCGTTCTGATAGGTGCGCTCGTAGACGGCAACCATGGTCCCGCTCCGGTCAGGTCATTTGAATTTCTGGGGCGAAAGCGGAGCGGCGCACCGGCCGCCCCGCTCCATCCGGTCGATGCGCTGCGCCAGACAGCGCTCGCCTTGTCAGAAGATCGGCTTGCCGGCCGGGTCGGTCATGCCCTTCCAGGAGGCGCGGACCATGGTCTTTACCGCGTCCGGCATCGGGACATATTCGAGGTCGAGAGCCAGCTTGTCGCCGTTCGTGAAGGCCCAGTCAAAGAACTTGAGCGCGGCCTGCGACTTGGCTGGATCGGCCGGCTTGGCGTACATCAGGATGAACGTCGCGGAGACGATGGGCCACGCTTCCGGCGCCGCCTGATGGTTCAGGCTGATTCCGAAGCCGGGAGCAGCGCTCCAGTTGGCCGCGGCGGCAGCAGCCTGGAACGACTTGTCGTCCGGGGCCGGGAAATTGCCCGCCTTGTTCTGGACCAGCGCATAGGCAAGGTTGTTCTGCTTGGCATAGGCGTATTCGACGTAGCCGATGGAGTTGGCGATCTGCTTGACGGTGCCGGACACGCCTTCGTTGCCGCGTCCGCCGACGCCGACAGGCCACTGGACCGACGTGTTCGTGCCGATCTTGGCCTTCCATTCATCGGAGACCATCGACAGGTACTCGGTCCAGACGAAGGTCGTGCCCGAGCCGTCCGAGCGGTAGACGACGTTGATCGTGGCGTCCGGCAGCGTCACGCCTGGATTGAGCGCGATGATCTTCGGATCGTTCCACTTCTTGACGGTGCCGAGGAAGATGTCGCCGAGCAGCGGGCCGGTGAGCTTGAGCCCGCGCTGGCCGACGCCCTGGATGTTGAGGGCCGGCACGACGCCGCCCATGACCATCGGGAACTGGATCATGCCGTCCCGGGTCAGCTCTTCGCCCTTCACAGGCGCGTCGGTGGCGCCGAAATCGACTGTCTTAGCGCGGATCTGGCGAATGCCGCCGCCCGAGCCGATAGACTGGTAGTTGAGGCCGATCCCGCTCGCCGCCTTGTAGGCTTCGGCCCACTTTGCATAGATCGGGAACGGGAACGTGGCGCCAGCGCCGGTGATGTCGGCGGCCTTGGCGGCCGACGTGAAGCCGATGGCTGCAAGCGCAGCGGCGGCGATCGCGAAAGTACGCATGGGGAGCTCCCTTTTGTCATGCATTGCGACGGTGACACACACCACTTTCATGACATGTGTGTGACAATGTCATATCAACGGGCTGACCGGCCCGGATGATCGCTCGACAGGTGCGGAAAGCTTCCTGCGCGTCGCGCGTCAGGCGTCCGGGCAAGCGCCTCAGCTTCGGAAAGCCTGCCCGCCATCGACATCGAGGACGGCGCCGCTGACATAGCCGCAGGCCGGCGATGCGAGGAACGCGGCCGTCCGGGCGATCTCCTCGGGTTCGATCAGCCTGTCGAACGGCAGCCCCGTCAACATCTCCTCCCAGCGTGCCTCGTCGCCATGCGCGATCTTCGCCCGGGCCTTCGACAGCGAGATGATGCGGTCCGTGCGCGTCTGGGACGGGTTGATGCCGAAGACCCGCACGCCCCAGGCGCTGGACTTGCCGCCCACCGCCCCCGTGAACGCCATGAGCGCGGCGTTTCCTGTTGCCCCGCAGACATAGTCGTAGAGTGGGCTGCGCCCGGCTGCGCCGATGACGTTGACGATGCAGCCTGCCTCGCGCGCCTTCATGCCGGCGAGGTAAAGCTGCGTCATGTGGATGTAGCCCATCACCTTCAGCGCCCAGGCCGCCTCCCATGTCTCGAGGCTGATGTCGAGCAGCCCGCCGGCCGGGATGGCCCCGGCGTTGTTGACGAGGATGTCGATGCCCGGATGCAGCGCCGCCACCCTCGCGCGCTCGCCGGCGGACGACAGGTCCGCGGCGCACACGGAGACGGCTTCCGGCGAGCCCAGCGCCGCCTGGGCCTCGGCGAGCCGCGCGGCGTCGCGCGCCACAAGCACCAAATGGCAGCCTTCCTCCAGGAACACCCTGGCGCAGGCCGCGCCGATGCCCTTCGATGCGCCTGTGATCAGGACGCGCTTGCCGCTCAGCTTGAGATCCATGGTTCAGTCTCCGGGTTGCTGATGTGCCGTGAACCAGTCGCAGATGGCGCTTCCGGTGGTGAAGAGGACCTTGTCGCTCGCCATCAGCAGATCGAGCATAGCAGCGAGTTCGTGGATCCGGTGCGGAACCGCGATCAGGTGCGGATGCAGGCCGATGGCGAGGACGCGCGGGTTGGCGGCGCATTCCTGCTCGAATCGGGCCAGCGTGAAGGCGAGCCGCCGCGCCATCTCTCCTGTCGCCTGGCGCTCGATGGCGTAGACGATCGAGTCGTTGATCTCAAGATTGTAGGGCATGGCCACGAGCTCTCCTTGGCGCGTCCGCATGTAGGACGGCAGGTCGTCCACCACCCAGTCGCAGACATAGTCGAGGCCTGCAGCGGCCAGATGGTCCGGCGTGTCATGGGTCTCGCGCAGCCCGGGCGACAGCCAGCCCCGCACCTGCTCGCCGGTGAAGGCCTCGATCTTGTCGAGGCAAGCCCGGATCAGCGCGGCTTCCGAAACGTCGGCATGGTTCATCGCCTTCTGGTGCATGCCGTGGCCGATGAACTCCCAGCCCGCTTCCCGCATCGCCTCGGCAGCTTCCGGATAGGCGTCGATCACCCCTGCGTTGAAGCTGGCGGAGGCGGCGAGGCCGCGCTCCCGGAACAGGTCGAGGATGCGCGGCAAGCCGGCCCGCATCCCGTAATCCGCCCATGAGAAGTTCGGCACGTCAGGCACGGTCTCCCGGCCGTGCGGCGGCGTGATGATGGTGCGCGGCATGGCATGGTCGAATTGCCAATGCTCGACGTTGACCACCAGATGCACGAGGATCGACTTGCCCTGCATCGGCGGGAGGACCGGGCGCGAGGAGCTCAGCCGGTAAGGAATGCGCGGGTTGGCCATGGTTCGCCTTCGTCAAGCCAGGTTCAGTGAGCGCCGCCGGAACCGCGCATCTCGGCCATGATCATGGCCTTGAAGCGGATGAACTCGGCCGTCGTCAGGTCGTCGATGGCCCGCGGCCGGCGCAGGGTGATCGGGATGTCGCGCGTGATCCTACCTGGACGGGCCGTCATCACGCAGACCCTGTCGGCGAGGAGGATCGCCTCGTCGATGTCGTGGGTGACGAACAGCACCGTGGTCTTGAGCTCTTCCCAGACGCCCAGAAGCAGCGCCTGCATCGAAAGCCGGGTCTGCGCGTCGAGCGCGCCGAAAGGCTCATCCATCAGCAGGGCGCGCGGCTCCATCACCAGCGCGCGCGCGATGCCGACACGCTGTCGCATCCCGCCCGAAAGCTGGACCGGAAGCGCATCGTGGAATTTCTCGAGGCCGACCGTCTTGAGGATGGCCCGCGCCTTCGGCTCATAGTCCGCGCGCGCGATGTTCTGGACCTTCGGCCCGAACACGACATTCTCCCAGACATTGAGCCATGGCAGCAGCGACGCCTCCTGGAACACCACCCCGCGGTCCGGCCCGGGCCTCACGACCGGTGCGCGGTCGAAGGTCAGCGCGCCCGTGCTGGGCGTCTCGAAGCCCGCGACGAGATTGAGCAATGTGGATTTTCCGCAGCCCGACGGACCGAGCAGGGCGACGAACTCGCCCTCGCCGACCGTGAAGTCGACGTCGTCGAGCGCGGTGACGCCGCCTGCCCCGCCATAGACCTTCGAGATGGACGTCAGCGAGATCGTGCCCATGTGCCGCCTAGGTGTTGAAGGACTGCAGGCGGCGCCAGGTCAGCACCCAGCGCTCCAGCTGCACGATGGCCCAGTCCGACAGGAAGCCGACAAGGCCGATCGAGACCATGTCGGCGATGACGATGTCCATCCGTCCGACATAGTAGGCATCCCACAGCACATAGCCGAGGCCCGACTTCACGGCGACCATCTCGGACACGATCACGGCCGTCCATGCGATGCCGAGCCCGACCCGGAGCCCCGTGAAGATCGACGGCAAGGCCGCCGGCAGGACCACGCGGCGCAGGATGTCGTATTGCGAGGCGCCCATCATGAGGGCGGCGCGGATCCAGTTCCTGTCGACGTCGCGCGCGCCCTGCGTCGTGTTGATCACGATGGGATAGAACGCGCCGATGGTGATCAGGAACACCGCGCCGAAATCGCTGATGCCGAACAGGGCGATGGAGATCGGCAGCCACGCGGTGATCGGCACCGGCCTCAGCCACTGGATCGTCGGATCGACGACCGAGCTGGCCAGCCGCGACCAGCCGATCATGATGCCGAGCGGCACGCCGATCAGCATGGCAAGGCTGAAGCCTTTCGCCACGCGGACGGAGGAGAAATAGACCGCTCCGCCCCAGGTGCCGACATAGGGCGAGAGCGTCATCGGGCCTGGCGTCCCGAAGGCCCATATCTTCCAGGCCGCCCAGACCCGGTCCGGCGTGGGCAGGGCTCCGCCGGCCACGCCGCCATTTGTGCCCGACAGCTGCCAGAGCGCCAGCACGGCGAGCGGCAGCATGACGGCGAGGCCCGCCTGCGACGCCCGCGCGCGAAAGGCCGACAGTCCAGGCGTGGCGGTCTGCGGGGCTGTCAATGACATGTCGACCTTCGGGCAAGCGGTCCGGCGCGGCGGCGGTGCGTCTGGTTCAGCTCTTGACGGCGTTGGCCAGGAAGCTCGCGTCCCAGAACTTCTCGATCTCGGACGAGACGTCGCGCGGAATGACCGCAAGGTCGCTGAAGGCCTTCGCCTGGCGGCTGAGCTGGGCCGGCGTCAGCACCGGGCCGAGCTTGATGACCTCGGCGATCTTCAGCGAGACTTCGGGATCAAGTCCGGTGAGCGTGGCGACGGCGCGGGCGAACTCGGGCCGGGAGGCCTCCATCTGCTTCATCTTGGCGACGTACGCGGTGACGAGGTGCTGGATGGCCGCGCGCTTGGTGCTGACCGCATTGGCGTTCGCCGCAAGCATGCCGAGTTCCGCCCCGACCGAGTTCGACAGGCTGTAGTCGAGGTTCCTGGCGAAGGAGCCGTAGCCGCGCATCACGGGGATCGATTCGAACGGCTCCCAGGTCACGATCGCATCGACCTCTCCCTTTTCGAGGGCCTGGTTGAAGTTGGCCCCGCCGCCCTGGATGTTGACCGCGGTGAAGGAGTTGTACGGGATGTTCTTCTCGACCAGCGTGGCCGCGAACTGGAACCAGACGGCCGAGCCGGGCGCGATGGCGATCTTCTTGCCGCGGATGTCGTCCCACGTGTCGAAGGTCTTGCCCTTGCCGGCGATCACGTATTTCGGCGAAGAGCCGACGCCCATGATGCCGACCATGCTGGTCGAGCCGCTGGCCAGCGAGATCGCCAGATCGGCCGGGCCCACCGACGCGACATCGAGCGAGCCTGCCAGCAGGGCGGTGCGCGCATCGGCGTAGCGGGCGAACTCGACCAGCTTGAGATCGACGCCCTGAGCCTTCAGCGCGTCCGCAATCAGGATCATGGGCGCAAGATGGCCGACCTTCTGGTAGCCGACGGTGAGCGTGACCGGCGCGCCCTGCGAAAGCGCCGGAGCCGCGAGCGAACCTGCGATGGCGAGGGCGGCCGTGCCGCAGATGAAATGCCGACGCTTCATTGTCTTCTCCTGGGTCATGCCGGGCAGCCTGCCGCCGGGCGGTTTCGGTTCAGTCGATCAGATCATGCGTCCGGACGTTGCATGTTTGGAAGGCTTGGCATGTCGGCCGACATGGCCTCTCCCGCCGCAACATCCGCATCTCACAGCCCCCGGAACGCTGGGGCCCGCTTCTCCAGAAAGGCGCGCTGGCCCTCCTTGTAGTCTTCGCTCGCAAAGCACAGGCCAACCATCGCTTCAGCGCCGGCCATGTCGCGCTCCCGTTCGGGACGGGCCAGCTCCCTGAGGGTGCGCTTGACCGCCTGCATGGTCAGCGGCGCATTGCTGGCCATGGCCTCGACATAGGCGGCCGCCTTCTCGTCGAAGGCCTGGCGCTCCCACGCCAGGTTGACGATGCCGTACCGGAGCGCATCCGCCGCATCGACGATGCGGGCGCTGAGCAGCAAGTCCGCCACGCCAGCCATGCCGATCCGGGCGACGAGGCTGACGACCGAGCTGGCTTCATAGCCAAGGCCGAGGCGCGCAGCGGGGATGCGGAAGCGGGAATCGGCTGTCGCCAGCCTGAGGTCGCAGCACATCGCAAGCCCGAAGCCGCCGCCGAAGCAGATTCCCCTGATCAGCGCGACCGTCGGCTTGACCGCGGCTGCAAGCGCACAATTGGCCGCATCGACGGCGGCGCTGTAGGCAGCAACGGCCTTCTCGCCGGTGCGTACCGCGCCAAACTCGGAAATGTCAGCGCCTGCGCAGAAGGCCTGCTGCCCCTCGCCGGACAGCGTGATCACGCTGACGTCCGGATCGGCGTCGGCGCGCGCCACCACGTCCGGCAGCGAAAGCCACATGTCGAGCGTCATCGCGTTCATCCTGGCGGGCTGCGACAGGGTCACCTGCCCGACGCCGCCGCTCGCCGCATAGCTGACCGCTGGCTGGTGGGAAGGCATGCTCAGATCACACCCGCCTGCTGCAGGGCGTCGATATGCGCCTGGCTGTATCCTGCGTCGACGAGGACATCGGCGGTCCCGGCGCCCTTGTCGGGAAGCGGCGCGGTGACCTTGGCCGGGGTGCGCGACAACGTGATGGGCTGGCCGACGAGCGCGATGTCGCCGCGGCTATGGTGCGAGACATGCTCGACCATGCCCAGATGCTGCACCTGGGGGTCCGCGAACACCTCGTCCATCCGGTAGATCGGTCCGGCGGGGACGCCCGCGCCCTCGAACAGGTCGAGCCAGGCCGCCGAGGTCTTGCCCAGCATGATCGGCTCCAGGATGGCGGCCAAGGCGGGGCGATGATCGAACCTGTCCTGATTGGTGGCGAAATCGGGATGGCCCGCCAGGTCGGGGCGTCCGATGGCCTTGCAGAAAGCCTTCCACTGCCCCTCGCCGCCCACCCCGATGTTGATGTAGCCGTCGGATGTCCTGAGGACGCCCATGGGCGTCGAATAGGGGTGATCGTTGCCGGCCTGGGGCGGGACCACATGATCGACCAGATAACGCGCGGCCTGGAAGTCGCACAAAGCGATCTGCGACTGCAGGAGCGATGTCTTGACCCACTGGCCCTCGCCCGATCGCTCGCGTTCGGCCAGGGCGAC
>JANOCI010000035.1:0-11300 GCA_031412095.1 Allobosea sp.
TCACGACGATCTTGTCCACGCCGGCGGCGAAGTCCATGATCAGGTCACGGCTTCCTGCTCGCGCTTCGACGACGAAATGGTCGCGTCCCGTTCCGCCGAAGAGCAGATCCTGGCCGCTGCCGCCCGCCAGGCTGTCATCGCCGCCACCGCCCGAAAGCGTGTCGCTGCCGTCCCCGGCGATCAATGTGTCCGCGCCCGCCGCGCCGGATATCCGGTTTGCGCCTGCGTTCCCTGTCAGATGAAGTCCTGACGGCCCGACGCCGTTCAGGTTCTCGATAAAGGCGGAAAGCACGGTGGACGACGTTGCAAAGACAGTGTCGATGCCGCCGCTGTCCTGGCCTGTGACGCCGTCGATCTCCACCACAGCGTCAATTGCATTGTCGACATAGTACGTGTCGTTTCCGGAGCCACCGGCCATCCAGTCAGCATGAATGCCGCCATTGAGCACGTCGTTGCCGGCTCCGCCGTGCAGCCTGTCGGCGCCGGCGTCGCCGTTCAGCGTGTCGTCGCCAGCGAGGCCTTCGATCTGGTTTGCGACGACATTGCCCCGGATGCGATTGCCGAGGTCGTTTCCGAAGACGGTGATGTCCGTAGCCCCGAACATGCGGCCGTGTTCGATGAACATGCCGAGCGTGGTGGAAACCGCGGCGTAGACCGTGTCGATGCCGCCCGCATCGGCCCCGGTAGCCTCAGTTTCGGACACAACGTCCAAAGCGTTGTCGACGAAGTAGATGTCGTTGCCTGACCCGCCGCGCATGTTGTCTGCGCCCGCGCCGCCATCGAGCGTGTCGTTGTCGGCGCCGCCGGCGAGCATGTCGTCGCCAGCGCCGCCGATCAGGGCGTCATGCCCGTCCTTGCCATGAAGTGCGTCGTCACCCAGCCCGCCAAGCAACACGTCGCTCCCGCCAAGCCCATCGATCGTGTCCGCAGCCAAGGTCCCGGTCAAACGGTCGCCTGCCTCGGTGCCTGTCAACGTGCGGATGTCCAGATTCGCGATGTCGACGCTGTGGCCCGCGAACGAGAGCCGCTCCACGGATTGGACGGTCGCGGCATTGGCCGGATTGCCGATTTCGGTGACGGTATAGATGCCGATCGAATGACGGTGAACCTGATAGTTCGAGGCGGAGAGCGCAAACGCCACCGTGTCGACGCCTTGGCCGCCGTCGATGTAGTCATGCCCTGCACCGGCGACGATGGTGTCGTTGCCCAGATCGCCGAAGACATGATCGGAACCCGCGCCACCGACGATGATGTCATCACCCGAGCCGCCGGAAAGCACGTCATCGCCGCTCTGGCCGTTGATGAAGTCATTGCCGCCGAGCCCGCGGACAATGTCGTTGCCGTCACCCGCGTTGATGATGTCCGTCGCCGCCGATCCAAGTATCCGTTCGCGTGCGCCAGTGCCGTTCGTCAGGCCTCCGGCGTGGCCGGCGATCACATCGGGCGCGGAATGGTCCGGCGCGCCTCGGTCCGACAGGATCGCCCGTGCGGCGTCGACTGCCTGCCAAGCGTATGAAGCGCCCGACAGATGGATGGTGTCGCGGAGCTCGATCGTCGTGCTGACCGGAACGAAGATCGCTCCGGCCTGGTTCGCGGCGGTTTGCTGGCCGAGGCGGATCTGCGCGCCTTGCGCGTTGTTGAGCGCAAGCCCGACGATCGCGACCGAGTCCGCCTTCCAGGCCGTGCCCGCATCCGTGATGAACTTATGAAGCTCGGCGCCGTAAGCTGAAGCGGAAACGCCGCCCGCCGCGTCCCGTTCGCCCTGGCTCCATATCACCGCATCGGCATCGAGATCGTTGCGCGACAGCGCGCTCGACACCGTCTCGAACATCGATCCCGGTCCGCGTTCCGACCAGTTTGCGGCAGGCCCGTTTCCACCTGGCAGCAATCCGGTCCCGCCGACGGAGCCATTGATCAGCACGACCTGATGCGACGGCAGCGATTGCTGGATAGTCTGGGCAAAGGAGTCCGCGCCGAGGCCCTTGACAGCGCCGAAAGCGCCTCCTGTCCAGGTGTTCGACCAAACGCTGACGGAGGCGGAAAGTGAGCCGTGGAGGCCTGTGATCGCTGGGGTGAACCAGCCGAGCATATTCGACTGCCCGGCAGCCACGACGACAAGTCGATCAAACATCCGCACTCAGCCCCGAACACGTCAGATTTCGCAGCGAAGAGGCGTCTGATGATCAGACCGGTCTTATCTCATGCAACTGAGAATCGCTTCGCGCAATCAAGCCCCAATTCCTCATATCACCGGGCTGTTCATCGTCAACGGCGTCGCACAAAGCGGCTGCGTTGCCGCTGCGACCGCTGAGGTTCAGTCTCGAACTCGGTTGATTCAACGGGAGGCAAGGCTGGTGCTAAGATGCGATATGGCGGCCGCCGTGCCGCCTGCGCCATGCGGTATGACTAGGGACTGAAGCGCCATCTCCACCGCTGAGAGCGCGCCGAGGACCATGGGCGCGTTGGCATGGCCCATATGGGCGACGCGGAACGCCTTGCCGGAAAGGTCGCCGATGCCGAGGCCGAGGGTGACCCCGCATCTGGTGCGGGTGAAGGTCCCGATCGCTTCGGCGTCGCCCGTCAGGACCGGCGTCACGGACACGGCCCTTTCGGCGGGCTGCAGGATGTTGAAGGACATCGCCTGCCCCTCGGACCATTTGGAGACGGCCGCATGCGTTGCGCCCGCCAGGAGCTCATGCCGCCTCCAAACCGCTTCCAGCCCTTCATCGAAGATCATGTCGATCGCGGCCCGCAAGCCGAACATCAGGTGTTCGGGAGGCGTCCCGCAATGCTTCATGTAGTGCAGCGGGCTGCGGCGCGCGGTCCAGTCCCAATAGCCCGTCTTCATGTTCGCGTGCTGATGAACCGCGTGCGCCTTGTCGTTCGCGGCTACGAATCCGAGCCCCGGCGAGGTCATGAGGCCTTTCTGCGAAGCCGACATCGCGACATCGACGCCCCACAGGTCCATCTCGAAAGGCATGCAGGCCAGTGAGGCGACCGCGTCGATCATGTAGAGCGCGGGATGGCCCGCGGCATCGATGGCCTTCCGGATCGCAGCCACATCGTTGGCCACGCCGGAGGCCGTGTCGATCTGCACCATGAAGATGGCCTTGATCGCGTGATCCTTGTCCTGCCGCAGCCGCATCTCGACGGCCTGGGGGTCGACCGCAGCGCGCCAGGAGCCCTGCATGACCTCGACGTCGGCTCCCATGAACGCCGCCATCTCGCCCCAGCCGTTGGCGAAGCGCCCGCTTGCCAGGACAAGCACCTTGTCGCCGCGCGAGAGCACATTGGTCAGCGCCGCCTCCCATGCTCCGTGCCCGTTGCACGCGTACAGATATGTCTGGCCGGAGGTCCGGAACAGCCGCTGGAGATCGCCGAGCAGCGTGAACGTCAGGTCGACGATCGCCTCGGCGTGCAGTTCCTCGGCGGGCCTCATCATCGCCTGCAGCACGCGGTCCGGAATGTTGGTCGGGCCAGGCGTCGCAAGCAAGGGCCGCCCGTTGGCAACGCTCATCGCAGTCTCTCCGGATTGTCAGGGCAGGGCGGTTGCCGGACGGCAGCCGTGCGCGCTGCCTCACCACCAGAATTCGCGCATGGCCGCAAGCCCATCAAGTCTCATGCCAGATGCATTGCACGCCTTGGCTTGCCGAAGCTCGCATGGTATGGCCCCGCTCGAAACGTGACGTCTGGCAGTTCGCCAGCCCATCCCCATATTCGTGACATCATGCAGACAGTCCTCATCGTCATCCATCTGATCGTCGTGGTCGCTCTCGTGATCGTCGTGCTGCTCCAGCGTTCGGAGGGCGGCATGGGCCTCGGCGGCGGTGGGGGCGGCGTGTCCGGCTTCATGACGGGCAGGGGGCAGGCCAATGCGTTGACGCGCACCACAGCCATTCTCGCGGCTGTCTTCTTCGCCACCAGCTTGGTTCTGTCGGTCATGGCTGCCCAGAACCGCGCGCCCCGCTCGATCCTCGACGGCGCAGCGCCCGCCCAGCCCGCGGTCCCGGGCGGCCCGTCCGCCCCTGCGCCCGGGAGCAACGTCCTCGACCAACTGCGGCAGCTTCAGGATCAGAGCGGCGCTCAGCCTCCGCGACCTTCCGCCCCCGTGCAGTGACCGGCGAAAGCCATTCGCAACGTCCGGCAGGATGACATTCTGCCGGCGCTTCTCTTTTGTGGACAAATTCGGGATGCGGGGCGTGCGGTCCAACCGGCGCTCCCCGAATCGCGTGAACAGGTTTAAAGGCGGATTCCCATGACCCGGTACATCTTCATCACCGGCGGCGTGGTCTCCTCACTTGGCAAAGGGATCGCCTCCGCTGCGCTCGGCGCGCTGCTCCAGTCGCGCGGCTATACAGTGCGCCTGCGCAAGCTTGACCCCTACCTCAATGTCGATCCGGGCACGATGAGCCCCTATCAGCACGGCGAGGTCTTCGTCACCGACGACGGCGCAGAGACTGACCTTGACCTTGGCCATTATGAGCGCTTCACGGGTCGCGCGGCCCAGCGAAACGACAACATCACCACCGGCCGCATCTATATGGACATCCTCACCAAGGAGCGCCGCGGAGATTACCTCGGCGCGACGATCCAGGTCATCCCCCACGTCACCAACGCGATCAAGGACTTCGTGCTGGCCGGCAACGACGACTACGATTTCGTCCTTGTGGAGGTCGGCGGCACGGTGGGCGACATCGAAAGCCTGCCGTTCCTCGAAGCGATCCGGCAGGTCGGCCAGGAGCAGAAGCGCGGCACGGTGATCTTCATCCACCTCACGCTTCTCCCCTACATCCCCAGCGCCGGCGAACTGAAGACGAAGCCGACGCAGCACTCTGTGGCTGAACTGCGCTCGATCGGCATCCAGCCCGACATCCTGCTTTGCCGGACCGACAGGCCGATACCGACGGAGGAGCGCCGGAAGCTGGCGCTGTTCTGCAACGTTCGCCCCACGGCCGTCATCGAGGCCCGTGATCTCGGCTCGATCTACGATGTGCCGCTTGCCTACCATGCCGAAGGCATCGACACGGAGGTTCTGGCCGCGTTCGGCATCGACGAAGGCGCGAATGCGCCGGACATCTCGGGCTGGCAGCAGATTTCCGAGCGCATCCACGCGCCGGAAGGCGAAGTGACGATCGCCGTCGTGGGTAAATACACGGGGATGAAGGACGCCTACAAATCGCTGATCGAGGCATTGACGCATGGCGGCATCGCCAATCGGGTCAAGGTAAACCTCGACTGGATCGAGAGCGAGGTGTTCGAAAAGGAAGACCCGTCGCCTTTCCTGGAACATGTCCATGGCATCCTAGTGCCCGGCGGCTTCGGCATCCGCGGCGCCGAAGGCAAGATCCGTGCGGCCCAGTTCGCGCGTGAGCGCAAGGTGCCGTATTTCGGCATCTGCTTCGGCATGCAGATGGCGGTTATCGAGGCCGTCCGCTCGCTGGCCGGCATCGCCGCGGCCAACTCCTCCGAGTTCGGCCCCACGCCGGAGCCCGTGGTCGGCCTGATGACCGAGTGGCTCAAGGGCAACGAGCTCGAGACCCGCGCCGCCGGAGGCAACCTCGGCGGAACGATGCGCCTTGGAGCCTACGCCTCGACGCTGACGGCCGGCTCGCGCATTGCGGAGATTTACGGCTCGACCACGATCTCGGAACGTCACCGCCATCGCTACGAGGTCAACATGGCCTACCGCGACGTGCTTGAGGCGAAGGGCATGCACTTTGCCGGCATGTCTCCCGACGGATTGCTGCCGGAGACGGTTGAGTACGCGGATCACCCGTGGTTCATCGGCGTGCAATACCATCCGGAGCTCAAGTCCCGGCCCTTCGAGCCGCATCCGCTGTTCGCAAGCTTCATCGACGCGGCGAAGACGCAATCCCGGTTGGTGTGATGCTGGCGCGCGGCCTCGACCATCTCGTCGTCGGCGTCCATGACCTCGACGCAGCCGGAGCGTTCTACGAGAAACTGGGCTTCACCGTAGGCGCGCGCAACCGCCACCCGTGGGGCACGCACAACCGCATCGTCCAGTTTCCGGGCGCGTTCCTCGAAATCATCACGGTAGCGGAGCCAGCGCTGATCCCCGGCCATTCCCCGGGAAGGTTCTCGTTCGGAGCTTTCGTGCGCGATGCGTTGGCGCGGGGCGAGGGCCTTTCGATGCTGGTTCTGGAGAGCGCTGACGCCGCTGCGGACAACGCCGCCTTCCATGCTTCAGGCATCGGCGCATTCGAGCCTTTCTTCTTCGAGCGCCAGGCGATGCGGCCTGACGGTTCGGCGCGGCGTGTCGCCTTCACGCTGGCTTTCGCGTCAAATCCCGATGCTCCTGGCCAGGGCTTTTTCGTCTGCCAGCACCATGAGCCGCAGAATTTCTGGAGCCCTGAGTTCCAGCGCCATGCGAATGGCGCTTTAGGCGTGACGTGCGTGACGTTCGTGGCTGACGCTCCCGCCGATCACGGCGACTTCTTTGCAGCGTTCACGGGGGCGTCGGAGCCAACCGTTTCAGGCCATGGCATCCGGTTTTCAACGCCGCGCGGGGTCATCGACGTCGTCACGCCCGGGCAAGCGGCCCGCTCCAGCGGTTTCGGCGGCGCGGCGCCTGCCTTCGCAGGGTTCGCCGTCGCTGTCTCAAGCCTTTCGGAGCTGGCGAAGAGGCTGGACGGACAAGGCGTCGCTCACGCACAGTACGGCACGCGCCTGAATGTGCAGGCCTATGGCCTTTCGATCAGCTTCGAGCAGGCATGAGCGCCGCTCACGGCAAGCCGCAAAACCGGAAAAGGGAAGCCAAATGCTCTACACATCGATCCAGGGGCTTCCTGACTTCATGTTGTTCTTCAGCGCTGCCGTCGCGCTGACGGCGCTGTACCTGTTCCTCTACACGATCTCGACGACGCATAACGAGTTCGAGCTGATCCGGCAGAACAACGTCGCGGCGGCGGCCTCGCTTGGCCTCAGCCTCACCGGGTTCGCCCTGCCATTGTCGAGCGCCATCATCAACTCGAAGACGGTGGTCGACCTGCTCGTCTACGGGGTCGTGGCCATCGCCATCCAGATCCTCGTCTATTGGCTCGTTCGGCTGCTTCTCAACAACCTGTCGCAGCGCATCGCCAACGGCGAGGTCGCATCTGCGTTGTTCCTGGGCGCAGCGTCTCTCGCCGCTGGCATCGTCACCGCCGCGTCGATGGTGTTCTGATCGGGACGCGCGCTCCTTGGGGTCAGCGGAAGCGCTTCTCCAGCTTGCCGCGTGCAAGCGCGAGCAGGCCATGGATGTCGTCGAGGGTCGTGTCCGGATGATTGTTGTAGTCCATCAGCCGGTGCTTATCGATGTGCGTGCCGCCCACTTCGTTGACTGCTTCGCGCACGGCCTGCAGGGCCGGCTGCCGATAGTGAATGCCGCCCGAGATTTCCTCCGTCGCCTGCATCAATGCACAGAACACGCTCCATGACTGTGCGCCCGGAGGGCATTGGCGCGTATCCTTCCGGTTCCATGTGGGGGCCCCTGCGACCAGTTCCCTGGCGCGGGTGATGATCTTGATGTCATCTGCGTCAGGCGGCAGTTGCCTGTTGGCGGAGATGGTCAAGGTCATCGCGTCGCCCTCGACCGAAGCCGAGCGGATGGCGAACCAGCCATAGGGAGTTTTCGCCACCCCGGCTGCGCCGTCACGGCCTTTCTTGACCTCGAAGCGCGTCGGGTCCTCCGGAAACTTGCCCTGCATGGCGCCGAGCCAATTGTCGCCGGTCTGCGACTGCTTCAGCGTTGCGGACACTTTCCGAGGGGCGGCGTTGCAGGTCACGCGCGGGTTCGGGCCATCGATGTCGACCGCCAACGCATTGACCAGGCACGGCACCTCGCAGATGCCGCTGAACTCGGCAGATGAGCGAGTGAGCGTGCACATCATGGTGTTTGGCTCCGCCTGAGCCCTTAACGCTGCCGGCATCGCGAGCCAACCGAGAGAGAGAACCGCCGACAGTCCGGCCCGCTTCGCCCAGCGCGGAAGGAGCAGGGCGGGATGCATGTCTTTGCGGTGTTTCGTCGGCTTTTGCGTCAGCGGCATGGTCGGCTCCTGAATTGACCGATTGGTCATTCGGCGGCATGCTTGAAGCAAATGAAAGTTTGGAACATGAAATTGCAAAAATGGAAATAAAGACGCGCACCTTGCGCGTCTTCTGCGCAGTCATCGAAAGCGGATCGCTTCAAGCGGCGTCAGCCAGGGTCGGGCTCACGCCCTCCGCGATAAGCCGCATCCTGACTCAGTTGGAGGCCGAAATAGGCGTCACGTTCTTCGACCGCAGCGAGCGGCGCATGGCTCCGACGGCCCATGGTTCCGAATTCCATGCACGGGCCCGCGAGACGCTGTCGCTTTGTGACGAACTCGGCCGTTTCGGTCGGGACCTTGGCAAGCGCGGGCGGCAGCCGCTGCGCATCGCAGCCCTCTCGCGTCATGCCGAGACCATTGTCGCGCCGACCGTGGCGCGCCTGTTGGCCGACGATCCCGGCGGGCCGGGATTCAGGATCGATGTCCACACGCAGCGGGATTTCGGATTTTCGAAGCTGGCGCGTCCGTTCGACGTCGGCTTCGGCAATCTGATCGGCCGGCATGATGATCTCGTCATCGAGCCTATGGCGATGTCGCCGATCGTCGTCGTGCTCCCGCCGCGGCATCCTCTGGCGCTTCGGATTGAACTCGACATCGGCGACCTTGCGGATGCACGCCTGATCATGCTGTCCACGGACACCACGATCGGCGCCCTGGTTCAGGCGAACCTGCAGGGGATGCCCTCGCAGAACGCCACCGTCACGGTTTCGCACACGTCGGTGGCGCTCCGGCTGGTCGCGGATGGCGTCGGCCTTCACGTCACGGATCGGCTCGCCGCGTTGCAGGCCATGAAAAGCGGGTGCGTCCTCATTCCGCTCGCGTCGACGAAGCCTGTACGGTTCTGCAGCTTCCGTCCGAGGCGGGCAGCGCCTGACGATGCCGCGCTGATCGGCATATGCAAGGCGGTCGCTGAGACGTTGCGCATGTCTGCCTGAACTTGTCGGCGACGCTTCAGACGGCGCAGCCAGTCACTCGCCAGCCAGCGAGGCTGCGCGGCTCGGGCCTTCGAGCTGCTTGAGGAGGAACAGCAGGGCCCGGTCGTGCAGCACGACCATGCGCTCCTTCGGCTTCAGCCAGACCATGGCCTCATCGATGGTCTTTGCGTCCACGAGCTTGGCCTGTGCGACGGCGCGGTCCGCTTCGACCTGGCCCCGCGCCCGGGCTGTCGCCGGGGGCAGCATGTCCTGATGCGCGTCAAAAAGCTCCTCGTGCTGATGAAGCGCCAGGAGACCGTCCGCTTCATCGAAGCCCAGCTTGGCGAACTCCTGTTGCAGGGCGTTGGCACGGGTCGCGATCGCTGGCGGCGAGCCTTCCTCCGGGGTCAGCAGCAGCTTGCGCCGCTTGAGCCAGAGGCCGATCGCCAGCTGGCCGCTGGCCCATGAAAGCGGGATGGCGAGCAGCAACCCGATGATCGTCGGCGACATCCATGCGAACAGCGAAGTCGCAATGAGGAACGCGACAACGCCGGTGAACACGCCCAGCACGGTGTGCAGCCGGTGACGCCGGACAATGTCCTGGAAGGGTATCGAGCCGTCATCGCGCCGTTGCGGGTTCCAGCCCGTGTCCCGCCCGGCGATGATCTGGAAGACGGAGCCTGACTGGATCACCATCATGATCGGCGCGAGCAGCGCGGACATGACGATCTCCAGGACGGCGGAGATGGTGAGGCGGATGCCCCCGCCGCAAGCCCGCCTCTCGGCGCCGTTGAACAGCGTGAGCAGCCAGCCGAACAGCTTGGGCGCGAGGAGGATCGCCATCGTCAGCCCGAAGAGCGCCAACGATCGCTCGGGGTCGAACCGGGGCCAGATCGGCAC
The DNA here is from genome assembly GCA_031412095.1 of Allobosea sp. Lineage (GTDB taxonomy): Bacteria > Pseudomonadota > Alphaproteobacteria > Rhizobiales > Beijerinckiaceae > Allobosea. The sequence goes on from JANOCI010000035.1 coordinate 9,902, forward strand.
CAACGTGAACTCGTTGGTGAAGTATTCGGGCCGCGCGTATTTGACCTGCAGCACCAGCGCGATGCCGACGACGAGCTGCATCAGCCAGAACGGCGACGCCATGTACGACATGATGCCGGTGGCGAAGTGCTGCCGCGTAGGCCATTTCAGGCCGCTGGCGAACATCACGCGGCTATGCTGCAGGTTGCCCTGGCACCACCGGCGGTCCCGCGCCGACAGATCGATCAGCGAGGGCGGGCTTTCCTCATACGAGCCATGCAGATCCGGAAGCATGTAGACCGACCATCCGGCTCGGCGAATGAGGGCCGCCTCGACGAAGTCATGGCTTAATATATGGCCTCCGAGCGGCGGCTTTCCCTTCAGGTCCGGAAGCCCGCAATGGGCGGCGAACGCGGCCGTGCGGATGATGGCGTTGTGGCCCCAGTAATTGCAGTCGCGCCCGGCCCATTGCGCAAGGCCGGTGGCGATGACAGGGCCGTAGACCCGCGCTGCGAACTGCTGCAGCCGCGCGAACAGCGTGTTGCGGTTGATGATCAGCGGCAGCGACTGGATGACCCCCGCGTCGGGATCGGCCTCCATCGCCGCGGCGAGGCGCACGATGCAATGGCCCGTCATGAGGCTGTCCGCATCGAGCACGACCATCTGCTGGTAATGGCCGCCCCAGCGCGTCACGAAGTCCGCGATGTTGCCAGCCTTGCGGTGATGGTTTTTCGGCCGATGCCGGTAGTACAGGCGAGCGTCGGGACCCAAGCGCTCCCGCAGCGCCAGGAAGGCGCGCTCCTCGGCCACCCAGATGTCGGGGTCGGTCGTGTCCGACAAGATGAAATAGTCGAAGCTGTCGCCGAGGCCTGTCGCGTCGACCGACTCCCGGATCGCGGCCACGGCGGCGAACGTGCGGGCGGTCGTTTCATTGTAGATGGGCATCACGATCACGGTGCGCTGGCTCAGGCTCATGGCGCGCGGCGTGTCCGATCGCTTGAACAGCAGGACCGCAAAGCCCAGCACCGCGCTTGTGAAGGCGAGTGCGATCCAGGAAAAGTTCACGGTGAAGAGTGCGAGCAGCACATACTGCAGGGCCGTCGTGCGGCTCACCGACACGACCTCGTACATTTCACGCACGCCGTAGGCCGTCAGCAGCAGCGCTGACCCGAACACGAGGATGCGCGACAGGATCGGCGTGTTCCATTCGGATGGCCGGGCAGGGGCGCGTTCGTCGCTGCGTCTCCACCTTCGCAGCGACTGGGTCGGCATTTCGAGGCGGTTTTCGGGCGGCAATGCAGGCTCGGCCCGTACCGAAGGCGCATGCCCGGCATCAACGCTGGCAACCTCCGTGACATGCTTGGGATCGGCTAAGGCGTCCATCGGTTCAGCCAGGTCTCCGAGATAGGTTTGCCGCCGA
>JANOCI010000036.1:0-4191 GCA_031412095.1 Allobosea sp.
TGGCGGAGAGGGAGGGATTCGAACCCCCGATAGAGTTGCCCCTATGTCGCATTTCGAGTGCGGTGCATTCAACCACTCTGCCACCTCTCCGCGAGGCTTTGCCTGAAACCAGGTTGAAGCGAGTGTCCGGATACACGCGCATGTGCGCGGTGACAAGCATTTTCGTGTCCAGATTCCCTGCCTGGCCGCCCGCCCGCCCGGGAGGTTTTGCTTGACGCTCCCGGCCGGGTGACGTATCGAGCGCTCAACTTGGCGCGGGCGAATGTCCGCGCCTCGATCTTTTGCGGATGTGCATGAGGCCTCCGCAAACCCAGCAGGCTGCCAAGAAGCCCTGCCGGCCCTCCACATCCAAGGAGGCCGAGCCGAGGCATCGAACAGGAGAACAACATGTTCGCAGTCATCAAGACCGGCGGTAAGCAGTACCGCGTCGCCGCCAACGACCAGATCACCATCGAGAAGCTGGTGGGATCGGCCGGCGAGACCGTCGCTTTCGAGCATGTGCTCATGCTGACCGACGGCGATGTCGTGCATGTCGGCGCTCCGACGGTGGACGGCGTGTCCGTCGCCGGCGAGATCATCGAGCAGGGCCGTGGCGACAAGGTCATCTCGTTCAAGAAGCGCCGCCGCCAGAACTCCAAGCGCAAGCGCGGCCATCGCCAGGATCTGACGATCGTGCGCATCACCGATATCCTTACAGGCGGCAAGAAAGTCGCCGTCACCGCCAAGGCGCCTGTTGCGGCTGACGTGGACGCTCCAACCGCCGCCGCGCCGGAAGCCAGGAAGGCTGCCGCCTCGGCGAGCCTCGACGCCTCGAACCTTTCGCTGATTGCCGGCATCGGGCCGACGATCGAGAAGAAGCTTCGGGCCGCCGGCATCCTGACCTGGAACGACATCGCCGCCTGGTCTGCCGAAGATCTCGCCAAGTGGGACGAGCAGCTCGCCCTGCGCGGCCGCGCCACGCGCGAAGAATGGGTCGAGCAGGCCAACGAACTTCTCGCAGGCAAGCCGCCGCGCGCTAAGGCCGACCAGGCCGAACAGAAATCAGGCAAGGATCTCTGAGCGCGCGCCGCAAGGCCGCCATGTTCAGGGCCGTCACTTAAAGAGAGTTTGAGGAGAGATCCATGGCACACAAGAAAGCAGGCGGCTCATCCCGCAATGGCCGCGATTCGGCTGGCCGTCGTCTTGGCGTCAAGAAGTTCGGCGATCAAGCCGTGGTCGCTGGCAACATCATCATTCGCCAGCGCGGCACGAAGGTGCGCCCGGGCGTGAATGTCGGCATGGGCGTCGACCATACGTTGTTCGCCCTCACGGACGGCCGAGTCAAATTCGGCACGAAGCTTGGCCGCGCCTTCGTAGCGGTGGTTCCGGTCCAAGAGGCCGCGGAATAAAGCGGACCAGGGTGTCTCTCCTGATCCGCCGGTCACATCGACCCGGTTGTTCAGGAACAGGACCCTAAGCGGGCTCCGGCCAGATCAGGACAGCGGGGAAGATGGGACCAACCCATCGTCCCCGTTTTTTTGTCCGCAGCCGAGAGCATGACGCCCCGCCGACCGGCATCGATGAGGCGCCATTGCTCCGGAGACATTCTGGAGCGTCCCGTGAGCACTGAGACCAGACCTGGCGCCGCGTTGTCGGCGACAATGAACCAGCCGCTGTTTCCGGACGTGACGCGCGATGACGTGTTCCGTCTGGAAACACGGAGCCTGTGGCTGCGCTGGCCGCGCCACGGCGACGTCGCGGCGCTCAGGGCCTTCGCCAGCCTGAAGCAGGTCGCCGAGATGACGGGCTCCTGGCCGCACCCCTTGCCCGAGGGTGAGGCTGAGAAGCGCATTTTCCAGGCGCGGAAGGCCAACGCGACCGGATCGAGCCTGATCCTTGCGCTGACGCCGCGCGCCAAGCCCAACCTGCAGATCGGCACGATCGGCATCAGCCGCGCGTCCGCGCCTGGCCGCGAAGACGATGTCCAGATCGGGTACATGCTCCATCCCGACCACTGGGGCCGCGGCTTTGCCGTCGAGGCAGTCCAGGCAGTCCTCAATACGGTGTTCGGCTATACGTCGACCGCTTCGGTCAGCGCCTTGACGCGCGTGGTCAACCCCGCCTCGCGCCGTGTGCTCGAAAAGTGCGGCTTCCGGCAGACAGGCTCGCTGATGCGCGACCTGCCGGCCCGCGGCGGCATGGTGCCTTGCGACGAGTTCGCCCTCGACCGCAAGACATGGGCGGCGCTGGTCAACTGGGGCGCGTCCGCGCCGGCGAGGCCCGCGCCCATCGCCGCAGCGGAGCAGGCGCAAGGCCCGGGCATGCCGGGCGATGAGTCCGGCGGCCTGATGTCGGGCGTCGCGCTGAACTGTGCGTGATGCCGGCATCCGTCGCGGCGGCGCCTGCGTACCTTGAGGGCAACACAGGAGCCTTCATGCGCCGTCGCGAACTGATTCTGGGCGGAGCCGCCCTCGCCCTTGCGCCTTCTTTTGCGCGCCAGGCATCCGCAGCGCTTGGCCTCGTGCTCCACGAGTGGTTTCGCGGGCCTACCCATGCCGTGGGCCGCTTCCGCAACAATTTCACCGGCGAGGAGCGTAGGCTCGCAGTCGATCTCCGAGGCCGGTGGGATGGCAGGACGTTGTCACTGTTCGAGGACTTCTTCTACGCCGACGGCGAGCGTGACCAGAAGACGTGGTTCTTCGAGCGCATTGGCGAAGGGCGCTACATCGGCACGCGCGACGATGTCGTCTCGCCCGCCGACGTGACAACCCCGCAGCCGGACACAGTCCGGTTCGGCTACACAGCGGACCTGAAGCTGCCGTCCGGCGTCACGCGGCTGTCCTTCGACGACACCCTACAGCTCAGGCCCGACGGCACGGTCTTCAACAAGGCCTATGTCTCGCGCCTGTTCATCCCGGTCGGCGACGTGGAGCTTGTGTTCCGGAAGGGCCGACTGCCCGCGAGGCTCAAGCGCAGCGGCGGCGCGTGATCGCCCTCACCTGGGATGACGTGCTCACTCGGCGTTTCGCCGCGTGAGGAAATCGCCCATCCGCTGCAAAGCCTTCTCGATGTTCGACAGCGAGTTGGCGTAGCTCAACCGAATGTAGCCTTCTCCGTGGACGCCGAAATCCGGCCCGCCGATGGTCGCCACGCCTGCGTCCTCCAGCAGCGCGGACGCCAGCGCCTTGGCCTTCCAGCCCGTCTTCGAGACGTTCGGGAACGCGTAGAATGCGCCTTTGGGCGCGATGCAGCTCACACCCGGCAGCTTGTTAAGGCCTGCGACGACGGCCCCGCGGCGGCGGTCGAACTCCGCAGCCATGGCATGCACCGCATCCTGCGGACCTTCCAGGGCGGCGAGGCCGGCCCATTGGGCCGCCGCATTGACGCAGGAATAGGAATTGACCGCGAGCTTGCGGGCGGCATCGTAGAGCGGCTTGGGCCATATCGACCAGCCCATGCGCCAGCCGGTCATGGCATAGGTCTTCGACCAGCCGTTGAGCAGGATGAGCCGGTCCCTGATCTCGGGGTAGCTCATCAACGACGTGTGGGCCATGCCGTCATAGACCTGGGCGTCGTAGATCTCGTCCGACATGATCGCCACGTCCGGCCATTTCGCCAGCCCGGCGACCAGCTTGTCGATCTCGGCCTTGGGTGTGACGCCGCCCGTGGGATTTGCGGGCGAGTTGATGATGATCAGCCGTGTGTTAGGCGTGATCAGCGCCAGAAGCTCATCGGCCTTGAACGCGAAGCCGTTCTCCTCGCGGATCGGCACCGGGATGGGCGTGGCGCCGGTGAACTCGATCATGGAGCGGTAGATCGGGAAGCCGGGGTCGGGGTACAGGATCTCCGCCCCCGGCTCGCCGAACATCAGGATCGCCATGTGCATGGTGATCTTGCCGCCCGGCACGATCAGCACCTGTTCAGGATCGACGCTGGCCCCGGTCGTGCGGTGGACATAGCCCGCCACCGCCTCCCGAAGCGGCAGGATGCCGGTCGCTGGCGTGTAGCCGTGCGCCCCGTCACGCAACGCCTTGACCGCCGCCTCGACGATGTGCTGCGGCGTTGGAAAGTCAGGCTGCCCGATGCCGAGGTTGATGATGTCCTTGCCTGCGCGCTGCAGTTCGGTGGCCCGGGCCAGCACGGCGAAGGCGTTCTCCTCGCCGATGCGTGAGAATGACGAAACGAGATGCAGTGTCATGAACGCGTCCTAGG
>JANOCI010000037.1:0-57043 GCA_031412095.1 Allobosea sp.
ACGAGCCGGTGCATATCCTGCTCACCCATCTTCATCACGACCACATCATCGGGCTGCCCTATTTCAAGCCGATCTTCCAGACGGGCCGCGAAATCCATCTGTGGTGCGGCAACATCGACGGCGAATGCCTCGAAACGATGCTGGACCGGCTATTCTCGCCGCCGCTGTTCCCGTTCCGGCTTTCGAAGGCCCCGGCACGCTTCGTGTTCCACAGCTTCCGGGCAGGCGAGACGCTGGATGTCGGCGGGCACGCGGTCCGGACGGCCATCCTGAACCATCCTTCCTCTGCGACCGGGTACCGTTTCGACGATCTCGGCGGTTCGGTCGCCATCATCACGGACATCGAGCATGTCGAGGCGGGTCCCGACCCGGCAGTCGTGGCCTTCTGCGACGGCGTCGATGTCCTGGTCTACGACATGATGCTGGAAGAGGCGGACTACGGGAGCTGCAAAGGCTGGGGCCACTCCACCGCCAGCGCCGCGATCCTGCTGGCCGACGCGGCGAAGGCAGGCCGGCTGGTGGGATTCCATCACTCGCCCGGGCATGACGACGCCTTCATGAATGACCGGGAGCGGCGGCTTCAGGTGGCGCGGAGAGGCTCGCTGATGGCGCGCGAGGGGCTCGTGCTGGCCTGCTCTGCGTCCGAAGCGGCGCTGCCGCCCTCAGCCTCGAGCTTGTAGAGCGTTTCGCCGCCGGGCTTCTCCGGCAGTTCGCTTAGGCAAGACAATGGAAGGCCGAGCAGGAGCCGCGTGCTTTCGCTCAATCCGATGACCAGCTCGGCCTGGCCCATGACGGGCTTCAAGGCGACCTGCGTGCGCTGCGCGAGGTTCACCGTGCGGCCGACGACCGTATAATCCATGCGGCCCTCGAAGCCGAGATCGCCAGCCAGGACGGTGCCGGAATGGACCCCGATCCGCATGCGGCAGCTCCGGGGGTCCTCGCGCAGCATCCTGGCCAGATGGGGAGCCATGACGGCGCGGATGTCGAGGGCGGCCTGCCAGGCATGCGCCGCATGCTCGGCGTCGGGCGTCGGCGCGCCCCAGACGGCGAGAAGGCCGTCGCCGGTGTATTTGTCGATCGTGCCGCCCGACGCTTCGATGATCGGGCCGACGATCGCGAAGATCCCGTTCAGGTAGCGCGCGACGTCTTCGGCGCTGCGCCCGTCCGCATAGGCAGTGTAGCCCGCAAGATCGATGAACAGGATGGTGACATCGCGGTCGACGGCCATGCCCCGGTCCTGCCCGAGCATCACGAGCTGATGGATGAGAACGCGCGGCACATAGCTCTGGAACCGCTTGAGCGCCAGCGCCGCGCGGCCGAGCGCATGCGCCGTGTCCCGGATCTCGGAGACCGGGCTGGCTTCGAGAGCCGGCCGCCGGACCTTGTCGAAATCGAGCCGCTCCAGCTCCCGGGCCGCGCCCGCGATTTCCTCGGCCGGCCTCGCGGCCATGCGGCCCATCAACCTCGCCAGCAGCATGACGATGAACAGGACAAGGCCGGACCCATACAGCAGCGCCTGCACGACCCAGCGCTCGCGGAACGTGGCCAGGCTGTTCTGGTGGTAGCCCACGATCCATGGATCAGGGCCATAGCCCGTGATCTCGCGATAGTGGAACTCATGGGCCGTGTAGCCCTTGCCCACCCAGCTCCAGTGCGTGGACGAGCGTGCGCTGCGGTCGTTGAGCGACGGCCTTCGCGGATCGAGCCACATCACTGCGAGCGCCGGGTCGTTGAGCGCCGAGAGCCCGGGCAGGTCCGAGCCGTTGGACATGGCCTCGCGCAGATTTGGATGGACGATCACGGAGTCGCGCCCCGACAGGACGAACGGCGTGATGCCGGGGTTCATGTTCAGCACGAAATCGGAGATCGCCTCCGACGTCAGCGCGGTCAGGAAGACGCCCAGCAGGCGGCCCTCGCGGAACACCGGCTGGCGGTGCAGCAGAACCGGCGCACGGGCGATGGAGCTGACGAATGGCCTGCTCCACAGCGGGCCCTCCCCGGCCACCGCGGAGGCCCATGCATCATCGGCGAACCGGACATTCGACCTTGGTTCGACGATCTCGTCTCCCTGGTCGCGCGACCAGCGCCGGATCGGGCCTTCGGCTTCGAGGAAGCCTATGCCGATGACGTTCATCTGCCCGGTGACGACGCCGATCATGAAGCGTCGGAACGATTCGCGATCGGCGGGGTCGATGCGGCCTGCTCCGATGAACCGCGCGACGATGGCCATCTGGGTCGCGACCGGATCGAGATTGGCGCGCAGCTGATCCTCCAGGCCGTCGACGGTGGCGTCGGTGGAGGCCGTGAGGAGCCGCGTCGTGTTGTCCCTTGCGCCAAAGTATCCAGCCGCCATCACCGGCAGCAGCGCGAGGATGAGGACCAGCCCCAAGCCTAGCGGCAGCAGCCGCTGCAAGCGCATGCTGCGCCGCCTTCCGGGCAGCGCAGGGCTGGTGACGTCAGGTCTCTTCAACATGCCGGTCGCAAGCGCCCGCCTTCAACATTGCCGCAGGCCTGTCTGCAGGCCCCTTGCGGGCAATTCAAGTCAGTGATGCGGCAAACCGGCCAGGATCACGGCACTTTGACCACGGCGGCGTCCGGATGCCTAAAAAGCGGACATCCGGTAGTCCATCGGACCATTGATCAGCGGTTCGGCCTTGATGAGGCGCAGGTTTGGATCGTCCGCATAGCGCCCTTCGATCAAAAAGCCGCGTGGGGCCATCTCCGGCAGCATCATGAGCGTGCCTTCGCCGTCATTGCTCTGGCTCGACTGAGGAAAGGCGGCAAGCACCGCGACATTGACCATGCCAACGACAAAAAGGGAACGCCACTTAGAGACCACCGTCCGGTTTTGCGATGCGCCATTCATGTCAGATCTCCTGTCATCATCGTGCAACCTTGCCGCAAATCGCGAAAAACGCCTGTGCGAAACGTCACATCGTGAAAGCGCTGGACTTCCAGCCCCGATTTGCGCTTGTTTGACCGCCTCGCCTGAACCCGTCTTCTTCCAGCGATCCCGTCGGTCCATCGATGCTGCAAACAATAAGTCGCTGTGCCCTCCAAAGGTTCCGAACGGCTGTGCTGGCCTGCTGCGCCCTGACCGGCGGCGGGGTTCCGCAGATGCAGATGGGTCCGGCCCTTGCGGTGGAGATCGAGCCTGACCGCCGGTCGATCCGCCAGGGCCGCAACGCCGCGACGGGCCACGTGTCCTGCGGCTCCGGCTCCGGAACCGCGCAACTCGTCGGCGCGCAGAACGTGATCATCACGGCAGGGCATGTGCTGTTCGACCGGCAGGGCATGCGCGCTCCGCAATCGGCCTGCACCTTCACGCTTGTGATCAATGGCGAGCGCCAGACCTTCCCGATCGACACGACGCGGATCAGGGCCGGGACGCTGCAGCCCTACGCCATGCCCGCCTCATTCGACTGGGCCATGGCGCGCCTGGCGGCGCCGGTAACGGGAGCCATGCCCTACGCATTCGGCGCGAGCCCAACGGCCGGGCAGGCCGTCACGCTGGTGAGCGGCCGCACGCTGGGCGTGACCAGGGGCGTCATCACGGAAGACTGCCAGGTGCGGGCGCTGAGGGCGGCCGAGGGCGGGCGTGAGGCGCTTCTGGATTGCAGCGCGCAATCGGGCGATTCGGGCGCCGCCCTGCTTGACCGTGCCGGGCGCATCGTCGCGATTTATGTCGGCTTCCGGAGCATCGCGCCCCAGACCCGCCAGGTTTTCTCCGCAGAACACTATAATTTCGCCGTTTCGGTTAACCCGCGCATGCGGACGGCGGTATCGGAACTGGCGCGGTGAGGCTTCTGGGCCGCCACCTTCCGGCCGCCGATCCCGCCGCCATCATACTATCCGGAGCCTTCGGCACATGAGCACCGCGTCAACCAACCTCTCCGAGATCCCGCTGTTCAAGGACGCCGAGCCCGAGACGCTCCGCCGCTTCGCAGGGCGCGAGGCGTGGGCGATCTATGATCCGGGCGCTGTCGTGGTCGATTTCGACGATGTCTCGACAGATGTGTTCTTCATCGTCACCGGCTCCGCCCGAGCCGTGGTCCGCACGCCTGGCGGCAGGGAGGTCATCCTTGGCGACCTTTCCGCCGGCCAGATCTTCGGAGAGATGGCCGCCATCGACGAAGCGCCTCGTTCGGCCAACATCACGGTCCTGAACACCGCAAAGGTGGCGCGCATGTCAGGTGCGACCTTCATGGATCTCGTCACCCAGTCGCCCATCGTGGCGCGGCGGCTGATGAAGATCCTCACCGAACGCGTGCGGACCGGCAACGCCAAGCTTGTCGAGCATGCCTCCCTGACGATCCGCTACAGGCTTTACGCCGAACTCCTGAGAGAGGCGCGGCCGCGCAAGGCGGGCGGCGATGAGCTGATCATCAGCCCGCCGCCCACCCAGACGATCCTTGCAGGCCGGATCGGCGGCAGGCGAGAGGCGGTGTCGCGCGAGATCGCCGACCTGCTGCGCCGTGGCGTGGTCAGCCGCACGCCTGCTGCGCTCGTCATCGTCAAGCCGCAATGGCTGCAAGATGCGATCGCACGCGAACTCGAGGACTGAGCGGCGGCGTGCGCCCAGACAGCATGACGCCCGGCCATGGTTGGCCGGGCGCGGACTGTCGCGAGCGGAGGCGGATCAGCGAATGTAACGCTCGACGCCTTCGGTCGTGCCGTTGAACGCCTCGGCCGAGTTGCGGCCTTCCACGACGATCGCTTCCTGAGCGCCGTAATTGTAGAGGCTCACGCCGACTTCGGACGAGCCGAAGGGCGCCAGAGCGGCGTTGCGGCCTTCGATGACGGAGGATGCGCCAGGCTGGGCAGGATAACGGTTGACGTTGCTGTCTTCGGCGAAAGCAACGGTGGCGGATGCGGCAAAAAAGGCAGATGCGATGATTGTCTTGATCGAGGTCATGATAATCTCCTGATGGTCGGCTCGTGGGTTCGGATCTTTGAAAACTTCCGGATGGCCATCTGTTGGCCGCTCCGATGCTGTGTTTATGACAGGGAGGTTTGATTGCTGCTGTGCGCATTCGCACAAGAACGGCACAGGCGCGGCTTTGCCTTCGCCACGTTCGGACTTGCTGGTCAATTGCTCAGCTGAAAGCCGGCGCCACGCCGCATGGGCGGGCGATCGCCATGGCAAGCTGCCCGTCTGGATTGGCGAGCTGCTCAAGGATGGAGAAGTGATCCTCGCCTGCAAGAGCCAGGCCCCCGGAAGCCAAGCCTTGCGTCAGGCGCGCGTCCGCCGCATGCCCGGTCATGGCTGCAGCGCGGACTGCGATGTAATCCATCGACTGCCGCTGGAGTTCAGGCAACTCGCGAAGGCCGTAGGCGATGGCCAGCGGCTTGTTGGTGGCCGCCAGGCGTGCGGGGCTCAGCCTCTCGACCTCGCCGGGCGTCAGCGCCAGCTTGTCGTTGATGTAGCAGCGCCGGATCGGCTCCAGGTCGAACACGCCGCTGATCGACAGGCCGGCCGCCACGAACGGGTGATCGAGGACGAGCGCCGTCAGATGCCCGCCTGCGGACCAGCCCGACAGCACGCAGCAAGAAGCGCCGCCCCGGCCCGCCTCATGCGCAGCAAGATGATCGAGCGCCTGCCTGATCTCGCCGGCGATGCGGGTCAGGCTTGCCTCCGGCGCCAGCGTGTAGCCAAGCACGGCGACGTCGACGCCATGCGCCATCGGCCCTTCCGCCATGCAGGAGAACACCTGGCGGCTGTTGCGCTGCCACCAGCCGCCGTGGATGAAGGCCATGAGCGGGGCGCCTCGCCGGCCGCACCGGAAGATGTCGTAGGCCGTGCGCTCGTGCGAGCCATAGGCGACGTCGCATTCAGCCGGCTGGACCTGGCGCAATGCCGCGGAGCGGGCGCTCCAGGAAGCCAGCCGGGCCGCGCTGTCGGGAACTGCCGAGATGTTGTCGTAGGCCGCATCGAGCGAAGCCCGCGTGAAGCCGTTCCAGACAGCCGCGTCGCCTTCGGGCATGTCAGGCATCCCCGCCGACCGCATCGTACCAGCCGGCGATCTCTTCGCCCTGCATGAAGGCCAACCCGTCGATCTCCATCAGCGCATCGAGCATCGCTTCCAGCGCGTCGATACGGTGCGGCACGCCGCTGATGTAGGGATGGATGGCGAAGCTCATGATCTTGGCCCCGCCCAACGGGCCGGGGGACCGGGATTCCTGAACCAGGCGCCGGGCGGTCGCGAGAGCGCGCGCGCAGAACGCCTCGATGGGCTGATGCTGGATCATCACGACCGGGATGTCGTTGATCTCGACCGAATAGGGCATGGTCAGCACATCGCCATGGCTGGTCTTCAGCCGGCATGGCAGATCGTCCACCACCCAGTCCGCGATCCAGCGGACCCCTGCGGCGGCCAGCAGATCCGGCGTATCGAGCGTTTCGGTCAGCCCCGGACCCAGCCAGCCGCGGCAGGCCTTGCCCGTCGCCGCCCGGATCGCGCCGAGCGTCTCGGCGATCATGCCTGCCTGGTCTTCGACCTTGTGGGTGGGGACCTGCACGAAGCCGTGGCCCATGAACTCCCAGCCAGCGTCGTGGGCCGCCCGGGCTATGCGCGGATAGGCCCGGCAGACGGAGCCGTTGACGGAGAGCGTCGGCCTGATGCCGCGCCGCTCGAAAGCCTCGAGGAAGCGCCAGAAGCCGACGCGCATCCCGTATTCGTGCCAGGCCCAGTTGGGCAGGTCCGGCAGGAGCGATGCGCCCGTCGGCGCGGACAGCACCTGCCGAGGCATCGGGTTGTCGATCAGCCAATGCTCGACGTTGACCACCGGCCAGACCGCGACGGCCTTGCCGCCAGGCAGCGAGAGGCGCGGACGGTCGACGCTTGCCGCGTAGGCGAGTCGCTGTTCAGGGCGCATGGGGTTCAAGCCGCTTTGCTCTCGGGTTTCTTGCCGTGATGGCTGTGCAGCTTTCCGGACATGTCGCGGCGGATGTCGTTGAACGCGGGCGAGGAGATGTCGCGCGGGCGGGCGAGGGCAAGCTGGTTGTCGCTTTCGATCCGGCCTGGGCCGGGCGTCATCACCACGACCCGGTCCGCAAGGAAGATGGCTTCCTCAATGGCGTGCGTCACGAACACCACCGTCAGGCGGGTCTTGGCCCAGATGTCGAGCAACTCCTCCTGCAGCCGCTCGCGCGTCATCGCGTCGAGCGCGCCGAAGGGCTCGTCCATCAGCACGACTTCGGCGTCGTTCGCCAGGACCCGGGCGATGGCGACGCGCTGGCGCATGCCTCCCGAGAGCTGATGAGGATAGGCCTCGGCGAATTTGCCGAGCCCCACCATGTCGATGAAATGCGACACGGTCTCCCGCGCCCTTGCGCGGGGCACGCCGCGGGATGTCGGCCCGAATGCGATGTTGTCACGCACGCTGAGCCAAGGAAACAGCGCGTAATCCTGGAAGACCATGCCGCGTTCCGGCGTCGGCTCCGAGATCGGCTTGCCCCACATCAGCGCCGCGCCCGAGGTCGGCGTCTCGAAGCCGGCGATGATGCGCAGCAAGGTCGACTTGCCGCAGCCGGACGCGCCGATCAGCGTGATGAATTCGCCTTTCCGGATCGTGAGGCTGGCGTCCTTCAGGGCATGGATGGTCTGATCCTGAAGCTGGAATGTCTTCGAGACATTCCTGATCTCGATGATGGGGATCGTGGGTTCAGCCATGGTGATTGGGGCTCCAGCGCAGGAGTCGGTTGCCGATGCCGAGCACGATGCGGTCCGAAATGTATCCGGCGATTCCGATGATAATCATGCCGCAGATCACCAGTTCGGTGCGCGAAAGCGTGCGCCCGTCCATAATGACCGCGCCAAGACCCTGCGGCACGCCCGTCATCTCGCCCACGACGATGACGAACCAGGCCAGCCCCAGGCCCAGCCGGAGACCCGTGAAGATGGACGGCAGCGCGGCGGGCAGCACCACCCTGAAGAACTGGGCGTTGCCCTTGCAGCCCAGCATCGACGCAGCCTCGAACAGCTTGGGATCGACGTTCTTCACGCCGAAGATCGTGTTGAGCAGGATCGGGAAGAACGCGCCGAGAAACACCAGCGCGAACGCCGAGCGCGCGCCCAGGCCGAACAGGATCATCGACAGCGGAAGCCATGCCGTGACCGGGATCGGCCGCATGAGCTGAAAGAACGGGTCAAGCAGCTGCCTGGCCACCGGGATGCGCCCGATCAGGAGCCCAACCGGCAGGGCCGCGAGCGCAGCCAGCGCGAAGCCGCCATAGACGCGGCTCATCGAGGCGAAGAGGTGGATGTGCATCGTCGCCGAGAAGGCGTCGTCGTAGATGCCGCCCCACACGAAATCGACCATGTACTCGGCCGTCTCGTAAGGGGTGGGGATCAGCCGCGTCCAGCGCCGGATGGTGGCGACATGCCAGAACAGCAGCAGAAATCCCGGGACGATCAGCGCAAGGCCCAGAGGCTTGAGGCGCCTGCCCATGCGCTGGCCCTGCCTGTCGGCTGATCCCGCGCTGAGGGGGCTGGTCTCGGCCATGGCCATGTTCTGATGCTCCGGTTTTCTTAGTCGGAAACGGCGATGGGCGGCGTGGACGAGCCCGCACCGCCCGCGTGCTTGGCGTCAGGCGGACGCCACCGCCTTGGAGAAGGACGGGTTCAGGAACTTGGCGAAATCCGGCAGCGCCCTGATCTGCTTCAGCTCCAGCATTTGCTGGGCGTAGGTGCGCGCCTGGCCGAGCACGGTGTCGGTAAGTTCCCAGGTGTACTCGACGTTGTCGGCGGCAAGCGCATGGTCGACCGCAGCGCGGTTCGCGCCCAGCTTCGCGACCGTCATGTCGGCGACTGCCGCCTTGTTGGTCATCATGAACTCGGACGACCTGCGATGCACGGTCAGCATGGCCCGGACGAGTTCCGGATCCTTGGCGACGGTGTCTTCATGGGCGGCGAAGATCATGTTCAGACCGCCCATGGCGGTGTTGTACGGATACTCGACCAGCTGTCCGATGCCGGTCGACATCGACAGGCCCGGCCCGGGCTCCGCGCCGACATAGGCGTCTATGTCGCCGCGCGACAGCATCGCATGCATCTCTCCGAACGGGACGCGTATGGCCTGCACATCGCGGATGCTCATGCCTTCCAGACGCAGGCGCTCCATGATGAAGACCTCCTGGGTCGAGCCGGGCCAGATGCCGATCTTCTTGCCGCGCAGATCCTTGATCGACTTGAGGTCGGAGCCCGCCTTGGAGACGACGCCCATGCCCTTGTTGCAGAAGGCGCCGACCACCACGACAGGCTCGCCCGCAGCCGCGCCAAGGGTGGCGGCGGCGATGCCGAAGCCGCCGAAATCGACCGATTTGGTGACGACCGCGTTCTTGCCGTCCGTGGGCGAGTCGAACGTGATGATCTCGACCTTGAGGTTCGGCGGCAGGAACCGCTCGTAGAAGTGCGGCGTCATCGAATGGATCAGGCGAAGGCTGCCCATCTTGATGGTGCGGGTCGCCTGGGCGCGGACGATCCCCGGCATTGCGACAAGTCCAGCGGCGGCGGAGCCGGCGGCGAGAAGGTGGCGGCGATTGATCATGGCTTGGTCCTTCGGGTTGAGAGTTCGGTCAAGGCGGTCGGCGAATTGAGAACGCTCAGGCCGCGCTGGCCGTGAGGCGTTCGATGTAGGCGCGCCAGCCACCCAGGCTGGAGATGTCTTCGGCGCCGGCCAGGCCTTGAGGCTCGACCAGAAAGCCCTTCGGCGAGGAGCCGTCGGACAGCCGCACCGTGCCGATGCAGAGCGGCGCTGGAATGGATGCAACAAAGCTGCCAAAGCCGGCTGGCGGCAGGGCCCAGACCTCGGCAGCGATCGCCTGGCCCTGTCCGTCGGCGACACGCAGCAATCCCGGACGCTTCGGCGGCCCGCCGGCCAGGGCGTAGAACGCGTAATCGGCAGTGGTGGCGACAGCGCGCCGGAAAACGGCGCCACGGGCCGTCAGTTCGGCATTCAGCGGCATGCGGCTCATGTGGGCGCCCACGACCACCACTTCGATTGCGGCTTCGGCAGTGTCCGTCTGCATGCTCAAGTCTCCATTGCCGCCGGCTGGAGCCAGGCCGAGCCAGCCCCGCCGACTCCATCGAAAAACCGCTGCGCCAAGCCGGCAAGAGCGTGGTCCGATCCGGCTGGCCCGATCAGCGTCGCTCCCGCCGGCAAGCCATCCCGCCGGAATGGGCCCGGCGCAGCGATGGCCGCCAGATCCAGCAGGTTGACGAAGTTTGTGTAGGTCCCGAGCCGGGTGTTGGGTCCGAGCGGATCGGCGGCGAGTTCGGCCAATGTCGGGAAGATAGGCGCGGTCGGAACGGCAAGGGCGTCGATCTCGCGGAAGGTCGCTTCGGACTGCCGCCGGAAGGCAGCCAGCGCGTACAGGGCGTTGAAGGTGTCGACTGCGCTGTAGCGATCGGCGCCTGACAGGATCGCATGCGTCACAGGATGCAAGGCATCGGGATGGCGCGTCATGAAATCGCCCACGGCGGCGCGGCGTTCGGCGACCCAGGGGCCCGCATAGAGCAAGTCCGCGGTGGCGAGGAAATGGCCGATGCCGACCTCCCGGACGGTCAACCCTGCGCTTTTGAGGCGCGCAACGCTCCGTTCCCAGGCATGGGCCGCCTGCACGTCGCCGAAGAACCTGAGTTCGTCGGCGCGAGGCACTCCGACCACCTGCATGGGCTGGGGGACTTGCGCCACCTTGCGCGAGTAAGGCTCGGCGTCGTCGTAGGCCGCAGCGACGTCGAAGACCGCACGGGCATCGGCCACGTTGAGCGCGAAGATCGAGACGCAGTCGAGCGTCCGGCAAGCCGGCACGACCCCGCGGGTGGAGATCGCGCCAAGCGTCGGCTTCAAACCCACCAGATTGTTGAACGCCGCCGGAATGCGCCCGGAGCCTGCGGTGTCGGTGCCTAGGGAGAAGCTGGCCAGGCCCTGCGCCACAGCGACGGCCGAGCCGGCACTCGAACCGCCGGGAACCCGTGCCGGATCGAACGCATTTCGCGGAACCGCATGCGGCGTGCGCACGCCGACCAGCCCGGTGGCGAACTGGTCGAGATTGGTCTTCCCGACCAAAATCGCGCCTGCATCCTGCAGCCGGGCGACAACCGGGGCGGAGGCCAACGGCGTGTAGGAATAGCCCGGGCAGCCTGCCGTCGTAGGCCAACCGGCCACGTCGATGTTGTCCTTGACCACGAAGGGCAGGCCCCACAGCGGAAACCGCGACGGATCGAACGGCGACAGAGCGCGCGCCGCGCCTCTGACCAGGTCGGGCGCAGGCAAATGGAGGAAGATGCCGGGATCGTCCACGGCGTCGATCCGTTTCAGGCAAAGCGCCACGACGTCCACGGCGCTGACGCCGGCCCGGTAGGCCGCATGGAGGGCGCTGCGATCAAACGATTCGATGGACATGAGCTCCGCCATAGGCAACGGCGGTTGCAATGCATGGCACATGCCAACTGCATACAGTGTCCTTCTTCAGTTCTAAGTAACCGAAATCACGATGTTATGCGTTCAGATCCTTGTGGATTGACGGCCGAGTAAATTCCTTGTTTGCCTAATTACTAGGCGTCTTAGGGAATCTGCATCAATGTTCGTCACGTCAGGGCGCACTCGCTGCGCCCATCGACGCCAGCTGATCCCGTGTATTGGACAGGTGCTCCCGTGCGCAGCTGGCCGCCGTCGCCGCATCGCCCCGCAGGATGGCCGTGAGGATGACGTCATGCTCGCGGTGGGAGCGGGCGAGCCGAGCCGGCGCTTCGAGCTGAGCGCCGCGGTAGGGCGCGAGCCTCTCGCGCGTGCCCAGCGCCATTTCCCGGAGATAGTCGTTCTGCGCGCCTTGATAGATCATGGCGTGGAATGAGGCGTTGCCGGCCCGGTATGCGGCGATGTCCCCCGCGCGCATGAAGGTGCCCATCTCGGCGTGATGGCGTTCGAGGGCGCTGCGCCCGGCCGGCGTCATCATCTGGCTGGCCCGCGCGGCGCACAGGGCCTCCAGTTCGGCCATGACGTCGAACATGTCCCGCAGGCGCCTGTCATCGACGCGGGCCACGAGCGGCGTGCGATGCGGCCTCAGCTCCACCATGCCGCTGGCCGCAAGCTGGCGCAGCGCCTCGCGCACGGGCGTCCGAGAAGCGCCGAAGCGCTGGCCGATGCGCCCTTCATCGAGCGCGTGGCCTGGCTCGAGGCGCTTCGCGACGATGTCGTCGGTCAGCGCGAATACGATCACGTCGGTCAAGGTCTGCTGCATCGTCGTCCGGCCGCTTAGCCTGCCTCGTGGTCCTGCAAGGTGAGGCGCGGCGGAATGCCATGCTCAAGACCGCACCGTGAAGCGATAACGTGAAGGAGCCGCAAGATCGATGCCAGCCTTATCGGGGCAGCCCGCATTCCCAGCGCCATCGACCCGGGCATATTTGCTCCGATCACTTGACGGAGCGATCGTCCAGCGCCGACAGTCGGCAGCCATTCCGGCGCGCGGCCACGTCATGACGACACCTCATCGACCTTTCACAGACATGGCGGGGCTCGTCACGGGCGCTGCGTCCGGCATCGGCGCGGCCGTCGCACTGAAGCTGGCGCATGCCGGCATGGATGTCGCGATCAACCATTTCGGCACGCCTGATGCGGCAGAAGCCGTCGCCCAAGCCGTGCGCGCTGCGAAGCGCCGCGCGCTCGTGGTCGAGGCGGATGTGGGCGACCCCGCCTCAGTGGCTGCGATGTTCGCGGCGATCGACGAGGCGTTCGGCCGGCTGGACGTCCTGGTCGCGAACGCCGGCATCACCCGCGCGCTCGACATCTTCGAAACGAGCCTCGACGACTGGAACGCCGTGATCCGCACAAACCTGACCGGAACGTTCCTGACCACGCAGCAGGCGATGTTCCGCATGCGCGACGCCGGCTCAGGGAACATCGTGGTCATGGGCTCGGTCGTCGGCCATCAGGGCGCGCTGAAGGGCCATGTCGCCTATGCCAGCAGCAAGTCGGGCCTCGCCGGGCTTACGAAGACGCTGGCGCGGACAGGCGCCGCGCTTGGCATCCGCGTCAACGCGGTTGCGCCGGGCATCGTTGCGACCGACCTGCTGACGCGCACGCACGGGCCTGACGGCATCGCGGAGCTTGCGAGGCTGGTGCCGCTGGGCGGCCTGGCCCATGTGGACGACATCGCCGATGCGGTGCTGTTCCTGGCAGGCCCGGCGAGCGGCCACATCACGGGCACGGTGCTCGACGTCAACGGCGGGATGCTGATGCGATGAACCACAAGATCGACCGGATCGAGACCTTCGTCGTCGACGCCTTCCGCGCCAACTACGTCTTCGTGCGCATCAGCACGGCCGACGGCCTGCACGGCGTGGGAGAGGGCACCGTGGAGCACCGCGAGAAGGCTGTCGCCGCCGCGATCGAGGAGTTTTCGCCGACTATCATGGGGCAGGATGCCTTCAACACCGACGCGCTGGTCGAGCGCATGATCCGCGACAGCTACTGGCGCACAGGCGTGGTGATCCGTTCGGCGGTGGCCGCCATCGAGGCCGCCCTGCTCGACATCAAGGGCAAGGCGCTGGGCGTCCCGGTGCACCAGCTGCTGGGCGGCTCCTTCCGTGACCGCATCCCGGTCTACGGCAACGCCTGGTTCACCGGGTCGAAAACCGCCGGGCAATTCGCCGAGAAGGCGAAGATCGCCGTGGCGGATGGATGGAAGGCGCTGAAATGGGACCCGTTCGGCTCAGCCTACCTGAGGCTCGAGCGCGCGGGCATGAACAGCGCCATGGACATCATCGGCGCCGTGCGCGAAGCGGTCGGCCCCGACATCGAGCTGATGATCGAGGGGCACGGGCGCTTCGACGTGCCGACCGCGATCAGCATCGCCGAGGCGATGGAGCCCTTCCGGCCGTATTGGTTCGAGGAGCCCATCCCGCCTGAATCGATCGCCGCGCTGGCGGACGTGCGCGCCCGGACGCGGGTTCCTGTCGCCACGGGCGAGCGCTACTACGAGACGCAGCGATTCATCGAACTCATCAACGCCCGCGCGGTCGATTACCTGCAGCCGGACGTCACGCATGTCGGCGGACTGGGCGAGGCCAGGAAGATCGCCGCGTTCGCCCATGCGCACTACCTGCCGATCTGCCCTCACAATCCGCTTGGGCCCATCGCCAACGCCATGACCCTGCATCTGGCCGCGGCC
This sequence comes from Allobosea sp., assembly GCA_031412095.1. Lineage (GTDB taxonomy): Bacteria > Pseudomonadota > Alphaproteobacteria > Rhizobiales > Beijerinckiaceae > Allobosea. The sequence goes on from JANOCI010000037.1 coordinate 14,174, forward strand.
ACGCCGAACTTCACCTGGCTGGAGACGATGGTGAGCGACGTGCCCTGGCGCTCCGAGATCGTGCGCGAGGAGTGCGTCATCGCGGCCGGCGAGATGCTGATCCCGCAAGGGCCGGGGCTCGGGATCGACATCGACGCGGAGGCCTGCGCGAAGCGGCCGCCCGGAACCTATTCGCTCAGGCATTACGGCGGCGCGCTGACCGCGATCAGGCCGCTCGACGCGCGCCCGTTCTACGTGCGGAGGCCATGATCACTTGACCGCTCCCGACGTCAGGCCGGCGATGAACTGGCGCGACAGCAGCACGTACAGCAGCGTGATCGGCAGGGCGGCCAACGTCAGGCCCGCGAACAGCACGCCCCAGTCGGTGTTGAACTCGCCCATGAAGATGGTCAGTCCCTGCGGCAACGTCTTCAGCCGGTCATTCTGGATGAACACCAGCGGGAAAAAGAAGTCGTTCCAGATCGGCACTGCGTTGTGGATCCCGGCGATCACCAAGGCGGGCTTCGCGAGCGGCAGCATGATGGAGACCATGATGCGGCCTTCGCTCGCGCCGTCGATCCTTGCCTGATCCTCCAGTTCGCTTGGCAACGTCCTGAGAAAGCCCGTCATGATGAAGATGGCGGAAGGCAGGCCCATCGCCGTGTAGACGAGGACCAGGCCTGCGTGGCTGTCGATCAGGCCTATGGAGGTCAGCTGGATGAACAGCGGGATGATGGCCAGCTTGAGCGGCACCATCAGGCCCGAAAGGAAGAACAGGTACACGAGCGCATTGCCGCGGAAGGCGTACCGGGCCAGCGCATAGGCCGCCATGTAGGACACTGTCAGGATCAAGGCCACGGACGAGACCGTGACGATCAGGGAATTGGCGAGATAGCGCGGGAACGCTGTCTCCCGCCAGATCGTCTGGAGGTTCGCGAGCGACCAGGCCTTGGGCAGGGCGAACGGGGAGGCATAGATCTCGCCCGTGGTCTTGAACGCCGCCAGGACCATGATGAGGATCGGCACGAGCATCAAGGAGGTGTTGAACCACAGCAGCGCGTGGATCGCCGCCTTGTCGAGGGACCAGCCGGGCGAGGTTGCCGCGCTCATTCGCGGATCTCACGGCTGCGCAGGTACAGAGCGCCGAAGCCGGCGACGACGCCGATGAAGAGGAACATCAACACCGCCAACGCCGACCCGAGGCCGAAATCCTGCAGCCCGGACGTCACGTTGCCGAACGCGGTGCGGTAGAAATAAAGGCCCAGAACGTCGGTCGCGCCGGCCGGCGAGCCATCGAGCCCGGTCATCACGTACGGCATCTCGAACCAGTTGAACGACCCGATGAAGGTTAGGATGACCACGACCGTGGTGGCCGGCGCAACCAAAGGCCAGATCACGCGCCTGAGCAGCTGCCCGTCGGTGGCGCCGTCCAGCCGCGCCGCCTCGATCACGTCGGAGGAGATGCGCTGCATCCCGGCCAGGAACACCAGCGCCGGGAACCCGAGCCAGTGCCAGGTGTTGACCAGCACCAGCGCCCCGAGCGCTGTGGAGGACTGGCCCAGCCATGGCTGCGCCCATGCGCCGAGCCCCATGGCGATGAGGCCCTGGTTCACCAGCCCGAAGATCGGATTGAGGAACAGCTTCCACATCGCCCCGATGATGACCGACGACAGGATCACGGGCAGGAAGATCGCGACCTGATGGATGCGGTGCCCGGGCAGCGCCTTCAGCAGCAGCCAGGCGAAGAGGAACGCCGTGCCGTTCTGCGTGACCATGAGGGCGACGAACACGATCACGTTGTGCGAGAAGGCGTTCCGCGTCCACGATGCGAACGGCTCGACGAACAGCACCGTGTTGAAATTGGCGAGGCCGGTGAAGGTCCCGCGCGCCAGGCCGTTCCACGAATACAGGCTGAACAGGAAAGCCGACGCGAGCGGGGCCAGCACGAACAGCAAAACGATGACGACCGCCGGCGCGAGCAGCGCGGCGATCCACAGCCTCCGGGACCACGTCATGATGCGGCGTGCGCCCGGTCAGCCACGCCGGAACGGCTCGTGATAGGTCGCGATGCCCTTCGAGATCTCGGCGCCAAGCTGGGCCGGCGTCGTCTGCCCGCTCATCAGCCGCTGGACGCCGCCCTGCAGCAGGTTGGAGCCGGTCGGCTCCTGGAAGCGGAAATGCACCGCCATGATGTAGTCCGATGCGGACTTGTTGAGTTCGGTGACCCGCGCCAGCATCGGATCGGCGATGGCCGCGCCCATGATCGGCGAGACGTTGCCCAGCAGAGCGGAGAACCGGGTGCCGAACGCCGGCGTCGCCATGTAGCGCACGAGCTGGAGCGCGGCGGCGGCCTTCTCCGTCTTGGCGTTGACGGCGTATCCGCCATCATAGAACAGCGACACCAGACGCGGCGACCCTGCCGCGCGCGCCGGAGGAGCGTGGAACTCCATCGCCAGATTTGGATTCTGCCGCCGGAAGTTGGCGATCTCGAACGATCCGCCAGCGAACATCGCGGCCCTTCCGGAAATGAAGAGCTGCTGCGAGGTCGCATAGTCCACCCCCGCGTAGCCTGTCGGCATGTGCTCGCGCAGTTCGAGCAGCTTGCCGAGCGCCTCGACATAGCGCGGATCCTCGAAGGTCGCCTTGCCAGCCACCAAGTCGTCCACGAATTCCCGCCCATGCCACGACGACGTGAACACGCTCGTGAAGACCTCCACCATCCAGGCGGTCGCCATGCCGTTGGCGATCGGGAAGATGCCACCGCCGGTCTGCTTGATGGCGTTGCAGGTCGCCATCAGTTCCGCCCACGTCTCGGGCGCCTTGAGGTTCAGCCGCGTGAAGACATCGCGGTTGATGAAGATGCCCAACGTCTGCGAGGCGAACGGAATGGCGTAGACCTGCTTGTCGGCGCGCAACGACACCGATCCCAGCGCGGCCGGCGGCAGATTGGCGATCTCGGGCACGTTGGCGCTCGTCAGCGGCGTCAGGTATCCGGCCTTGGCGAACTGCTCGGTCCCGCCATAGGCGCGGATGTGGATGACGTCGGGCCCGCGCCCGGCGGCAAGGGCGGTGGATAGGGCGGTGCCGTAGTTCTGCGGCTCGAAGCCCTGGAAGGCGACCTTGATCGACGGATTGGCCTGGGTGAATTCACCGAACAGCGTGGCGTACTGCGTGCGGTCCTCCTGCCGCCATGTCCAGAAGCTCAGCTCCGTGGGCGTCTGCGCCGAAGCCTCGCGCAGAAGCGCGGGCATGGCCACGGAGCCGGCAAGCCCCGCCAGAGCGGAACGACGTGTCATCTTGATCATGGCTATCCCTCACCGATGCGGCCGGACTTTGCGGCCCGGTCCGTTCCTTGGCGCTGATCGTTTCGTGCGGCAGGCGCTCTGTCAAGGTGTCGGCGGACGGGAGGCCTTGCGCTGCGTGTCAGCGGGATCCTGCGGCGTTGACGTAGATCGAGTAGAGCGAGGTCTGCCCGCAGATGTACAGGCGGTTGCGCTTGGGCCCTCCGAAGCAAAGGTTCGCCACCAGCTCCCCGACGGGGATGGTGACGCCCAGCACGCCTTCCGGAGTGTAGACCTTCACGTTCTTTCCTGCAGACGTCCAGACGTTGCCTTTGGTGTCGACCCGGAAGCCGTCATACATCCCGTCGTCATTGGTGGCGAAGACGGCGCTCTGCCCGACCGAACGGCGGTCCGCCCCGACGGGATAGGCGGTGATCGTGATCGGCAGGCCGGGGACATGGCTGCGCCCGGTGTCGGCCACGTACAGGATCGATTCATCGGGCGAGAAGGCCAGCCCGTTCGGCTTGACGCGGTCCGTGACCACGGCCTCGACATCGCCGGTCGCCGGATCGATCCGGTAGACCTGCGAGGCGCCGATCTCGCTTTCGGCCTTGTCGCCCTCGTACTCGCTGTCGATGCCGTAGGTGGGATCGGTGAACCAGACAGCTCCATCGGACGAGACGACCGCATCGTTGGGCGAATTCAGCCGCTTGCCCTGCCAGTGGCTGGCCAGCACCGTGCGGGAGCCGTCATGCTCGACGCGCGAGACGCAGCGGCCGCGATGCTCGCAGGACACAAGGCGGCCTTGGGCGTCGACGGTGTGGCCGTTCTGGTTGTTGCACGGCGTCATGAACACCGACACGGAGCCGTCCGTCTCGTCGAAGCGCATCAGCCGGTCGTTCGGGATGTCGGACCAGACCAGGTACCTCCCGGCAGCGAAGTAGGCCGGGCCTTCCGCCCAGCGGCTGCCTGTCCAGAGCTTTTCGAGTTTTGCGTGGCCGATCACGATCCGGCGGAAGGCGTCATCGTGGATGAGGATGTCGGTCAAGGTGGGATCCCACAATTTGCAAATTCGCATGTCTGGAGGCGATGGCTTGGCAAGGCCGCCGGCCCGCGTTCAGGGGCCGAAGGCGATCTGCACCTTCATGGCCTTCGTCCGGTCCGACGCCAGTTCGAAGGCGTCCTTCGCTTTGTCCACCGGGATCGTGGCGGTGAGCAAGGGGCGCACGTCGATGGCCCGCCGCCCGATCATGTCGACCGCCAGCGCGAACTCTTCGTGGAAACGGAACGTGCCGCGCAGCTCCAGCTCCTTGGCGACGATGAGGTTGACGGGCAGCGTCATGTCCCCGCCAAGGCCAAGCTGCACGATGACCGCGCCGGGCCGCAACGCCGCGAGCGCACCAACGAGGGCTCGCTGGTTGCCGGATGCTTCCAGAAGGACATCGAACTGGCCCTTGTCATGCTCGAAGCCCTTGAGCGCATCGGAATCGGAAGCGGTGTCGAGCGCATGGTCGGCGCCAAGCCTCAGCGCCATCGCGAGCGCCGATGGCGCGATGTCCGTGGCGACCACCTGCAGGGCCCCCGCGCTCCGCGCCACGAGGATCGCCAGCGCGCCGATCGGCCCGCATCCGGTGACGAGCACGCGCTTGCCGAAGAGAGAGCCGGCACGGCGGGCGGCATGCAGGCACACCGCCAGCGGCTCGGCGAATGCGGCTTCGCTGATGTCGGCTCCGTCGGCGATGGGATGGGCCTGGACCGCTTCGCAGACGAGGCTCTCGCGGAAAGCCCCGTGCACGTGCGGGAAGCGCATCGCGGACCCGAAGAAGCGCATGTCGAGGCAGTGCTGATGCTGCGCGGACTGACAATAGCGGCACTGGCCGCATGGCAGGCTGGGACTGACCGCAACCCTGTCGCCCACCCGCAGATGGGATGTCCCCGGCCCGATCGCGTCGATCACGCCAGCCACCTCATGGCCCAGCACCATCGGCTCCTTCAGGCGCACGGTCCCGAAGCCGCCATGGTGATAGTAATGCAGGTCCGACCCGCAGATGCCCCCCGCCCGGATGCTGACGCGGACCTGATGAGGCCCCGGCTCCGTCACGGGCCTGGTCTCGATCCGAAGGTCGTGTGGGGCATGTATGACGACGGCGCGCATGGCTTCAGGGCTTCCCAGTTCGGCGAAAGCTGGACCTGGCAGCGGCAAGTTGCAACCTCAATCGCGCGTCAGCGCTCCACAGCGTCGAGATTCAACACCGGGGCTCTTGAACTGAGTTCAAGGAAGACCGCGAGGCACATGAGGTGCACGATCATCAGCGTCATCATCCCGCATCCTCCCGATGCGCCGGCGAATTTTGTCTCGCCGTTTTCAATCGGCTGAAACGGGTTTGTGCTGACCAGCGCTCCTGGATGGAACTCTGCGCGCGACCTGTGAAAGACCATTCAACGAACAAGGCTAACATGCCCTGAAAATCCTGTCATCAGGACGACACATTCGTCTGAGGGAAAAGCGAGGCTGCAGACGATGTTTGCCGAGCTCACAAAAAGTGCATTTGAATTCATGCGGTTGCATAAACGCGGCTGGATCGTGCGTGCTTTGTGCTTGCTGCCGTGATTTTGGCGGCAAGTTGGCATTCTCGCCCGCCAGCGCGCCAGCCTGCGCCCCGACATGCCCGGATCCGACGATTGAGATGTTCACGACGGGAACCCTTGCGAACGCTGATCCGCTTCCAAACATGCCAAGCGACAGGCGCAGCGCCTCTGGTAGGCCGGTGACGTCGTCACCCATAGCCCGTCGAAGGCAGGAACGTGAGTCCCGGCCTTGCGCCGCCGCCTGCCGTCAACGCCTCAATCGGCCTCGGCCTTCAGGTCGATCGCCCTGAGATTGTCGACCGTGGGCATCGAGGTGATGTGGAAGCCAGCATCGATATGGTGGATCTCGCCCGTCACGCCGCCGGACAGCCCCGACAGGAAGTAGAGAGCCGAGCCGCCGATGTCGTCCAGCGACACGGACTTGCGCAACGGCGCATTGGCGCGCTGCCAAGAATACATCGCGCGTGCATCCGTGATGCCCGCGCCCGCGAGCGTCCGGACCGGCCCGGGCGACAGCGCATTGACGCGGATGCCGCGCGGGCCGAAATCGTTGGCCAGGTAGCGCACGGACGCCTCCAGCGCCGCCTTGGCGACGCCCATCACATTGTAGTTCGGCATGATGCGCATCGAGCCGCCATAGGTTAGCGTGATCATGGAGCCGCCATCCGGCATCATCGTGGCGGCGCGCCGCGCGACCTCCGTGAACGAGAAGCACGAGATGACCATCGTTCGCGTGAAATTGGCGCGGCTGGTGTCCGCATACCTGCCCTTCAGCTCCTCCTTGTCAGAGAACCCGATGGCGTGGACCACGAAGTCGAGCCTGCCCCATTCGGCCTTGAGCGTCTCGAACATGGCGTCGACCGACGCTTCATCCTCCACATCGCACGGAATGACGAGCCGGGAGCCGATGCCCTGCGCCAGCGGCTTGACGCGCTTGCCCAGCGCATCGCCCTGATAGCTGAAGGCGCACTCGGCGCCGTGCCTGGCCAGCATGGAGGCAATGCCCCAGGCGATGGAGTTCTGGTTCGCGACGCCCATGATCAGGCCGCGCTTGTTGTGCATCAAAGGAAGCATGGGCCAGCTTTCGTCCACTAAGTCCGTTCATCGGCTGCGGAAGGTCCGCGAGAAGGGCGAAGCCATCATGCACGGTCGGCCCGCAGCAGCGCCAGCCTTCGCCGGATCGCGCGCGGGCAGTCAGGCACTGGGCCGACGCCGTGTTCAGGCTTCCAGGCGCTTCATGACAATGGTTGCGTTGGTGCCGCCGAAGCCGAACGAGTTGGAGAGCACGCAGCCCAGCTTCGCATTGTCGATGCGCGACCTGACGATCGGCATGTCGGCGAAGGCGGGATCGATCTCGGTGATGTGCGCGCTTTCACAGACGAAATCGTTGTTCAGCATCAGCAGGGAGTAGATCGCCTCCTGCACGCCGGTCGCGCCCAACGAATGGCCTGTCAGCGACTTTGTGGCCGAGATCAGGGGCGACTTGTCCGCGCCGCCGAACACGTCGCGGATGGCGTCGATCTCCTTGGCGTCGCCCACCGGCGTCGATGTGCCGTGCGGATTGATGTAGTCGACCTTGCCGCCATACGAGCCGAGGGCCTGGCGCATGCAGCGCACGGCGCCCTCGCCGGACGGGGCGACCATGTCATAGCCGTCCGACGTCGCCCCGTAGCCGACGATCTCTGCATAAATCTTCGCGCCCCGCGCCTTGGCATGGCTCAGTTCCTCCAGCACGACCACGCCTGCGCCGCCGGCGATCACGAAGCCGTCCCGGCTGACGTCATAGGCGCGCGAAGCCATGGAGGGATTGTCGTTGAATTTCGAGGACATCGCGCCCATCGCGTCGAACAGGACCGACATGGTCCAGTCCAGCTCTTCGCAGCCGCCTGCGAACATCACATCCTGCTTGCCCCACTGGATCATCTCGTAGGCGTTGCCGATGCAGTGGTTCGAGGTGGCGCAGGCGGAGCTGATTGAATAGTTCACGCCCTTGATCTTGAACCAGGTGGCCAGCGTCGCGGATGCGGTCGAGGACATGGCCTTGGGCACCGCGAACGGGCCGACGCGCTTGGAGTTGCCGCTTTCCTTGGCCTTCTCATACGCTTCTATCAGCGCGATGGTGGACGGGCCGCCCGAACCCATGATGATGCCGGTGCGCTCGTTCGAGATGTCGCTCTCCTCCAGCCCTGCATCGGCGATGGCCTGATCCATCGCCACATGGTTCCAGGCCGAGCCGCCGCCGTGGAAGCGCATGGCGCGGCGGTCGACGACGCTGGCGGGATCGAGCGTCGGACGGCCCGCGACCTGGCTGCGGAACCCATGCTCGACGAAGTCCGGCTCCAGCGCGATGCCGGATCTGGCCTCCCGCAACGAGGTCAGCACCTCCGGAACGGTGTTCCCGATGGAGGAGACAATTCCCATCCCCGTGACGACGACGCGTTTCATGCTGATGGTCTCCACATCACGAACGGCCTGCCGCAGCAGGGACCGGATTCAAAAGGCAAGCCAGCGCTCAGGACTGCCCACGCTGTTTAACTGCATGCCCGGGCCTGCTCATTCAAGGCTCGTGCGGCAGAAACTGAACTATGTTCGCAGGATGCTCAGGCATTCTCGGGCTTGAAGAGGCCCACCCGCATGTCGGCCGTGGTATAGATTCGCTTGCCGTCGGCCTCGAGCCAGCCATCGGCGATGCCCAGAACAAGTCGGGACTTGAAGACGCGCTTGAACTCGACGCCGTAGACCACCTTCTTCACCGTCGGCAGGACCTGGTCGGCGAACTTGACCTCGCCTACGCCCAGCGCGCGGCCGCGGCCCTGCAGGCCGAGCCAGCCGAGGTGGAACCCGGTGAGCTGCCACAGCGCATCAAGCCCCAGGCAGCCGGGCATGACGGGATCGCCCTGGAAATGGCACGGAAAGAACCAGAGATCTGGGCGCACGTCGAGTTCGGCCCGCACCATGCCCTTGCCGTGGGCCCCGCCCGTCTCGCTGATGTCGGTGATCCGGTCGAACATCAGCATCGGCGGCAGAGGAAGCTGCGCATTGCCTGCGCCGAACAGCTCGCCGCGCCCGCAGGCAAGGATGTCGTCATAGGAGAAGCTCGACTGCCGTTCCATCAAGGTCCCGATCCGGTCTCAGCGACAGCGTGATGCCCACGAGCCTGTCTTCCTCATCGCCGCAACGCCTAGCACCCTGCCCCGCCTGCGTGAAGGCCGCATGCGGCGCCTGCGCACTTATCCTTTGTTGAAGTGGAACGCCGGCATGATTATGATAGGCCAGCGCAGCCGATGCGCCCGCCTACGCCGATAGCGCTCATGACGCCCGACAGGACCACCATGATGTCTGAACAGGATGCAGCCGCACGAACAAGCAAGCGCTCGCTCGCCGGATGCCCGGTCCACAGCCTGCGTGAGAAGCTGCGCAGCGTTGGGCTGAGGCCCACCCGCCAGCGCACGTCGCTGGGATGGCTGCTGTTCGCCAAGGGAGACCGGCACATCAGCGCCGAAATGCTGTTCGAGGAGGCGATGCGGGCCCGCGTGCCGGTGTCGCTCGCCACGGTCTACAACACGCTGCACCAGTTCACACAGGCCGGCCTGCTGCGCGAATTGGCGGTGGACGGCGCAAAGACCTATTTCGACACCAACCCTTCGGACCACCATCACTTCTTCATCGAGGGCGAGGACCGGATGATCGACGTGCCGTCGTCGGCGATCCGCGTGGCGGAGCTGCCGGCCTTGCCCGAAGGCATGGAGATTTCGCGCATCGAGGTCATCGTGCGGCTGAAGCCCAAGGCGGGCTGACCGACACGCTGCGCAAGTCCGGTCGCCGCGACAGGGTCAGGCGTCGGGGGCCAGCGTCAACGCGCCGTCAGTCGACGCGCTCGTTGGGATAGACGCCCCACAGCCTGTCCTGCCTCATGAAGCCTTCGATCTCGCCCACTGTGACGCGGCACCAGCTGCCCGCGCAACCCTTGACGCTGGCCAGCACGTTCGGATTGAGCCGCGCCAGGACCTGCGCCCGTTCATCGGCCCGTTCCAGAAGCATGATCTGCTCATCGCGGTTCTTCGACCATGGCACCACGAGTGCGGTGCGCCGCCCGGAGAGCAGGCTGTGCAGCACCCAGCCCTCCGTGCCCTCCGCATCGCGGATGCGGCGCCAGGTCTCGAATTCGGCGGTGATCTCCACAGGCAGCCCGGCGCGGCGGAAAACCCAGGCGGTGCGATGCTCCTTCGAGGGGCCCTCGCGCAGATTGACCTGGTCCGTCTTGAGGCTGACATAGCGCGGAATCGGAAGGCCCGTCACCGTGCCGGTCAGTTCGCCGGCGGCGGACGCCGGCGATGGAGCCGTCAGCGCCGCTGCGAGCACCGCCGCCATGACAGCTCGCGCATGCGCAGGGAAAGCCGCCCGGCGATCCTTGAACGAGGGGAGCCTCGCCATGGCCCATGCGGCCGGCCCGGCCTTTGGCGCAAGCTTTGCAATCATGCGGTCAATTACGTTCAACAAACTGATGTAAAACACCTTTTCGCCTTTAATCGATGTCTTCGCAAATGGAGAATGATCCACGTCCGCCATCGAAACCATATCCACTTTTTCCCACCGGCGTTCAAATGCAGCGGCAGCTTCCTGCGCTCCGATTGTGTTCCTCGCGAGCCCTGCTAGATATCAGCCCGACGCAGCGCATCGTCTCTTGACGCGAAGCGGCAGTTTTGCCCAAACGGCGTTAACGGCAGGTTGAGGCGAAGGCGTGGCGGCCAGCATTTGTCCCGCCATCTTGGTCAAGTCTCGTCGGCCCTGACGGAGTGCGCGATGCCAAACAGGAAGAAACCGCTGGTGGTCGTCACCCGCAAGCTGCCGACGGCGATCGAGACGCGCATGCGCGAACTCTTCGACGCCAGGCTCAATCTCGCCGACAACCCGATGTCGCATGACGAACTCATCGCGGCGGTGAAGATCGCGGACGTGCTGGTGCCCACCGTGACCGACGACATCACGGCAGACATCATCGCGGCGGCGGGAGACCACCTGAAGCTGATCGCCAATTTCGGCAACGGCTTCGACAACATCGACGTGCCGGCGGCATCGGCGCGCGGCATCGACGTGACGAACACGCCCGGCGTGCTGACGGACGACACCGCCGACATGACCATGGCGTTGATCATGGCTGTGGCCCGCCGCATTCCGGAAGGAGCGCGGATCGTGCCTGACGACAAATGGCAGGGCTGGTCGCCGACATGGATGCTCGGCAAGCGCATCACGGGCAAGCGCCTCGGCATCATCGGCATGGGGCGGATCGGCCAGGCTGTGGCGCGCCGCGCCAAGGCGTTCGGCCTTTCGATCCATTACCACAACCGGCGGCGCGTCGACGCCCGGATCGAAGAGGAACTCGACGCGACCTACTGGGATTCGCTCGACCAGATGCTGGCGCGAATGGACATCGTCTCGGTGCACTGCCCGCATACGCCAGGCACCTATCACCTTTTGTCGGCGCGGCGGCTCAAGATGCTGAAGCCGGACGCCATCCTAGTCAACACTGCCCGCGGCGAAATCGTCGACGAGGTCGCACTGACCAAGATGCTCGACGCCGGGGAGCTCGCCGGGGCGGGCCTCGACGTGTTCGAGCATGAGCCGGCGGTGAACCCACGGCTGCTCAAGCTGGCGCGGGCGCACCGCGTGGTCCTCTTGCCTCACATGGGTTCGGCGACGCATGAAGGGCGCATCGAAATGGGCGAGAAGGTCATCGTCAACATCCGCGCCATGATGGACGGCCACCGGCCCCCCAACCGCGTGCTGCCCAGCATGCTGTGAGCAGGCCTCAAGGCTTACGACGGGCGGGCCGATTCGAACTGGCCGGACTTCCGGAAGCGCCAGAGATAGCCAGGGACGATGGACTCGACCGTGCTTGGCGAAATGCCGAGCCCGGCAAGGTCCCGCCCTTCGCGGACTGCCGCCTCCGAAACGACATTGTCCGACTTGAGCAGCGTCACCTGATCGCGCGTCATCTTGATGGCGTCAGGCAAGAGCCCGAAGCTGACCGTGTCGACGATCTCCAGGGCATGCGCCTGAAGGCTTGCGAGCGGGAACGGCAGCGGCGCGAGGATGCGCTTGCGGCCCGTGACCTCGCATACATAGGCGATCAACTCCTTGAAGGTCTTCACCTGCGGGCCTCCCAGCTCATAGATCCTGCCGCCCGCCGCATCGCCATCGACCGCCTTTGCGATGGCCTCCGCGACATCGCCGACGAACACCGGCTGGAACCGGGTTTCGCCGCCGCCCACCAGCGGAAGCACCGGCAACATGCGCGCGAGCGCTGCGAACCGGTTGAAGAACCCGTCTTCCGGCCCAAAGACGATGGAGGCCCGCAAGATCACGGCGCCGGGCATTTCGGCCAGGACGCCGGCCTCGCCGGCTGCCTTCGTCCGGGCATACTCTGACGCGGATCCAGCATCGGCGCCGATCGCGGACATGTGGACGAGCGTCCCGATCCCGGCCTTGGCAGCCTCGGCCGCGACGACGCGCGCGCCCTCGCCCTGCACGGCGTCGAATTTCTGCCGGCCCTGCGGTGCAAGGATGCCGACCAGATTGACCACAGCCTCCGCGCCCTCGATGGCGCGGGCGACCGACTGGGGATAGCGCAGGTTGGCCTGCACGGCGTGGATCTGCCCAACGACGCCCAATGGCTGCAGGTGCCCAGCAAGATCGGGACGGCGCACGGCGACGCGCACGCGGTAGCCGCGCTTGACCAGCGCACGCACGGCATGGCGGCCGACGAAGCCGGAGCCGCCGAACACCGTCACCAATTTCCCAGTCGCGCCAGACATCCGGCAGCCTCCCCAAGTCATCTTTCGAGATTGTCAGGCGTCAGTAGTCGAACCCGTCCCCCCTGTGAAGCTCGCGTAGAGTCGCAAGGCGAGGCGGAGCGCACGCTGCAAGGCCTGACATCGCGTCCATCAGCGAGCTTGTTTCCGTTGACAGGCCGCCGAATGGACAATACACGCAATTTCGTTGCCCAGGTGGCGGAATTGGTAGACGCATCAGCTTCAGGTGCTGACGCTCGCAAGGGTGTGAAGGTTCGAGTCCTTTCCTGGGCACCAACTTTTTGAATTTCTCCGTGATTTCAAAAAGTTCCGCGATGTGAGTGGCCAAGCGCACGTCACGCCTTCAGCCACCGATTTACGAATCGCCAAGCAGCCGCAAGCCGGCCTGCCTTTCGGACCCGGCCCGACGCTGCGCTCAAAGTCCTGCATCGCCAGCGCGGTCCTCCACCTCCACCAGCCATAGGTCGCTGTCGAAGCCGATCTCGCGCCTGATCCGGTCCTCGACCGCCAGCGCGTCGCTCTCGAGGACGCAGGTGAACCGGCGCTCGCCGCTCTCACTATCGAGATCGGGCGGGGCCGGCGCGTACAGCTTCGCAGCGCCGTTCAGCAGGTCCACCTTGATGAAGATCGCGCCGGCTTCCGCCGCGCCCCTGCGCCTCAGCACCGCGACCACGCCGGCGGACGCACGCTGGCGCAGGTAGGCAGACACCCAGAAATCGCTGCGAAGCCGTGCCATGACGTGTTCCGGCTGCGATCACTCCATCCGGATGCCGCTGGCGGCGGCAAGCTCGCGCAAGGTGCGGGGGCTGAGGTCGCGCGTCACCGGAATGCGGCGTTCGCGCTCGAAGCGTTCGATCGCCGCGCGTGTCTCTTCGCCGAAGACTCCATCGGCCTTCACGCCATGCCCGATGCGGACGAGCGCACGCTGGGCCGCGAGCACGGGACGCATCTCCTGCGAGCGCATCTCTTGAGGCACGCGCTCTCCCACATTGCCGGGAGGGCGCAAGGCGTCGGGCGGGGCGGCCTGCGCCGCGACCTGGCCGGTGCGGATCAACTCGCCGATCGGGTCGCGCGCGGGGATTTCGCGGGCGGCGGTCGGCTGGCGTTGAGCCGGCGCAGCGGAGGCTGGCTGCGGCTGGCCTGCCGATGCAGGCGTCGGCCGGATCGCTTGGCCCTGGAGCTCGGCAGGACGCGGCGGCGGGGCCGGAGCCGCCTGCTGGCCGACGGGTGCGCGCTGGCCCGATGCCGGCTGCTCGGCGATGAACGAACGCGGGATCGCGCCCCGCTGCGACGATACGGCATTGAACAGGATGACCGCCGCGACCCCTGCGAATGCGCAATGCGCAAGCGTCGAGCCGGGACGTGAACGCATCCGCCGGCGGAACCAGATGAGCGGCCTGAAGCGCTGAGGCGCCGCGCCGGACACATGATGAAAATGATTGGAGCGTGCTGCGAGGGTCATGGACATGTCTGGCTAACTCGATTTGCGGGCGGCTCGGAAGGCAGGTTCAGGCGATCCAGCGCATGTCATGGCGACTTGCGGCCGGGCTGGACGCGGCGGGCGCAATGTCATGGCCGGCGCCGTCGAATGTCGGCCGGCGCGCGCGGATGCGGGTCTGGATGTTGACAGGCTCCGGGCTCGACACCTGGGAAGCGCCATCGACCGGCAACCGGATCGCCACCCGTGTGCCGGCCCCGGGAGCGCTTTCGATCATCATTGAGCCTCCCATCAGGCCCACGAGGCCGCGGACGACCGAAAGGCCGAGGCCGGTGCCTTCGTGCTGCCTGTCGTATGATTGCCGGACCTGAAAGAAAGGCGCGCCAAGCTGGCCGAGGTCGGCCTCTTCGATGCCGCAGCCGGTGTCGGCGACGACAAGCTCGATCTCGCTGCGGTCGCGCACCGCCGTGACGGCGACCTCGCCGCCTGGAGGCGTGAACTTGACAGCGTTCGACATCAGGTTGAGCAGGATCTGCTTGAGCGCCCGCCGGTCGGAGACGATGTCGGGCACATCCGCCGCAATGTGCTCCACCAGGGCCACCGCCTTGTCGGCCGCGCGGACGGCGAGCAGCTCGCGGCTGGAGCGGACGATGGCCGCGACCTCGACCCGCTCCTGCTCGATCGCCATCATGCCGCTCTCGATCTTGGACATGTCCAGAATGGCGTTCACGACCTCAAGCAGATGCTGCCCGGAGCCATTGATGATCCTGGCGTATTCATCGCGGCGGGGATCGACCGCCGGCAGGAAGCCGGGTTGGACCAGCAGTTCGGAGAAGCCGATGATGGCGTTGAGCGGCGTGCGCAGTTCGTGGCTCATCGTCGCCAGGAACTGGCTCTTGCTGCTGGCGATGCGCTCCGCCTCAAGCCGCGCCACTTCACGCAGCGTGTCGGCCGCTTCGCGCTCGGTCACGTCACGCAGGACGATGACGATGGCGTCCTCCCGCGATTTCGGCCCGACGCGGCGCGCAGACAGCTCGAAAAGCCTGACCGACTGCTCGCCGTCCACATCAGCGGTGATCCGGACCATTGCATGCCCCTGGCCATCGCCCGAATGCGCCTCCGAGAGGGCCTTGAGGAAGGCCGGCCTGTCTCCGATGTTGACGCGGGCCAGCAGCACCGTTTCGCTGAACTGCCTGCGGTCGAGGCCAAGCTGAAGATGGGCGGCCTCGTTGGCGAAGGAGATCTCGCCGCCGAGCTCGCGCCACAGGACGACATCGCCGACGGTGTCGAGCGCGGCCGTCGCCCTGGCTTGCGAGCGCATGTGCGACGTGACGTTGCGTTCGCCCCGGCCGACCAGCATGGCCGACAGGACCATGGCGTACGCCACCATCACGGTGGCCACATGCTGGCTGGACACGGAGGTGGCGCCAGCTTCGGACGGAAGGGCGATCGAGGCGATGCCGATCAGTCCTGTCGAGCACAGGCACGTGATGCAGGCTGAGTAGAAGACCTTCCGCGACCCCGACAAGGCGGTGTCCAGCACGACGAGGGCGAACAGCGCGAGGACAGGGGACGCCAATCCACCCGACTGAAGGGCGAGCGCGCAGATTGCGCTGCAAGCCAGGATTGCGGACAGAGCATAGCCGCGCTCAAGCTGGCCCGTCCGCGCCACCAGCGCGGCGGGAACGAGCATGACCCCGATCCCTGCGAAGGCGATGGCGGCGAGCGCCGTCAGCGACGGCTGCACCAGCAGGTATACCGGAAGGATGGCGCATCCGAGCAATGCGACGAGCACGCGGATGCCGACGAACCGGGCATGGACGGCGCGCAGGCGGCGATCGCGACGTGCATCGGCATGGACAAGCCTGTCGATGACGTTTCCAAGAACGTGGTCGCCTCCCGAAATCCGGAGCCCGCCCAAGTTCTGTGGGGCTGACGCTTGTTGCAACACGCTACTCCCGAAGTGCCTTGAACGGCACGTGCCTGATTGCCTCGCATTGTCGGCGCGGGACTTTAAGCGAAAGCTAAAGGCCGGCGCGAAAATGCGGGCCCGGATCCTGATCCCCCGACGTTTCACTCATGTTCTCAATTGTTTGCGAGTTCTGATCTTCGCCGCAGGCGCGGTGCTGGTTTTGCGTTCAGGGTGAACAGAACCTGAAGAAAATGCGCCGTATCCAGCACTTGCGCCGAACCGCGCGTTCAATGCCCGGTGCTATGGCTGAAGCGGCGCAGAGCCTGCCCTCGCGGCGGCGAGCAAACCGGCCATAAGGCCGGAACACCTTGGGAGCGAAGCATGATCGGATTTGTACGCAACGCCGCCGTCATCGGCATGATGGCCTACTTTTCCCCCGTGCATGACCAGACGCCGCAGCAGCGGATGGATGCGCTGCGCCATGCTCCACACGATGCGCTGCAATCGGTGGTGTCGGGCACGCCGCGGCTGGCGCTGGAGGCTGTGACAACCATGGATCCGCAGAGCCGCGAGGCGCTGTCGCGCAAGCTCAGCGAACTTAGGCGATAGCGTTCTCGGCGCAGCGGCATGCCGCACCGGCCCACCGCCAATGAGGCGGTGAGATGTCACGCCGCCTTGATTTGCGCGATGCGACGGAGCAGATACGCACCGTCGCGCCTTTGCGGCGGCGGACCTTGCCTTGATCATGACCAGCAAGCTTGACGACATCATCGCCGATTTCGACCTCATCGAAGATTGGGACGAGCGCTACCGTTTTCTGATCGAACTCGGGCGTGACCTCGAACCCTTGCCCGATGCCGCCCGCAACGACGCGAACAAGGTGAAGGGCTGCGCCAGCCAGGTCTGGATCGCCACCTCGCCAGGGGCAGACGGAACGCTGGACTTCCTGGGAGACAGCGATGCCCATATCGTCAAGGGGCTGGTGCGGCTGGCCCTCGCCATCTACTCCCACCGCAAGCCGGAGGAGATCCTGTCGACTGACGCCGGACAGGTGTTCGAACGCCTTGGCCTGTCGCAGCACCTGACGCCGCAACGCTCGAACGGCGTCCGGGCCATGGTCGAACGCATCAAGGCCGATGCGAGGCGGGCGGCCGAGGCCGCCTGAGCAGCGGTGCCGGCGTCATGCAGCATCCGGCGGCGTCCACATTGGCGAACGTGCGCCAAGCTCAACAGTCGGTTCGCTGCAGCCAGGCCTGCATGCCCGCCCGCTCCTGCCCGGCATGCCAAGCCGAGATGTCCGCCCGCGGCCTGCCGCGCGCTTCGGTCTCGATGCCGTAATGCGCCGCAAGCTGCGTCAAGGCCAGTTTCAGAACCAGCTTTCCTGATCTTGCGGGCCAGGACCGCCTGTGCTCGGCTTCCTGCAAGGGGGCGAGGAACGCGCAGGTATCAAGCACGAAATTGCCCATGTCGGACCCGAGCATACGGTAGGCGGCCCGGACGCGCTGGCGGGCGGCGATGACCGCATCGGAGGCCAATGCCGGATCACGCGGCGCGGCGCTGCTCGTCGCGGCTTCGAACCTGCTCCAGTTCGTCGTGACGTTCGGAAGCATCGCCGCCTGTGTCACGTCGCGCCGGAACCGCTCTCCCGCCAGAAAACAGGCTTCGTCGAGCAGCGGACGCCCATCGGGGCCCTTGCGGCGATGAAGCCATAGCAAGGGGCTCTCGGCGTCGTTCATGACTGGAGCCGCAGCATGCGACACGGTCAATGGAGCCGCCGACGGGCGATCGGCGGCGTGGGGTGGTTGCGGCGAATGCGCGTCTCCTGCAGGCCGCGTCCCCGGCGTGGCGCCGCCGGGCTCGAGACCGCACAGGACGTAGCGTCCGCTGGCTTGACGCCGAATCAGCTGCGCTTCGACGGCCAACTCCGCGAGCGACCGAAGCGCGCGGCCCGCACTGAGCGAAGCGCCTTCGCGTTGCCGGACGAGAATCACGAAATCCGGGTCGATCGGGTCGCGCCGGGCGGTCAGATCGCCAGACCGCATGCGCTTCACGAGGTCCAGCATCCGCGCATGGACCACCTCGCTGTCATCGGTCGGGCGGCCGGGGCCCGCGGGGTGCAGCGCGGCGAGCGAAGTCTGGCGTGCCGACAGCCCGCCCGATGAAGGCCTGTCAGGCGATGTCTGGTCCGGAGACGCTCGGCCGGCTGGCGGTTGACATACCAGTAACCGGCTCGCGGTTGGGTGAGTTGCGGCCCGGTGGGTTGCCAGTGGTTGACTCGGCTCATGAACACGGTCACGTTTCATCTTAATATTCCTTCTCTAGGTTTTTATTCCTATTCAAGAGAAAGCAAATTTGCAACCGAGACAAAACGCCACGTGCGGATCGAGGACGGTGGCGCTGAAGTGACCCGGCGCGGCGAGGCCGATCCAAGGACCGGCTTCGTGGTCAAGTGCAATCAATCATGCTGCGCCCGACAGCAGCATGGCGCAACGTTCGGGCGTCGAGGCGATGATCTTGAGTTTGCAGCACTGGCCTGCCGCCGAGACCGGACGGGACGCTGGAGCGGATGTACGAGAATCGATCCTTGCCTGGCGAAGCTGCCAAGCCGACGCCAAGCGCCATGGCGCACGCACAGGCGGCCCACACCGCCCCGGCCGCATGTGATGGCGCGTTCAAGCCTTTCCCTGCTCGTTGCGCAGCCCAACGCAACGGCTGCGATCTGCCTCGATCTGCCTCGATCTGCGAAGCATAGCGCCTGAGCTGAGCCGCAGCGCTGCTCAGGCGATGGCATGCCTCAGCGACCGCGCTTGCGCTTCTGGCCAAGTCCCATCTGCTTGGCGAGTTGGGAACGCGCTTCCGCATAATTTGGCGCGACCATAGGATAATCCTGTGGCAGGCCCCATTTCTCGCGGTATTGCTCCGGCGACATATTGTACGCCGTCCGGAGGTGGCGCTTCAGCGACTTGAACTTCTTTCCGTCCTCAAGACAGATGATGAAGTCGTTGGTGATGGATTTCTTCACCGGAACCGCAGGCTTCGCAGGCTCGGCCACAACAGGAATGTCCTGCCCTGCAGACACCCGCACCAGCGCCGAGTGGATGTCGCTGATCAGCGATGGAATCTCGCCAGAAGAAACGGTGTTGTTCGCGACGTAAGCCGACACGATGTCTGCTGTGAGCTCGATATAGTTCGGGACTCCCGAATCGGACATTTCAGTCTCTCCAAAATTTAAAGGCCGGTGCATTTGACTGGAAAAAATCTCAAAAACGCTTCATGCCGCGATGACAATAGCAATCGTTTTGCCCTGCATCGCCCGCAAACACACACATACTTGGATAGACCATAAGTACGTATCACCTGATAAATAAATGCTTATGCCCTTACTATCAAGTAAAAACTCGCAAGCATCGCCAAGTCGAAGCAGTTAAATTTCGGCGCGGCGTCATTCAAGCGCTTCGGCCGCAAGCACATGAGGGGATTGGCACCATATCAAAAGATAGGATATTTCAAGAATAAGCTGTTGCTACATCTGCGCTTGCCGAACGATTCGCGAATGCGCTTTTTCATGCGTTTTTGGCGACTCCCGCGCCATCCTCGCTTGCAGCGGCCATGACGCGCAGCGCCCGCGGTCATGGCGGCCAACGAACGATGCGATTGCATACGAATGCTCCAACAATACTAGGGCGCAGTGTGGCTGATCTGGCGTGGCTCAGCCAAATGCATCATGTTGGACACGCTGCTTGCCGGCATGCGATTGAGGGGCTGGCCCGGCCGATCGGGCCCGCCCGACAATTTGATGGAATCATCATGACCGCTGCCCAGCGCCCAAGGCCCGCCCCTTCCGCACCGCCGGCTGCGAAGCAGGTTCCCGTGACCCATGCGGCGCACGGCGCGGCATGGACCGATGAGTACGCCTGGATCAGGGCGGATAACTGGCAGGAGGTCCTGCGCGATCCCAAGGCCTTGCCGCAGGACATCGACAGGCTTCTGCGCGCGGAAAACCGTCACTGCAAAGCCTTGATGAAGGACACCGAGACCTTGCAGAAGCTTCTCGTCGCGGAGATGCGGGCCCGGATGAAGGAGGACGACGCCGCGCCGCCATCGAAGGATGGGCCGTTCGCCTATTACAGCCGCTACAATCGCGGCGGCGAGCATCCGGTGATCTGCCGCCAGCCGCGAGATGGCGGACAAGAGGAGAAGCTTCTCGACGCGCATCGGCTGTCGCGCGGCAAGGAATTCTTCGATCTCGGACGCGCCGTCCATTCGCCCGACCATCGGCTCCTCGCCTGGAGCAGCGACGATGCCGGCTCGGAACTGTACACAATCAGGGTCAGGACGATCGCGACGGGGCAGGACATCGACGACATCGTGGTCGAGACGACCGGCGACATGATCTGGGCGTTGGATGCGAAGAGTTTCCACTATGTGCGCGTCGATGCGAATCACCGTCCGTCGAAGGTCTGGCGGCATGTGCTCGGCACGCACCAGTCCAGCGATGCGCTCGTTCATGAGGAGCTAGATGCCGGGATGTTCGTCTCGATCGGCGAGACGCAATCGGGAGACTATCTGCTGGTCGAGGTGGGCGACCATGAGACGTCGGAGGTCCGGATCGTGGACCTGCGCCAGCCCGAGGCGCCGGCACGGCTGATTCACCCGCGGCAGCCTGGGCTGCGCTATGACGTCGAGCATCACGGCGATCAGTTCATGATCCTGACCAACGCCGACGGCGCGGAGGACTTCAAGATCATGACAGCCCCCGTCGCCGCTCCGGAGCGCGCCAATTGGGCCGACATGACGCCTCACCGCCCTGGTTGCATGGTCATCAGCCACGTCTGCCTCAAGGGCCGGCTGGTGCGCATGGAGCGGGAGAACTCCTTGCCGCGGATCGTGATCCGCGATCTGGCGACGGGCGAGGAAAGCGCCATCGCGTTCGACGAGGAAGCCTTTGCGCTGGGCATGGATGCGGGGCTCGAGTTTCACACGGACTGGCTGAGGTTCACCTTCGCCTCCATGGCCCGTCCCGCCGAGACGTACGACTACAACATGGCGACGCGCGAACGCATCCTGATCAAGACGCAGGAGGTTCCCTCCGGCCATGACGTGTCGAACTACAAGGTCCGGCGCATCTTCGCTGTGGCGCGCGACGGCGCGGTCGTCCCGGTGTCGCTGCTGCATCGGGCCGATCTCGACCTCGACGGCAGCCCGCCCTGCCTGCTCTATGGCTATGGCTCATATGGCTCCTCGATGTCCGCGTCTTTCCGGGTCCGGCCGCTGTCGCTGGTGGACCGCGGCTTCGTCTACGCCATCGCGCACGTGCGGGGCGGCACCGAGAAGGGCTGGAATTGGTATCAGGACGGCAAGCTCGGCCGGAAGGCCAACACGTTCACCGACTTCATCGCCGTCGCGGAGGAGTTGATCCGCCTGGGCTACACGTCGAAGGGCAGGATCGTGGCGGAAGGGGGCAGCGCCGGCGGCCTGCTGATGGGCGCGGTGGCCAATCTGGCGCCGGACCTTTTCGCAGGCATCATCGCAGACGTGCCCTTCGTCGACGTGCTCAACACCATCATGGATGCGAGCATGCCGCTGACCCCGCCAGAGTGGCCTGAATGGGGGAACCCGATCACCGACAAGGAGGCCTTCGAGACGATCCGCGGCTACTCGCCCTATGAGAACGTCAGCGCCCAGAGCTATCCGCCCATCCTGGCGATCGCAGGCCTGACCGACCCGCGCGTGACGTATTGGGAGCCGGCGAAATGGGCGCAGCGGCTTCGCGCCCGCATGACCGGCGGAGGGCCGGTGATGCTGCACATCAACATGTCCGCGGGGCATGGCGGGTCGGCGGGAAGATTCGATTCGCTGAAGGAGACCGCACTGGCCTATGCGTTCGCGATCAAGGCCGCCAACGGCTTCCGGTCGATCGGGGAAGGCGCCTCCTGATGAAGCTGGAACGGGGCCGCTCCCAACTTCTCATCGTCGACGTGCAGGAACGGCTCCAACCCGCCCTGCTCGACCCTGACGGGATGCTCAGCCGGATCTTCCTGCTCTCGGCTGCGGCAGCGAGGCTCGACGTGCCGGTGACGGTCAGCGAGCAGTACCCGAAGGGCCTGGGCAAAAGCGTGCCGCAATTGCTCTCGGTGCTTCCGTCGGCGGCGGTGACGCTGGAGAAGATGAGCTTCTCATGCATGCTCGATCCTGCGCTCTCCGCACGGCTGGCGGCGCTGAGAGAGGCTGGGCGCGACGTCCTGACCGTCTGCGGAGCGGAAACCCATGTCTGCGTGCTGCAGACGGTGCTCGACGCGCTGGCCCAGGGCTACCGTGTCGCGCTGGTCGCCGATGCCGCATCGAGCCGCAGCCAATCGAGCATCGCGGCGGCTCTTCGCCGCGCCGAGCAGGCCGGAGCCATGATCGTGACGGCGGAGATGGTCGCCTTCGAATGGCTGGAGCGCGCGGGGACCGATGATTTCAAGGCGTTGGCTCCGCTCATCAAATGACGCTATCCCGGTTCAGGCCGGATTGATCCTGCTTCGCCGCGCCGCCATGAAGGCCTTGAGCTCCTCCATTGAGTTGAACAGGTGCTGCTCATCCGGGGTCGTCACGCGGATGCGTCCGTCCGCCAGCATCGCGAAGGCGCTGTCGCCCACCGTGTAGGCAGCGACGATCCCTTCCTCGGACGGCGTCGGCACCCTGGTCACGGCGACAGGCGGCTCCGGAGCGTGCTCAGCCTCCTCGGTCGGCACATCATTCTCCGGATCGGCTCCGTCTTCGGCGGGCTCCCCCAAGTCCGCCGCGCTTGCTTCCGGTGGTGCCTCTTGCGGCTCGTCCGGCGGACGGCCTTCGCCCAGATCGCCCCACAACCCCTCGTCCACCAGTTCAGCTTCGGCCTGGCCTGCGTCATCCGACATGACGTCGCTGGCCTGCCAGGTCGAGGCCTGCCCTGAAGAGACCTGCCCTGAAGAGACCTGCCCTGACACGTCCGGAGACGACGGATCCTGGGTCCAGGAAGCATGAATGGAGGAAACCTGCACAGGCTGTTCGTGTGTGGGCGCATCGAACGCCGCTGAGGATCCGCCTTCCGGGACAAATGAAGCATCGACCCGGCCGGCATGGCCGAGTTCGTACGACGCGTCGTCTTCCGTCGCCAGGTCGGCGCGCAGATCGCCAAAGTCATCCTGACCACGGGCAAACTCTTTTTCGCGGTCGGGTTCGACGCTCACGATTTCAGCATCTTCCGTCTCGGCCGGCGGTCGATGCCAGCCTGACTGGTCCTTCAGGCTGCGCGTCGCCTCGTCGATCCTGGCGAAGAGATCCTCGTCCCTGACGGGAGGCCGTTCGAGATCATCATCGACGGAAATCGCAGTAGCCGGCGAACGTCCGTCCGTTTCGGCCGGCTCTTCATCAGTGTTGCGCGGTCCGGAGATCCCGTCCGACACGCGCTCCAGAAGATCGTCGAGGCCCAGCCTGTCGGCGTCGTCCATGGGCTGATACGCTTCGGCGGCGTCTCCGACAGCAGCATCTCCGTCGGCATCGCCAGCGGGCGCCGCGATGCGGCCGTCCTCGCCCTCGGCGGGGAAGCTGGGTTCGGCACGGGGCTCGACCACCGATCCGAGAATGCTTTTCGCTGCGACGGCCAAGCCTCCGGCGGCGGCGCCGCCGGCAGCAAGACCAACTGCGGACAGGCCCCCCGTGGAAAGGCCTGCAGCAGGCGGCGTCATTGGCGGCGGCTCGAACGCCGGCGTGGTCTGCCGGGTGAAGCTGTCCGCGTCAGCCGCGGCCAACAGAGGTGGCGGCTCGCGCGCTGCAGCCTTGTCGACCGCGGCGGCCGCGCGCAGGATGTCCATATCGCGGCGCAAGCCGTCGAGCTTGACGAGGGCAGCGCCGACGAAAAAACAGATCAGGCCGGCCGACGCCAGCACGCAGCCTGCCATGACCAGCACGCTGCCCCAGTCGAGCATGTAATAAGGCGCGTTCCAAGCGCCGAGGCCGCAGCCTCCGATCAAGAGCAAAAGCCCTGCTATTTGTGCCAGTCGCCCCAATGCCTGCCTCTTCGAATCGAGATCAACGCAACGCCGGGCCATGAAGGCCCTACGACATAACGCAATGATTGGAATGACTTGGCGTCAATCAAGACTGACCGCCCTTGCGCCATCCCCGTGCAACATGCTTCATCGGAGATGCGCCGCATTGCGCAACTCCACAGCCTATCTATGCGGAAACCGCTGCAAATGCCAAATTGCGCCGGAGCTGCAAGGTTGCCGTGGCCCCGTTTGAAGCTTAACTATGCCTTCGAATGGCCGCTTGCTGCGGCCAAATCCGGCATGTTCCGTGGCATTCATCCACAGGTCCATAAACACACGTCCATACTGCAACACCTCCCCGATACTGCACACCTTCCAAGGAGTTCGAGATGACTTTCACGTTGCCAGACCTGCCCTATGCGCACGACGCCCTCCAGCCCTACATGTCGCGTGAGACGCTCGAGTATCACCACGACAAGCATCACCTTGCCTATGTCAACAACGGCAACAACCTGATCAAGGGAACCGAGTTCGAGGGCAAAAGCCTCGAGGACGTGGTCAAGGGCTCGTTCGGCAAGAACGCCGCGTTGTTCAACAACGCGGGCCAGCATTACAACCACATGCATTTCTGGAAATGGATGAAGCCCAATGGCGGCGGCGACATCCTTGGATCGCTTCAGAAGGGGATCGTCGACGCCTTCGGCTCGGTCGAGAAGATGAAGGAGGACTTCATCGCCGCCGGCGTCGGGCAGTTCGGCTCGGGCTGGCACTGGCTGGCCGTGCAGGGCGGCAAGATCGTGGTGATGAAGACGCCGAACGGCGAGAGCCCGCTGGTGCATGGCGCGACGCCGATCCTCGGAAACGACGTTTGGGAGCACTCCTACTACATCGATTACCGCAACCGCCGTCCCGATTACTGCAAGGCGTTCATCGAGAATCTCGTGAATTGGGAATACGTGGCCGAACTGCACGCAGCTGCGACGGCCTGACCCTTCAGGCGTCAGAGAAAGCAACATCTGGTTGGGAAATGAAGCGCCGCCTGCCTTAAGGGCGGCGCTTCGACTTCTGGAGCCCAAGAAGCGGCCTTTCAGGAAGCGGCCTTTCAGGCGGCGACGCGGCCAAGGAATTCGCGGATGCGGTCCTTCAGCCTGCCGGCCTCGGTCTGCACCTCCCGCGCGGCTGCATTAACCGAGCCGCCGGCGTCGCCCGCTTCGGAAACCAGGCCGGCAAGCTGGGTGAGCTGCGTGGCGATGGACTGGGTCGCGGCGCTGCTCGCCGCCACCCCGCGCGCGATGTCGCCCGTCGCTGCAGCCTGCTGGACCACGGCGCCCGCCAGGTCGTTGGTCGAGCTCTCAATGTCCTGCATGCGCAAGGCGATCGCGTCGATCGATTGGACCACGCCGTTGGTGGCGGACTGGATGGCGGCGACCTGGCCTACGACATGTTCCGTTGCGCTGGCGGTCTGCGACGCAAGCGACTTGACCTCCTGCGCGACGACGGCGAACCCGCGACCTGCATCCCCTGCCCTGGCCGCCTCGATCGTCGCGTTGAGCGCGAGCAGGTTGGTCTGGGCCGCGATGCTGCGGATGACGCTGACCACGTCGCCGATCGCGCTGGCATGGCTGGCCAACTGGCGGATCGCGTCTGAGTTCTGGCGCGATTCGGTCGAAGCCTCGACGATCTCGCTCCGCATCTGCCGGATGCGCTCCTCGATGGTCCTGATCGTGACGGCGAGCTGTTCGGCGGCGATGTTCGCCTCCCGCACGCTGTCCGACGATCTGGTCGCGCCGCTGGACGCATTCTGGGCCACCTCGTCGGCGTCCGTGGTCCGAGACAGCAACTGATGCGCGGCGACGGAGAGTCCGACGGCCGTCTGGTCGAAATTCGCAAGGCTGACTGCGATGTCGGCTTCAAAGGCCTGGATCGCCCGCTCGAGGCCCGCCTGCTGGCTGGCCTTGCTGAGGTTGGCCGATTCCCTCTCGGCCTGGAGGGCGGTGCGTTCGCTCAGGTTGCCCCGCAGGATCTCGAGCGCAGCGCTGATCGCGCCGATCTCGTCGCGGCGATCCTTGCCGGGCACCTCGACGTTCAGGTCGCCGCCGGACAGCCCGCGGATTGCGGCCGTCAGCCCCTTCAACGGCTTCATCACCTTGCTCATCAGGAGATAGAGCCCGCCGCTCAGGAGCAGGCTGACGAGCAAGCCCATGGCCATCGTGTTCCAGGTCTCGTTCGACGCCCGCGCCTCGAGCCGGGACTTGTCGAAGCTGGCGGCGAGATAGCCCAGATGCTTGTTGTTAAACGTAAGCCGTATCGTCGTCAGCAGTATGAAGCGGTTCGCAGTCTCCTGCATCAGCGTATCGTTCTGCGCCATGAGTTCGAACGGCTCGTTGCCGAGCATTTTCTGCAGGACATTGGGGCGGAACGAGATTCTCTCATCTTCCACGCGTCCGGTGCTGGCCTGGATGGAGAGGTCGTCGGCGATGAACGCGGCCCGGAAGTCCTGGTCGCGCTTCATGGTCTCGATCAGGTTGCTCAACGTCGTCATGTCGCGGTTGAGCATGATGGTCTGCGATGCGTTCGCGACGACCTCGGACACCGTGCGCATCCGCTCATGCATGTCGGCTTGCGACTTGACCTGGTTGTGGACGGCGAGGACGCCGGCAAGGCAGACGATGGCCAGCGCCATCGCGCCGGAGGCGACGAGAGCGACGAAGCGCGCAAGGGAACGCGTCCCGGCGCGCTGCTGGCCACGCCCGAACCCCGAAAGCGCGCCAAGCGCACGTCCGCCCAATGACTTGATCATGCCGCATATGCCCCGATGGCGTCCGTGAGGCCGCCCTTCATCACGTCCGTGCGCCAAGCTGGCCGAAAACTGTGAACAGGCTGTTAGGATGCCGCGCCTTCCGCAACAATCTGCGGAAACCGCGCCATCTCCAGGCCATCCGGAGGCACGAAGGCAAGCAGCGCCGCGTGCTCCGCCGGCCTTGACGCCACCACCGGATCCAACCGCCTGAGCTCATCATCGATGAAGCCTGGATGGCACATGACCAGATGCCTGGGGCCGGGCTGCAGGAGGAAGCGCCTCATGTCGGCGCTGAAGTCGCGGGCGGAATCGAATGGCGAGACGCCGGAGAAACCGTCATTGGTGGCGAAGCCGCGCGCACGGGCCGCCGCCCCGAAGCCGGCCGCAAGCCCGCTGATGGCGAGCGCCTTGCCGACAGCGACGCCGCGGGCCAGGATGGCGGACGTCCGGTCCGATGGATCGCGCAGATAAGGGCGCATTACGGGATAGCGGCGGCCAAGCTCGCCCAGGACCAGCTGCCGCACGCCCGGCATCGCATGGACATGCTGGTGGCCATCGACGAAATCAGGAGGCCGGCCCATCGCCTGCTCGAACGCGTCAAGCTGGCGCGCGATCTCGGCCAAGATGTCCGCGCGCGCTGCCGGGGAGACGAGCGCAGCCCTGACGACGGCCGCGAGCGATGGGAACTCATCGGCGGGACACACGCTGCGCATCACGCCCAGCGGCTCCGCGCATGTCAGGTTGAGATGCACGCCAAGATCCGCATGAGGCGCATGCGGCGCCAGCTCCCGCGCCCAGCGGGGCCAGCCGGGCCGGTTCGTCATGGCGCCGGTCGCGCTCAGCCTCCCCGCACCGAGGAGGTCGAGCACGGCCCGGCTGACGCCGTCGGCCATGGCGAAGTCGTCGGCGCACAAAATGAACTTCATGCGCGCGGCCAGGCCAATTTCGCCTGCATCATGTTGTGCCCCGGTTCATCTGGCGCAGAGTAGGAAATTGTGCGTTCCGTCAGGCTGATGGGGCATTCCAGCCATAGGCGCAAGCTCGCTTGCTCTCGAAGGTTGGCCTGGCCCAGGCGGAATTGGTTTTCGCAGGCTGGTTCCCGTAAGTCTGGCCTGCATCGTTCTGTCATCGGATCGGCGACATGATTCACACCGTCGGATTTCGCCCGGACATCGAATTGTCGGTGGTCGTGCCCGTGTTCAACGAGGCGCGAAACCTTCGGCCGTTGATGGACGCGCTGCGTCCCGTGCTGGAGGCGAACGCTGATGGCTGGGAGGTCATCTTCATCGATGATGGCAGCGCGGATGACTCGCTCGCCATCATCAAGGCCTTGAACGTAGCCGACCCCCGGATCCGGGCCGTGTCCTTCAGCAGGAATTTCGGCAAGGAGGTGGCGATCGCCGCCGGCCTCGACCATGCCCGCGGACGGGCGGCCGCCATCATGGACGCCGACCTGCAGCATCCGCCGGCCACGCTGACCGCCTTTCTCGCCAAATGGCGGGAGGGCTACGGCATGGTCTACGGTGTGCGCTCGGACCGCGACGGAGAAAGCAGCATCAAGCGCAGTTTCGCCCGCGCCTTCTACAAGCTGTTCGAGGAATTCGGCGAAACCCCGCTTCCGGAAGGCGCAGGCGACTTCAGGCTGATGGACCGAAAGGCCATCGACGCCATGCGGTCGATGGGCGAGAGGGCGCGCTTCTCCAAAGGCCTTTACGCTTGGGTCGGCTTCCGCAGCATCGGGGTCGAATTCGATGTGGCCGAGAGGCTGCACGGCGCCACGAAATTCAACTACGGCAAGCTGTTCCGCTTCGCGTTCGACGGCATCTCGTCGTTCTCGACCGTGCCGCTGAAGATTGCCACCTACATGGGCGTGGCGATCGCCCTCCTGTCGACGCTGGCCGCCATGTTCTATGCGCTGCGCACGTTGTTCTTCGGCACGGACCTGCCTGGCTTCCCGACGCTGGTCGTTTCGATCATGTTCTTTTCGGGCATTCAGCTGATTTCGCTCGGGTTGATCGGGGAATATGTCGGGCGCATCTTCGCGGAAGTGAAGCGGCGCCCGCTCTATCTCGTCGGCGAGCACGTCGGACTGGCGGAGGAGGTCCAGAAGCAGCCAGCTTCCGGGGAGTGAGCCCAGGCTTGCCGCGCCGCGGCAGTTGACCCTGCACCGCCGCCGCGCGACGGTTGCGCCGCCCATGTTCAAGAAGATTCTTTCCGTAGGCGGATTCACGCTGCTGTCGCGCCTCACGGGGTTCGTGCGCGACATCGTGCTGGCGGCCATCCTCGGCGCGGGCCAATCGATGGACGCCTTCGTCGTCGCGCAGAAACTGCCAAACCAGTTCAGGGCGATATTCGGCGAAGGCGCGTTTTCCTCCGCCTTCATTCCGTCCTACGCCAAGCTTGCCGAACAGGCCGGCAAGGCCGCCGCGCAGATCTTCGCCGACCGGGTGTTCACGCTGATCCTGCTGGTGCAGCTGGCGATCCTCGCCGTCGCGCTGCCGCTGATGCCCTGGGTGATCAGCGCGGTTGCGCCTGGCCAGCGGGCCAACCCCGAGGCGCTTGAGCTGACCGTGGCGCTCGCGCGCATCGCGTTTCCGTATCTGCTCTTCATCACGCTGGTGACGTTGCAGGCCGGGCTGCTCAACGCCCATGACAAGTTCGCCGCCGCCGCCTTCGCGCCCGTGCTGCTCAATGTCTCGATCGTGGCCGCATTGGCCGTCGCCTTCCTGTTCCCGTCAGCGGCGCATGCGGCGGCCTGGGGGGTCACGATCGCGGGCATTCTCGAATGGGCGCTCCTGACCCTGGCGGCACGGCGGGCCGGGGTCATGGCGACGTTGACGAAGCCCGCCATCGACCGCGACGTGAAGGATTTCCTCAAGGCGCTGGGTCCCGCGGTCCTGGGCTCGGCCGGCGTGCAGATCGCCGTGCTGGCCGACATGATCATCGCGTCGTTCCTTCCCGCCGGCTCCTATTCGGCGATCTACTATGCCGACCGCATCTACCAGTTGCCGATCGGCGTGATCGGCATCGCAGCCGGAACCGTGGTCCTGCCCACCATGAGCAGGCTCATCGCGGCAGGGGACGCAGCTGGCGCGAACCGCGAGCAGAACCGCGCGATCAGCATGACGCTCATCCTGTCGCTGCCGTTCGTCGCGGCTTTCCTGACGATGCCCGACCTCCTGGTCACCGCCTTGTTCGGACGCGGCGCATTCGATGCGGCCGCGGCCGACGTCGCATCGCGCGTGCTGTTCGCCTATGCGCTCGGCCTTATACCCGTCCTGCTGATCCGCTCTGTCGTCGCCAGCTTCTTCGCGCGCGGAGACACAGCCGCCCCGGTGATCGCCTCCATCACGGCCCTTGCCATCAATGTGCTCATGAAGGGCGTCCTCACGCTTGGCCTCGGCCTTGGAGCCTCGGGCCTTGCGCTCGCAACCTCCATCGGAGCGTGGATCAATCTGGGGATTCTCTACGCGCTGGCGCTCCACCGCGGCTGGACGACGCCGACGGACACCCTGGCCAAGGCTCTCATCGCCGCTTTCCTGGGAGCGATCGCGTTCGAGATCTGGGTGCTGATGGCCCGTGAGCCGTCCATCGCCCTGGCCGGCTTGCTGCCGCGCGAGCAGGCGCTGGCCGCCACGGCCGTGCTGGGCGCATCCGCCATGGCAGCCTATGGCGGCGCGGTCTGGCTTAGCGCCAGGCGGCTCGGCCTCGGCCTCGGACTGCCGGGCCGGCTCAGCCGAAAACGCGCCGCCGCGACCGAAGCCTAGATCAGCGCGCCCAGCGCGAAATCCATGTAGAGCTCCCGCGCCTTGCGGCTGACGGGACCGGGCTGCAGGTCGCGGCCGTCGATTCTGTTGATCGGCACGATCTTCGAGTAGTTGCCCGAGGAGAAAATCTCGTCGGCGTTCTGGAAGTCGCTGTAGAGCAGCGCGGTCTCCTCGACCTGATGGCCCTCGGCCTTCAACAGCGAGATGGTGCGCTGGCGGGTGATGCCATTCAGGAAAGTGCCATTGATGGCG
The DNA here is from genome assembly GCA_031412095.1 of Allobosea sp. Lineage (GTDB taxonomy): Bacteria > Pseudomonadota > Alphaproteobacteria > Rhizobiales > Beijerinckiaceae > Allobosea. The sequence goes on from JANOCI010000037.1 coordinate 45,019, forward strand.
GGCGTCTTCACCACCCCGTCCTTGACCATGAAGATGTTCGAGGTGGTGGTCTCGGCGACGTTGCCCAGCATGTCCAGCACCAGCGCATTGTCGAAGCCGGCTTCCTTCGCGGCGCGCAAGGCCCTGGCGTTGTTCGGGTAAAGACACCCGGCCTTCGAGTCGGTCGGCATGCTCTCCAGCGTGGGCCGGCGGAACTTCGACAGCGTCACCGAGAACCCGGCCATCGGCGGCGGCATGGCCGCTTCGAAGATGCACAGGCAGAAGCGCGTCGATTCAGGATCGGGAATGATCGTGGTCGGCCCGTCGGCCTCTCCGAAATACATCGGCTTCACATAAAGCGGTGTGCCGGGGGCGAAGCGCTTGACGCCCTCCCGCGCCAGCCCGACGATCTCGTCGGCCTGCATCGTGGCCTTGAGGCCGATGCCTCCGGCGGAACGGTTCACGCGCGCCGCATGGCGGTCCATGTCGGGCATCATCCCGTCGAAGATGCGCCCGCCGTCGAACACGGTCGACGCCAGCCATGCGCCATGGCTGCGAGGGCCCATGATGCCCGGATTGCCCTCCAGCCACTCGCCGTCGATCCAGCTCCAGGTCTTCGAATGCCACGTCATGAAAGCCCCCTCGTCACGCATGGCCCGGCGCCTCGCGTGCGTTTTGCGCGCCATCGTTCGGGCTTTGCGGCGTTCCGTCAACACCCTGTCGGCTCAATCGGCATGACAATGGCTGATCGCACGCATCGTTTCGGGTGAAGGCGCGGCCTCCAACTTGCCTCGCTGCGCCCAGCCGCCTACAGACGGCGCAGACAAGCCGAACCACCACGGAGTTTCCATGCGCCCGTCCAAACGTCTTCCGACGCAGATGCGTCCCGTCACGCTCGAGCGTGGAGTGGTGCGCTATGCGGAAGGGTCATGCCTTGTCACCTTCGGCGATACGCGCGTGCTCTGCGCCGCCACCGTGGAGGAGAAGGCCCCGCCATGGCTGCGCAACAGCGGCAAAGGCTGGGTGACGGCCGAGTATGCCATGCTGCCCCGCGCCACGCTGGAGCGCACCCGCCGCGAATCGACCACCGGCAAGCCCTCCGGGCGGACGCAGGAGATCCAGCGCCTGATCGGCCGCTCGCTGCGCGCCGTCGTCGATCTCGGCGCACTCGGCGAACGCCAGATCACGGTTGACTGCGACGTCATCCAGGCTGACGGCGGCACGCGCACGGCCTCGATCACCGGCGCGTGGGTCGCGCTGCACGACGCGCTGAAATGGATGGAGGGCCGCGCGATGCTGCAGGGCCGCCAGCCGCTCAAGGACCACGTGGCCGCCGTCTCCTGCGGCATCGTCGCAGGCCAGCCTGTGCTCGACCTCGACTACATCGAGGATTCCGGCGCGCAGACGGACGCGAACTTCGTTCTGACCGGGCGGGGCGGCATCGTCGAGGTGCAGGGCACCGCCGAGGGCGAACCCTTCAGCGAAGAGCAGCTTTCGGCGATGATGGCGCTGGCCAAGGCAGGCATCGCAGACCTTGTCGACATGCAGAAGAAGGCGATCGGCGGATGAGGGCGCGCCGGCGGCTCACGGGCAGGCTCGTCATCGCCACGCACAATGCGGGCAAGCTCAAGGAAATGGGCCAGCTGCTTGCGCCCTACGGCATCGAGACGGTCTCGGCAGCGGCCCTGGGGCTGCCTGAGCCGGCCGAAACGGGATGGATGTTCGCCGAGAACGCCGCCTTGAAGGCGCAGGCTGCCGCGGGTGCAACGGGGCTGCCGGCGTTGGCGGACGATTCCGGACTATGCGTTGACGCTCTCGATGGCGCGCCAGGACTGTTCACCGCCGACTGGGCCGGACAGCCGCGCGATTTTGAGGCTGCGATGGCCCGCGTGGTCCGGGAACTCGAAAAGCGCGCCGTGCCGCCCGAAACGTGGCGGGCCCATTTCATCTCCGCCCTGGTGCTGGCATGGCCCGACGGTCATCAGGAGCTGTTCGAAGGGCGCATCCCCGGCAAGTGCATCTGGCCACCTCGCGGCCCGGGCGGCTTCGGCTATGACCCCATGTTCTTGCCTGAGGGCCATGTCCGCACCTTCGGCGAGATGAGCGCGGAGGAGAAGCACGGCATCCCTTCCGATGGCAGCATGGGCCTTTCGCATCGTGCCCGGGCTTTCCAACTGCTATCGGCCGCCTGCCTCGCCCAACCCTGAACACACAGCAAGGAGACCCGCATGTCCGAACCCGCCATCAAGGTCGCCGTCGTTCCGGTCACGCCCTTCCAGCAGAACGCCTCGATCGTCTGGTGCACCGCCACGATGCAGGCTGCCGTCGTCGATCCGGGCGGCGACGTGCCGAAGCTGATCGATGCCGTGAAGAAACTGGCCGTGACGCCCACCGCGATCTGGCTGACGCATGGCCATGTCGACCACGCGGGCGGCGCGGCCGAATTGGCGGAGGCCCTGAAGCTGCCTGTCACAGGCCCGCACAGGGATGACCAGTTCATCATGGACAGCCTGCCGGAATATGGCCTGAAGTTCGGGATGGCCGGCCTTCGCCCTGTCATCCCCGACCGATACCTGGACGATGGCGATAGGGTGACGCTTGGAGACTGCACGTTCGCGATCATGCATGTGCCCGGACATTCGCCGGGCTCGTTGGTTTTCTACCACGAACCGTCCCGCTTCATGCTGGCCGGCGACACGCTGTTCCAGGGCTCGATCGGGCGCACGGACTTTCCGTATGGCGACCACGCGCAGTTCATCCGCGAGATCAAGGCCAAGCTGATGACGCTGCCTGACGACGTCGCTTTCTTGCCGGGCCACGGGCCCGCTTCCACCATCGGCGACGAACGCGCCCGCAATCCCTACATCAGATAGCCCACGCACACTGGCACAGCGCGCTGCGGCATGGTTAACCTGTCGTTGAGGCGGCTGTGGGACAGTCGCAATCGCGAACCCGGAATGCAGCCGGGTGGAGTGTGGCGTATGCGTATCCGCGGTCCGTTTCAGGTGACACTCCAGCTCGGGCTGGGCGCCATGCTGTTCGCGCCCGCCCTGGCCCAGACATCCCCCTTGCAGCCAGCAAACACCATCTTGCCGACGGCCGCGCCACAGACGGCGCAGGCCGTGGTGGAGGAAGCGAAGGCCGCGCTGCCCAAGCACCAGCACCCGCTCTATGGTCCGAATACCCTCGACCACACGAGAGCAGCCCTGGCCTTCTACGAAGAATTGGCTTCGAGCGGCGGCTGGCCGATGCTGCCCGTCCAGATCCAAGGCCTGAAGGCAGGTTCGAGCGGTGCGCTCGTCGAGCAGTTGAAGGTCAGGCTCATCCTGACGGGCGACATGGAGCCCGAGGCCGCGAACGGCGAGATCTTCGACGGGGCCACGGAGGAGGCGCTGAAGCGTTTTCAGGTCCGGCATGGGCTATCGCAGACCGGCAGCGTCGGCAGGCTCACGACACGCGCGCTCAATGTGCCCGTCGACGTGCGGCTGAACCAGTTGCGCGCCTCGATCCACAGGCTCGAAGGCAATGCGTTCGCCTTCACCGGCCGCTACGTCGTGGTGAACATCCCCGGAGCGCAGGTCGAGGCGGTCGACAATGGCCTCGTCGAAAGGCGTCATGTCGCAATCGTCGGGCGGCCGGACCGGCCGTCCCCGGTTCTGGCCGCCCGCATTTCGGCGGTCAACATCAATCCGAACTGGACCGTGCCGACCTCGATCGTGAAAGCCGACATCATCCCGCACATGCGCAAGGATCCCGGCTTCCTGGCCAAGCACCACATGCGGCTGATCGGCGCCGGCAACGTCGAGATCGACCCGAAGACCATCAACTGGGCGAGCCTGCAGAGCCCCAATTTCTACGTCAAGCAGGATCCGGGTCCAACGAACTCCCTGGGCAGGATCCGCATCGACATGCCCAACACGCAGGCGGTGTTCATGCACGACACGCCGAAGAAGGAGCTGTTCCGCAATGACGTGCGGTTCAACTCATCGGGCTGCGCGCGTGTGGACGGGGTCAAGGACCTTGCGCTTTGGCTTCTGAAGGGCAGCGAGTGGGACGAGGCCAAAGTGGACGCGGCGCTGGCCGTCAGCGACCGCAAGGACATCAAGCTCGCCAAGTCCATACCCGTGGCATGGGTCTATCTGACCGGTTGGGCGGCCGGCGACGGCATGATCCATTTCCGCGACGACATCTACGGGCTGGATACGCCCGAAGGGCTGGTCACGTCCACCATCGCGCCGCGCAAAGCTCCCGTCGTGAAGCCCGCGGCCCTGCCCATGCCGCCGCAGCGGCCGCAGGCTCCGCCCGAAGCGGCACGCAGCCTGCCCCAGCCGCCCGCCGCGAACGCCACGCCGGTGGCCTATCGCTGACGGGCACTTCGCTTTCATTTCCTGACCATCTTAGTCTCCTCACGGCGCAACAGCAGCGAACGCTGCTCAGCGCGCGGGTCTTTCAGGCAGGCTCGCGCCGTCTTGCGAGGTACAGCACGCCAAGCGTCATGCCCGCCAGGCCGATCCCTGCCGCGGCGGCCACATTATTCCCGCCAAGCAGCGGCCACACGCCCACCGCGACCATCGTCAACGCGACGAGTTCGATCAGCGTCACGGTGATCGGGCTCTTCATGCGGCGACGGATCATGCCAGTCCTCGCCAGCCTGGGCTGATGCCACAGGTTGACCGCGATGGCGCTGACGATGGCGAGGAGGACGCCGAGCAGGCTCACCAGCCCGGTCCAGGCGTCGAACCAGAGCACCAGCATCAGCGGCGGGGCGGCGAACGCCGTCGCGAGCCAGGCAATGGCGCCGATGCGGGCCGCCTGCCTGAGGCGCGGCTGGACCGGAGCGGTCAACGCCATTTCGGCGGCATCGTCTGCGGACAGCGCGATCCAGGTCAGGCCTCCGGCGATCTGGCCGCACAGCACCACGAGGACCGGAGCGAGCGCGGATGCGTCGTCCGCGCCGGAGACGACCCGGTATGTCGTGACGATGGCGATCGGGATCAGGAAGATGCACTGCATCAGGATCTGCGACAAAAGCCAGGGATCGCGCAGGATGATGCGCCGCTCCTTGAGCATCAGGGCCGCCAGCGGGGACGCGCCGAACGACGCCCTGCTGCGCCGCGCACGGGCTGGCCCGGCCGCAGCCGACCCCGCCGCCAGGACTGCGTTGCGCACGAAGCTTTCGGCGAGCGCCTTGAACATCGCTGCGGCCAGCAGGCCCGACAGCGCGCACATGCCGGCCAGAGCGATCAGGTCGCCCGTCATGGCGCGGGCCGGGAGGCTGGCCATCAGCCATGCCAGCCCTTCGGGGTTCGCGGCGTAGGCGGCCACGAGCGCGTCCTTCGGTCCCGGGCCGAAGATCGCATCCCACTGCACCATCACGAGCACCAGCAACCCGGCCAGCGCCGCAGCCACCTGCGCCGCGACCCGCGTGCTGCGGATGCCGATGAGGCGGACGAAGCCCATGGCGATGGCGATGGCCGTTGCGGTGGCGGCCAGAGACAGGGCAAGGAGCAGAGGCAGGCCGGCGAGCCAGCCCGGCCCTTGCTGGAACGCGAGCAGGATGAGCATGGGCGCGCCGTAAAGACCCGCCTTGGCGAACGTGAAGCCGAAGACGTTGAGCGCCCTGACCAGAAGCACCGTGCGCGGGGACAAAGGCGCGGAGAACAGCAGATCATAGTCGCCGCGGGCATACAGCGCATGCGCCGCGGAATCGAGCGCCGCCGACACCAGCAAGATGGACAGGAAGGCGATGTTGATCGTGAGCGTGACCTGAAGGCGCGGATCGCCGGGATCGAGGCTGCCAGCCGTCGTCAGCAGGAGATGCGACACGCCGAAGATGATGGCGGAGACCGCCGCCAGCACCCCGCCTATCCGCCACGGGCGAGCGGCCGTCTTCGGCCCTGCCATGTCCGCCACGCCCCTCAGCGCCAGCCGCGCCTCATGCGCCAGCACGGCGCGCGTCGCGCCGGACATCGCGCCGTTCATCTAGGCGGCCTCTTCGCGGGCGACCACATCAAGGAAGACGTCCTCCAGCGTCGAGCCCTGCGATGCGCCGCCCTGGCGCAACTCGGCCATCGTGCCTTCGCAGACAAGCCTGCCGCCACGGATGATGCCGATGCGGTCGCTCAGCCGTTCGGCCACCTCGAGGATGTGCGTGGTCAGGATCACCGTGACGCCGCTCGCGACGCGCGCCTGCAGCAGTTCCTTCACATGGCGCGCCATGGACGCATCGAGGCCGGTCAGCGGCTCGTCCAGGATCAGGAGGGCGGGATCGTGGATCAACGCGCCGGCAAGGGCGACCTTCTGGCGCATGCCCTTCGAGAAGCCTTCGCAGCGCTGGTCCGCCACGCCCGTCAGGTCCAGCGTCGAAAGCAGTTCGTCCGCCCGCCGCCTCGCCAGCGCGCGCTCGACCTGCCAGAGCCCGGCGACGAAATCGAGATATTCGACCGGGGTGAGCTTGTCATAGACCATCGGCTCATCCGGCAGCCAGGCCACGACGCGCTTCGCGGCGACCGGATCACGCAGCCGGTCCACGCCGCAGATGCAGATCTCGCCCTTGTTGGGCGCGAGCAGCCCGGCGACGATGCGCAGCGAGGTGGTCTTGCCAGCGCCGTTCGGCCCGAGCAGCGCATAGAGCTCGCCACGCCTGACGGTGAGATCGAGCCCCTTCACAGCCGTGAAGCCGCCGAAGCGCTTCACCAGGCCCCGGACTTCCAGCGCAGCAGATCCGTTCATCGAGCCAGCTCCCTCATGACGTCCAATTATGAACCGAGGCTGGTGACGGTCTGGTTAAAAGCAGTGCGCAGGATGTGCGGATCCACCGTTTACGATGGACGGGAGAATTCTGTTCTGCTTATGTCTTCGCCGGCTCAGGCAGGCTCATGGCGCACACATTCTATGAATTCTTCGCTGGCGGGGGAATGGTCCGGGCAGGCCTCGGAACAAGCTGGCGGTGCCTGTTCGCGAACGACATCGATGCAGGCAAGGTCGAAAGCTACCGCGCGAACTGGGGCGGGGGCGAGATACGCTGCCAGGACATCGGCAAGCTGACGTCAGCCGACCTGCCGGGGCATGCTGACCTCGCCTGGGCCTCGTTCCCGTGCCAGGACCTCTCTCTGGCCGGAAAGGGCGCAGGATTGAAAGGGGCGCGCTCAGGGACCTTCTGGGCGTTCTGGGCGCTCATGAAGGATTTGCGCGAACAGGGCCGCGGACCTCGGATCGTCGCGATCGAGAATGTCTCCGGCCTGCTCACCAGCCATGGCGGCGCGGATTTCCGGGAACTCGTCACGGCCATGGTGGCCATCGGCTACCGCGTCGGCGCGATGACGATAAACGCTGAACGCTTCGTGCCGCAGTCGCGCCCTCGCGTGTTCTTCGTCTGCGTCAGGAACGATGTGGCCGTCGATCCCGACCTGATGTCAGCCGCTCCGCCGGCGTGGTGCTCAAGCGCGGCGCTGTTGAACGCGGCGGCCCAACTCGATGGCTATACAGCGCAGCATTGGGTCTGGTGGCGGCTGCCCGAGCCGCCTGCGCGCAACATCGGCTTCGGCGAAATCATCGAGGACATGCCTTCCGGCGTGGCCTGGCATGACGCCACGCAGACTGCGAAGATCATCGGCATGATGTCGCCGGTCAATCTGGCAAAACTGGATGAAGCGAAGGCGACAGGACGGCGGCGGATCGGCGGAGTGTACCGGCGGACGCGGCCTGACGGCGCTGGCAGCAAGATGCAGAGGGCCGAGGTTCGGTTCGACGACGTGGCGGGGTGCCTGCGGACGCCGGCCGGCGGCTCCAGCCGCCAGGTCGTGATGGTCGTCGAAGGCGGCTCTGTCCGGACAAGGTTGCTGTCGCCGCGGGAAGCGGCCCGGCTGATGGGGCTTGGGGAGGATTACAAGCTGCCAGCCAGATACAACGACGCCTATCACCTTCTGGGCGATGGCGTAGCCGCGCCCGTCGCGGGGTGGCTGGGCGAGAGGCTCTTCACGCCGCTCCTGGCACGGCATTGGCCTGCGGTCCGACAGGCAGCTGAATGAGAAGACCTTCAATCAATCTAGAGACGGCAGACTTACGCCGTCTGCTCAAGGCTGCCTATGAAACGCCGTTGCCAGGCTCCACGCGAAGCATAGGCTCCTTCACTTGCGGCGTTTACGCATTCTTTGATTATGACGGCGAGCCCATCTATGTGGGGCAGACATTCGAAGGCCTCAGCAGCCGCATCGGGCGCCACCTCACCAACCAACGCACTGACGCAGTGGCGATGTCGGTCCTCGATCCTTTCGAGGTTCGCTTCATCGAGATGTTTCCGCTCGTGGAGTTCGATGGCGTCAAAAGCAAAAGCCCGGAATTCAAGCGAGCTAAGGCGGAGTTGAACCGCGTCGAACTCGAAGTCTTCAACCGTTGCATCGCACAGAGCGAGTGTCGCAACGTGCTCAACGAAAAGGACCCGGCGGTCGTGCCCCTGACCGGCGTCATTCCGCCGTCGGTTCGGATTGAGGTCATCTCCGACGAGGTCTTGAAGTTGAGAGACCATCCTGACGTGCGGATCGCGCGCCGGGCCCAAACGATCGCGAGGCTCGCTCAGGTGATCTCGGAGCGGCAAGTTCAAGTCGGATTGCGGCGGACGCTTGTCGTCCAGGCTCGACGACTTGAAGTTCTGGCCGATAAGCAATTCGCGGCATGGGGCGGCGCAATAGCAGTGAATCGCAAGGCCCCCGATGAAGCTGAAAGCGACGACTGACCCCGCCCGCTCCGCCATCATGCGCGCCATCAAAGGTCGCGACACGAAGCCTGAGCTGCGCGTGCGCTCTCTGCTGCACCGTCTGGGATACCGCTTCCGCCTCCACCGTCGCAGCCTGCCTGGCTCGCCCGACATCGTGCTGCCCTCGCGCCGCGTCGCGATCTTCGTGCATGGCTGCTTCTGGCATTGCCATGGCTGCAAGCGAGGCGGACGCGAGCCGAAGGAGAACGCGGGCTATTGGCGGGCAAAGCTGGCGCGCAACGTGGAGCGCGACGCCGGCAACCTTTCGGCGCTGGCCGCCGTGGATTGGCATGCGATCGTAGTGTGGGAATGCGAGCTGAAGGGCGAAGCGGCCTTGGCGGAACGGTTGGGCGCGTCGATCGGGCCGCCCGGCGCCATCAATCCATCTTCAACGCGGCAATGAAGGCTTCCTGCGGGATGTCGACCTTGCCGAACTGGCGCATCTTCTTCTTGCCCTCCTTCTGCTTCTCCAGCAGCTTCCGCTTGCGCGTGATGTCGCCGCCGTAGCATTTTGCGGTGACGTCCTTGCGCAGGGCGCGGATGGTCTCGCGGGCGATGATCTTGCCGCCGAGAGCGGCCTGGATCGGGATCTGGAACATGTGCTGCGGGATCAGTTCGCGCAGCTTTTCGCACATCACACGGCCGCGGGCGTCGGCGCGGGTACGGTGGACGAGCATCGAGAGCGCGTCGACCGGCTCTGCATTGACCAGGATCGACATCTTGACGAGGTCGCCCTCCTTGTACTCGGTGATGGCGTAGTCGAACGAGGCATAGCCCTTCGACACGGATTTCAGCCGGTCGTAGAAATCGAACACGACCTCGTTCAGCGGCAGGTCATAGACCACCTTGGCGCGAGAACCGACATAGCCGAGGTCGATCTGCATGCCGCGGCGGTCCTGGCAAAGCTTGAGGACGGAACCGAGATACTCATCCGGCGTCAGGATCGTCGCGCGGATCCAGGGCTCCTCGATCGCCGCGATCTTCATCACGTCGGGCATGTCGGCGGGATTGTGCAGCTCGACGATCTCGCCGTCGGTCTGCAGGATGCGGTAGACGACCGACGGCGCGGTGGCGATCAGGTCGAGGTTGAACTCGCGGTTGAGCCGCTCCTGCACGATCTCGAGATGCAGCAGGCCCAGGAAGCCGCAGCGGAAGCCGAAGCCAAGCGCGGCGCTCGTCTCCATCTCATACGAGAAGCTGGCGTCGTTCAGGCGCAGCTTGCCGAGCGCGCCGCGCAGTTCGTCGAACTCGGCCGCATCGACCGGAAAGAGCCCGCAGAACACGACCGGCTGCACGGGCTTGAAGCCAGGCAGAGGCTGCGCCGTCGGCTTGCGGTCATCGGTGATGGTGTCGCCGACGCGCGTGTCGGCCACTTCCTTGATCGAAGCGGTGATGATGCCGACTTCGCCGGGCCCAAGGCTTTCGACCTGGACCAGCTTCGGCGTGAGATAGCCGACGCGCTCGACGTCATAGACGGCGCCGGCGCGCATCATCTTGACCCGCTGCCCCTTCTTCAAGGTTCCGTCGATGATGCGGACCAGCACGACGACGCCGAGATAGTTGTCGTACCACGAGTCGACCAGCATCGCCTTCAGCGTGGCGTCGGGATCGCCCTTGGGCGCAGGCAGGCGCGTGACGATGGCTTCGAGCACCGCTTCGATGTTCAGCCCGGTCTTGGCGGAGATCGGCACGGCCTGTGAGGCGTCGAGCCCGATCACCTCCTCAATCTGCTCCTTGACCCGCTCGGGCTCGGCCGCGGGCAGATCGACCTTGTTGAGCACGGGGACGATCTCGTGGTTGGCGTCGAGCGCCTGATAGACATTGGCCAGCGTCTGCGCCTCGACGCCCTGCGAGGCGTCGACCACCAGCAGCGAGCCCTCGCAGGCCGCCAGGCTGCGCGAGACCTCATAGGCGAAGTCGACATGGCCCGGCGTGTCCATCAGGTTCAAGATGTACGTCTTGCCGTCCTTCGCCGTGTAGTTCAGGCGGACGGTCTGCGCCTTGATGGTGATGCCGCGCTCGCGCTCGATGTCCATCGAATCAAGCACCTGCTCGGTCATCTCGCGCGCGCTGAGGCCGCCGGTGAGCTGGATCAACCGGTCGGCCAGGGTCGATTTGCCGTGGTCGATATGGGCGACAATCGAGAAATTGCGGATGTTTTCGATACTTTGCGTGGTCATCGCACGCACATAGCAGCGCTGCCCGCTTTCGTCGAGGGTCGGAGGTGTCGCGGCAGCCGCGCTGCCCCCTCCCGGTCCCGCAACGCCTGCACGCCCATCTTGACTTCTATGATATTGGAAATATTCTCATATAATGGATATGAAAACCGAGCAGCAGCTTGCAGGCCGGCTGAAGCAGGCGCGCGGGGCCCGTGGATGGACGATCGAGAAGCTGGCGGAGGCATCGGGCGTCAGCCGCGCGATGATCTCGAAGATCGAGCGGGGCGAAGTCAGCCCGACGGCGGCGATCCTCGCCCGTCTCGCCGCAGGCCTCGACGCCAGCATGGCCTCGCTCTTCCCTCCGCCGGCAACGCGCTTCGCTCCGCTGAGCCGTTGGGCGGAGCAGGCGGACTGGCGCGATCCGGCCTCGGGCTATGTCAGGCGGAACGTGTCGCCGGCCGGCGCGGCGGCGGAGATCGTCTACGTGACCTTTCCGGCCGGCGCGCGCGTCGTGTTCGACAACTACGCCGCGTCATTGGGAATCGAGCAGCAGGTCTGGCTGCTGGAAGGGCAGATCGAGATGACGATCGGCGAGACCGTGACGCTGCTCGAGGCCGGGGACTGCCTGCTGATGCGCCTTGACCAACCTATCGCCTTCCACAATCCGACCGAGAGCGAAAGCCGCTACGCGGTGATCCTGAGCAAGAGACAGGCCTGAAGGACATTCCATGGCAAATGCGCATCCGCCGGCTTCCGCAGCCGATCAGGACGCCCACCGTGTCGCCATCCGGCGGCTAGAAGCCCACGAAGCCCGGCTGCGGATGGGCGAACTCGCCGACATCCTGCTCGACTGCGTGGCGGGCGGGGCTTCCGTCTCATTCATGGCCGACATGAGCTGCGCCGACGCGTTGACGTTCTGGGGCAAGGTGGCGGATGACGTCGAAAGCGGCGGACGCATCCTCATCATCGCCGAGGAAGCCGGACGCCTGACCGGCACGGTGCAGGTCGTGGCGGCAGGCGCTCCGAACCAGCCCCACCGCTCCGACCTCGCCAAGATGCTGGTGCGCCGGGATGGCCGAAACCGCGGCGTCGGCGCGGCCTTGCTGCGACACGCGGAGGCCATCTCTTTCGA
>JANOCI010000038.1:0-36772 GCA_031412095.1 Allobosea sp.
GCCTTGGCTGCGGCCGGCATCGCCAGCAGCGCCTCGATCACGTCGTCCGCGTCTTCGTCCTCGTCGGCGATCAGCGCCGAATTCAGCGGCTGGCTGAGCTTGGAGCCGTCGCGGTAGAGCGCGTTCGCCTTCAGCGCCAGACGCCAGGACAGCATGTAGGCATTCTTGCAGTCCTCGACGGTCGCGTCGTTCGGCATGTTGATGGTCTTGGAGATCGCGCCCGAAATGAAGGGCTGCGCCGCCGCCATCATGCGGATGTGGCTTTCGACCGACAGGTAGCGCTTGCCGAGGCGTCCGCAGGGAGTGGCGCAGTCGAACACCTTATAGTGCTCGAGCTTGAGGAACGGCGCGCCTTCCAGCGTCATCGCCCCGCAGACATGGACATTGGCGGCGTCGATGTCGGCCTTCGAGAAGCCGAGATGCACGAGCAGGTCGAAGCTCGGGTCGTTGAGCTTCTCGGCCGGCACCTTCAGCGTCTGGGTCAGGAAGTCCTCGCCGAGCGACCACTTGTTGAACACGAACTTGATGTCGAACGCGCCCTTCATGCCCTGTTCGGCTGCGGCGATCTTCTCCGACGGGAAGCCCTTGGCCGCCAGCGTGGTGTGGTTGATGGCGGGGGCCTGCGCGATCGAGCCGTGGCCGACGGCATAGACCTCCATTTCGGCGATCTGCGCCTCGGTGTAGCCCAGCGAGCGCAGGGCGTCCGGCACGGCGCGGTTGATGATCTTGAAATAGCCGCCGCCGGCGAGCTTCTTGAACTTCACGAGGGCGAAGTCAGGCTCGATGCCGGTGGTGTCGCAATCCATCACAAGGCCGATCGTGCCGGTGGGGGCGATGACGGTCGCCTGCGCATTGCGGTAGCCGTGCTTCTCGCCAAGCTCCAGCGCCCGATCCCACGCCAGCTTGGCGCGTTCGACGAGGATGGACTCAGGACAGGACGCATGGTCCATCGGCACCGGCGCGACGGCCAGCCCCTCATAGCCCGCGGCTTCGCCATAGGCGGCGCGGCGGTGGTTGCGCATCACGCGCAGCATGTGCTCGGTGTTCGTCTTGCCGTCGGCGGAGGTCTTCACCGCACCGGGGAATGGTCCGAGTTCGCTCGCCATCTCGGCGGACGTGGCGTAGGCCACACCAGTCATGATCGCCGTCAATGCGCCGGCGAGCGCCCTGCCCTCATCGGAGTCATAGCCCAGGCCCATGGTCATGAGCAGGCCGCCGATGTTGGCGTAGCCAAGGCCGAGCGTGCGGTACTCGTAGGACAGCTCTGCGATCGGCTTCGACGGAAACTGCGCCATCATCACCGAGATTTCGAGGACCATCGTCCAGAGGCGGCACAGATGCTCGTATCCGACATGGTCGAAGGACCGCGTCCCGCGATTGAAGAACTGCAGCAGGTTGGCGGACGCCAGATTGCAGGCCGTGTCGTCGAGGAACATGTATTCCGAGCACGGATTGGAGGCCCGGATCGGCCCGGATGCCGGGCACGTGTGCCAGTCGTTCATCGTGGTGTTGTAGTGAAGGCCTGGATCGGCTGAGGCCCAGGCGGCATAGCCGATCTTCTCCCACAGGTCGCGGGCCTTCAAAGTCTTCATCACCTTGCCGGTGGTGCGGGCGGTCAGCTTCCAGTCGCCATCGTTTTCGACGGCGCGCAGGAAGTCGTCCTTGATCGACACCGAGTTGTTCGAGTTCTGGCCGGCGACAGTGTTGTAGGCCTCCGAATCCCAGTCAAGGTCATACGTATCGAACGAGATGTCCGTGTAGCCCTGCTTGGCGAACTGGATGACGCGCTTGATGTAATTGTCCGGCACCATCGAGCGGCGGGCGAGCTTGATCTCCTTCTTCAGAACCGGATTCTTCTCGGGATCGAAGCAGGCGTCGCCCTCGCCTTCGCAATTGATGCAGGCCTTCATCACTGCCTTCATGTGCTTCTGCACGATCTTGGAGCCGGTCACGAGGGCGGCGACCTTTTGCTCCTCCCTCACTTTCCAGTCGATGTAGGTCTCGATGTCCGGGTGATCGGCGTCGACCACGACCATCTTGGCCGCGCGGCGCGTGGTGCCGCCAGACTTGATCGCCCCCGCCGCCCTGTCGCCGATCTTGAGGAAGCTCATCAGGCCGGACGACCGGCCGCCGCCGGCAAGCCGCTCGCCATCGCCGCGCAGCGCCGAGAAGTTCGAGCCAGTGCCCGAGCCATACTTGAACAGGCGCGCCTCGCGCACCCAGAGATCCATGATGCCGCCTTCGTTGACGAGATCGTCCGCCACGCCCTGGATGAAGCAGGCATGCGGCTGGGGATGCTCGTAGGACGACCTCGACTTGGTCAGCTTGCCGCTCAGGTAATCGACATAGAAGTGGCCCTGGCTCGGGCCGTCGATCCCGTAGGCCCAATGCAGGCCGGTGTTGAACCATTGCGGCGAGTTCGGCGCGACCATCTGCTGGGCCAGCATGAACCGCAGCTCGTCGAAAAAGGCCTGCGCGTCGGCCTCGGAGGTGAAATACTTGCCTTTCCAGCCCCAATAGGTCCAGCAGCCGGCCAGGCGGTCGAACACCTGCTTGGAGGAGATTTCGGAAACGTAGCGCTTGTCCTCAGGAAGCTTGGCGAGGGCCTTCTCATCCGCCACCGAACGCCAGAGGAACGCCGGCACATCGTTCTCCTCAACCTTCTTCAAGGCCGCAGGAACGCCCGCCTTGCGGAAATACTTCTGGGCGAGGACATCCGAAGCGACCTGGCTCCAGGCCTCGGGAACCTCGACGCCTTCAAGCCTGAAGACGATCGAGCCGTCCGGATTGCGGATCTCGCTCACGGTCTCGCGGAACGCGATGGGTGAGTAAGGCGACTGCCCAGCCTGGGTGTAACGACGCTCGATCTTCATAGCCTTCAACCTTCCATAAGCGCCGACGCAAGCCAGCGGACCGCGACCCTTCGGTGCGGCTCAAAATCAGCCCTGTTGTGAAGTCCCTGTCGGCCCTTGGGTTGTCCCAAGGCCGATTGGCATCTTGTGTCCGCACACCACGCAGCACTGGCAACCCTTGCGCGCGGGCCTGACGAAGCCACCACGCAACACCCTCGGGTTGACCGAACTCCTGAAGTCCCGTCCGGCCGCTCTGGCCGGCCGCGCTGCGGACAACGCGACATCTGAAAGGTAGTCCAACGGCAGTGGCCGCGTCAAGGTTTTGTGCTAAAAATATGCGCCGGCTACTACATGTTGTGTCAGCCTGTGGATGCTGGGGATAACCTCAAACGCCATCGCCTAAGCTGCAGAGAATCCAACAGGATTCAAATCAAGGCCAAACGCCGGATTGCACGCTGGCCACGAACGACCCTTCGATGCGACCTCCGCGTAAGGCCGCAACAGGCTCGTGCACAGGCAAGATGAGCACGCTGGCGTTCCGCTCGAAGACCCGGCTTTCAAGTCGCTGGAATCAAAGATCGAACCGCCGACGGCGCAACATTTCCCTGGATCTTCACGGGCGAATCCTGGCGGCCGGGATAAAGGATCTTGCCGATTCTCGCTGACGAGGCCTTGGGGCATCGCTACACGCAGGATGAGGTGCGCGCCGCAAATCGCGTGCGGCAGTCAGAGCGCCATCGGGCTTGCGACGCTGTTATGCTGGACAGTTCGCATCAGGCTCGGCATAAGCGGCGCGGTCTGCGCAGGGCCGCCACGCCCGCGCTGATCCAGGCTGGCTGCGGAAGGCGACCGAATGAAAAACTTTTTTCTTCAGTTCTTCACCTGGTGGCATGGCCAGACCCTCGGCACACGGTTCTTCACCGCGCGTCACGGCGAGCGCGTCGGCCAGGATGAGTTCGGAAACACGTATTATCGCTCCAAAGGCGGCAAGCTCGATCCGGCCTTGGGGCATGAGCGGCGTTGGGTCGTCTATAACGGCTCCATCGAAGCCTCCACCGTTCCGGCGGGCTGGAACGGATGGCTGCATCATACGGTCGACGTCGCCCCATCCGAGGAGGCATATGCGGCCCATGAGTGGCAGGCTGCGCACCTCCCCAACATGACGGGAACGCCGCAGGCCTATCGGCCGCCCGGCTCGGCCGTGGTCTCACGCACGCATCCGAAAGCCGGCGGCGTGTACGATGCTTGGACACCGGATCGTTGACGCGCGATCCAATCGCGCCTCACCCTGCCACTGAAGTCTCGCGAACATCAGTCCGCCTTTTTGTTGCGTCAGTCAGTCCCCCTCGCCTGGCCCATCCTCGATGAGGCACGTGGCCGCTCCACAGAGACCGAAGACGATGCGCATGTTTCCCAAACTGACCCTTGCCGCGATGTGCGGCCTGCTGACGGCGACGCCGGCCCTGGCCGACCGGATCAGCAACCCGATCGCGCAGTTCGCCGGGCTCGACAAGATCACGGGCCGGATCATCGCCTTCGAGGTCAGCGTAAACGAAACTGTGCAGTTCGGATCCCTGCAGATCACGCCGCGCATCTGCTGGACGCGCCCGGCGACGGAGCAGCCTCAGACGACATCGTTCGTCGAGGTTGACGAGGTAGGCCTGTCAAACGACTACCGCCGCATTTTCTCCGGCTGGATGTATGCCGCCAGCCCAGGGCTGCATGGCGTCGAACATGCGATCTATGATGTCTGGGTGACCGACTGCAAGGGCGGCACCGAGGTGATCGTGGAGCAGCGGGAAACGACTACGCCCGCCACTCCGCCGGCCGAACTGAGGCGCGACCGTGCCCGGCCGCAGAGCCGGCCGACATCGGAAACAAACGATGGCCGCATCGACGTGCGTCCGCCGCAGGGCGTTCCGGTGGCACCGCAGCAGCCGTCGCAGCGCTTCTTCCCCACAAATCAGGGGCCTCCTCGCGGCGCGGCGCCGAGCGGACGCGATCCCGCGGGCGGCAACAACTGACCGAAGGCGGGCTTCCGGCATCTGCGGCGCACGTCTGCTGAAGCCGCTCTTTCCACTCCTGGGGCCAGTGACATCGGCGGCGGCCGTGCTAGCAGTGAGTGGATGCTCTACGCCATTCTGATGCTGCTGGGATGCCAACTTGCTGGCGAGGTGCTGGCGCGCGGATTGGCGCTTCCAGTTCCGGGTCCCGTCATCGGCATGGCCATCCTGTTCGCCGCGCTCCAGGCGCGTGCGCGATGGCGGCCAGATGCCGAAGATGTCTCAAGCCTGCCGCTGGGAGCCGCTGCCGCATTCCTGCTTGCGAACCTGTCGCTGCTGTTCGTGCCGGCCGGCGCAGGCATCATCCGCCAGACTGCGGTGCTCACCGCGCACGGACCGGGCCTCATCATCGCGCTCGTCGGCTCGACGGCGCTGACGCTCGTGGTCACGGCGCTGGTGTTTGCGGCCGTTGCGCGCCGCACGGACAAGCGGCATGCACAAGGCCGCGAGACATGAGCGAGCCGGCACGCCTCTGGGTGTTCCTTGCCGCCAGCCCTCTCTTCTGGCTCACAGCGACGTTGAGCACGTATGCTGCGGCTGACTGGCTTTCGCAGCGAGCCAACCGTCATCCCTTGGTCAATCCCGTCCTCATCGCCGTCCTGCTTCTCGCGCTCCTGCTGACGCTCACGCAGACGCCATATGAAACGTACTTCGAAGGCGCGCAGTTCGTGCATTTCCTGCTTGGGCCCGCCACCGTGGCGCTCGCTGTGCCACTGCACCGCAACTGGCGAACAGTCCGCAAAGCGCTGGCTCCGATCTTCGCCGCGTTGCTCGCCGGAGCCGTGACGGCCATTGCATCATCTGTCGGGATCGCATGGGCCTTTGGTGCGCCATTCGACGTCCTGGCGTCGCTTGCGCCAAAGTCGGTGACCGCAGCCATCGCCATGGGCATTTCCGAAGGCATCGGGGGCAATCCGGCCCTGACCGGGACATTGGTGATCAGCACGGGCGTGCTTGGGGCCATCATGGTCACGCCGCTGATGAACGCGATGGGACTCACCGATTATCGGGCACGCGGCTTCGCGGCGGGCGTCGCCTCGCACGGGATCGGCACGGCGCGGGCGTTCCAGGTCGATCCGGTCGCTGGCACGTTCGCCGGCATCGCCCTTGGTCTCAACGGGTTGATCACCGCCCTGATGGTGCCGCTCCTGATCGGCTGGCTACGTTTCTAGCCAAGGCACTATACCACCGCACAAAGGGCTCGCAACGACAGTTGTTCAGTCGACGCATTGCTGTTGAGCATAGACTCGCATAGCACCTTCAAACTGGTGAAAAATGCGAGGGGTCGCCATGAAGAAATATATCGCAGAAGCATTCGGCACTGCCGTGCTTGTCTTTATAGGCTGCGGTGCAGTCGTTGCTGTCAATCTGCTGGGGTTAGGCACAAGCCCCACGTCATCGATGGGTGCTTCTGTTCAAACCCAAGGTATTGTGGCGATTGCGCTGGCATTCGGCCTTACGGTCACGGCGATGGCGTACTGCATCGGCCCCGTCTCCGGTTGCCACATCAACCCCGCCGTCACCGTCGCGCTCTGGTCCGCGGGCCGCTTCGAGAGCAAGGATGTGCCGGGTTATCTGGCGGGGCAGTTCTTCGGCGGGTTCGTCGGCGCCGGGCTGCTGGCGCTCGTGCTCAGCGGCAAGTCCGGAGGGTACATGATCCAGGGCGGGGTCTTCGGGCAGAACACGTTCGGGGACTGGTCCATGCCATCCGCCTTCCTCGTCGAATTCCTGGCCACGCTGATCTTCACCGCCGTCATCCTGGGCGTCACGCAGGCCAAGGGCGGCGGCGGCAATGTCGCGGGACTGGTCATCGGCCTGACGCTCGCGCTGCTTCACCTTGCATTCGTGCCGATCACCGGAAACTCGCTCAATCCCGCCCGCACGCTTGCGCCGAACATCTATGTCGGCGGACAGGCGCTTTCGCAGGTCTGGCTCTACATTGCGGCGCCAATCATGGGAGGATTTGCCGCGGGATTGCTCTTCAAGAGCAAGGTTCTTTCCTCAGACGATTGAGATATGAGCTTTGAATGCCGACGGGACAATTTCTCGTCGGCATTTTTTCGAATCTTGGCTGCGTCGCGCTGGCAAGATGACGAGCGCTGCGCTATCTCCCCTGCGCCGACGGTCCTCGTTGGCCTTCAGTCAATTCAGGGACACATCGAACGCCATGCTCAAGCGAGCCTATGACTGGGTTGTGTCCTATGCCAGCCATCCACGCGCGGTTTGGGTGCTGTTCGCGGTAACTTTCCTCGAGAGTTCAGTCAGCCCAATCCCGCCCCTGCCCTTGCTGATCCCCATGTGCCTAGCAAGGCCGGAACGGTCCTGGTATTACGCGTTCGTCTGCAGCATGGGCGCGCTGTTCGGCGGTTATCTCGGGTACGCGATCGGTTGGCAGCTCTACGACACGGTCGGCTTATGGCTGATCACGCTGTATGGCCTCGGAGACCAGGCCGCAACGCTGGTGGAGAAATCAAAAGGCGCATGGTTCTGGGTGCTGCTGACAAAGGGTCTCACTCCGATCCCGTTCAAGATCGTCACCATCATGTCCGGCTTCATCCATTTCGACCTGAAGCTCTTCACCGTCGGCGCGTTCGTATCGCGCATAACCTTCTTCATGATGTTTGCGCTGGCACTCCGCTTCTACGGAGAAAACATCCGCCTGTTCATGGAGAAGCACCTTCCTCTTGCGACCGGGATCCTGCTTTTCTTCATCGTGGGCGGGTTCATCCTGCCGGCGTTCATTTGAAAGTTGTGGTATTTTCGCCACAGTTCGGAATGATTCAATTCAAATGGACGTGGGCATGCGCGACCGTCGTGATTGCGCCACAAACCAGAGCTTTCGTGTGATCTCGTAAGTTGCTGATATCCGGCTGTTTTGTCGGTTCGTTTGCGCGCTGCTCGGCCGCCCCGCACAGTGAAGGTCCCGTCGCGGTGCAGTTGCCGCCGGCAGCGTCATTGTGGCAAATGAACAACAGCCTTGATCCGGTTATCGGGCGATCGATGATTCCTGAAGGGAAGACGATGGACGCGAAGGTTTTTGACAAGTCGAAGCTGCCGAGCCGCCATGTCTCGGTAGGTCCGGCCCGCGCTCCGCATCGCTCATATTACTACGCAATGGGAATGACATCGAAGCAGATATCGCAGCCGTTCATCGGCGTCGCGAGCTGCTGGAACGAAGCTGCTCCCTGCAACATCGCCCTGATGCGGCAGGCGCAGGCCGTGAAAAAGGGCGTCGCTTCCGCTGGAGGGACGCCTCGCGAGTTCTGCACCATCACAGTGACCGACGGCATCGCAATGGGGCATCAAGGCATGAAGTCGTCGCTGGCCTCGCGCGAGGTCATCGCCGACTCCGTCGAGCTGACGATGCGCGGCCATTGTTATGACGCGCTGGTCGGCCTTGCCGGATGCGACAAGTCATTGCCGGGCATGATGATGGCCATGGTGCGGCTGAACGTGCCGTCCGTGTTCCTGTATGGCGGCTCCATCCTGCCTGGCCGGTTCAAGGGCAAGCCCGTGACCGTGCAGGACGTGTTCGAGGCGGTTGGAAAGCACTCGGTCGGCGCGATGTCCGATGAGGACTTGAAGGAGCTCGAGGAGGTCGCCTGCCCCTCCGCTGGTTCTTGCGGCGCCCAGTTCACCGCCAATACGATGGCGACGGTCGCCGAAGCGATCGGCCTGGCCATGCCTTATTCGTGCGGCGCACCGGCGCCATACGAAGTGCGGGACACGTTTTGCTACACCGCCGGCGAGCTCGTAATGGAGCTGATCGCGCGGAACATCCGCCCAAGGGACATCGTCACGCTCAAGGCTCTCGAAAATGCGGCGACCGTCGTGGCCGCTTCCGGCGGTTCGACCAACGCCGCGCTGCACCTGCCGGCGATCGCGCATGAGTGCGGCATCAAGTTCGATCTGTTCGATGTGGCCGAGATCTTCAAGAGGACGCCATACATCGCTGACCTGAAGCCCGGCGGCAAATATGTCGCGAAGGACATGTTCGAAGTCGGCGGCATCCCGCTGCTCATGAAGACGCTGCTGGATCACGGCTTCCTGCATGGCGACTGCATGACCGTGACAGGCCGGACGATGGCTGAGAACATGGCCAAGGTGTCCTGGAACCCCGATCAGGACGTCATCTATCCGGCGAACAAGCCCCTGACCTCAACGGGCGGCGTCGTCGGCCTTAGGGGCAATCTTGCTCCGGAAGGTGCGATCGTGAAGGTCGCCGGCATGAGCAGGAAGCAGCAGAAATTCATCGGCCCAGCCCGCTGCTTCGACAATGAAGAGGCCTGCTTCGAGGCCGTGAAGAGCAAGGGGTACAACGAGGGCGATGTGCTCGTGATTCGCTATGAAGGGCCCAAAGGCGGGCCCGGAATGCGCGAGATGCTCGCAACCACCGCAGCGCTTTATGGTCAGGGCATGGGCGACAAGGTGGCGTTGATCACGGACGGCCGGTTCTCGGGCGCGACGCGTGGGTTCTGCGTCGGCCATGTCGGCCCGGAAGCCGCTGTCGGAGGGCCGATCGGCCTTCTGCAGGATGGCGACATAATTGAGCTGGATGCAATCAAGGGAACGCTCAAAGTCCGCCTTACGAGCGCCGAAATGCGGGCGCGTAAGAAGCTCTGGAAGCCACGCGGAACAGATTTCAACTCGGGCGCGCTCTGGAAATATGCGCAGCAGGTTGGTTCCGCCGTCGGCGGCGCAGTCACTCACCCCGGCGGGGCACACGAAACACACTGCTATGCGGATATATGACCTGACATTCACGTTCCTGGCCGCCAGCATATGCTTGGCGCCCGCCTTCGCGCAGGAGAGCGCGCTCACCGGCATTCAGGCTGCCCCGCGCGCCGTGCTGGCGCCATCGCCTGGCGCTGCGCAGATGGTGCCGCTGTCGCCATATACGTCCGCACGGGACGCACTTCGAGCAGGCGTCAAGGACTACAATGCCGGCAACAAGATGAGCGCCGCCCGTGCGCTGGAGTTCGCCGCCGGCCAGGGGCATGTGCTGGCGCTTTGGAAGCTCGGCAAGATGCATTCCATCGGCGATGGCGTGCCCCATGACGATCTCAAGGCGTTCGAGTATTTTTCCAAGATCGCCGACGAATATGCGGACGAGACGCCCGGCACCCAGAATGCGAAAGTCATCTCGTCGGCGTTCGTGCAGCTCGGCATCTACATGCTCGACGGCATCAAGGGCACCTATGTGAAGGCCAATCCGGTGCGCGCCGCGGAACTCCTGCAATACGCCGCAAGCTATTATGGCGACTCAGATGCACAGTATCACCTCAGCAGGCTGTACCTTGAAGGGCGCGGCGTGCCGAAGGATGCGAGGCAGGCTGCGCGCTGGCTCAATCTGTCGTCCGAGAAGGGCCATCTCGAATCACAGGCCATGCTTGGGCAGTTGATGCTGTCTGGCACGGCCGGGATGCCGCGGCAGGTGGCCCGGGGCTTGATGTGGCTGACCCTCGCGCGCGAAAGTGCTGATCCGGATCGCAATCCAGAGATCATTGAGGCGCATCGCAAGGCGTTCGAGGCGGCCTCCGCGCAGGACCGCGAGGCGGCCTTGGCATTCCTGCAGAGGCAGATGAACCGCGGGCGGTAAGCGGTCGACCCCCGCGAAAACGCGATCCGTCCTCAATCGAGCAGCTCCACGCTCACCGGCACGTGGTCGGATGGCTTCTCCCACGCGCGCGTGTGCTTGTGGACCATCGTGCTGCCGAGCCTGTCGGTCGCCTGCGAGGACAGCAGAAGGTGATCGATGCGGATGCCGTTGTTCTTCTGCCATGCCCCGGCCTGATAGTCCCAGAAGGTATAGAGCTTGTCCGCTTCGGTGGTGGCGCGCACTGCGTCCGTGAGGCCCGTGTTCACGAGCTCACGGAACTTGGCGCGCGTCTGGGGCAGAAACAACGCGTCACCGGCCCAGGCCGCCGGGTCGTGGCAGTCGCGAGGTTCGGGGATGACATTGTAGTCCCCAGCTAGGACCAGCGGCTCCTCAAGCTTCAGCAGGTCGCGAGCGTGCATCCGCAGGCGGTCCATCCACATCAGCTTGTACGGATACTTGTCGGTGCCGACCGGGTTGCCGTTCGGCAGGTAGATCGAAGCGACCCGCACCACGCCGGATCGGAACGGCAGGACGCCCTCGATGTAGCGCGCCTGCTCGTCGGATGTGTCCCCAGGCAGCCCGCGCCGGACATCCTCCAGCTGCTGGCGCGACAGGATTGCGACGCCGTTGAATGCCTTCTGCCCGAGCACCGCGACCTGATAGCCGGCGGCCTCGATCTCGAGCTTGGGGAAGCCGTCCTCCTGCGTCTTGAGCTCCTGCAGGCAGATGACATCGGGCTCTACCTCCTTGAGGAAGGACAGCAAGTGGTCGAGTCTCTGGCGGATTGAATTGACGTTCCAGGTGGTGATGAGCATGCAGCTATTCAGCAGGAATCGGAACCCGCGACAAGATGATCGCTCGCCGGAATGAGCGGCGTGACCAGATCGTCGCGGAACTTTCAAGAGCGGGCGCAGCCGCTCCCCTCAGGCTGCGAGCCGGGCGAGCGCGTCGCGAATCTTGAACTGCCTGGCGCGTGCGTCCGCGACCCTTTCGCGGTTCTCTTCGATGATCTCCTCAGGAGCCTTGGCTACGAAATCCGGGTTCGACAGCTTCCGTTCGATGCCGGCGATGTCGCCTTCGAGCCTTCCCAGTTCCTTGGTCAGCCGATTTCTCTCGGCCGTCAGGTCAATCAAGCCAGCCAAGGGCATGCAGACGGTTTCGCCGCGCACCACGATCTGTGCCGATTGCGGCGGCGCCACGTCCGCAAAGACGATCGAGGACGCTCTCGCCTGCCGCGACAGCACGGCGTCCCAGCGACCGACGATGGCCCGGGTCTCCGCCTTCGGACCGACGATCACCAGTTCGACCTGTGCTGCGCCCGGCACATTCGCTTCGGCCCGGACCGACCTGATCTCTGAGATCAGATCAACGACAAACCCGATCTCGGCCTCCGCCGAAGCGTTCTCGATGCCGGAAAGGTCGGGCCAAGCGGCATGGCACAGCAGGCCGTCCCGCGCCGGGCCTGCTTCGCCCTTCACGGCCCAGAGCTCCTCAGTCATGAACGGCATGAACGGGTGCAGGAGCTTTGCGATGACGTCGATCACGAAAGCGACGGTCGCGCGCGTCTCGTCCTTGGCGACGCTGTCGCCGTCGTCCTGCAGAACCGGCTTTGAAAGCTCGACATACCAGTCGCAGAATGTGCCCCAGACGAACCGGTATGCCGCATCGGCAGCCTCGCCAAAACGGAAATCTTCGATCGCAGAGGCGACATCAAGCGAGGCGCGGGCCGCCTCGCCCAGGATCCACTTGTTCAGCGTCTCGCCCACTTGGCGCGGGTTAAACCCCGTCACGCGAGCGCATCCGTTCATTTCGGCGAAGCGGGCTGCGTTCCAGATCTTTGTCGCAAAGTTGCGATAACCCTCGACGCGCGCCATCGACAGCTTGATGTCCCGGCCGCCATTCGTCATTGCCGCCAGTGTGAACCGCATCGCATCAGCGCCATACTGGTCGATGACGGTCAGGGGGTCGATGACGTTGCCGGTCGTCTTCGACATCTTCTTGCCCTTCTCGTCGCGGACGATCCCGTGAAGGATCACGTCGGCGAAGGGGGGTTGGCCCATGAACTCGTCGCCCATCATCATCATCCGCGCCACCCAGAAGAACAGGATGTCGGCCGCGGTGACGAGCGTGTTCGTGGGGTAGAACTTCTTGAGCTCAAGCGTGTCCTCTGGCCAGCCCAAAGTCGAGAAGGGCCAAAGCGCTGACGAGAACCATGTGTCCAGCACGTCTTCGTCGCGCTTGAGCGCGACCGTCTCGCCATAATGCGCTTGAGCGGCGGCGTGCGCTGCAGTTTCGTCCATCTCGACGAATTGCGCGCCGTCCGGCCCATACCATGCCGGGATCTGGTGCCCCCACCAGAGCTGCCGCGACACGCACCACGGCTCGATGTTCTCCATCCAGTGAAAGAACACCTTGTCACGTTCGGGCGGATGAAGCTTCGTGCGGCCCTCGCGCACGGCTGCGATGGCTTTCTCCGCCAGTGGCTTGACGTCGACATACCATTGCTCGGTCAACCAGGGCTCGATCACCACGCCTGACCGGTCGCCATGCGGCACCGAATGCACGTGGGGCTCGATCTTCGCGACGAGGCCCTGAGCGTCAAGGTCCGCCACCACGCGTTTGCGGCACTCGTATCGGTCCAGCCCGCGGTAGGCCTCGGGCATGTGCGGCTCATCGACCATCCGCGCGTCCGCAGTCATGAGATTGATCAATGGCACGTTATGGCGCTTGCCGACCTCGTAGTCGTTGAAGTCATGTGCAGCCGTGATCTTGACCGCCCCGGTTCCCTTCTCCGGGTCGGCATAGGTGTCCGCGATGATCGGGATCAGCCGATTGACCAGCGGCAGAAGGACATTCCTGCCGATCATCCACTTCAGCCGCTCGTTGTCCGGGTGGACCGCGACAGCCCCGTCGCCAAGCATGGTCTCCGGCCGGGTCGTGGCGATCGTGATGAACGTTGTGTCGTCGCCCGGATCATAGGCGACGCCGTCCAGCGGATAGTTGAAGTACCACATGTGCCCTTTGATCTCGCGCTGCTCGACCTCAAGGTCGGAAATTGCGGTCAGGAGCTTCGGGTCCCAGTTCACAAGGCGGCGGTCCTTGTAGATCATGCCCTTGCGGTGGAGACTGACGAACACCTTCAGCACTGCTTCGGTGAGGCCGGGGTCCATGGTGAAGCGCTCGCGGCTCCAGTCACAGCTCGCGCCCATGCGCTTCAGCTGGTTCTGGATCGCGCCGCCGCTTTGCTCCTTCCAGGCCCAGACCTCCTTCAGGAAAGCCTCCCGGCCCATCGAGCGTCGATCGGTTCGGTTTTCAGCGGCGAGCTTGCGCTCGACCATCATCTGCGTGGCGATGCCGGCATGGTCGGTGCCGGGCTGCCACAGCACGTCCTTGCCCCGCATGCGCCAGTAGCGGCACAGCACGTCCTGCAACGTGTTGTTGAGCGCGTGGCCGATATGGAGCGACCCGGTAACATTGGGCGGCGGGATCACGATGCAGAACGGCTCCGCATCTTCGCGGCCCGGACGCATCGCGGCAAACGCGTCGGCTTCCGCCCAGCGCATCGCGATGCGTGCCTCGATCGCCGCGGGATCGAACCTGTTATCCATCATGGGGTGGACCTCAAATAAAAAGCCGGGCTTCCTTTGCCCGGCTGCAAACACGAATACCGACGCTGCGCTCTAAAAGCCCAAGCGGTGCAGGTTCGTCAACGTCCGCCGCGGGCGACTCGCTCGATTTCTGCCTTCACCAGCCGTTCCACAATCGACGGCAGGTTGTCGTCGAGCCATGTCTTGAGCATGGGCTTCATCATGTCCTTGACGAGGTCTTCCAGCGTGCGAGCATTGCCGGTCAAAAGCGTGTTCGACAGTGACGCGAACGCGCCGGAGACGGACGCCGTCGATGCGGCCGACAGAAGCTCGGACGTCACGACAGGCGGCGGCGGAGGCTCTGGCGGCGGGGCTGCCGGAACGGGAGGTGGTTCCGGCGCGGCTGCTGCAGGTGCGGGTGGTGGCGGTGGAGGCGGCGGCGGCTCAGGCTCGGGATCCGCAAAAAGAAGATCGACATCGTCCTGAGACCGAGGCTGCGCTTCAGGCTCAGGCTCGGCGGGAACGGCCTCGAAAGCCAGATCGAGCACATCCTCGGCAGGCGGAATGGGCGGCGGGGGCGGCGCAGCTTGCTTCGGCGCGATCGTGGCCTGCTGATCGTCGGCGATGATGCGCCGGATCGAGGCCAGGATGTCCTCCATCGAAGGTTCGTTGCTTTTTGCGAGAGCCGTCATACTCAACCCGTGGTGCCGCACGAAACATCGGAGATGGAATCACCTCCCTGCACTGATCATTAGATCAAGCGGATGAGATTGCACAACCGGACTGCACCTGCACACACAGGAAAAAGGAAGGGAGGGACTCAGCGGCCATCCGGCGTCTGAAGGCCGATCCACTTGTCGCGCACCTGCTCATAGTGCTGGCTGGCATTGTGCTGCGTCACCCTGAGGCCAAGGCTCTGGGCGTTCAGCCGCCCGACCGAGGACAGCAGCGTGTAGGACGCGACGACCCGATCCCGCTGCGCCGTCACCAGCGAAGAACGGGCGGACAGCAGCTCCTGCTGCGCGTTCAGGACGTCGAGCGTCGTGCGCTGACCAACCTTGGCTTCTTCGCGCACGCCGTTGAGCGCCGTTTCGGAGGCCTGGACCTGCGCCTGCGCGGCGAGGATCTGTGCCTTGGATGATTCGAGCGTGCCCCATGAAGCGACCACGCTGGCGCGAACCTGCTCACGCGTGATGTCAGCCTCAAGGCGACGCTGGCCTGCAAGCTCCTTCGCCTGCCGTGTCCGCGAATAGACCTGGCCGCCTTCATAGATCGGCACGGTCAGCCGCCCTACGACCGACGCCGAGCTCCTTCGGTCGTCCGCCACCTGGGTGTCGTAACGCTGGCTGACGGTCGCCGTGACCCCTATCGTCGGATACAGCTCGGCCTCGGCGACCTTAACGCCGATGTCGGCGGCGTCTACGTTGTGCAGCGCAGCAATGATCGCCGGATGGATGCTTTGGGCCTGGCGTCCCGCCTCCTCCAACGACCGGGGAATGTTTTTTTCGACCGGTCGGCCGGGCGCCAGGCGCTTGGGCTGTACGCCCACGATCTGCCTGTATCGCCCGAGGCTGGCCTTGAGGTTGGCGGTGGCCAGCGCGGCCTGGGACCTCGACGAAGCGAGCCGAGCTTCCGACTGGGCCACGTCGGTGCGGGTTACCTCGCCGACATTGAAGCGGTCACGGGTCTGGCGGAGCTGCTCCTCGAGCACCTCGACGTTGTTGTTGTTGAGGTTGAGGATGGCCGTGTCGCGAAGCACATTCATGTACGCGGTCGCCGCATCCAGCAGCACGTTCTGCTCGGAGGTGCGCAAGTTCTCACGGCCAGCCAGGACCAGGCTTTCGGATTGGCTGACGGCGTTTCCCGTGCGGCCGAAGTTCCACAGCGTCTGCTCAACCGCAATCGAGCCGCCGCGCGGCGCAGAGCGGCTCGTGGTCACGCCGCGGCCGGGGAGCCCCGAATCAAGATACGACGCGCCGACATCCGCAGAACCCGTGACCCGTGGACGATAGCCGGAGAGCGCCTGCGGCACGTTTTCATTGGTGACGCGTAAGGATGCCCGCTGCGCGTTCAACGTCGGATTCGAGCCGTACGCCTTCGCCAGCGCGCTTTCCAACGTCTCCGCGGCATGAGTCCCGCCGGACGGAACAGCCACGGCGAAGGCAAGCGCAAGACCTGCCACCCCTGCCTTGAGCCTGCGAACGGACATGCGAATCATATTCTGGTTGCCTCAGCGAAAAGCATATAGCCTGCGTTTTCACACGCCAAACGGGCTATAGCTTGTACCATCAATATCACGCCGCCCCGCCCGATAAAAACGGGTTAATTGGCTCGATTTGAAGTTGAATCAATGATGGCGCAAAAAAGTAACACTTCCTTACAGCGTCACAACGCGAAAGCGGTCATTCTCTTGAACTCATCAACGCTTTGCGCGACCGTGTCAAAAATAGCACGCCCGCTGAAAGCTGAGCCTGATCTTTGATGCAGCATCGTCCTGCCAGCACGGCCCTGCCCGTGCACGAACATGAGCTTGCCGCCGTCAGCCAAAAGCGCAAACAGCTCGTCTGGCTGCCGATCGCAGGAGCCATTGACGAAAATCAGGTCGAATGGGCCCTTTGGCAACGCATCGACCACATCGGCCGCAGGGGGCTGGGTCGAGGACAGGAGCTTGCGGGCGACCTCCCGCAACTCGGGCGACGCATCATAAGCCGTGACCTCGGCGCCGAGCGCATTGGCGACAGCGCTCGTGTATCCCGTGCCGCAGGCGTAATCGAGAAAGCTCTGGCCTGGCTGGACATCAAGCGTCTGAAGCATGCGGCCTGACGTCATCGGGGCCAGAAGCTGCCGGCCCGGCGCGCCGAAAGCATCAAGCGACACGGGCTGGTCGATGTAGGCAAGTTCCTGCATGCCGGCAGGAACGAACAGCTCGCGAGGCACAGCGTCCATCGCGGCGAGGACGGCGCGGTCAGTGACGTCAAACGTGCGCAACTGGCAATCGACCATGTTGCGTCTGAGAGCTGCGAAATCAGCCATACCGTTTCCCCTCGGACGCAAGCCTTCGAGACAACCAAATCGCCCTGCCGGCAGCGCGCAGCCTTCGTCACGCCCTGCACACCAGACGCCGATTGCGTGCATGATCCGAGACATGACGCACACCTGGAGGCCTCGGAGGGAATCGAACCCCCGTACAAGGATTTGCAGTCCTCTGCGTAACCACTCCGCCACGAGGCCATCAGGTCGACCGACGCCTTCGCGTCGGTGTCGGCTATAACAACATCCATCCGGATACCGCAAGGCACGATCCGCATTATGCTGGTTTACGGCGCTGCTCGCTTCCGGGTCCTGCAGGAACCTGCGAAAGAACCTACCCTGTGCCGACGCCGCACGATAATCGCAGCGCGGGGCTTGCATGCTCAGGCGCGCGTCTGTATGCAGCGGCAGAGTTGATCCTGGGTAGCTCAGCGGTAGAGCAACCGGCTGTTAACCGGTTGGTCGCAGGTTCGAATCCTGCTCCAGGAGCCAGTTTCGAAGACCGGACGCCGGCAGGCGTCCGGTCTTTTCGATTCAAGACCGCGATTGCGGCGAAATCGCCCACTGGCGCAGGTGCTGGGCGCGCGCTAGATCTTTCGCCATGGCAACGCTTTCTCCCGTGATCGTCTGGTTTCGCGACGATCTGCGTCTCTCCGACAATCCAGCGTTGAGCCATGCCGCGGAAAGCGGCGCACCCGTGCTTTGCATCTTCGTGATGGACGAGAGCGCCCCCAATGTGAGGCCGCTTGGCGGCGCATCGCGTTGGTGGCTCGCGGGCTCGCTACGGGCGCTCGACAAGGCCCTTCGGACCATAGGCGGCGAGCTTCATGTCTTCTCGGGCGACCAGAAGTCGGTGGTCCTGGATCTGGCGCAGCGGCTCGGCGCGTCAAACGTGGTCTGGAACAGGCGGCATGGGCGAGCCGAGACAACCATCGACGCCGAGATCAAGGCCGCCTTGAAGGACGCTGGCCACGGCGCAGAGAGCTTCAACGGGCATCTGCTCAACGAGCCGTGGACGATCACCAGCAAGGTGGGTGGACCAGTGAAGGTCTTCTCACCCTATTGGCGCGCTGCGATGAGCAAGGGCCCGCCTGCCATGCCCCTTCCCGCTCCTTCGCGAATCGAGGCCGCAAAGCTTTCCGCGAACGGCGGCTCGGAGCCGACGGCGATCGACCGACTCGGGCTCGAGCCTACCTCTCCGGACTGGGCCGGCGGACTGCGCGCCGAATGGACCCGAGGCGAAGAAGGCGCACTCGCACGGCTCGATGCCTTCATAGATCATGCGATGGACGGCTATGCAGCGGGGCGCAACCGGCCAGACCTGCCAGCGACATCGAAATTGTCGCCGCACCTGCGTTTCGGCGAGATCAGCGTTCGCCAATGCTGGCACGCCGCCACGCATGCCCACGCCAGCGGACGCAGCAAGGCGAGCTCGGAGGACGTCGACACGTTCCTGAAGGAGCTGGGCTGGCGCGAATTCTCCTATCATCTGCTTCACCACAATCCGGAGCTCGCGACCGTCAACTACACGGCGCGGTTCAATGCGTTTCCATGGCGCCAGAATGAGCCCTCGCTCAATGCGTGGCAGCGCGGCAGGACCGGCTATCCGATCGTCGACGCCGGCATGCGGCAGCTTTACGCCAGCGGCTGGATGCACAATCGCGTGCGGATGATCGTCGGCTCATTTCTCGTCAAGCATCTTTTGACGGACTGGCGAGCCGGCGAAGCGTGGTTCTGGGACACGCTGGTCGACGCCGACCCGGCCAACAATGCAGCAAGCTGGCAGTGGGTGGCGGGAACCGGCGCCGACGCCGCGCCTTACTTCCGGGTCTTCAACCCTATCATCCAAGGCGAGAAATTCGACCCTGATGGGACTTACGTACGTGCCTGGGTTCCCGAGCTCGGACATTTGCCGACGAACTTCATCCATAAACCCTGGACTGCGCCGCCAGCAGCTCTGAGGGCCGTGGGAATCGTTCTCGGCCAGCACTATCCACAGCCCCTGGTGCCGCATGAAACAGCCCGTGACCGGGCTCTTGATGCGTTCAAGTCACTCAAGCTCAATCAGTAGAACAACGAGCTTGAAACCGAACGAGGTTTTGCCGCGTATCCATTCGAGACGCGAGCAATATCCTCACCGAAGGGACTGCCCCCAACATGCGAATAGCGGTAATCGGCACCGGCATTGCCGGCAATGCGGCCGCCTGGGCCTTGTCGACAGGATCAAGTCACGAAGTCACGGTTTACGAAAAGGACAGCAGGACCGGGGGGCACTCCGCCACCATCGACATCGACTACGACGGCTCGCCCATCTCCGTCGACACTGGCTTCATCGTCTTCAATGAACTGAACTATCCGAATCTCGTGGCGCTGTTCGCACACCTGGGCGTCGCGACCGAAGCGTCCGACATGGGCTTCGCCGTGTCGTCGAACAACGGCAGCCTTGAGTGGGCGGGGCGGACCACCGGCATCCTCGACGGGCTGTTCGCACGCAGGCGGAACATCGTTTCGTTCGCGCATCTCAAGATGATCCGCGAGATGTTCCGCTTCAACAAATCCGCGCTGGAGGATCGTGCCGCAGGACGGCTGACGAGCGAAAGCATCGGCGCCTATCTGGATCGCGGCAATTACTCCAGGCGTTTCCGAGAAGAGTACCTGGTGCCCATGGGCGCGGCCATCTGGTCCATGCCTCCGCAATCGCTGGTCGAGTTTCCCGCAGACAGCTTCATCGCGTTTTTCGACAATCACCGGCTGCTGCACTGGAACAGGCCGGTCTGGCGCACCGTCACCGGCGGAAGCCGCTCTTACGTCCGGAAGCTGACGGCTCCATTCGCAGACCGCATCCGTATCGGCGTGGGGGTCACATCGATCCAGCGGCACGACCTTGGCGTCACCATCACCGACACGACCGGCCATAGCGAAAGTTACGACCAGGCGATCATTTCAGCGCATTCCGATCAGGCGCTCGCCATGCTGTCCGACCCCAGCCAGGAGGAGGCCGAGATCCTCGGCGCCGTGCCGTTCCGCAACAACGATGTCTGGCTGCATCGCGACTCTTCGCTGATGCCGCGGCGCACATCCGCATGGGCGGCATGGAATGTCCTGCAGGGCGCAGACGGTTCCGAGATAACGCTCACCTACTGGATGAACGCGCTGCAGAACATCGAACGCAGCAAGCCGCTTTTCGTGACGCTCAATCCGGAAAAGCCGCCGCGCGAGAATCTCACATTTGGCCGCTTCACCTATGCGCACCCTCAATACCGGAGCGGCGTCGCTGCGGCACAAGCCCGCGTCAACGACATCCAAGGCAGGAACCACACCTGGTTCTGCGGGGCCTGGACCGGCTACGGCTTCCATGAGGACGGGCTTCGGTCCGGGCTGAATGTGGCGGAGACGCTGGGAGCCGTGATACCGTGGCGCGTGCCGTCCCCGTTGCTTGCCGCTGCGGCCGAATGAAGCGTCATGACAGATGCGCCACATCCGATGAATGATAGGGCCGACGGCCTTTTCCCGCCGCCGGACGGTCCGGCCTGGCTTGTGCCCGGCAATGTCATGCACGCCCGGATGAAGCCCAAGCCGCATCGCTTCGACTACAAGGTTTTCTGCCTGCTGGTCGACCTCGACAAGTTGGGAGCGGCCAACCGCATGTCGCGACTGTTCTCCGTGAACCGCGCCAACCTCCTGGCATTCCGCGAACGTGACCACGGCGCGCAGGACCGCACCGGCGCGCCGGGACACCTGCGGTCCTATGTGGACGCGCTGCTCAAGCCGGCAGGCCTCGACGCCAATGGCGGACGGGTGCTGCTGTTGTGCTACCCGCGGATGCTCGGCTTCGTCTTCAATCCGATCTCCGTCTATTTTGTCTACGGCCGAGACCAGCAGCCAATGGCGCTGATCTATGAGGTCCGCAACACATTCGGTGAGATGCACACCTATGTCTGCCCTGTCGAGGCCGGGCAAATGACGCAGGCGGGCATCCGGCAGGAGCGTGACAAACGCTTCTATGTTTCGCCCTTCATGGCCCAGCCGATGCGCTACCGGTTCCGGGTCGTGCCGCCTGGCGACAAGGTCTCGGTGCGCATTCTGGAGACGGACGCCGAAGGGCCGATCCTCGCAGCCGTCTTCACAGGAAAGCGGCGCGACCTGACGTCCGCGGCGGTTGCGAAAGCCTGCATTGCGTTGCCTTTCATGACGTTGAAGGTCGTGGCGGGCATCCACTGGGAGGCTGCGAAGCTCTGGTTCAAAGGCATCAGGTTCTATTCCCGGCCGGAGCCTCCGGAGCTTGTGTCGTACCGTGACCCAAAGCCTCTGCAAGAACTGAACTGACCCTGAAAGGCTGACCTTGGCCATCCGGACAGGGCGCTGACGAGAAGACCAGAATGATGAGGACGGAATGAACGCTCCAGTGAGCAAATCGCAAACTGAAAATGCCGGTCCGCAGTTGGTCACGGCACAGAACCTGACGGAGGTCGCAGCTTCCCTGCCGACGGTGATCCGGAGCGCGCTGGCCTACGGGACACGCATCGAACGCGGATGCCTGACTGTGCATCTGCCTGACGGCACGAGCTACATGTTCAAGGGCGCGAAGCCCGGCCCCGACGCCGTGTTCCAGGTCAAGGATTTCGCCTTCGCCCGGCGGCTGGCGCTGGGCGGCGACATCGGATTTGCGGAAGCTTACCTGCGCGGCGAATGGGAGACGCCCAACCTCGCGCGTTTCCTTGAGTTGTTCGCGACGAACTACAGCGCGATCGAGACGATGCTGGCCGGAAAGCCGCTTGCCCGCTTGTGGCAGATCCTCCGCCACTTCCTCAACCGCAATACGCGCGCAGGCTCCCGGAAGAACATTCACGCCCATTACGATCTCGGCAACAGCTTCTACTCGTCGTGGTTGGACCAGACGATGACCTATTCCTCGGGCATCTACGCGCCGGGCGACAACGATCTCTCCTCTGCGCAGACGCGCAAATACCGCGTGCTGGCCGAGCAGACCGGCATCCAGCCCGGCGACCATGTGCTGGAGATCGGATGCGGCTGGGGCGGCTTCGCCGAGTTCGCCGCGCGCGAGATCGGTTGCAAGGTCACCGGCCTGACGATTTCGAAGGAGCAGTTCGATTTTGCCCAGCAACGCATCGCGAAGGCCGGTCTCGGCGACAAGGTCGAGATCAAGATGCTCGACTACCGCGACGAGAAAGGCACCTATGACCGCATCGCCTCCATCGAGATGTTCGAAGCGGTGGGCGAGCAGTACTGGCCGATCTACTTCCAGCAGATCCGGGACAGGCTGCGCGACGGCGGAACCGCCGGGCTGCAGGTCATCACCATCAAGGATGAGAGCTTCCAGTTCTACAAGAACGAAATGGATTTCATCCGAGCATACATCTTCCCTGGCGGCATGCTGCCGACGCCGACGCATATGAAGGACCTCGGCGCAAAATTCGGCGTGCCCCTCGTAGGGCAGCGCGAGTTCGGCCTCGATTATGCCCAGACCCTGTCGGACTGGCGCATCCGCTTCCGGCTAGCTTGGCCGGATTTGACGCCGCTGGGCTTCGACGAACGCTTCCGGCGCATGTGGGAGTACTACCTGGCCTATTGCGAGGCTGGTTTCCGGTCTGGCAACATCGATGTGCGGCAGATGGTGTTCAAACGCGCCTGATGGATGTCGGAACCGAACCCCGCGTCCGCCAACTTCTGGGCTACGCCCTACCCGCCTTGCCGGTGGCGGCGCTGAGCCTGCCCTTTTATGTCATGGTGCCGGAGTTCTACACAAAGGATGTTGGCATCCCGATCGCCACCGTCGGGTTCGTACTCCTTCTTGTCAGGGTGATCGACGCCGTCACCGATCCTCTCGCTGGCGCGCTGGCTGACTGGACCCGGCCGGGCTTTGGACGCAGGCGCACGTGGGTCATCGCTTCCGCACCCTTTGTCGCCCTGTCCGCATGGTTCGTTATGCGTCCGGCGGACGGCGCAGGCGCGCTGTACCTTTTCGTCTGGGCGACGATGCTGTCCCTCGCCTGGACCGCCATCTCGATCCCGTACCAGGCTTGGGGGACCGAGCTGTCGCGCACTTACGAGGGCAGGACACGGGTCGCCGCATTCCGCGAGAGTTTCACTGTGGTAGGCACGCTGATCGCGCTGCTGCTGCCTGCTGTCGTCCAGCTCCAGGGCGGCTCGAGCCGCGATGGGCTGTCGGCGCTGGCTATCTTTATCGTCATCCTGCTCCCTGTCGGCGCAGCAGTGGCGGTGTGGATGACGCCCGAACCGACGGAGCGAGTGAAGGCCGGTGGCGACCTGCGCGCTGGTTTCCGTCATCTGGCGGCCAACTTGCCATTCAGGCGGCTGTTGGCGGCGTTCTTCGTCAACTCGCTGGCGAACGGGCTGCCCGCCACGCTGTTCCTCTTCTTCGTCGCCGACCGCCTCGGTGCCAAGGACAGCGCCGGTCCGCTGCTGGTGCTGTACTTCCTTTGCGGCGTGGCTGGCGTGCCGTTCTGGCTTTGGCTGGCGCGCCGCACCTCCAAGCACAGGGCCTGGGCGATCGGGCTTCTGCTCGCCTGCGCCGCGTTTGCCGCTGCGCCGTTTCTCGGACCTGGGCAGGTCGGGCTTTTCGCTGTCGTATGCGTGGTGACCGGGCTGGCGTTGGGCGCCGACGTCGTGCTGCCCGCCGCCGTGCAGGGCGATGTCATCGACGTGGACACCGCTGCATCCGGCCAGGAGCGCGCGGGGCTCTATCTCGGACTGTGGGCGCTCGCCACCAAGCTGGCGTTCGCCGGAGCGGTCGGCATCGCATTTCCAATCCTGGCTCTCTCCGGGTACGATCCGGGCAATGGCATCCGCACGGAAGGCGGGCTGCTCGCGCTTGGCCTTCTCTACGCGGCCTTGCCGGTTGCGCTCAAGCTGGGGGCGGTCGCGCTGATCTGGAATTTCCCGCTCGACAGGGCAGAGCTTGCGTTGGTCGCTACGCGCATTGCAGCGCAAAAAGCTTGATTCATCAAATACAAAGGCGTCTTAGATCAGGCGTCGCTTTGGCTTCGCAGCAAGCCCTCATTCGCAGGTTTGCCGCGCGCTTGGTCCGCTGACCTCACACCTTCACTATTCTGATCGAGGCATCGGGCTGCGAGCCATATTCAGCCCAGGAGCCGTCATACAAAGCAGCTGCAGGCTTTCCGACCATCTCCATCGCAGTCGACAGGATGGCGGCGGAAACGCCGGAACCACATGACGTGATCACCGGCTGCCGCAAATCCACGCCGGCCCCCGTCAACGCTTCAAGAATGGACTCCTCGTCTTTCAGCGACCCGTTTTCGATGATCTCTGCAAAGGGCAGATTGATTGAGCCCGGCATGTGGCCCGATGGCAGGTTCGCCCTCGGCTCCGGCGCAACGCCGTTGAACCTGCCGGCAGGACGCGCGTCCACGACCTGCGCCGAGCCGTCCTCAAGCGCGGCCTTGACATCAGCCAGGCCCGCCACCGCTTCCGCATCGATTGCGGCCTTGAAGACCTGAGGCTGCCGCGCCGACGGCGGGCCGCTCTCCACCGGGCGGCCTTCGGCCTGCCATCTGGGAAAGCCGCCATCGAGGATGCGCACGTCCTTCGCCCCGAAGGTCTGGAATGTCCAGCGCACGCGAGGAGCGGAGAACAGCCCAGCGCCATCATAGACGACGATCGTCATGCCGTCGGCAATTCCCATCGCGCCGACCTGGGCGGCAAATTGATCAGCCGCCGGCAGCATATGCGGCAGGCTGGATGCCGTGTCCTTCACCGCATCAATGTCGAAATGGACGGCGCCAGGGATGCGGCCAGCCAGAAATTCCGCTGCTGCGTCCCGGTTCATCGTCGACAGATAATATGACCCATCGATCACCACGAGGTCATCGCGGCCAAGCTGGCCTGCGAGCCATTGCGTCGAAACGAAGATATCTGCGCGTGCCATGCGACGCTCCTCTCAAGCCAGCGCGATCCGCACGCGGCGATTCTGTTTGCCCTTCTTTTCGATCTCCGTCACGAGGACTTCGCCGACCTCGGCGGTATTCCGCACGTGCGTGCCGCCGCAGGGCTGGAGATCTATGCCGGCGATCTCCACCAGGCGCACGCGGCCTGATCCGCGCGGCGGCTTCACGGTCATGGTCTTGACCAAACCCGGGTTCACGTCGAGCTCCTCGTCGGTGATCCAGCGGTCGGTCACGTCGGCGTTTCGCGCGATCATGGCATTCAAGGCTGTGGCGATCTCCGCCTTGTCAAGGCCGCCATCCGGTATGTCGAAGTCGAGCCTGCCCTCTCCATCACCGATGGAGCCGCCCGTCACCGGATAGGCCAGGACGCAACTGAGCAGGTGCAGCGCCGTGTGGATCCGCATCCGCTTCAATCGCAGCGGCCAATCCAGCCGAAGCGTGACTTGCTCGCCTATGCCAGGACGTGCCTGCGCTTCGGCAGGGAGATGGACGACCACTGCCTTGTTCGCGGGAAGATAGACTGTCGAGACGATCTGGATGTCGCCGCCTTGCGTCGTCATCCACCCGGCATCGCCAGGCTGTCCACCACCTGTCGCGTAAAACACCGTACGGTCCAGCGTGATGCCTCCGCGTTCGTCAATCGCCACGACCTGCGCGGTGATCTCGCGCAGATAGGCGTCCTCCCGAAAGAGCAGTTCAGTCGCGGCCATGGTGGAAAACTCAATTCGCAAGCGTTCAAGGAGCCGAAAGGTTAGGCGGCGGCGCTCGGCGGCGCAAGGTTCGACGAGAGTTCTACGCGTCCGTGCGCTTTCCAAGCTGGCGCCATCGCTGCGGGCTGGACGTGCATGAGGCGTGTCGCGATTCCGGCTTAAAATTTTAACCCACTGTGATCCATGAAAAAAACTTGCCTGCTGGCGATGATCCAGCATGGTGACTGCCTCGTAAGACATAGTGAACTCGCTCGCTTGTCGCGGCCATCAGACGCCGTTAATCCGCAATGATCGATCCAGGACTGCCTGCCGTGAACCAGCATTCGCAAGCGCCGTCGCCCGCTCAGCCGCTCGACACTCTTCTCGCCGAATATGCGGTCGGATCGCTGCCAGCACCGCTCCATGTGCTCGTCGATGCGCATTTGGCGTTGTCTGAGGGGGACGGCACGTTCGTTGGTGATCTCGAGGCGATGCTGGGCGCGGAACTCGGACGCACGGCGCCTGCAGAGATCGGCGAGCGCGACCGGATGCTTGAGGAGATTTTCACCTCGGACCGGCCGTTGTCGGCCGACGGTGAACAGACGGAGCCTGAT
Organism: Allobosea sp.; assembly: GCA_031412095.1. Taxonomy (GTDB): domain Bacteria; phylum Pseudomonadota; class Alphaproteobacteria; order Rhizobiales; family Beijerinckiaceae; genus Allobosea. Next base: position 26,381 of record JANOCI010000038.1, read on the forward strand.
CCTGTCTTCACTCCCGCCATCCAGGCTTATGTCGGCATGCGCTCGCGTGACGTGCCTTGGCGCACGGTGCTTCCCGGCGTGAAGGAGTATGTCGTCTCGAAGGACAACGCACTCGAAGCCAAGCTTTACTGGATCAAGGCCGGGCGGAAGATACCGTCGCACACCCATGACGGCCAGGAAGTGACGCTGGTGCTCAGCGGGGCGTTCTCAGACATATCGGGCCGCTACGTGCGCGGGGACGTTGCGATCGCCGACCAGGACGTCGATCACAAGCCGGTCAGCGATCCTGACGCGGATTGCATCTGCTTTGCCGTGACCGATGCGCCTCTCAAGCTGACTGGCCCGGTCGGCAAGCTTTTTCAGTCGATGTTCCGCAACTGAAGCGATCCTTGTGCTTCCTCTGTTCCGGCAGGTCGGTGTCGGCGCGGTTCAAGCGCGCCGCACGTGCGGCAGCGCCGCGTCCACGCGCCATTCCCTCTTGCGCCGTCAAGATTTGAGGTGACGATGAAGCCTGCAACGATGAAGCCGTCGGATGGCGTGGCCTGGCTGACAGGCGCCAGCTCAGGCATCGGCAAGGCGACAGCGCTCGAGCTTGCCCGGCGTGGCTGGACGGTGTGCATAACGGCCCGGCGCCTTGGTGAGCTCGAGCAGGTATCTGCGGACGCGTCGAACCTTTCGGGCCGGATTGTCGCCCATGTCGGAGACGTGACGGACGCTGCGGGAATGGCGGCGCTGGTCGACACGATCGAGCAGGTGCACGGCCCCATCGCCCTCGCCTTCTTCAATGCCGGGGTCGCGCCTTACACCCGTGCGGGCGCGCTCGACGTGGAGGCGTTTCGGCTGGCTCTTGACGTCAACGTGATGGGCGCGGCGAATGGACTGGCGCCGACGCTGGCGCGCATGGGCCAGCGCGGCAAGGGGCAGGTGGCGGTGAACGCTTCGGTCGCCGGGTATCGCGGGTTGCCGAAAGCCGCAGCCTATGGTGCGTCGAAAGCCGCCGCCATTCACCTGTGCGAAGCCCTGAAGTTCGACTGCGACAACCTGGGCATCACGATGCAGGTCGTCAATCCGGGGTTCATCGATACTCCGCTGACGAAGAAGAACGACTTCCCGATGCCGTTCCTGATGTCGATGGATGACGCGGCCAAACGTGTCGTCGATGGCTTCGAACGCGGGAGCTTCGAGATCATCTTTCCCAGGCGGCTCGCCTTCGTCCTCAAACTGATGAGGCTTTTGCCCTATGCCTGGTATTTTCCGCTCGTCGCGCGGCAGACCGGGTGGAGCAAGAAGGCATGATCTGAACAACGACACCCCTTTGACTCTGCTTTAACCCGCCCGACCTTACCATCGACGGATTGCAGGGTGGCAGGACATGAAATTCTTGAAAGATGCGCTGGCGCAATCCAGCGCCAGTCAACAGGCGGGCGGATCAGCCATCCGCAACGCACTGGGTTCATTGCGCACGCATCTGGGCATGGAAGTCGCCTACATCTCAGAGTTCGTCGACAACAACTCTGTCTTTCGCGAGGTTGACGCCCCTGGATTGGAGGCGGTGATCAAGCCCGGCGACCATCGTTCGCTCGATGACGTGTATTGCCGCCACATCCTTGCGGGACGCCTGCCGGAACTTATTCCGGACACGTCCGCGAATGACTTCTGCCAGACGTTGCCCATCACGAAGGACAGCCACATCGGTGCGCACATGAGCGTGCCGATCACCATGCGGGACGGCAGCGTCTTCGGGATGTTCTGCTGCCTCAGCTTCACGCCAAACCGTTCGCTTAACGACCGAGACCTGCAGATGATGCGCGTCTTTGCGGATATGACCGCGCAGCAACTCGGCGAGGAGCGGGACATCAAGCGGACCTTGGACGCCAAGCGCGGAAAGATTGCAACAGCGCTGGCAAACGGCGCGCTGTCCAGCGTCTACCAGCCGGTCTGGGATTTCGCGCAGGACCGCGCGGTGGGTTTCGAATGCCTCACCCGCTTCAAGTCCGATCCTTATGTCAGCCCTGATGTATGGTTTGCGGAAGCGGCGGAGGTCGGATTGGGGCTGACGCTTGAGCTGGCGGCGATCGAACTGGCCCTTTCGGGTAGCCTGGCGCTGCCGCAGGAGTGCTACGTCTCCGTGAACGCCTCCCCCGACCTGATCCTGAGCGGCGAACTGACGGCCGTCGTCAAGCGCCATGCGCCACGCAAGGTAATCGTCGAACTGACCGAGCACGCGCCTGTCGCCGATTATCCGAAGCTGCTGCTCGTGCTCGACGAATTGCGCAGCCATGGCGCGCAGATCGCCATCGACGACGCGGGGGCAGGCTACGCTGGCTTGCAGCATATCGTTCAACTCAGGCCCGACATCATCAAGCTCGACATCGGCCTGATCCGGGCCATCGACGTCGACCATGCCCGCCGGGCGCTCGTTTCGGCTCTCATCTTCTTCGCGCGGGAGACCGGCTGCATGATCATTGCGGAGGGCATCGAGACCGGCGCCGAGCTGAACGTCCTGCGTAGCCTTGGCGTCAACAAGGGCCAGGGCTACCTCTTCAGCAAGCCGGTCGGCATCGAACTCGCGTTGGGCATGGTCGCCAGGCAGGAACTACGTCTCGCCGCGAGTTGAGGCCGCCCACCGGACGGGAAACGCTGCGGCGAGCGCGACGTTCCTGGCGATCCGCGCCGGCTGCGCCTGCCCTCAGTGCAGGATCTGGCTGAGGAAGAGCTTGGTGCGCTCGTGCTGCGGATTCTTGAAGAACTCGTTCGGCTCGTTCATCTCGACGATCTGACCGGCATCCATGAAGATGACGCGGTTCGCGACCTGGCGGGCGAAGCCCATTTCATGGGTCACGCAGAGCATGGTCATGCCCTCTTCGGCGAGGCTGACCATGGTGTCGAGCACTTCCTTGACCATTTCAGGATCAAGAGCAGATGTCGGCTCATCGAACAGCATGATCTTCGGGCTCATGCAGAGCGACCGCGCGATCGCCACGCGCTGCTGCTGGCCGCCGGAGAGCTGCCCGGGATATTTCAACGCCTGCTCCGGGATCTTGACGCGCCGGAGGTAGTGCATCGCGACCTCCTCCGCATCCTTCTTCGGCATCTTGCGGACCCAGATGGGGGCGAGCGTCAGGTTTTCGAGGATCGTCAGGTGCGGAAACAGGTTGAAGTGCTGGAACACCATGCCGACGTCCCGCCGGATCTCGTCGATCTTCTTGAGATCGTTGGTCAGTTCCGTGCCATCGACGATGATGTTGCCCTTCTGGTGCTCCTCAAGCCGGTTGATGCAGCGGATCATCGTGGATTTGCCGGACCCGGACGGCCCGCAGATCACGAGGCGCTCGCCGCGCCCGACCTTGATGTTGATGTCGCGAAGCACATGAAAATCGCCGTACCATTTGTTGACGCCGATCATCTCGACGGCTGTTTCCGTATTGAGCGACGTCTGTTTCAGAGCGGCGGGCCTCGCGGCGGCTGCGGCAGTTGCCATGTGGGATGACTCCTCTGGGTGACTGATGTTCATGACGTTCGCGGCTTATCGTCTTTGGCCGGCGGCAAGCTTGGTTTCGACCGAGATCGAATAGCGCGACATGCCCCAGCAGCAGATGAAGTAGAAGATGGCGGCGAAGGCGTAGCCGGTCGCGCGCGTGGTCGGCGTCGCCCAGGTCGGGTCGATCATGGAGGCTTCGACGGTCCGCATGAAGTCGAAGATGCCCACGACCGTGACGAGCGTGGTGTCCTTGAACAGGCCGATGAATGTATTGACGATGCCGGGAATGACGATGCGCAGCGCCTGCGGCAGCACGATCAGCCGCATCATCGAGGCGTAGCCCAGACCCAGCGACATCGCGCCTTCATACTGGCCCTTTGGAATGGCCTGAAGGCCGCCCCGGACCACTTCCGCCATGTAGGCGGCCGCAAACAGCGCCACGCCGATAAGCGGCCGCAGCAGGCGGTCCGGCGACCATTCCTGCGGCACGAAGAGCGGGAGCATCGTGTTGGCCATGAACAGCACCGTGATCAGCGGCACTCCACGCACGAATTCAATGAAGATGACGGAGAACATCTTGATGATCGGAAGCTTCGATCGACGGCCGAGCGCCAGCGCGATGCCAAGCGGCAGGGAGAACACGATGCCGACAGCGGCGATCAGCAGCGTCACGAGGACGCCGCCCCACAGGCCCGTATCCACCCGCGGCAGCCCGCCCGACCCGATCAGCAGTCCCGCCGCCAGCATAGCGAGGATGATGCCATATCGAATGAGCGACTCCGGACGGCTGAAAATGCCCGTATCACCCTTCTTCAGCGCCGAATAATCGCCGTATGTCGCCCAGACTGTGAGAGCTGCTCCAGCAACCATGTACCAGATCCATGACACGGACCCGCCGTAGAGCAGCATCCATGAGGCGACAGGGAGCACGGCGAAGAAGAGCATTGCGCCGACCGCCTTGTAAGGCAGCCGCTGCCACAGCATCCAGACCACGCCGATGGCGAAGAACGCGAACACGAGGTTCACACGCCAGCGCTCCGTGATGGGATAGGAGCCGTAGATGAAATACTGGTAGCGGTCCGCCACGAAGGCCCAGCAGGCCCCGATCTCGCGGCCGACCTTGTCCCGCAGGCAGGCGTCGCGGTCCGCCCCGGTCCAGACCGCGTCGATCAAATAGAACTTGGCCAGAGCCGGGACGGTCGTCACCACCAGATAGACGCCGATCAGGGTCATGATCGTGTTGAGGGGAGAGGAGAACAGGTTTTCCTTCACCCAGTGAACGGCGCCCCTGGTTCCTGGAGGGGCCGGCAGTGCCGGCATGGCGTCGTGCTGCACATAAGCGAGTTGGGACATATGCTTTTCCTCGCTCAACGTTCAACAAGCGCCATGCGGCTGTTGTAATAGTTCATGAAGGCCGAGGTCAGCAGGCTGAAAGTGAGATAGACCGCCATCGTGATTGCGATAACCTCCAGCGCCTGGCCGGTCTGGTTCAGCACGGTGCCTGTGAAGACCTGCACGAGGTCCGGATAGCCGATCACGACCGCTAGCGACGAATTCTTCGTGAGATTCAGGTAATTGGACGTGAGCGGCGGGATGATGACGCGCATGGCCTGCGGGATGACGACGAGCCTGAGCGTCGATCCGTGCCGCAAGCCGAGAGCGCCGGCCGCCTCTGTCTGCCCTTTCGAAACCGCCATGATGCCGGCGCGCACCACCTCCGCGATGAAGCCTGCGGTGTACGTCGAAAGCCCCAGAAGCAGCGCGAAGAACTCGGGAAACACCGTCACGCCGCCGCGGACATTGAAGCCGCTCAACTCGGGGAAGTTGAAGGTCACCGGCCGTCCGGAGATGAAGTAGGCCAGGGTCGGCAAAAGGATGAGCGCTGCAAGCGCGATGAGGCCATTAGGGTACTGCTTCCCGGTCGTCTCCTGCTGTTTTTTCGACCACATGTAAAAGAACAGCGAGCCAAACACGGCGATCAGGAAGGCGATCCCGATCAGCCCTGCCCCGTCGCCGAACAGCGGCTTGGGAACGAAAAGACCACGGTTATTGAGCAGCACGCCTGCGCCGAGATTGAGCGAATCCCGCGGGCCCGGCAGCGGTTTCAAGACCGCGTTGTACCAGAAGAACAGTTGCAGCAGCAGCGGCAGGTTCCTGATCACCTCGACATAGATCATCGCGATCTTGGAGATGATCCAGTTCTTCGACAAACGTGCGACGCCCACGACAAAGCCCAGGACCGTCGCGAAGACGATGCCGATCGAAGCGACGAGGACCGTGTTGAGGAAGCCGACCCAGAAGGCCTGGCCATATGACGACGTCGCCGAATAGGGGATCAGCGTCTGGTTGATGTCGAAGCCGGCCGTGCTGCCCCAGAATCCGAGGCCCGATGCGATCTTCTGGCGCTGAAGATTCTCGACGACATTGGCATATGCAGCATAGATGAGGAACAGCACGAGGCCGACCACGATAAGTTGATAGAAGTAACCCCTGATCTTCGGATCATAAAGCAGTGAAGCCTTGCCGGGATCCGGCGCGCGTTCTGTTGTAGACACTTGTTTCGCCCCATCCGTGTTGCGATGACCTGCATGGATCAATCAATCCGCAAGCCCGCAGAGCTCTTTGCGAGCCTCAAGCAGTTTTTGTGCCGCGCTGCGTGGTCTTGACAGCGCGGCGGTCAGGTCAGCGAACGGGGGGCGCGTACTGCAGGCCGCCATTGGTCCAGAGATTGTTCTGGCCGCGTGCAATCTTCAGGCGGGAGCCGGAGCCCACGTTGCTTTCGAAGATTTCGCCATAATTGCCGACGTGGCGGATGATGCGCACGGCCCAGTCGTTGGTGAGGCCGGTGCTCTCGCCGAACTTGCCTTCAGATCCGAGAAGCCGCTTGATTTCGGGGTTCGTGGAGTTCACCTGCGTCATCACGTTGGCTTTGGTGATGCCGAACTCTTCGGCGTTCAGCATTGCGAAATGCGTCCACTTGACGATGTCGAACCACTGGTCGTCGCCATGCCGGACCACAGGCGCGAGCGGCTCCTTCGATATGATCTCCGGCAGGATGATGTGCTGATCCATATCGGTCAGGCGGAGCCTTTCGGCATAAAGGCCCGATGCATCGGTGGTGAACGCGTCGCACCGACCGCTTTCGTAGGCCTTCACCGTCTCGTCGTTCGTGGCGAAGGTGACCACCTCGTACTTCATGTTGTTCTTGCGGAAAAAGTCCGCCACGTTGAGTTCGGTCGTCGTGCCCTGCTGCGTGCAGACGGATGCGCCTTCCAGCTTCATGGCAGATGCCACGTTGAGCTTCTTGTGGACCATGAAGGCCTGGCCGTCGTAGTAGTTGACCGGGCCGAAATTGAGCCCCAGCGACGTGTCGCGCGACATTGTCCATGTCGAATTGCGGGCGAGAAGGTCGACCTCGCCGCTCTGTAAGGCGGTGAACCTGTCCTTCGACGACAACGGGATGAACTTGACCTTCTTGGGATCGTCGAAGATGGCCGCCGCAAGACCGCGGCAGAAATCCGCGTCAAGACCGGTCCAGTTGCCTTGCGCGTCCGGCAGCGCGAAGCCGGCAAGGCCGGTGCCGACGCCGCATTGGAGGATGCCGCGAGCCTTGACCTGGTTGAGAGTGTTGGCCGAAACCTGCGCCTCGGATGCGCTGGCAGCGAAGAAAGCTGCTGCGCCCGCCACCACGGCGGCAAGCATTTTCCTGGTCATGACGTCTCCCTTTGTCTGGTTGATCCAGACCATTCAATTTTGTGATGCTGTCTCATTGCCCCGGGGTTAGCAACCGGTTTGTGCATAAAAAAAGGGCGTCCGACATGGCCGGACGCCCTAATTGTGTCAAAAGCTGGTCAGCGGATCGGCGGGGCGTACTGAAGGCCGCCATTGGTCCAGAGAGCGTTCTGGCCACGGGCGATCTTCAGGCGGGAGCCGGCTCCGACGTTGCGGTCGAAAGACTCGCCGTAGTTGCCGACGTGCTTGATGATGCGGGCGGCCCAATCGTTCGGCAGGCCCATCGCTTCGCCTAGCTTGCCTTCAGTGCCGAGCATGCGCTTGATCTCGGGGTTGGCCGAGGTCATCATCTGGCCGATGTTCGCCTTGGTCACGCCGAGCTCTTCGGCGTTGATCATGGCGTAGTGGGTCCAGCGCACGATGTCGGCCCACTGGCTGTCGCCCTGGCGGACGACCGAGCCGAGCGGCTCCTTCGAGATGATTTCGGGAAGGACAATGTGCTCGTCCGCATTTGCGAGCTTCAGGCGCTCGGCATAGAGGCCGGAGGCGTCGGTCGTGAAGGCGTCGCAGCGGCCGGCCTCGTAGGCCTTGATCGTCTCGTCGGCGGTCGCGAAGGTCACGACGTCATACTTCAGCTTGTTGGCGCGAAAGAAGTCGGCGAGGTTCAGTTCGGTCGTCGTGCCCTGCTGGGTGCAGACCGATGCGCCGTCGAGCTTGAGCGCAGAAGTGACGTTCAGCTTCTTGCGGATCATGAAGCCCTGGCCGTCGTAATAATTCACGGCTGGAAAATCGAGGCCAAGCGACGTGTCGCGCGAGAGTGTCCATGTCGAATTTCGAGCCAGGAGATCCACTTCGCCCGACTGAAGGGCGGTGAACCGGTCCTTCGAGGACAGCGGGATGAATTTCACCTTGCTCGGATCATCGAAGATCGCAGCAGCGATGGCGCGGCAATAATCGACGTCGAGACCCGACCAGTTGCCCTGCGCGTCGGGAACGCCGAAGCCGGCGAGGCCGGTGTTCGCGCCGCAGTTAAGCACGCCGCGGGCCTTGATTTGATCCAGCGTCGCGCGCGGAGCCTGGGCGGACGCGGCCGTAAGGGACAGCGCCAGCGCCGCTCCGGCGACCATTCCTGTAATAAGTGTCTTCATTGCCTTCTCCCGTTTTGTCCGCGCGACAGGCATCGGCGGATTTGATAGCTGGTTTAAGAGTTCCCGCCGTCATGCGCTTTGCACATGGCAGGGTCCGACTTTTGTATGACGCGCACCTGCCAGACGAAAACCTTCGCGTCAAGCACCTCGTCAATGATTCCGGCAGCGGCGGGCCCCGTCCGGGCGCCCAAAGCCGACGATGCAAACGCCGAGCCGTGATTGCATGGCAGTTTGACGTTCTCGTCAAGCGCCTCCACACTCGTGGCCCATCCGACTATTCAGAAAAAGAAATCCCGCATGAAGAAAATACCGCTCGAAGGCCTTGCGCGCTTCCGTGAACGCACACGCGTCATCCTTGCCGGACGCGATCCGGAAGACAGCTATGGCTTCGTCAACCCGCCGATCGTTCGCGGGTCGACGGTGGTCTATCAGTCGCTCGAGGCATTCCAGCAGCGCAAAGCCCGTTATATGTACGGCACGATGGGCAATCCGACTCTGGATGCCCTTGAGATGGCCTGCAACACCATGGAGGGCGGGGCCGGCGTCGTCGTGCTTCCGTCGGGGCTTCTGGCATGCACGTTTCCGCTGCTCGCCACTCTATCGTCTGGCGATCACATGCTGGTGACCGACAGCGTCTACCGGCCAACTCGGGTCTTCTGTGAAGGCATGCTCAAGCGGATGGGCGTCGAGGTGACCTATTTCGACCCGCTGGTCGGCAAAGACATCCAATCCCTCTTGAAGCCCAACACCAAGGTCATCTTCACAGAAGCGCCCGGCTCGCAGACGTTCGAGATGCAGGACATTCCGGCCATATGCGAGGTCGCCCATCGCCACGGCGCGTTGGTCCTCATGGACAATACGTGGGCGACTCCTTTGTTCTTCGACAGTCACGCCGCCGGCGTCGATCTCTCCATCCAGGCCGGCACAAAGTACTATGCCGGCCACTCCGATGTCCTGATCGGGACCGTTTCGGCGCGCACGCCGGATCTCTACAAGCAACTGCGGAAAGCTTGGGAGGAACTGGGCGTCATCGTCGCGCCGGAGGATGCGTTCCTGACGCTTCGTGGCATTCGGACAATGCCGCTGCGCCTGAAGGAGCAGGAGAAAGCCGGCATCGAGATCGCCAGATGGCTGCAGAAGCGCCCGGAAGTGAAGCAGGTGCTGCACCCTGCGCTTGAGGACGATCCGGGCCACGCCATCTGGAAGCGCGACTTCACCGGTGCGTCTTCGCTGTTTTCGATCGTGCTCAATCCTGTTTCGCAAAAGGGACTTGCGGCGATGGTCGACCATCTGGCGCTGTTCGGGATGGGCGCATCATGGGGCGGGTATGAGAGCCTTGTCCTGCCCTTCGACTGCGCGACGTACCGGACCGTGACGAAATGGGAGCCGGGCGGGCCATGCGTCCGCGTCCATATCGGGCTGGAGGATGTCGAGGATCTCAAGGAAGATCTGGACGAGGGATTCAAGCGCCTGACGGCGGCAGGCTGAGCGCGTCAACGTCATGAGCCGGAAACGGCCGGCGCTGGCGACGCCGGGCCCGCGACCAGCCGATGCCCAGGAGATGAGGCCGAATGGCTGGTGGTCGTCCTCGCATCGATGAAGGATGACGGTTCGAACGCGCTGCACGACCAGATGCGGACGTTCAGCGGCCAGATGCGAGCCTGCAAGGCCGATGTCTTCAGCATCCTCAGCGCCAGGTTCAAGGGCTTCGCTCCGGGACTGCTGGTCGCAGTCGTCGGAGCGTTTCGGACAGAAGCCGAGGCCCAGCGGCAATTGGCGATCGCCAAGCCGTGCGCACCAGGTGCAGCGTGCCCGCCATCTGGGCGAGTGAGCGCCAGGAGGAGCGCGAGCTAAGGCGAAAGCCACACGCCTCCGCCGTCGGCGTGCAGGTCGAACCTTGCGCGCCGGTGCCCTGCATGAGCCAGATAAAGCCACTCCAGCGTGTGCGCCTTGATCACCACCGTGCTGAAGTTCGCGCGGCCGGCAGCGATCTCGTCCTCTGCGGAAGGCAGCGCGAAGTCTCCGGCGTCG
>JANOCI010000039.1:0-2014 GCA_031412095.1 Allobosea sp.
GAACTGGCCGGCGAGGACCGCGCCGCATTGGTGGCGCAGGTGGCGGCCGCGCAGAAGGCGCTCATCACCGAACGGACGGCGGACCTCAAGCGCGAGGCCAAGGGCATCGACGCCCGCACCGTGCTCGACCACCGCAACCGCCGCGCGCTGGCCAAGGCCGGCAAGCTGGTCGCCTTCCAGCGCCCGCGCATCGAACACACCACGCCGTCGATACTGGCTGCGGCCGAGGCCGCCGGCATGGACCGCCCGGTCGCACCGCAGCAGGCAACGAAGGTCAGCGAAAGCCTGCAGGCCGAGGTCGCCGCCGAGATGGCCGGCGGCTGGTCGCCAATTGGCGGCACGAAGGTCACGCGCCTCAGGACCACCGAGACGCCAGCGCAGCGCTTCCGGCGCGCGCTCGGCTTGGAGGGTCTGATCGCGGGCGGCCAGCAGCTGGCGACGGAGGATGCGCTCTGGCTCGGCGGCTACCAGGCCAGCGCCGAGTATCGCGCCCAGCGCACGGTTTTCGAGGATTTCGGCGAGGCAGCCCTGAGATGAGCTGTCGTCGAGCCTGAAATGAAGCGGCCCGCCGGTTGTGACGGCGGGCCTGGTGAACACGAAGAGGGGAAGATCTAAGATGGACGACAATAGAATTTCACGCTTCGCGCCGCTGAAGAATGTGACAGCCCTGCTGGGCCTGGTCAACACGCTGCGCAGCCGGGCCATCGACCTGCCGGGGATCGGCGTGTTCCACGGGCCTGCCGGCTTCGGCAAGACCAAGGCGATGATCTACGTCGGCAACAAGACCGAGGCCGCCGTGGTGTCGATCGGCGATTCCTGGACCCGCAAGAAGCTGATGCAGCACGTCCTGCGCGAGCTGGGCGAGGTCAATCCGCGCGGCACCGTTGGCGACATGGCGGAGAAGGCCATCGAGCTGATGGGCGACCGGGTCGACCGGCCCCTCATCATCGACGAGGCCGACAAGGCCGTCGACAAGGACATGATCGAGCTCATCCGCGAACTGCATGACTATTCGCTCGCGCCCATCGTGCTGATCGGCGAGGAGCGGCTGCCCGCCAAGCTCCAGACCATCGACCGCGTCCATTCCCGCGTGCTCGACTGGCTGCCAGCGCAGGAATGCGACCTCGACGACGCGCGCCAACTCGCCTCGGCCTATGCGCCGAACCTCGCGGTCCACGACGAGCTGATGGAGCATGTACGGGCAAGCTGCCACGGCAACGCCCGCTACATCTCGACCACGCTGAACGAGATGGTGGAGTTCGCCCGGCGCGAAGGGCTGCTGGCGCTCGACCTTAAGAACTTCAGGGGCCGCGTCTTCACGGGCTCCCCGCCGCGTCGCCAGAAGAGGGCCGCGTGATGCGCATCAAGCTCAACGACGCCGTCCGCGCGGAGGCCTGGCGCATCATGTGCGCCCTTAGCCGCGACTATGGCGGCTATCGCATCGGCACCGCCGCCGAGATCCTCGGATCGGGCTACGGCCCGGCCATCGACGCATGGACGCGCTGGCTGACCAATGAGGACGTGGTGCGTGCGCGCGGGGATGGCAGCCATCACATCATGGTTGTCGGCGATGCACCGCCGCTGTGCCGTCCGCTCGCCGAGACCTTCGGCGCCGCCCAGCGCAACCTGTGGCGCGCCATGCAGATGAGCCGCTCCTTCAGCCTGGAGGAGCTGGCGCGCGACGCCTCGACCGACGTGGTCGAGGTTAAACCTGCCTATGCCCAGGCCTATATCGCGGCGCTCACAGCGGCGGGCATGGTGGTCGGCGGAACGGCTCTGTCCAATGGCGTGCCCTGCTGGCGGCTGCCGCCTTCGCAGAGCACGGGGCCGCGCCCGCCTGTGATCACGAAGCTTGGCGTGTTCGACCTCAACCGAGGCCGCGAACTTGCCGCGCTACACGCGAGGGCAGCATGAAGCGCGGTCCCGTTCCTGGCTCGATCAAGGTCGATTTCGTCGACAAGGCCCGCACCGCCTGGGGTCTGCCGCTGCCGCGCGAGATCGAGGCGCTGGCCGC
>JANOCI010000040.1:0-2563 GCA_031412095.1 Allobosea sp.
GCACGGTGCAGGCGCGCAAGATTGACGATCCTGATGCTCTCCACCTCGCTTAACGCTTCTGCGATGGCTGGAACCCGTTCGGCCAAGGTGCGCATTCCCTGATCGAGCTTGGCGTCCAGACGTACGGCCATGTGGTTCAGCCTGGCAAGTTGGCCGTGGACGGTAGGTTCGGCGCTTGCGTCTATCAGCAGCGCTTCGGTGTTCCGTTCACGCCAGCACGCCGCCAGCGCCAGCAGAAACGCCTCATGACTGGCGAAATGCGCGTAAAAGGAACCCTTCGTCTTGCCCGTCCTGCGGCACAACGCGTCTATCGTCAGTGCATCTGGTCCGATTTCGGAAAGATCCCTCAGCCCGATATCGATCCAGTTTTGGGCCGAAAGGCGCGCCTTGCCATCCTGTCTCATCGAGCGATACCGGCTACGCCGAGAATAGCGATCGGCAAGAAAAAGGCCCATTGCCCGAACTTGAGGGGATGCAGCCGATTGAGAATGATCATGCTGACGCTCCACAACGCGAAGGCCAATGAAAGCGTGCAGGCAAACAGCGCGAGATCAATGCCCGCGCCCGGCCTGGACGCGAAAACGAATGCCGTGCCCAGCGATGCAATGACGATCGTTACGAGATGCCAGCAATAGTAGTTGGTGTACTTCGCGACATGATCGAGGTCCGTGGTCGCCAGCAAGGGACGCGCAGCTTCACGACCGCCAAGTACGATGTGCAATGCGCAGGTGAAGAACGAAATCGCGGCAGCCGCGAGGAACCAGAAGTTCAATTGTGCCTCCCGAAGAACATACAATACCGTATTGTATTCTCTTGGTGGACACAAGACGGAAATGCGCTTCAACCTCGAACGTCCCGACATGCGCAAGGCGCTGGCGGGCACACAGCTGGACATCGAGCGCGCCGTCACCTCCGGAATGCGGGACGCCTCAAATGAGCTGAAGGAGCGATTGCGCGAGGATGGCCGCGCGATCTCCGGGAGGGAAGCGACCTTCGCCTACGAGCAGTCCAACCGCGGGCTGGCGCGCGAGGTGGAACTCCTCAAGCAGGGCGTGTCGGCGCGCTCCGAGGCCATCGCCGTCATCCGGGCGGAACAGTCACTTCGCCAACGCGGGATCGATCCTGCCGGCGCCGAGGGACAGGCTGCACTCGCCGCAGCAAGGCGCCAGTTCGCTCTTGAACGCCAGGCTGAGGCGCAAGTCGCCTTGCAGGATCAGCGCGCCGAGATCGACCTGATTGAAACCCAGATCGGCCTGATCGGCGCGTCCGCCCAGCAGCGCGAGACGGTGCTGGCGACCATCCGCGCCGAGCAGGATCTGCGGCGACGCGGCATCGACCTCGCGAGTGAGGAAGGCCAGGCCATCGTCGCGAACGCCGTCCGTGTGCAGCAGCTGACGACGGAACTTCAGCGGCAGGAAGCGACCCAGCGGGCCTTGCAGGGCGCGGTCGGCAATGCGCTTGACCGGTTCGGGACGCTGCTTGCCCAAGGCAAGACCGACTGGAAGTCGTGGGCGGACGCCGGCCAGTCGGCGATCAACGACATCATGAACGAACTGATCAAGCTCGCGGTCATGAACCCGCTCAAGAACTTCCTGTTCGGCGGCAACGCGCCAACGTTGAGCAATGCCGGCGGCTTCCTTGGCGACATCACCAAGTCACTTGGCAGCATTTTTGCGCCGACACAGCACGAGGGCGGCCTTGTCGGCGCGGGCGGTCCGGGCCGACATATGCCCGCTTGGCTGTTCGCCGGAGCGCCGAGCCTCCACGGCGGCGGTTATCTGAGGCCGGACGAGGTTCCGACGATCCTTCAGACCGGCGAGCGCGTGCTGAACCGCAAGGAGACCGCCACCTACGACCAGCGCGGCGACTACGCGGCGCCAACCGTCGTGACATTTAACATCACGACGCCCGATGCGGGCTCCTTCCGCCGTGCGCAGGGCCAGATCACCGCCGAGATGGCCTCGGCGCTCGAACGCGCCAGACGGAACCTTTGAGAAAGCGCAACCTGTGAGCTTCCATGACGTGTCCTTTCCGGATGCCATCGCGCGCGGCGCGACGGGCGGACCGGAGTATTCCACCGACGTGGTGATGGTCGCGTCGGGCTTCGAGCAGCGCAACCAGAACTGGTCGGCCTCGCGCGCCCGCTACGACATCTCGACCGGCATCCGCACCCGCGAGCAGATGGCCGAGGTGATCGCGTTCTTCCGGGCACGCAAGGGCCGCGCCTTCGGCTTCCGCTTCAGGGATTGGGGCGACTTCGAAGCCACCGACCAGCAGTGCCAGGGGGTGAGCGCGACGGTATTCCAGCTGGTCAAGCGCTATCCGTCCGGCCCTGTCGTCGAAATCCGCTCGATCACCCGCCCGGTCGTCGGCTCAGTCGTCGTGCGCGTCAACGGCAACATCGTCACCCCGGCAATCGATCACGCGACGGGGCGGCTTACTTTCGGTGCGGCTCCGGCGGCGACGCCGGTCGCACCTTCCGCTTCGACGTTCCCGTGCGCTTCGACACCGACCACCTTCAGGTGATCAGCCGCGCCTACAACCTGTAGAACGTCCAGTCGAT
>JANOCI010000041.1:0-70812 GCA_031412095.1 Allobosea sp.
TCGTTTGGCCGGAAGCCGAAATCATGCTATGCATCACGCCAAGAGGAGAGCTTTTGTCATGTCATCAGGTTTGATCACGCGAACAGGCATGGTGCTTTGCGCCGTTCTTGCCACCAGTTCTTTCGCCGCCGCCAACGAGGCTTTGACCGACGGAGGTTGGGCCGGACGCTCTGCGGCCTTGGTTGAGGTCACCGCCGAGGCCGCTAGCTTTGGCGAGGATGCGCCTGTGCTGACGACCGCCTCGCTGCCGCCTCGCAGGCCGAAGACGCTGGCGCAGGTCAATGCGCAGCGTGCGAAGCCGGCCTATGCCCAGCAGGTCGCTACCCCGATCAGGATCGCGCAGACCGCGCCTGTCAAGCAGTCGCCGCTGTTCTGGATGACGGTCGGCACCGGTTTCTGAGGCTGCCTGCCGCGCTGTGCGGCCGTTTCATGCGGCGGAAGGCACGCCCGGTTCCGTGCGCCAGAATGCCAGATGCTTTTCGGATGTTCACGCAGGCAGGACGCTGCATGACTGTTGCCGTCAGAGGCGTCCGCCTGTAAATTGGCAATGTGACGTTCGGTGACGAAGGTTGATCAGTGGCGGATTGGCGAACATCGCTGACATGCCTGACAGCCGTCGCAAGCTTTTTGGGGCTTGCGACAGCCAGCTTTGCCTTGCCTCCACCTGTGGTCGACTTCAAGCGTGGCGGCCTTTCGCCTGTGATCCTGGCGCAGTCTCAGCCAAGTCCCGGACTTGGGCCCGCCCCGCAGTCTTCGATGGATGACTGGCGGCTCGAGCGCCGCCGCAATGCCTCGATAGCGCGGCAGCAGGCGATCGAGGCTCGCTTCCAGCGCGACCAGGCCGATCAACAGGCGCGCGCCCAAAATGAACTGCGCGAGATCGAAGTCCAGCAGAGCGCCCGGGCCGTGCTTGCCGCGCAACGCGCGGCGCAGCGCGAGCAGGACGAGGCTGCCCGATTGGCGGAAATTCAGCGTGCGCAGCTGGCCGCAGCGGAAGCTCAGCGCCGGCAGATCGAAAACGACAGGCGCCTGGCCGAGGAACGCCGGATAGCCGAGATCAGGCAAGCGGAGCAGGCCGCCACCGAAGCTGCCAGACTGGCAGAAAGCGCAAGAATTGCCGAGATCGCGCGCCTTGCCGAGGCCGCAAGGCTTACCGAGAGTGAGCGGCAGCGTCAGGCGGAGGCGGCGGAGCAGAGCAGACGCGCCGAGGACGAGCAGCGTATCGCACTGCAGCGTGCCGAAGACGAAAGACGCGTCGCCGACGAGCGCCGGTTGGCCGAAACCCGCCAGAAGGAGGAGGCCGCTCGCGTCGCCGAGGCCGAGAAGGCCCGTCTCGCCGAGATCGCCGCCCAGCGCAAGCGCGAGGAGGACGACCGCAAGCTTGCCGCTCAACGCGCCGACGAGGAGCGCCGCGCAGCGGAAGGCCGCGCCCGCGAGGAGCGCCGGTTGGCCGAGATCCGCCAGAAGGAGGAGGCCGCTCGCGTTGCCGAGGCCGAGAAGGCCCGCCTCGCTGAACTCGCCGCCCAGCGCAAGCGCGAGGAGGACGAGCGCAAGCTGGCCGCCCAACGCGCCGACGAGGAGCGCCGCGCTGCGGAAACCCGCGCCCGCGAGGAGCGTCGTCTGGCCGAGATCCGCCAGAAGGAGGAGGCCGCCCGCGTGGCCGAGGCCGAGAAGGCCCGCCTCGCCGAGGTCGCCGCCCAGCGCAAGCGGGACGAGGATGAGCGCAAGCTTGCCGCCCAACGCGCCGACGACGAACGCAGGATTGCGGAAGCCCGCCTGAAGGAGGAAGCGACTCGTCTTGCTTTGGCTGCGCCGCTTGCCGATGCTCGCCAGGCCAGCGCCTCCGGACGGACCACGGCGGACATCCAGCCGCAGCCCCAGTCCCTGGCGCCTGCCTTGCCCCAAACCGAAGGCGTGAGCGGGCTTGTGGCGGATGAGATCAGCCGGTTCACGAGCGAGCAGCGCCGGCTCTCCCGCGAGCGGATCGAGCGGGAAAACCGGACGCGCTCCGGATTGCTGGACGAAGACAACCAGCCGCCTGAACCCATTGCCGAACAAGGCGCAGGCAATGCCCAGATCGCCGCGCTTCCTCCGGAGGCCGCCAAGCCGGACGTGCCGCGGCTGCCGGAACTGACGTCACGCGACGACGTGCGCGCCGCGCAGACCGAGTTGAAGCGGCTGGGCTGCTATGTCGGCTCGGTCAACGGGCGCATGAACCAGGACACCGGCATCGGGCTTCAGACGGCTGAGCGCAGCCTGGGAGAAGATGCGCGCAGTCTCAATCCGCTGACGGCCGAGGCGCTGGAATTCCTCAAGAAGCGCCAGGACAAGCTCTGCACCGGCCGCGTCGGCTGCGGACCGGGCCAAGCCAAGCAGGGCACGACCTGCATCGCAGCGATCGCGCCGCAGGAGCCCGCGCCGCGTCGGCGCGCGCGTGCGACCGAAGATGACGAGCCCGCGCAGCGCCGCCAGCGGCAGAGCCCGGCTCGGGAGCAGGCCGCGCCCGCCCGCCCGCGCGCTGCGCCCCAGGGACCTTCCAGCCCCTCGGCTCCAGCATCGCCGTCACGGCCGGCCATCAACCTGACAATGTGATGTCGCGTCATTGCACTCGCTCGGTCATGAGAATGACAGCAGATCAGCTGGCGCAAATAGACGGTGCGCGAACTTGGGCGATGACGCCAAAAGGGCGCGCTTCGGACTTCAGCGTCCTCAGACTTCCTTGGCCATGGCGTCCAAGGCCTGCGAGAGCCCCCTGAACGACAGGGGAACCGTGATGTCCCGCCCGCCGGAATCCTTGAACGTGAGCCGGGCAGGCTCGGTCCGCGCGCGAAAGCGCTGGATCACAGCCGCGGCCGGCTCGCCATAGGCCACGCAGGCTCCGGGCACGCAGCGGCTCCAGGCCAGGTCGAACGGCTGGGCGTCCTTATCGTCCATCATCACCCTGACGACCGATGGGAACGACACATTGGGCGGCAATACCGCCGTCAGCCGCAAGGGATCCGTGCGCTGCACCCGCCCGAACGCGATCTGCGCCAGCGGTCCCTGCTGGCCCTGCGCCTGGATGTTCTGGGTGACTTCGCAGATGCGTGTGGCCTGCGCGCCCTCGCCCTGCCGCACGCATCGCAGAGCCCAGTCGCCGAAGGCCGCCACGGTCGATTGCGGCTCGCTGGGAACAGCGGCCGGAGCAGGGGCAGGCGCTGCAGGAGAAGAGGCAGGCGGCGTCGGCGGAGCGGGCGCGCGTTGCTGCGCGGTCGCGGGAGCAAGCGCCGCCGCCATCGCCCACATGACGAGGGTTGCGACGAGGGCCTTTTGGCGTGTCATGAACGGCATGTTCCTCATGGATGGCAAAAATGCGCAGCCTGTGGGCTCAAGCCATATGTTGACCAACCCGGCCCGCAGCACAATCATTTTCAACCACAGGGCCATTATCGCCGCCGCCCGGGCGAGCGCCAACGCAACGCATGCGCCTGCGGCAGGCCAGCTTCAACGCAGACGGAAATCAACGCGATGGGACAAGGGGAAATTTGGCTGGGGGACTAGGAGACTAGGATTGCCCGCCCCTAAGCCGTTAACCTCATGAACTAAAACGCTATTCCAGCGGGACTGGGGTAGAACTCTGGGGTAGATTTGGGGTAGAATGAACGCTATTCGTGCTTTTGTTTAGCAGAGTTTTCGTGAGCACACATGCCCCAAGATCAGCGCTACCTCGAAAAGCACGGCAACAAATGGCGGGTGTCTATCGCCGTGCCAGCGGCTGTGCAGTCGGTATTCGGGCGGAAAATCCTGAAGCATCCTCTTGGCACTGACAGCCTGGAACTGGCCAATGAGCTGAAAGGTGTTCACGTCACCCGGTTCAAGCGGATGATTAGAAACGCCAAGGCTGGCAAGCCGGTTGTGCCCGTTGATCCAGACCCTCTTGTTACCGAGGCTCTGAGCCTTCGCGCTGATCTTGAAGCTGAAGCGACGGCTATCCGTTTTGGTGAGCTAGACGACTTGGGCCGCAACCGCCCCATCATGCCAGACTTCATCGACGCGCTTGCCGAGCGGCTTCAGGAGACTGGTGAGTGGCGACGCGCCTCAACATTCCACGATGTGGCAACAGGTGCAGCCACACCGATCATCAGCATGGTTGACACCTACCTTGCCGAGCAGCCCTTCCGGCCAAGACAGAAAAAGGACTACCGCCGTGCAGTTGTGAAGTTCGTGGCGTGGTGCCAGCGCAAGCAGCTTTCCGCCAGCATCGAAGAGACAGACCTGAAGGTGGCCGGGCGCTATGTCTCGGAACAGTTTTCGGCCAAGGGCACACCACACAAGACCGCAAACAAGGACATCTCCGCTCTTTCCTCGCTTTGGCGTTGGCTGGCAAAGAAAGGGCATGTGACGAAGGCGGCGAACCCATGGCCTGATCAGCGCTTCGAGAAACCAAAGCACTACCTCACGGGCGGCGATGCTAAGTTCAAACGGCCCTTCAATGACGAAGAGGTGGCCACCTTGCTATCAGGCGAAACATCCGCCCTGTTGCATGACGCCATGTGGATTTGTGCCTTGTCTGGCATGAGGGTCGAAGAGGTCGCTAGCCTGACGATCCAGCACACGCGCAACGGCATCATGAGCGTGAAGAAGGGCAAGACGCTTGCGGCAATCCGGGATGTGCCCATTCACACCGTCATTGCACCGATCATCGTTCGCCGCTCTGAGGGCAAAGCAGATCAGGATTTCCTTTTCGATGAACTGCCACGGCGGCAGGATGATGACGAAATGGAACGGTCACAGAAGATCGTGAAGACGTTTGTCACCTATCGCCGGAAGCTTATGGTTGATGATCGGAAGGCGGGCCATCGGCAGTCACGCATCGACTTTCACAGCTTCAGGCGCTGGTTCATCACGAAGGCGGAACGCGCGGCGATCTATCCGAGCGTCATTTCGGCGGTTGTTGGACACGGCAAGGGCCGGGAAGGCATGACCCTTGGTCTCTATTCCGGTGGCCCCGATCCCGAGACCCAGATGCGCCATTGTGTGGAAGCAGTGGTAGCGCCGAACGCATTGCGCCCGCGCGAAACACAAGACCCGCCCAAAGTGGCACGACGTCCAAGGTTGAAGCTGAGGCCAATCCCAAAGGTTCGCAAGGTTCGGCTAGTCCCGAGGCAGCGGAAGGCTAGCTAGGCGAATAACCGCGATGATCAAAAGCTCAAAGGGTCACAAATTTGTCAGAGGCTGTCACCAGCTAGGACAGGCGCGTTACCCCCCCCGCCGCCCCCTCGCCAGCGTGATGCCGCTCTAAGTCACTTCGCCATGTGGTTTGTAAGCAATTGATATCGTTCACTTTATTATGTAGTTGCTCTTGCGCCGCCCACTGCTTCACGCCTATTGTCTGGCCTCTAGCCCGCCATGGGCCGCACGAAAGGACGCCACCATGACCACCACGACAGCAGCAGTAGCCACTCGCGCCTTCAGCCTCACCACCCGGTCACTGTTCATCCGGGGCCGCACATGGGAGCTGTTCATCGAACGCAACGCCCCGCGTCACGCCAGCGCCCCGTTCGCTTGGCGGCAGACTGACAAGGGAACCGGGACATCATTGGGTGCCGTGGGTTCCCTCGCTTGGTGCTTCGCGCACGCGCTCTGACATCAGGCAATCGTCAAGATCGCCATAAGCGGTCTCGGTGCTTAGGCGTCCGGGGCCGTTTCTCATTGCGTGGGGATAGGGCGTTGCGGGGTATCGACAACACGAAACAAAGCATGAACAATAGAAGCGCGGGCATGGCGTGCCACGGCGGGCGCAAAACGGGCGACTCCGTTAACGTCGAATCAGCTACCAGAAGGGCGTGGGTGTCAGATGAACTCTATTGAATTGTTTGCTGGAGCTGGTGGCCTTGGCATCGGCACGTCGCTTGCGGGCTTCCACCCGGTGCTGGTGGTTGAGCGCGATGCGTTCTGTTGCGACACGATCCGGGAGAACCAAGCGCGCAAGCTGGAGCCCGTGGCGTCGTGGCCACTGGAGCAAGGCGACGTGCGCGCCGTTGACTTCAGGCCACATGAGGGCCGGGTGCAACTGGTGACCGGTGGCCCGCCTTGCCAACCCTTTTCCATCGGCGGGAAGCATCGGGCCTATGATGATGCCCGCGACATGTTTCCCCAAGCTGTCCGGGCGTTGCGCGAAGCCAAGCCCAAGGCTTTCATCTTTGAGAATGTGAAGGGCCTCACGCGCCAGACCTTCCGCAACTACCTCGAATATGTGCGGCTTCAGATGATGCACCCAGAAGTCACGATCCGAGGCGAAGAGACATGGGCCGATCATCTGGCGCGTTTGGAGCAACACGAGACGGCAGGAAGCCGGGAAGGGCTGCACTATAACATCGTGGTGCACCTCGCCAATGCAGCGGACTATGGCGTGCCCCAGAAGCGCGAACGTGTGTTCTTCGTCGGCTTTCGCAGTGACCTTGGCATCGGGTGGAGCTTCCCGCGCGAAACCCACTCGGCTGATGCGCTGGCGTGGTCACAGTATCGCACTGGCGAGTATTGGGAGCGGCATGGGGCGGACTGGCGCAACCGGGTGACCTCGGAACGCCTTCGTTCGCGGGCATGGGCCTTGGACGATGCGCCAGCGCTTTTGCCATGGCGGACGGTGCGAGACGCCATCCATGATCTTCCCGATCCGCACACCCACAAGCATCAAGCTGCCCGGCTTCACAACCACCGTCTCCAGCCCGGCGCTAGGTCATATAAGGGGCACACGGGGAGCCCGCTGGATGAGCCCGCAAAGACGCTGAAGGCTGGCGTGCATGGCGTGCCGGGTGGCGAGAATATGTTGCTGAAACCCGATGGCAGCGTTCGGTATTTCACGGTGCGCGAAAGCGCCCGCTTGCAGACCTTCCCGGATGACTTCGTGTTCCATGGCTCTTGGTCTGAAACCATGCGCCAGCTCGGAAACGCGGTTCCGGTGGACTTGGCCCGTGTGGTGGCGGGTGACGTGATGCGGCACTTGGAGGCGGCGGTAAATGCAACCATACAACCCACTGGATCGCGCAAACCTCGCACGAAACATCGTCAGTGTGATGCATGATCAGGAAGCAATGCCATTGGCTGAAGCACGCCCCGGCAAGGGGGCTGGTGTATATCTCTTGTACTATCGCGGCCCTTTTCCTGCCTATGCGCCGTTGACAGCGAAGAATGCGAGTAACTTTAGCGTTCCAATCTATGTCGGAAAGGCGGAGCCGAAGGGTGGAAGGACTGGCATTGAACAAGCAGCGACAAGTCAGAGCTTGGTCTCAAACCGCCTAAATAGTCATCGAAAGTCCATCAAAGCTACAAACTTATCGCTGGATCATTTTTGGGTCAGATACCTGATCGTTGAGGTTGTGTGGGTCGGTTTTTGTGAAAAGGTTCTGATTAACAGGCTTGTTCCATTGTGGAACTCTACCCTTGGAGGTTTCGGGAGCAACCAACCGGGCAAAGGACGTGAAGAACAGGCTTTCTCAGGCTGGGACACCCTTCACCCCGGACGAGGCTCAATGCAGAATCTCCGAGGGCGCGTTGGAGATGTGGCAGCGATTGAGGCTCGGATTGCAGCTCACTTCGCGGGGAATGTGGCGGAACAACCGCTGCTCGAACCGGATGATTAGCGTTTAGGTCACCCGCGCCTAAGGGGGCCAACAATTAGCCTACACACTTTAAGTCTCACACGGGCAGGGTCTAGTGAGTCCGCATTAACCACGGCTTTTGCGTCTCACTTGACTTGTCCATAGCGGTCGCTCACTATTTCTCATAGCCTCTTAGAGGTGTGTGGCGAGACGTGTGAGGGAAACAGCGTGAGCAAGACAACGATTGTGGGCTATGCCCGTACCAGCACTAGTGATCAACAGGCTGGCCTTGAAGCCCAAGTGCAAGCTCTTGCTGCTGCCGGGTGTGCCAAGGTGTTTCAGGAACACGGCAGCGGGGTTGATGCGTCACGCCCCGAGCTGGCCAAGGCCCTCGATTATGTCCGCGAAGGCGATGTGTTCATGGTCACCAAGCCGGATCGTCTCGCACGCTCAACGGCAGACCTGTTGAACACGGTGAAGGCGCTTCAAGCCAAAGGGGTGGAGGTGCGCATCCAGTCCATGGACCTCGATACCACCACACCAACGGGCAAGCTCATGTTGACGGTGCTGTCAGGTGTTGCCGCCTTCGAACGTGAGATCATGCTTGAACGACAGCGCGATGGCATCGCCAAGGCTAGGGCGGATGGCAAATTCAAAGGACGCCAACCGACTGCCCGCGCGAAGGCTGGCGAGGTGCTGAAACTTCACGCGGACGGAACGACGCCAGCGGATATTGCCCGCAAGCTCACTATCGGTAGGGCATCGGTCTATCGCATTCTTGCGAGTGCCCAAGCGCGGGACGTCGCCTAGCAAGGTCGAGCGGAATAGATCAGCTTCCTGATGTATATTGACTCCTGTTCATCGGCCTTGTATAGCGCTGATCGTCAGAGCCGGACTCCGCACCGGCTGCTACCCCAAGAATGACATCGTGGATGGGGAAACAGGCAAACGAAAGGCGCACGTCCTGAAGAAGGCGGGTGGAGTGACACCACAAGGCAGTGGTGAAGTTGATGTGCGAAATGGAATTTCTCCCGGAGGCACATCAAGGAGCGCACAAGCACGCGCTAAACTCTCGGTAGGAGGCAATGCATTGTGCAACCTCCCTGATGAGCCGGTGAAAGCCCGGCGAAACCGCACCATTTTCCAATGACAGCACGCCCCTCTTGGTATGATCGTGACCGCGCAGCGATGTTGGCGGCAAGACGGGTGTTGCAAAGTTTCCGCGACATTGACCCGAAATTGAGCCTGACAGAATCGCTAGTTGTGCTGGACGTGGCACTTGGCGAAGGACCGGCTGACATGGCCACGCAGGTTCCTCAATTCGGCGAAACCGTCACTTCGTTGACCACACGTTATGCCATCCCCCAACCGACCATGACACGCACCATCGGCGTGCTGGCAAAAGGCGTTGACGCTAAGGGCAACGGCAATGGTCCGCGATTGATCGAGCAGTTCAAAAGCGAAGTGTCCAAGGATCGACGCACGACGCAACTCCGGCTCACGCCGTGGGGGCGCATGGAAATCAATCAATTCATTCGGAAAGCGGTGCCTCACCTAGCTATAGAGGACCACGAAAATGAGCTTAAACAACGACAACCCGCACCAGATGCCGGAAAGCAAGACTAAGACGACAGAGACAGCAGCGCCAAATCGGCGGAAGATCAAGCACCGGAAGGCACGCAAGCCATCTGACATCGAGCCCCGCCGAACACCGGACGCAACCTATGTGCCCGCACAAGACGGCACTGAGATCATCTTCGACCCCGGTGACTATGAGACGAAGGTGAAGCCGATCAATCCGTTACTTATGTGCAACCTGAGCGGCCAAGGCGCAATCCATGTGCGCATCCATGGCAGCATCGAGCCGGTCAAAGCGAAGAACAACCTTCAGGTGTCGCGCCTTGTGCTTGGCCTCAATCCGAGTGACCCGCGCGAAGTTTTCTTCATCAACCGCAATCAGCGCGACATGCGGAAGATCAATTTGGAATTGCGGGGAAATGCACCAGCGGTAGCGGAAGGCGAGGACGACAAGGAAACTTGAGGCCTAGCTTGCCGATGTGGAGGGGGCTGGTGGCACCAAGCTATCAGTCCCCCTTCTTCATCGACGCCGCGCTTCCTGACATAAGACTATAGTCCTAATTCCGCCGCACCTTATACCGCCACACCGACAGCACCTACCGCAACGCGCCGCATGGCCGCGATAGGGAGTCTGTTGCCTAAAAAAGGATACCAAATGCCCCGCAATCGTGTTCTCGACTATGCCAACGCCGAAGACGCGGCTGAAGTGATCCGCACATCGCGCATCCGCTCCAATTACCACATTGACCTGTTCTTGAAGGGCACCGGCAACACCAAGCACTCACGCGGCTATGGCGCGATGATCCACGTCATGCCGACACCCCAATCTCCCCAGATGCGCCGCTTCCTGTTCCGGGGAGGCGTCAAGGGCGAGAGCCTTCCCGCTGCCATCTTCAGGGGCACGGTGGAAAGTCTCGACGTGCTGGCAACCTTGGGCTTCCTCGGTGCCACCGTCACGCTGCACACAGACAACCCGAACCTGCTTCAAGCCGTGCAAGGTCTCGCATACCGCTGGCGTGAACGTGACTGGAAGACGGCGGAGGGCACCAAAACACAGAATGCCGAGATGATCGGGAAGTTGCTTGATCACATGGATACTCGGTTCTTGCTGGAGGCCGTCTATAAGCTGCCCGAACGCTGCCATGAGTTGCGCCTTGCCGAAACGCTGTCTCTCACCGGCCATGTGACCCCGGCTGAAGAGCGGCTTGAAGAGGTCACGCGGCTGGCATTGGCGGCATGAAGACGGATGGCAGGAGTGGTGGCCCCGACCGCTGGTTTGACCCGTGGCTGGTGCCCAAGGGTGGCGCATTGGGTGGCCTCGCTGATGACCTGCAAGCCCTGCTGGAGGCGAAAGAGAAGCGGGCGCGGGCACGGAAGCCGGATGATCAGATGCGCTTCACGGCGACTGTGAAGGCGCTCACGGCCAACCTGGCTGCCAACCTGTTGCACCCCTCAAAGTCTGGCGAACTGGCGGTGCCGCTGGCGAAGGCCCGGATGCTGGGGGCTGCACGCTATGGCAACCCGATGGTGCCGGTGAAGACGCTAAAGGCCACGGTCATGGCGATGCGAGATGCTGGCCTGTTGATCGTAACACCCGGATTTCGAGGCAAGACCACGTCCATCAGTGCAAGCGCGGGGCTGGCCAGTGAGTTCGCTTCACGCGGGGTGCTTGATGCTGATATCGCTTGGGATGGGGCGGAAGGAGAAGAGCTGATCATTCTCACCCGGAAGCGGCAGGAAGAGCTTGAAGAGGGCACATCGCCCCGCGTCTTCTCAGAGCGCATTGGCTATGCCGACACCCCGGCCACCCATGCCATGCGGCAAGAGATGCACGCTCTGAATGCTTGGGTGGCACGGCTTGACATAGCTTTCGAGGATGACGGACTTCTCCCCCAGATTGATATCGGCCAGCGCCGATCACGCCGACACTTCTCATTGCTGCCCGGTGACCACACCCCGCGTTTTGACCTTGGAGGCCGCCTTTTCGGAGCCTTCTGGCACACCCTTTCGCGGGACAGGCGGCGGGCCTCGTTGCGGCTTCAAGGCGAGCCAATAGCGGAGGTGGATTTCAACGCCTTGTTCGTCAGGCTCGCCTATGGCCAGCTTGGAGCCCAACTCGCCGCGCATCTTCAGGCCGACCCCTATGCCATCGAAGGCTTCCCCATGCAGCACCGGGCTGGCTTGAAGAAGGCGCTGAATGCCTTGCTCTTTGCGGACGGGGAGTTGAAGCGACTACCACCCGACATCATCCAGGACTTGCCATCCGGGTGGAGCATCAGGCGCTTGCGTGAAGCCATCCTGCAAGCTCACCCCGTGCTGCATCAGGTGATCGGAAGCCGCATTGGGTTCGGCTTGATGTTCACCGAGAGCGTGATCCTGATGGCTGCCATGGCGCGAATGCGTGATGCGGGGCTTTGTGCACTACCCTTGCATGACGCCGTGCTGGTGCCTCGGTCACAGGCTGAAGAGGCAAGGCTGATGATGATGGCAGTAGGAGGTGAAGTCTCTGGGCTGGAGCTTCCAGTTAGCGTGAAGGTTTGACCTGCTGTGGTGCTGTCAGACTTCATCCACTCCTATGACCATCAAAATCTTGGTATGGTTCAATGGCGGGAGTAGTCGAAGGCTAAGAGCGGCAACGGTCAGCACCTCCTAGTTATATCTTCTAGTTACTCCTTAGTGAGGCCCATAAGCCATCGCGCCCCTGTTGATCCGCATGGATTCACATCTGGCCAGCATCCCGCTATGCTGACGGCACAATCACCAAAAGAGCCCGGATCGCCAACACCGGGCCGCACCTGATGCCAACCTCTCGGGGAGACCGAACATGACCGATATCGACACCACCACTTCTGCCGACGACGTTCCGATGCCGCTGCACTGGCTTCCGCTTCGCGAGCCATCACCAGCTGCCCTAGCCGCAATCGCCGCGTTCCTCCCCGAATTGGAAGCGCCGGGCGCAACCGCTGGCCGATGGCATGGCGGCGACAGACAACCCGATGGCGTCATCACTTTTCCCTGTTTCGTGCATTCTGACCTGATGAGCCGCTTGCAGGAAGCCGCCTATGATCATGGCTTCGTCACCAGCGCATTCGACTGGCCAGAGTGGAGCCGCACACCGGCTTATAAGCGCTTGGTGCAGCACCCCAAAAACATCGCCAACTGCCGCCCCATGACCCTCGCCAAGCTGCTCACGGTGATCTTCAGGGCAGAGCGGACGTGTGAAGGCGTGGTGGCCGGTGAGTTTGAACGCGGGGTGTTTCTCGCGATTGCGCGGCGGGCAAACCAGCTCTTGGGGTAGAAAATGGGGTATAGTTTGGGGTAGAGCAGCTTTTCACCATCGCCACTAACTCTTTGATATCAGGAAACCATCTGCAATATCTGAAGAGTGTGGCTGGGGGACTAGGATTCGAACCTAGACAACCAGAGTCAGAGTCTGGGGTCCTACCGTTAGACGATCCCCCAGCAGGGATCATGCGGCTTGCGCCGCGATCACGGTGGTTGGGGTTTAGTCAAGCGGAGTGCGGCTGACAAGCAAAAACACGCTAGGGCGCCGATTTCGCTTTCGCCTCATGGCGAACGCGGCGAAACGTCGATCAAGGATGCTGCCCTCAGCGGCGATCAACGCGTGAGCGTACGCTTCACGGCGTCTTTCCAGCCCGCGTAGCGCTGCCCGCGTTCTTCCGGCGGCATCGCGGGCGTGAATCGCCGTTCGAGCCGCCAGCCGTTGGCGAAATCGGCCGGCGCCGGAAAGAAGCCGCTGGCGAGGCCTGCGAGGTAGGCGGCTCCCAGGGCTGTCGTCTCGAGGATGCCGGGGCGGTCGACAGGGGCGGCTAGCGTGTCCGACAGCCGCTGCATCGTCCAGTCCGAGGCCACCATGCCGCCGTCGACGCGCAAGGTCGTCTGCCCTGCGCCCGGCCAGTCGGCCTTCATCGCCTCCAGGAGGTCGCGCGTCTGGAAGCACACGCACTCCAGCGCCGCCATGGCGAGTTCGCGCGGGCCGGTGTTGCGGGTGAGGCCAAAGAGGGCTCCGCGCGCATCGGGATCCCAATAAGGCGCGCCAAGGCCCACGAAGGCCGGCACCAGCACCACCGCCTGGGCGGGGTCGGACGCCGCTGCCATCGCGCCGGTCTCGGCGGCGGACTTGATGATCTTGAGGCCGTCCCGAAGCCATTGCACGGCTGCCCCGGCCACGAAGATCGAGCCTTCCAGCGCATAAGTGCGCTGTCCATCGAGCTGATACGCGATCGTGGTCAGGAGGCGGTGACGCGAGCGGATCGGCGAAGAGCCAGTGTTGATCAGGGCGAAGCAGCCGGTTCCGTAGGTCGATTTCACCATGCCGGGCTCGAAACAGGCCTGGCCGATCGTGGCGGCCTGCTGGTCGCCGGCCACGCCGCGGATCGGCACGGCTGCGCCCAGATGCTTCGGCGAGGCCGTGCCGAAATCGGCGGCGCAATCGCGCACATCCGGCAAGATGGCGCGCGGTACGCGGAACAGCGCCAGCAGTTCGTCGTCCCACATTCCGGAATGGATGTTGAACAGCATGGTGCGGGAGGCGTTCGTGGCGTCGGTGGCGTGGACCTGCCCGCCCGTGAGCCGCCAGATGAGGAAGCTGTCGATCGTGCCGAAGGCAAGCTCGCCTCGTTCTGCGGCGTCGCGCGCTCCCGGCACATTGTCCAGAAGCCATGCGGCCTTCGTGGCCGAGAAGTAGGGGTCCAGCACCAGGCCGGTGGCGGCGTTGATCCTGTCCTCATGGCCGGAGGCCTTGAGTCCGGCGCAGGCTTCGGCCGTGCGGCGGTCCTGCCACACGATCGCGCGGTGGATCGGCAGGCCTGTGGCCCTGTTCCAGATCACCGTGGTCTCGCGCTGGTTGGTGATGCCGATGGCGACGATCTGCGAAGCGGTCGCGCCTGCTTTCCGCAGGACCGCGCGCATCACCGACAGCGCCGTGCCCCAGATGTCCTCCGCGTCGTGCTCGACCCAGCCTGATGCAGGATAATGCTGCGCAAACTCCTTCTGGGCCACAGCGGCAATGCTGCAATCCTTCCGGAACAGGATGGCGCGCGTCGAGGTCGTGCCCTGGTCGAGCGCCATGACGTAGCGCTCTGCGCCCGTCCCTGCCTGTTCTGTCCGCACTGCCGTCTCCTGCGCATCGCGCGCCCATGATCGTCCATGGTCGCGTGGCAGCATGCCGCCCGGCGCGAGATATTCTGGTGCGGTAACGAGATGTCAAATCATCTGCGGCAACGTCGCAGCCGTATTGGCGCGAACGTCTGGGGCCCAGCGGTGTCCGAATTGCCGAAATTGCCTGATCTGGTGGTGCTTGTCGCCGAACCGGGCGTTCACATGCGCCGAATCATGCGCGAGATCCTGATGCGTGCCGGCATCAAGCGCATCATCGAGGCGGTCGACGGCGCCGACGCGATCGCGCAGTACACGACGCTGGTGCCGGACATCGTGATTCTCGAATGGGACATGCCGATGCTCTCGGGCGAGGATTTCATCCGCCTCGCCCGCACCAGCCCGGAGACCTCCAAGCGCGACACTCCGATCATCCTCACGCTGGGCAACCCGAGCAAGGCGATCATCGACCTGGCGATCAAGCTCGGCATCCAGGACATCCTGGCCAAGCCGTTGTCGCCCAAAGCCTTGTCGTCCCGCATGCACGCGGCCGTCATCAGGGCCCGCGAAACCCAGCGCCAGCGGGTCAAGAACATGCGGCAGACCATGGCCGGACAATCCAAGGCAGTTGCAGCATCGGGCTGATCCGCGTTACGTTGCCAGCCAACGAGGCGGGCGCCGGCAGGCCGACCGCGCATGCAAGGATCAACATTGTGGAAATCGACGAAAGGCCGCCATCCGGTGAGCCGACGTCACGTGGGCTCGACGTGGCTCGCGAACCTACGCCGTATCTGGCCAGGCCCATGTTCGGTGCCCCCCCGGACAGTTATGCGGCGCTCGACCTCGGCACCAACAACTGCCGCCTGCTGATCGCCCAGCCCGCCCAGCACGGCTTCCGCGTCATCGACGCGTTCTCGCGCATCGTGCGCCTCGGCGAGGGGCTCTCCGCCACGGGCCGTCTCAGCGAGCAGGCCATGGGCCGCTCACTGGAGGCCTTGCAGGCGTGCAGCGCCAAGATGAAGGGGCGCAAGGTCGCGCGGGCCAGGCTCGTGACCACGGAGGCTTGCCGGGCCGCCAGCAACGGCAAGGAGTTCGTCGCCCGCGTCGCATCCGAGACGGGCCTGCAGCTCGAGATCGTCGATCAGCGCACGGAGGCGATGCTCGCCGTCACGGGCTGCGCGGCGCTGGCAGCTCCAGATGCGGACGCCGTCATCGTGTTCGACATCGGCGGAGGCTCGACCGAGATCGTCTGGCTTGGCGGGCGCTCTTCGGGGCGCAGTCCTGCGGAGCGCATCCAGACCTGGGAATCCATCCCCATCGGCGTCGTGTCCCTGGCCGAACGCCATGGCGGGATCAGCGTGGGGCCGGAGCTGTTCGAGGCCATGGTCGCCGAAGCGTCCGGCGCGCTGGCGAAGTTCCACGGCCGCGCCCGGCCCGCCATCTCGCGCAGGGGCTTTCACCTGCTGGGCACCTCCGGCACAGTCACGACAGTGGCCGGCCTGCATCTCAAGCTCGAGCGCTACGACAGGCGCAAGGTCGATGGCTTGTGGATGAAGGACGAGGAGGTTTCGGCGGTGATGAACGAACTGCTGGCGATGGATTACAACATGCGGGCGGACAATCCGTGCATCGGCAAGGAGCGGGCCGACCTGGTGCTTGCGGGCTGCGCCATCTTCGAAGCCATCAGGAGGCTGTTCCCCAGCCCGCTCGTGCGCATCGCGGACAGGGGCCTTCGCGAGGGCATCCTGCTCAAGATGATGTTCGAGGACGGCGTCTGGCGGCGCAGGAGATCCGCATGAGCGCGGCAGGCGGCAAGGGCGGCGGGACAAGGCCGGGCCCAGGCGCAAAGGCTGGATCAGGCAAGGGCGGCGGAGCGCGAGACCTCAAGGTCGAGGTCAAGCGTTCGCGCAAGCTCTCGCATTCGTCGCAGCTCTGGCTGCGGCGGCAGCTCAACGATCCATACGTCAAGCGCGCGAAGGAAGCGGGCTATCGCTCCCGCGCCGCCTTCAAGCTCTCGGAGATGGACGACAAGGTCAAGTTCTTGAAGTCCGGCCAGCGGCTCATCGACCTCGGCTGCGCGCCGGGCGGCTGGTGCCAGGTCGCGGCCGAGCGCATCGGGTTGAAGTCCGGCAAGGGCAGGATCGTCGGCATCGACCTTCTGCCGGTCGACACGATCCCGGGCGTCGATATCATCGAGATGGACTTCATGGACGAGGCCGCCCCTCCACGCCTGAAGGAGCTTCTCGGCGGCGACGCCGACGGCGTGATGTCGGACATGGCGGCCAACACCACCGGCCACAAGAAGACCGACCATCTGAAGATCATCGGCCTTGCCGAGGCGGCGATCGAGTTCACTCGCGAAATCCTGGCTCCGGGCGGGTTCTTTCTCGTCAAGCTTTTCCAGGGCGGCGAGAGCGCGCCTCTGCTGGCGGAGCTCAAGCGCGACTTCACTGTGGTGCGCAACCTCAAGCCCTTGGCCAGCCGGGCCGATTCGTCCGAGCTCTATGTGCTCGCCACGGGATACCGGCGTCCGCGCGCCGCCGACGCCTGATGACGTAGCCACGTTCCAGGTTGCGCTCTACGTCATGCGGCAGTCTTCTGCGCTGTCCGCCACAACGCCTGCGCCCGCGCCACATTCGCCAGGAACTGATCCGCCGAAGCCTGCCACGTGAACCCGAGCGCGTGCCGCCGGCATTCCCGCCGGTCGATCCGGAGCGCCGAAAGCGCGGCCTGCTTCAGGTCGTGCGACAGGGCTCCCGCTCCAGCGACGACATCGCGCGGCCCTGCGACCGGAAACGCCGCCACGGGCAATCCGCAAGCCATCGCCTCGATGAGCACGAGGCCGAACGTGTCCGTCATGCTTGGAAACACAAAGGCGTCGGCATGGGCGTAGAACGCAGGCAGGTCCTCGTGCCGCCGTGCGCCGAGGAACACCGCTTGGCGATGGCGTTCGCACAGCACGGCGGCGAGCGGGCCATCCCCGATCACCACCTTCGTGCCCGGCAGGTCCAGCGACAGGAAGGCGTCGAGGTTCTTCTCCGGCGCAAGGCGGCCGACGGTAAGGAAGATGGGCCGCGGCCACGCCGGCAGGCCGCTTGCATCGGCTTCCGGCCGGAACCTCTCAAGGTCGACGCCCCGGCTCCAACGCACGAGGTTGTTGAACCCGCGCGCCGCAAGCTCCTCCTCTATGGAGGCGGTGGCAACCATTACGCCTTGCCCGGCATTGTGGAACGTGCGCAAGGCGGCATAGCTGAGGCCGAGCGGTATCGGCGCGCGGGCCTGGATGTATTCGGGAAACCGGGTGTGATAGCTCGTCGTGAAGCAGTGGCCGGCGTTGAGGCAGACATGGCGCGTGGCCCAGCCGATCGGGCCTTCCGTGGCGATATGCACATGATCGGGCGCAAATTCCGCGATCTTCCGCCTGATCACCGAAGGCGAGGGCCAGGCCAGCCTGATCTCGTGGTACATCGGCAGCGGCATCGTCGGGAAGTCCGACGGGATGACGACGCACACGTCGTGCCCGCGCGCCTTCAGTTCCGCGATGAGGAACCCGAGCGTCTTCACCACGCCGTTGATCTGCGGGCTCCAGGCATCTGTCGCGAGCAGAATCTTCATGCAGCGCTCCTTGCCTTGCTGCGCACCGTGCCGGCCCTGTCAGGCGGCCTGCGCGGGGAGGGGTTGGGCCGGCGCCGGATTGTCGGCGATGGCGCCGGTCACCTTGCCGGCTGCGTTCCCTGGCTGCGGGGGCGCGAGACGGACGCCGTGCAAGCCGGGCTGCGTCCATTTGACGATCTCCATCCGGCCGTCATGATGCTCGACGATGGCGGTGCAGCTCTCGACCCAATCTCCGGTGTTGAGATAGTGCAAGCCGTCGATGTCGCGCGAAACGGCGTGATGGATGTGGCCGCAGATGACGCCCTGGACGTCGAGCCGCGCGGCCTCGCGGGTCAGGGCCTCCTCGAACTTCGAGATGATGCTCACGGCGTTCTTGACCTTGAGCTTGGCCCAGGCCGAAAGCGACCAATATGGCAGGCCCAGCCGACGGCGCACCGTGGTGGCGATCCGGTTGGCGAAGATCGCGAAGTCGTAGGCGGCGTCTCCCAGATGAGCCAGCCAGCGGGCGTTCCGGATCACGAAATCGAAGGCGTCGCCATGCAGCACGAGATAGCGCTTGCCGTCCGCCGCCTCATGGATCGCGCTTTCCTGAACCTCGATCCCGCCGAAATGCGTGCCGTAATAGGCGCGCAGGAATTCGTCATGGTTGCCGGGAAGGTAGATCATCCTGGTGCCCTTGCGCGCCTTGCGGAGCAGCTTCTGCACCACGTCGTTGTGCGATTGCGGCCAGTACCAGCCGCCCTTCAGGGCCCATCCGTCGATGATGTCGCCGACGAGGTAGACGGTGTCGGCCTCATGCTCGCGGAGGAATTCGAGCAGTGCGGGTGCCTGGCAGGCCCTCGTGCCAAGGTGGATGTCGGACAGGAACAACGTCCTCACGTGTCGTGCTTCAGCCATGCGCTCAGTGTCCCCCGCAAGATGGCGCGCAAATGGCGGATCCGGCGCATTGCGCAGCCGCGATCTGCAGGCCGATGCGCTTTCGCCGATTTGGATCACGGTTTCATGACGGGCGCGGGGCGGCGCCTCCGCACGGCGCCCCGCGAGGTCGATGCCTTCCGGCTCTGGCGGCGGTCTCAGATGGTCTGATTATAGGCGCCGACCTCGGGGCTTTCGCGCAGCAGGCCGTCGACGATGGCGAACATCTCGCGCATGCGCGCCTCCGAGACAGGGCTCTCGACGACCACCACGATCTCGGGCTTGTTGGAGGAGGCGCGCACCAGGCCCCAGGTTCCGTCTTCCATCGTGCAGCGGATGCCGTTCACGGTGTTGAGGTCGCGGATGGCGTGCCCGCCGATGGGGCCGCCCGCGGCGTGCAGCGCCTTGATTCGCTCGACGACGGCGTCCACCACGCCGTATTTCGTTTCGTCGGCGCATTTGGCCGACATCGTGGGCGAGCCCCAGGTCTTCGGGAGCGCGCGGTACAGGTCGGCCATGCTTCTGGCCGGGTTGCGGTCCAGCATCTCGATCACCGCGATGGCCGTGAGCAATCCATCGTCATATCCTCGTCCAAGCGGCGCGTTGAAGAAGAAATGCCCGGATTTCTCGAAGCCGGCCAGGGCGCCCAGCTCCGTAACGCGGCGCTTGATGTAGGAGTGGCCGGTCTTCCAGTAATCGGTGGTGACGCCAAGCTGCTTCAGCACCGGGTCGGTGGCGAACAGCCCCGTCGATTTCACGTCCACCACGAAGGTCGCGCCAGCATAGACGCGGCCAAGGTCGCGGGCGAGCATCACGCCGATCTTGTCGGCGAAGATCTCCTCGCCCTCGTTGTCGACCACGCCGCAGCGGTCGCCGTCGCCGTCGAAGCCAAGGCCGACATCGGCGCCGGCCTCGCGCACCTTATGCGCCATGGCGTGAAGCATCTTCATGTCTTCGGGATTGGGATTGTAGCGCGGAAAGCTGTGGTCGAGTTCGACGTCGAGCGGAACGACCTCGACGCCCAGCCGCTCCAGCATCTGCGGCGCGAATGCGCCAGCGGTGCCGTTCCCGCAGGCCGCCACGACCTTGAGCCGTCTGGTTATGG
Source organism: Allobosea sp. (assembly GCA_031412095.1). GTDB lineage: Bacteria > Pseudomonadota > Alphaproteobacteria > Rhizobiales > Beijerinckiaceae > Allobosea. The sequence continues at coordinate 19,912 of JANOCI010000041.1, forward strand.
AGCGCCGCTCGAGCATGTCGGCGAGGTAGCGCTCGGCGAAGTCCGGCACGAATTCGTAAGCCCCCCCGCGGCGCATCACGGATTTTCCGCCCAGGACGATGTCCCGCAACGCGCCCATCTCCTCGGGGCCGAAGGTCATCGGCCGGTTGGCCCCCATCTTCACGCCGGTCCAGCCATTGTCGTTGTGCGACGCCGTGACCATGGCGACGCAGGCGCAATCGAGCGCAAACTGGCCAAAATAAGCCATCGGCGACAGGGCGAGGCCGATGTCGCGGACACGCATCCCCGCCGCCATGAGCCCTGAAATCAGCGCATACTTGATCGATGCGGAATACGCCCTGAAGTCGTGCCCGACGACGATGTCGGGCTTGACGCCCATCCGGTGCGCCAGCGTCCCGAGGCCAAGTCCGAGCGCCTGCACGCCCATCAGGTTGATCTCTTTCTCAAACAGCCAGCGCGCGTCGTATTCCCGGAACCCGGTGGGCTTGACCATTGGCAGTGATTCGTAGGCGGCAGTGTTGGGATACAGTTGCGGCACTGGCGCGGGAAACATGTCGTTCTTCCTTGGCATGACGTTGCAAAGGCCGGACCGGCCTTGCAGGCCGTCTGCATAGCGCATGAACGGTTAAGGTTGGTTGACGCCCAAGCCGGCTTTCAGGAAGCGCGCGACCCTGTCGGCCTCCGCCGCCGCAACGAAGATGTGGTAGAACGTGCTGGCCTGCAGGCGATCGCTGATGAGGCGGCCCCCGGCGTCGAACTGGTCGAGCCAGGCTCCGCGCGGAGCAGGCTGGATATACCCGGAAAAAAGCCGGGACAGCATCTGCGCCGCCTGCCCGGCCGCATGCGGCACGTCCGCTTCGGCCTGCGCGAGCAGCGCCTTGGCAAGCTCGGTCTGCGGCCACATGCGGCGCGTCGTCTTGAGGGGCCGACCCTGCCGGTCGGCTTCGTCGATCAGGAAACCCGTATGCGGCTCCGCGCTGGCTCTGGCGTTGGCCAGCAGCTTTGCGCACATGGCGTCAATTTCGCCGCCAGGCAGAGTCAGAGGGACCATGGCCGCGCGCTTGCGCAGCAGCCAGACCCATTCCGCCATGTGGCCGGGCTCGGTCACCAAGCCCGCCGGGCCCTGCGCCGGGCTCAGGTCCGCCTCGAAGAATTCGCCCAGCAATCCGCTGCGCGCATCGAGGAAATGCGCTAGCACGACGCCCAGCAGCCTGTCCGCCCGCATAACGCCATCGGCGCGCGCGCCGGTCTCGCTGACCGCCAGCATCGCTTCGAACATGTGCATGTGCGGGTTTTGCCGCCGCGGCAGCGTGCCGCGATCATCCTCGCGCAACGATCCGTCCGGCAGAGTGAGCGCCGCGTCGACATACGCCAGCGTCTCCTCGAGCGCCTCGCGCACGCGCGCCTCGCCGGTCGCGCGCCAGCACCAGGCGAAGGCCAGCACCATGAAGGCGTGGTCGTAGCTGTCGCTGCGGGTGTCCAGAGGTTCGTGCCGGCCGCTGAGGACATGATGGAAGCCGCCTTGCCGGCCCGGCTTCAGCGACGTCTGCATCAGCCGGTCGAAGGCGTCGATCGCGATCGCCGCGCCGTCGGCGCACCAGCCGAGCCGGTGCGCGTGGGCGAAGACGTAAATCTGCCTCGCCTGCACCCGCGATCGCTGCGGAGCCTCGAGATCCGGCGCGCCGTCCGTAAAGAGGCTTTCATGAAAATGCTTTCGCTTGGCGTCACGGCCGCGCGTCGCCCAGAAAGGCAGGGCGTCGTCGACCAGCCAGGCGCGCAGGCCCGCTGCGACGGCCGCCAGATCTCCTTCGCCGCTAGTCGCGGAAGGGGCAGGCGAAGGCATGGCTGGCGAAGGCACGGCGGGCATGTCGGGTGCGGCTGCAGGCATGGTCAGAGCCGGTTGTAGTCGTCGGCGAGGCGCACGATGTCGTCTTCGCCCAGGTAGGCGCCGGTCGCGACCTCGATGATCTCGATGTCGGATGCGCCCGAATTGCCCAGCCGATGGACCTTGCCGGGAGGGATGTAGATCGACTGGTTCTCGCCGAGCTTGCCGGGCTCGTCGCCCACCACGACATCGGCCGCGCCCCGGACGGCCACCCAGTGCTCGGCCCTGTGGGCATGCCGGTGCAGCGAGAGCCGATGGCCGGGATAGACCACGAGCCGCCTGACCAGAAAGCCCGGCCCCGTTTCGACCGCCTGCCGCCAGCCCCACGGGCGATAGCTGCGCACATGTTCAATGGCCTGCGGCACATGGCGGGCCTTGAGCTGGTCGACCAGCGTCTTGACGTCCCCCGCGCGGCTCTTGCTGCAGACCAGCACCGCGTCGCGCGTGGCGACGACCACCGCATCGTCCATGCCGATGACGCCGACCAGCACCCCGTCGGTCGCAGCATAGGTGTTCCGCGTGCCGACGAGGGTGACCTCGCCGCGCGCCACGTTCCCATCCTCGTCCTTCTCGGCGATGTCCCACAGCGCATCCCAGGTGCCGATGTCCGACCAGCCGAACCGGCCCGGCGCCACGGCGCTAAGCTGCGTGCGCTCCATCACGGCGTAGTCGATCGACTTCTTCTCCGCTCGCGCGAACGCTTCGGCATGCAGCACGCGCCCGCCAAGATCGGTCTGGGATGAGGCGAGCGCCTGACGGATGGCGGCCAGGCTGTCGGGCGCATATCGTGCGTATTCGGCTAGCAGCACGTCGGCTCGGAACAGGAAGTTGCCGGAATTCCACAGATGGCCCGCGAGCAGGTATTGCTGCGCCGCCGCTGCGTTAGGCTTCTCGACGAAGCGCCTGACCCGCCGCACATGCGAATGGCCGGGCAACTCGTCGCCTTGCTCGATGTATCCGTAGGCGGTCGACGGGTGCGTCGGCTCGATGCCGAAGGTGACGATGTTTCCCGCTTCCGCCGCGGTCCTGGCTGCGGCGACCGTCGACCGGAAGCCTGCCGGGTCGCGCACGACATGGTCGGCCGCCAGGACGAGCACCAGCGCCCGAGGATCGGTCTCCGCGATGGCCAGCGCTCCCGCCACGATCGCGGGCGCGGAATCCCGCGGCATCGGCTCCAGGAGCAGGTCGGCCCGTGCGCCGATCTCGGACAGCTGCCGCTCGATGGTGAAGCGCTGCTTCTGCGCCGCGACGATCAGGGGCGCATCGAACAGGGCCGGGTCCGTGACGCGCCGCACGGTGTCTTGGAAGGTCGAGTGCTGGCCGACCAGCGGCGCGAACTGCTTCGGGAACGAATCCCGCGACGCTGGCCAGAGCCGGGTGCCCGCTCCGCCGCACATGATCAGCGGTCTGATGTTCATGGTGGGGGAGGCTCCGTAGGCATCTTCCGGCATGGCTGAATGTCGACAGGGCGGCACGGGACGCCATCATGACGGAATTCGTCAGGGGAGATGATAGGCCGCTCCATGGCGGGGGCGCAACACGATGGCTTGGTTATGGTTGCCCGCTCTTGACCTGCCGTGCAGCGTGCTCCACCGATCCGGCATGAACATCACCGCGAGGTCGCCCTTGCCGATGCTGACCGCCGTGATCGGGCGGGCCGCCGCCATGGCCGCATGGGCCTGCTGCGCGGCCTGGATCGCGCTGGCCTGCGCCGCCGGCGACGTCGCTGCCCAGGCCCCGCGCGAGACGGCGCCGGCCCCGCGCGAGACGGTCTTCATCCCTTTCTATGGCGATCCGCGCGTCCGGGCCGAGCGTCCGGAAGGGGCGATGGCGCGCAATCTGAGGGTGATCACGGATGACGAGTTCCCGCCGCTGCATTTCGCCGCCGCCGACGGCCAGCCTGTCGGCTTCTCGGTCGACCTGATGCGGGCGGTTTGCGAGCGCCTGTCGGTGAGCTGCTCGATCCAGGTCCGGCGCTTCGATACGCTGCTGCAGACTCTCGCCGACGGGCAGGCCGACGTCGTCGCGGCGGCCATCCCGGTCACGGCGCAGATCAAGGCCCGGTTTCATGTCAGCCGGGTCTATCATCGTTTTCCAGCCCGATTTCTCGCTGCGAAGGGCTTCAACGCCGCCCGCATCGAGGCAGGGCTCGAAGGCGTGAAGGTCGCGGTCGTGCGCGAAAGCGCCCACGCGGCCTTTCTTGGCGAGCATTTCCCCAAGAGCCGACGGATCGAAGCGCTGGATCTGGATGCCGCGCTGCTCCTGCTGCTGCGCGGAGAGGTCGATCTGGTCTTCGCCGATGGGCAGGCGGCGGCGATCTGGCTCGGCGCGCGGGCGACGGAGCCCTATGCGTTCGCGGGCGGCGCCTTCATGAGCCTGCGTCATTTCGGCGAAGGCATCGGCTTCGTCCTGCGCCCTGATGAGCCGAACCTGAAGCGCTCGGTCGACTTCGCGCTGCAGACGCTGTGGGAGGACGGCACCTACGCGCGGCTCTTCCTGCGCTATTTCCCGGTCAGCGCGTTTTGAGCGCCGCGCGGTTGACGCGAGCCCGCCGCGTCGTCACAACCTGCGGCCCGCCATGATCCCCATGTCCCGACCAGCACGATTGCACGCCATGACCCCGTTTGATCCAGCCCTTGTCGAAGCCGCCGGCGCGTCCGCCGCATGGCCGTTCGAGGAAGCCCGCAAGCTGGTGGCGCGTCTGGCGAAATCGGGCAAGGGCGAGGCGCTTTTCGAAACCGGCTACGGCCCCTCAGGGCTGCCGCACATCGGCACGTTCGGCGAGGTGGCGCGCACCTCCATGGTCAGGAAGGCCTTCGAGGTTCTCACCGAAGGCAAGGTGCCGACCCGCCTGATCGCGTTCTCAGACGACATGGACGGCCTGCGCAAGGTGCCGGACAACGTGCCGAACAAGGAGATGCTCGCGAAGCACCTGGGCAAGCCTCTCACCGAGGTGCCCGACCCGTTCGGACAGCATGAGAGCTTCGCGCACCACAACAACGCCATGCTGCGCAATTTCCTCGACCGCTTCGGCTTCGCCTACACCTTCCAGTCCTCCACGGAGAGCTACCGGGCGGGCCTCTTCGACAAGACGCTGCTGCTCATGCTGGAGCGCTTCGAGCTCATCATGAAGATCATGGTCGCGTCCTTGCGCGAGGAGCGCGCCTCGACATATTCGCCCTTCCTGCCGGTTCATCCGCGGACCCGCGTGGTCATGCAGGTGCCTGTCGAGGAGCGCAACGTGGCGGCCGGCACGATCGTCTGGCGCGATCCGGACACGAACGAGCGCTTCGAGACCCCCGTGACCGGCGGCCACTGCAAGCTTCAGTGGAAGCCTGACTGGGCGATGCGGTGGGTGGCGCTCGGCGTCGACTACGAGATGGCCGGCAAGGACCTGATCGACTCGGTCAAGCTCTCCAGCGAAATCACCCGTGCGCTCGGCGCCGTTCCGCCGGATGGCTTCAACTATGAGCTCTTCCTCGACGAGAAGGGCCAGAAGATCTCGAAGTCGAAGGGCAACGGCCTGACGATCGACGAGTGGCTGAGCTACGGCTCTGCCGAAAGCCTGTCGCTGTTCATGTATTCACGCCCGCGCGAAGCCAAGAAGCTGCATTTCGACGTCATCCCGCGCGCCGTGGACGACTATCAGCAGGCCATCGGCGGCTATGCCGGGCAGGACTGGAGGAACCGTCTCGGCAATCCGGCCTGGCACATCCACGCCGGCGATCCTCCGGAGCCGGAGGTGGTCGCGCAGGCGCGCGGCGAGGGCGGCAGCGTCCAGCGCACGCAGGTCACGTTCGGGCTTCTGCTCAACCTGGTGGCTGTCGCGAACTCCGAGGACAAGGACGTGCTATGGGCCTTCCTCCAGCGCTATGCGCCCGGTGTCTCGCCCGCGACCCACCCCAGGCTCGACGCGCTGGTCGGCTACGCCATCGCCTACTTCCGCGATTTCGTGCGCCCGAAGAAGCGCTACCGCCCGGCCGACGATGTCGAGCGCGAGGCGCTTGCGCGGCTTGCCGAAGGGCTGGGGGACGTGCCGGGGGGCACGGGCGCGGAAGCCATCCAGGAACTGGCGCTCGACATCGCGCGCACGGTCCCGCGCTACCAGAACCTGACTGCCAAGAACGCGACGCCCGAGCGACCGGGCGTCACGGGCGAATGGTGGAAGGCTGTGTACCAGGTGCTTTTCGGCGAGGATCAGGGTCCCCGCTTCGGCTCCTTCACAGCGATCTACGGCGTGGCCAACACCCGCGCGTTGATCGTGAAGGCGCTGGACGGCGGGCTGATGGCGGAGCACGAGGCGTTCATGGCAGGGCGGGGCTGAGAAGATTTGGCGTTGCAACAATGGCCTCATCCTGAACTCGTCGAAGCCTCATCCTGAGCTCGTCGAAGGACGAGGCTTCGGTTGTCGAGCTGTCTGGAGCTCCTCCTTCGACGGGCTCAGGATGAGCTTTGTGTGGAACGGCGTTTTGCGCTGATGGTGTCTTGCCCATGCTGACCCCCCTGGTCCTGGCGCTCGCCGCCGCCTCCATCCTCGCCACCTCGCTCCTGTCGGGCGTCGTCGGCATGGCGGGCGGCATGATCCTGATGGGGATCCTGCTGCTGCTCATGGATGTGACGGCGGCCATGGTGCTGCATGGCGTGACGCAGACCGCCTCGAACGGCTGGCGTGCCCTGTTGTGGCGCAATCACATTCAGTGGCGGATCATCGCGGGCTATGCGCTCGGTTCGTTCCTGATGTTCGGGCTGATGAAGCTGGTCGCTGGCGTGCCCGACAAGGCGCTGGTCTACATCGCCATGGGCATCACGCCGTTCATCGTTCTGGCGTTGCCGCTGCGCTTCGTGCCCGACATCACCCGGCCGGGCGCGCCTGTCCTGTGCGGGGCGGTGGTCATGGCGGTGCAGCTTTTTGCAGGCGTCGCCGGGAATGTGCTGGATGTGTTCTTCCAGCGCAGCGACCTGGGCCGAAAGGCGGTCGTGGCGACCAAGGCCGCCTCGCAGACGCTGGCGCACATCCAGCGCGTGCTGTTCTTCGGCGGCTTCGCCGCGCAGGGCGACATCTTTCCGCTATGGATCTATGGCGGCGCCATCGCCCTGGCCTTCGCGGGCGCCTCGCTGGCGGCGATGGTGCTGGCGCGCATCAGCGAGAAGACCTTCCGGGACTGGAGCCGCACGATCATCCTGGCCGTGAGCGCTGTATATCTGGCGAAGGGGATCTGGCTGCTGGTGGGGCGATAGCCCTCACTGGCTGGCCCAGATCACCCTCGCGATGAACGACACATCGGTGAGATGCAGCACGCGGTCTGGATGCTCGGGGTTGAGCGAGGCCAACTCCACGGTCTTCAGCGTCTTGCGCTTCAACTCCTTGGCCAGCACTTCGCCTTCCAGGGTGCGGACCACCACGCGGTCACCCCGGCGCACGGGCGCGGAGGGCGATACGATGATGGTGTCGCCGTCGCGATACAGCGGCATCATCGAATCGCCGTTGATCTCCAGCGCATAGACCCGCTCGTCGCTGATGTCCGGGAACGCCACCTCGTCCCAGCCCGTGCCCTGGGGCAGGCCGGCGTCGTCGAAGAACCCGCCCGTGCCCGCCTGGGCGAACCCGATCAGCGGAATGGTCCGCTGGCGCATGGCCTTGCGGCCGATATGGGCCACGAGCGAGATGAATTCATCCAGGCTCGCCCCTGTGGCCACCAGGATCTTGGCCAGCGATTCGGTCGACGGCCAACGCTCGCGCCCGTCGACGCCGATGCGCTTGGAGCGGTTGAAGGTCGTCGCATCGAGGCCGGCGCGCTTCGCCAGCCCTGACGGGGTCATCTGATATCGGTCTGCGAGCGCATCGATCGCGCCCCAGATCTGATCATGGGACAGCATGAGCCAAGCTCCGGAGAGAGAATTTCAAAGCCCTGCATAGCATAGGAATTTAGCCCTTGAAACAGACATGATGCCTATTATCAGCGGAAAGGCAAACAGATGTTGAAGCGCTGCCGGGCGCCGGTTATGCCGATATGCCGGATGATGAGGTTAAGCAGGCGGCCGGATGGCTCAAGCTGCGATCGCGGCATGATCCGGGCATGGAATGACGATGACGCTGATCTACAAGATACATCCCTCCGATGACTGGACGAACGCCGAGAAGGCCGGGGTGTTCCACGGCGCACCGATCGACCTTGCCGATGGCTACATCCATTTCTCCACCGGCGCGCAGGCGCGGCAGACCGCAGCGCGGCATTTCGCCGGCCGGCGCGGCCTGTTGCTGATCGCCGTCGACGTTGCGCGGCTGGGCCGGGCCTTGCGTTGGGAGCCGTCGCGCGGGGGCGAACTGTTCCCGCATCTTTACGGGCAGCTGTCCCTCAGGGCGGTGCGGTGGACCGCTCCGCTGCCGCTCGATGCGTCCGGCGCGCATGTCTTTGCGCAGGACGTCTTTGCGCAGGACGTGGCCTGATGGCCGGCCTGTTCGGCCTTGCGCGGCCGCTGATCCATGCGCTGGATGCCGAGACCGCGCACAAGCTCGCCGTTTCCGCCTTGTCGCTTTCGGCGTCGCTGAAGCCAGGTCGCCGGCCGGGCGAGGATGACCATCGGCTCGGCGTCCGCGCCTTCGGGCTGACGTTTCCCAACCCCGTCGGCCTGGCCGCCGGGTTCGACAAGCATGGCGAAGCCATGGACGGGGTGCTGGGGCTCGGCGCGGGCTTCACCGAGATCGGCGGCGTGACCCCGCTTGCGCAGGCGGGAAATCCAAGGCCGCGTGTCTTCCGGCTGCCTGAGGACCGGGCGGTGATCAACCGCTACGGCCTCAACAGCGTGGGCATGGACGCCGTGGCCGCAAGGCTGGAGGCTCGGCGCGGACGCCCCGGCATCGTCGGCGTCAACCTTGGCGCGAACAAGCTGTCGGCGGACCGGGCGGGCGACTACGCCGTCCTGACGGCGAAGCTCGCGCCCCTGTGCGATTTCCTGACCATCAATGTCTCGTCGCCCAACACGCCGGGCTTGCGCGACCTTCAGGGAGAAGCTGCTCTGGATGATCTCATCGCAAGGACGCTCGCCGCGCGCGACAAGGCCTGCATCGGCCGCCGGCAGACGCCCGTGCTGCTCAAGATCGCGCCTGACCTGACCGAGGCCGATCTGGACGGGGTCGTCGCCGTGGCCCTGCGGCGCGACATCGACGGGCTGGTCGTGGCCAACACCACCATCGACCGCCCGGAAAGCCTGCAAGGCTCCCATAAGATGGAGGCGGGCGGCCTGTCGGGCCGGCCGCTGCTCGCGCGCTCCACGCGCGTCCTGGCGCAGGCGGCGCAGCGCACAGAGCGCAGGATGCCGCTGATCGGCGTGGGCGGGGTCGAGGATTGGCAGGGGGCGCTGGCCAAGATCGAAGCCGGGGCCAGCCTTGTCCAGCTCTACACCGCCATGGTCTATCAGGGCCCCGGCGTCTTCAACGAGATCAAGGCGGGCCTGATCGGCTATCTCGAGCGCACAGGCGCCGCCGACATCGGCCAGTGCGTCGGCCGCCGCATGGATGGGCTTGCGGCCGGGGAAGCGATCTCATGACGATCGTCATGTCTCCACATCGACATGGGCTCCGTCTCGATGCGGCACGATCTAGCGCCGCCCTAACAGCCTGATCAGCAGCCACGCCGGCACGACGATGAGGGCGCCGGCCACGATCCACTCGGCCACGTCGCGTATGGCGTCGGTCCCGAGGTTGAAGATCGAGCTGACGAAATTGCCCATGGCGGTGAACAGCGCGCGAGGCGTCAGTCCGAGGAACGCCATGATCGCGCCGACGATCAGAGACAGGAAGATGAGCTTTACGATCACGCCGAGCGGAGAGCCGCCCATGGCGCGTTCGAATCTGGGGTCAGGCATGTTCGAGCCTCTTGCTGGCCGGTGCCCGGAACATCATGTCAAGCTGCCGGACTGTTCTGCGATGATGGGTCCTGCGGGCTCCAGCCCGTCGCGGCGATCTTGGAGGCGAGGATCACGGCCTGCGTGCGGCTGTCAACTCCCAGTTTCTGGAGGATCGCCGACACATGCGCCTTCACGGTCGCTTCCGACACGCTGAGCTCATAGGCGATCTGCTTGTTGAGCAGACCCTCCGACAGCATCATCAGCACGCGCACCTGCTGCGGAGTCAGCGTCATCAACCGCTTGATCGTGTCGGCGGTCTCGGAATCCTGGCCGGCGGCGAAGTCGATGCCCGCCGGAACCCAGATGTTGCCGCCCAGCACCGATTGCACCGCCTCGGCCATCTGCGCCGCATCCAGCGTCTTGGGCATGAAGCCCAGCGCCCCGAACTCGATGCAGCGCCTGACCACTCCCGGATCGTCATTGGCCGAGACGACCATCAATGGCACCTCGGGGTGGTCGGCCCTGAGGAAAAGCAGGCCGGAGAATCCCTGCACGCCGGGCATGGTCAGATCCAGCAGGATCAGGTCGATGTCCGCGCCTGCCGCCAGCATCGCCGTCACGTCGTCGAACGACCCGGCTTCCGACAGCGACGTCCCCGGCAGCGCAGATGTCAGGGCCTGCCTGAGCGCGCCGCGGAACAGCGGATGATCGTCCGCGATCAGGATGGATGGGCCTTGCTCCGACGACATCAGACTGAACTCCCGGCTTGTCTTCTGGACGATCACATAGACGACGGCGCGCGGCCGAAAAAGCGGACGGCCGCTTATCGCAGTCGCCATCCCGAAGCGTCCGCGAAACGGCTGGGCACGGACGGACGCTCGAGGGGCGGAACTGCGCGGCGATCTAGCGCACGTGCGCCCAGATGTGACAAGCCGTCAAGCGTGCCGCCGCCCGCGGCGTTGCTGCGGCTGCTGTTGGGGAAGGCTGAAGAACCACATTTTCTAGATGTTGATGCACTGCACATAAGACCATGAATTCGCTGTGGAATTGATCGGGCATGAGTCTTTAGTAGTGCTATCCCCATTTCGCATGCGGCCCTATTTATGCCACATCGGTTAAACCGGATTAATATCGGGAAATCGACTGTCGCAGAGATTTGCCTCGGGGCATCCGGACTTCAGGCAAATGCGCATCGGGAGAGACGCAAGATGAACCAACCAGACAAGGTGCAGCAACACTGGGCCGCGACCCAGAGGCTGACCTACATCATGATAGGCATATGGGCCTTCTTTTCATTCTTCATCCACATGTTCGCGCCTGCCCTCAACGGCATCAAGATCCTCGGTTTCCCGCTGGGCTTCTACATGGCCGCGCAGGGTTCGCTGATCGTGTTCGTGGTCCAGCTGTTCTGGTTCTCCGGAGCGCAGGACAAGGTCGACCGCAAGTACGGCATGGCCGAAGACGATTGAGGGGGAACGCATCATGGCAACCGAAGCAAAAACCGACTTCACGTCGAATCTGGGCCGGATCTACACCATCTACACGGGTGGATTCGTCGCCTTCGTGATCTTCATCGCGATCCTCGAGCGCGTCGGCGTTCCCAACAACATCCTCGGCTACCTGTTCGTGGCCTTCACCATTGGGGTGTATGCAGCGATCGGCATCCTCTCCCGCACCATGCAGGTCGACGAATATTACGTCGCGGGCCGCAAGGTGCCGTCCTTCTACAACGGCATGGCGACTGCGGCCGACTGGATGTCGGCGGCGTCCTTCATCGGCATGGCCGGCACGCTCTACCTGCTCGGCTATGACGGCCTCGCCTTCATCCTGGGCTGGACCGGCGGCTATGTGCTGGTGGCGACATTGATCGCGCCTTACCTGCGCAAGTTCGGCTGCTACACGGTCCCGGACTTCCTGGCGTTCCGCTTCGGTGGCAATGCGGCGCGAATCGCCGGCATCGTCGTGCTCATGAGCTGCTCGTTCACCTATGTGGTGGCGCAGATCGTCGGCACCGGCCTGATCGGCGCGCGCCTGCTCGGCATGTCATTCGAAATGGCGGTGTTCGTCGGCCTCGTCGGCATCCTTGTCTGCTCGATGCTCGGCGGCATGCGTGCCGTGACCTGGACCCAGGTTGCCCAGTACATCGTGCTGATCATCGCGTACCTCGTCCCGGTTGTGATCCTCTCGACACAGAAGTTCGGCATTCCGATCCCGCAGCTCACCTACGGCACGGTCCTTTCGGAAATCCAGATCAAGGAAGCTGCGCTCGGCGTCTCGGCCGCCGCGTCGCACATTGTGCCGTTCGCCCGCTACGACCCCTTGAACTTCTTTGCCCTCGTGCTCTGCCTGATGGTCGGCACCGCGTCCCTGCCTCACGTCCTGATGCGCTACTTCACCACCCCGTCGGTGCGTGAAGCCCGCTCTTCGGTGGCGTGGACCTTGCTGTTCATCTTCATCCTCTACTTCACGGCGCCGGCCTATGCCGCCTTCGCGAAGCTCGAGGTGTTCGAGAACGTCATCGGCAAGCCGCTCGGCCAGCTGCCGGGCTGGATCTACAGCTACGGCAAGATCGGCCTCATCCAGATCTGCGGCGTGAACGCGGTCGATGTGGCTTCGATCACGGCAGCTTGCGGCAGGATCGCCGGCCATACCGGCATCCTGGGGCTCGCCAACTTCGCCATCCAGGCCGATGCGATCGTCATCGCCACGCCTGAGATCGCGGGCCTGCCCTATGTCGTCTCCGGCCTCGTCGCCGCCGGCGGCCTGGCCGCCGCGCTCTCGACCGCTGACGGGCTCCTGCTCGCCATCGCAAACGCGCTGTCGCATGACGTCTACTCGCGCATGATCAACAAGGACGCCCCGGTGAAGAAGAAGCTCATCATCGCGCGCGTTTTGCTGGTCGTGGTTGCGATCATTGCAGCCTATGTGGCGGCGGGGCGTCCGGCAGACATCGTGGCCATGGTGGCCTGGGCCTTCTCGCTGGCTGCAGCAGGTCTGTTCCCGGCGCTCGTCATGGGTATCTGGTCCAAGAAGACCACCTCGGCAGGCGCCGTGGCAGGTATCTGGGCCGGCTTCCTGACCACCCTGACCTACCTTGTCGTGACCCGCTACTTTCCGGGCTTCGGCGTCGACGTCATGGGGATGACCTCTCATGTCCACCCTGTGACGCGCGTTCCGCTGGTTGATCTCGCCAAACTGAAGGCGGAGCAGCCAGCGATCTTCCAGCAAGGCATGGTCCTTATCAACCATCCGCTGGCGTCCCGGGTAGGCTACTTCAACGTCGCCAACATCTCGGCGGGCCTGTTCGGCATGCCGATCGGCTTCATCACGATGTGGCTCGTGTCGAAGTTCACCACGGCTCCGAACATGGAGATGCAGAACTTCATCGATGACATCCGTCGCCCGCGCGGTGCGGCCGTCATGATCGAGAAGGCTGGCTGACCTCCAGCCAGCCGAAAGGCTGGCGTCGGGCATCGACTTGAAGGGGCGGCTTGTTCCGCCCCTTTTTTCATCCTAGACCATCGGCGCGTCGCGCATGAGAGCCGAAGCCGCCCTGATGCAGGCGTGCGCGGCGGCTCGCTTGATCGATCATCCGTCCGCATGCCGATCGTGTGGCGGGCCACTCGGGGACCATTCAGTCATGACCGATGTCGATAGCCAGGGATTGTTCTGGCTTTACCAGATGCCGAATCTGGCCCTGGCCGCGCTGATGTATACGCTGCTGGGCCGCTTCGTGCTGTCGCTCTTCTTTCCTGAAGGCAGCGACAAGGTGATCTGGACGGTCTTCCGCCAGATCACGCAGCCGGCCGTCAACGCCGTGCAGCTCGTCACGCCGCTGGCGGTGCATGAGCGCGTCGTCGTGCTGCTGACTGTGGTGTGGGTGCTGTTCATCCGCCTGGTCCTGTTCGTGGGCTTCGCGGCCATGGGCTGGGCGCCGACCATCGTCGGAGCGCCCAGGCCATGAGCGACCCCAAGATGGAGCCGAAGCTGGAAGATCGCGAAGACCTGCTGCGCAAGGACGGTATCTTCGTCGGCATCGCGGGCATGTCGCTGCTCAACGGCATGCATTTCTCCGCCTATTTCGATCCCGTGTTCATCCTGATCAAGCCGTTCGCAGCGGGCTTCTTCATCACCTCGCCGATCCTGCAGTTCTACTTCACGTCCCTGTTCCTGTCGGCGCTGACGCTGGCCTTCGGCGGCGTCGCGGCAGCGATCTACGAGCGCAGCAAGGGCCTGAAGGAAAGCACGCCCACCTCGCTCTGGATATGGCTGGGAGGCATCCTGATGCTGACCATCCCGACATTGCTGAACATGACGGCGCGGAGCGGCTAGAGCATGTAGTCGAGCATGCTCGATGCGGCAAAACCGGGTCCATTTTCTGCCGCCTACTCTGAACCTTCGTCGCCGCGGCGATCACCGGATTGTAATCTCCCCGATCTGTCCGCCGTGACGGGAGTGATGCTAGATCGTGTCTCGGAACCTGTGGCCCGGGGCTGCGTTCGGCTTGGGTATGCCTTTGCATGCAGGTCGGGAAAGCGCCGGGCTCGCGGCGGCATCTGGGAGACGCATGATGGACTGGTCCCGGTTGAACGACATGGCTTATCTGTCCGTGTCGCGCGCCTGCGGCTTCGCGAGCCTCGCCATCTTCTGCTTCATGATCGGCATGGCGGGCTATCCGCTCGTGGCGCTGAAGTCCGGAGCCGTCTTCATGATGCTGAGCGCCGGGGTGCTCGCGGTGAAGGCCCAGCGTTCGCCCCGCAAGCATTACAAGCACACGGAATTGTGGGTCTTGCTCGCGCCGGACGAGCGGCCCGATCCCCGTTTCGCGCAACAGGTGATCGGCCTGGCGCTGCGCGACATCTTCTTCCGCTTTTCTGGCTACTTCGCCCTTGCCGGGCTGGGCTGCTTCGCGACGGCGATGGCCGTGCAGCTGATCAACGCAGTCTTCGGGACCTGATCAAGCCCAAACCGCGGAACGCCAGCCAGCCCGCCAGCGCGATGTTGCCGACAAGTGGCGTGGCGGCCAGCACGCCGAACGCGATGCGCCGGTCCGGCTCCAGCCTGAACAGCACGATGAGGAACGCCGCCATCCCGGCGTAGAGCGCGACGAGCGCGACGATGCCCCAAGGATCCTTGCCCGCGTCAGCCATCGTCGCGGCAAGGTCACCGGTGAAGCCCGCCCAGACCTTCGCCACGGCAAGCAGGACGATGCCGGCCAGGCAGAGGTTCTTGACCGTTGCGCTCATGAGCGGACCGGCTTCACGAGGTCCAGCCCGCGCCAGGCAAGCCAGGCCAGCGGCACCACATTGCCAAGGAACGGCAGGGCGACGATCATGGCGGCGGCAAGCGTGCGGTTGGGCTCGAAGCGGGCGATGACGATCCCGAAGATCAGGAAGCCGAGGTAGAGGTCGACCAGGGTCACCACGCCCCAGGGATTGGCGACGATCTCCGAGACGGCCGGCCAGAACGGCGCGCGGCCGAAGGCCCAGAGGATCGAACCGGCGAGAAGTGCAAAGCCTAGGGCGCAAATGATCTTCAACATGGCCGTTGTACGCACGCTGCCGCCTGAAGGTTCACTTCGCCGCCACCACGGCGCGCGCCTCGATGCGCTGGAGCATGTGCTCGATCGTCTCCATCGTGTCGGCGTCCCGGGTCGGCTTGTCCCAGCGGATGCGGTTGATGCGCGGAAAGCGCATCGCGACGCCCGACTTGTGCCGCGCCGAACGCTGGATGCCCTCGAATGCGATCTCCAGCACGAGCCCGCCCGCCTTGCTGTGCGTCACCTCCCGCACCGGGCCAAAACGGTTCACGGTGTTCTTGCGCACGAACCGGTCGAGCAGGATCAGCTCTTCGTCGGTGAAGCCGAAATAGGCCTTGCCCACCGGCACCAGCACATCGTCGTCGCGCCAGCATCCGAAAGTGAAGTCGGAGTAGAACGACGAGCGCTTGCCATGTCCGCGCTGCGCGTACATCAGCACGCAATCGAGCAGGGCAGGATCGCGCTTCCATTTGTACCATAATCCTTTGGGCCGGCCCGGCAGGTAGGCGGAATCCCGCCGCTTCAGCATCAGGCCTTCGATCGCGTCGGCGTCGGCTCCGGCGCCGACCTCAGCAGGCTCCGCCCGCGCCGCCGCCAAATCCTCCCATGTGGCGAAAGGAAGCTGGGCCGAGATGTCGATGCGGGGTCCGCCATGGCGTGCGACGAAGGCTTCGAGGCGGACCCTGCGCTCGTCGAGCGGCAAGGCCCGAAGGTCCTCAGCGCCGTCGAACAGCAGGTCATAGGCGCGGATATGCGCCGGATTCTCCAGGATCAGGTTTGCGCTCACCGTCTTTCGGTTCAGCCTCTGCTGCAGGACGTTGAAGCTCTGCACCCGGCCTTCCTTGAGGATCAGCAGTTCCCCGTCGATCGCGCCATCGAAGGTGATCTGCTCGGCAAGATCGGGAAATGCGCCGGAGATGTCCTCGCCGGTGCGCGAATACAGCCGCGTGATGCGCAGGCCCTGGGCGTTCGACCCCGAGGCGGCCTGGATGCGGATGCCGTCCCATTTCCACTCGGCGGCGAAATCGGCTGGCTTCAGCCGGTCGAAATCCTCGTCCTCGATCGCATGCGAGAGCATGGCGGGCCTGAAGGGCGCCGGATCGGTGCCCTCCGGCCGCGGGCCTGATCCTTCTGCCCAGGCGAACAGCTGGGTGTAAGGCGGCTCGAGCCCATGCCAGACCTCCTCGATGTCGTCGGGCTGCAGGCTGCCGAGCCCTGCAAGGGCGGTCTTGGCCAGCCGCGCCGAGACGCCGATGCGCAGGCTGCCGGTGATGAGCTTCAGAAGCGCCCAGCGGCCGGTTTCGTCCAGGGCGTCCAGCCAGTTCGCCACCAGTGCCGGCAACGCCCGCTTATCGGTCGTGGCCAGCGTCTCCACGATGTCCGAAAGCGTCGGAGGCGGCCTGTTGTGGCCCATCCCGCCATGCGCCGTCGGCCACATCAGGGCCACCGTCTCGCTCAGGTCGCCGACGTAATCGTATGACAGCGCGAAAAGCTCCGGATCGACGCGGACAGCGATCAGCCCTCTGATCATCCCGGCCTTGGCGTTGGGAAAGCTCAGGCGCCCGGTCATCGCCGCAAGCGCGAGCCCGCGTTCGGGGTCGGGCGTGGCGCGGAAGTAGTCTGTGATCAATGTCAGCTTGCCGTTGCGCCGGGGCTCGTACGCCAGGCGGTCCAGCAGCCAGGCGAAGCTGTTGAGGTCGGCCGTCATGGCGTCGCCGATGCAGCAGGCTCCATCTCCGCCTCCGCCTCGCCGTCGTCGCCATAGCCTGCGAGCCGGAGAGGCTTCGCCTTGATGCCGTTCATCTCGCACCAGCGCACAAGAGCGTCCTCCTGCCCGTGCGTGACCCAGACCTCCGGCGCGCCGACTTCCAGGATCGTCGCGCAAAGATCGTCCCAGTCAGCGTGGTCAGAGACGATCAACGGCAGCTCGACGCCCTTTTGCCGGGCCCGTGCCCGGACGCGCATCCATCCCGAGGCGAAGGCGGTCACCGGATCGGGAAGCTGCCGTGCCCAGAGGTCCTGGATGGCGCTGGGGGGGCAGATCACGATCTCGCCCTTCAACGTCTTGCGTTCCGACGCCACCACCTTCCGGATGTCTCCGAGAGCGATGCCTGAGGCCTCGTAGAAGGCGGTCAGCTTCTCCATCGCGCCATGCACGAAGATCGGCCGGTCGTAGCCTGCGTCGCGGATCAGCGCGATGAGCCGTTGCGCCTTGCCCAGGGCGTAGGCCCCGATGACATGGCAACGGTCGGGGAACAGCGCCAGAGAGGCGAGAAGCTTGTCGACCTCCGACGCGGTGTCCGGATGACGGAACACGGGCAGCCCGAATGTCGCCTCGGTGATGAAGACGTCGCAGGGCACAGCCTCGAACGCGAGGCATGTGCGATCCTTCGCGCGCTTGTAGTCTCCCGACGCCACGATCCGCATGCCCGGCGCCTCGACGGCGATCTGCGCTGAGCCGAGGACATGCCCCGCCGGATGGAACGTGAAGCTGACGCCGCCGATGTCGACGGGCTCGCCCAGCGCCGCCGCCTGCTGCTGCCCGGTGAAATTGACGCCATACCGCACGGCCATGATGCCGAGGGTCTCGGCCGTCGCCAACACCGCGCCATGGCCGGAGCGTGCATGGTCCGCATGGCCGTGAGTGATGAGCGCGCGCGCCACTAGCCGCACCGGATCGATGTAGACATCGGCGGAAGGGCAATACAGCCCGGCCGGCGTCGGCGTGAGAAGCTCGTGCGGTCGCATGAATCGTGTATCCTTGCCGTCAAACATAAACTGTTCCGCAGCCGGGAGAAGCTGTCCCATGGCCCTCAAAGCTGTTCATCGCACCACAGGAGACGCGATCGCCGACCGCAGGTTCGCCTACGCAACGGCAGCTTTCCTGGACGCAGACTGGCAGGCCGCCATCGATCTTGCAGGACAAACGCTCGAACTCGCGCCAGGTTTCGCGCCGGCGCACATCATGTTGGGCCGTGCGCAGGCAGCGATGGGCAGGAAGGACGAGGCGGTCGCGGCGCTCGGCGCAGGACTTGCCCTCGATCCGGACGACGAACTCGGCGCGCGCATCGATCTGGCGAAACTCGGCGCGCTGCCCGACGACGACGCCATCAGCGACGGTTATGTGCGGGCCTTGTTCGATCATTATGCCGAAGGCTTCGAGGCTCATCTGACAGGCGCGCTCGGCTATCGCGGCCCGGCCCTGCTGAAATCCGCCATCCTCGCTGCATGTGAGGCGCTCAGGATCGCGCCGGGATTCATGCGCGCCATCGATCTGGGCTGCGGCACTGGCCTCATGGGCCGCGAATTGGCCGGCATGGCGGATGTGCTCGTCGGCGTCGATCTGTCTCCCGCGATGGCCGCCGCGGCGGAGCGGACGGGCGTCTATGCCGGCGTCCATGTCGGCAACATCATTGATTTTCTGGACAGCGAGGGTGAGAGGGCTGCGGATTTGGTCGCCGCTGCCGACGTCGTGGTCTATCTCGGCGACCTGTTCCCGCTGATGCGCGCGGTGGCCAGGGTGCTGCGGCCGGGCGGGCTGTTCGCCTTCACCGTCCAGGCGCACAGGGGCCATGGCTTCGCGCTTGGCGTGGATGCGCGCTATGCCCATTCGGAGGAGTATCTGCGGACGGTGTCGGACGTCTCCGGCCTCGATGTCGCGAGCTTCGCCGCCGCATCGACCCGGCAGGACCGGGGCCTTGACGTGCCGGGCTATGTCATGGTGCTGACCCGGCCTTGATGGACGCCGCTTCGCCCTTGCTGCCTCCGGCTTTCGCCCGGTGGTTCGCCTCGCGCGGCTGGGCTCCGCGCCAGCATCAGCTCGACCTGATCGCCCATGCGCGTTCCGGCCGCTCCACTTTGCTCATCGCGCCGACTGGCGCGGGCAAGACGCTGGCTGGCTTCCTGCCCACGCTGATCGAGCTTGCTGCGGATGGCGAGGGTGAGCCGGCGCCGCGCAAGCCTCGATTGCACACGCTCTACATCTCGCCGCTGAAGGCGTTGGCGGTCGACATCGCCCGCAATCTCGAGCGTCCGGTCTGCGAGATGGGCCTGGCCGTGAGCCTGCAGACGCGCACCGGGGACACGTCGGCCGCCAAGCGCACAAGGCAGTTCGAGAAGCCGCCCGACATCCTTCTCACCACGCCCGAGCAACTGGCGCTCATGATCGCGCACAAGGACGCGCGGGAGTTCTTCGGCGGATTGAAGCGGATCGTGCTCGACGAAATCCATTCGCTGGTCACATCCAAGCGGGGCGACCTGCTGTCGCTCGGGCTCGCCCGCGTCAGGAAGCTGGCGGGCGAGGCGACGGCCGTGGGCCTGTCCGCCACGGTGCGCGAGCCTGACCAGCTCAGGCGGTATCTGGCGAGCGGGGATCCGTACGGCCTCATGGCGGACCTCGTCACGGTCGAGGGCGGCGCCAAAGCCAACCTCAGCATCCTTCAGCCAGCCGCCGCGCTGCCCTTGGCGGGGCACACGTCGCAGCACGCCATGGCCGAAATCTACGCCGCCATTCAGGCGCACCGCACCACGCTCGTCTTCGTCAATACGCGGATGCAGGCGGAATTCATGTTCCAGGAGCTATGGCGCGCCAACGAGGACAATCTCGCCATCGCGCTTCACCATGGCTCGCTGGACGTGCACCAGCGCCGCAGGGTCGAGGCGGCCATGACGGCCGGCAAGCTGAAGGCCGTGGTCTGCACGGCCACGCTCGATCTCGGCATCGACTGGGGCGATGTCGATCTGGTCATCAACATCGGCGCGCCGAAAGGCGCCAGCCGCCTGATCCAGCGGGTGGGCCGCGCCAATCACCGGATGGACGAGCCGTCGAAGGCTTATCTGGTGCCCTCGAACCGGTTCGAGATCATGGAATGCCATGCCGCGCTCGAGGCCGTGGAGGCCGCGGCTCAGGATACGCCGGACATGAAGCCGGGCGCGCTGGACGTGCTCGCCCAGCATCTCCTGGGCCTCGCCTGCGCCGAGCCGATCAGCGCCGATGACGCGTTCGCCGAGGTCGCCAGCGCCTCGCCCTATGCCGACCTCACCCGCGAGGCGTTCGATGCGACGCTCAACTTCGTGGCGACGGGCGGATACGCCCTGAAGTCATACGAGCGCTTCGCGAAGATCCAGCTCGGCAAGGACGGCAAATGGCGCGTGGCGCATGCGCGCGTCGCACAGCAGTACCGCATGAATGTCGGCACCATCGTGGAATCGCCGATGATGAAGGTCCGCATCGGGCGGGCGAGGGCCTCCAGGACCGGCGGCCCGGTGTTCGGCGGCAGGGTGCTCGGCGAAATCGAGGAGTACTTCGCCGAGACGATGCTGGCCGGCGACACCTTCATCTTCGGGGGCGAGGTGCTCCGCTTCGAGGGCATCTCCGGCAACGAGGTCGTCGCCTCGCGCACGCCGGCCGGCACGGACCCGAAGATCCCTTCCTATGCGGGCGGCAAGTTTCCGTTGTCGACCTACCTCGCCGAGCGCGTGCGCGGCATGCTGGCCGAGCCGTCGCGCTGGCCGAAGCTGCCCGAACAGGTCAGCGACTGGCTCAAACTGCAGAAGCGCAAGTCGGTCCTGCCGCGGCGCGACCAGATGCTGGTGGAGACATTTCCGCGAGCCGGGCGGTTTTATCTGGTCGCTTTCCCGTTCGAGGGACGGCTGGCGCATCAGACGCTGGGCATGCTGCTGACCCGCCGCATGGAGCGCCTCAGGCTCAGGCCCATGGGGTTCGTGTGCAACGATTACGGCCTCTCGGTCTGGGGCCTGTCGGATCTTTCAGCCGCCATTGCGGGAGGGCTGCTTTCGCTCGACCAGTTGTTCGATGCCGACATGCTGGGCGATGACCTTGAGGCCTGGCTGCAGGAGTCCGCCTTGATGAAGCGCACGTTCCGCTATTGCGCCGTCATTGCCGGGCTGATCGAGCGGCGCTTTCCTGGCGAGGAGAAGTCCGGCCGCCAGGTCACGATGTCGACCGACCTGGTCTACGACGTGCTTCGCCGTCACGAGCCCGAGCACATCCTGCTGCGGGCTGCGCGGGCCGATGCGGCCACCGGCCTGCTCGACATCCAGAGGCTGGGCCAGTGCCTGGCGCGAATCAGGGGCCGGATCGTGCACAAGGCCCTTGAGCGCGTTTCGCCGCTCGGCATCTCGGTGATGCTGGAGATCGGGCGCGAAGCGGTCTATGGCGAATCAGCCGATGCGATTCTGGCGGAGGCGGAGCAGATGATGATGCAGGAAGCCATGACATGAGGCATAGCCTTTGATCCAGATGGCGGCGACACGGCTGGCGGAGCCCGCCACGCTCCGGATCGGGGCGCTGGAAGCCGTGCCGCATGCCAGCGGCGCGCTGTATGTGCCGTCCGAGCGCACCTTGCTGATGTCGGACCTGCATCTGGAGAAAGCGTCCTCCTATGCGCGGCGCGGCGTGTTCCTGCCGCCTTACGACACCCGTGCGACGCTGGCGGCCGTGGCGCTCGCGATCGCGGCCTTCAATCCGCGCCGCGTCATCTCGATGGGCGACAGCTTCCATGACAGGTTCGGCGCCGACAGGTTGGGCGAGGACGACAAGGCGGCGCTGAGGGCGATGCAGGCGGGCCGCGAATGGTTGTGGCTCACCGGCAATCACGATCCGGACGCCGCACGCGGGCTTGATGGCGATACCGCGCATGACCATGCGTTGGCCGGGGTCGCGCTGCGGCACGAGCCTGTGCACGGATGCCGGACCGCCGAGATCGCCGGCCATCTGCACCCTGCCGCCAAGGTCCGGCTGCGCGGCAGGGCCGTGCGCCGCCGCTGCTTCGTCAGCAACGGAACCCGCCTGGTGATGCCGGCGATGGGCGCCTACGCTGGCGGGCTGAACGTGCAGGATGCCGCGATCCAGCGGCTGTTCGACAAGGGCGCCGATGTCTGGATGCTCGGTGAGGGCCGCGTCTACAACATCAGCCGCGTCCTGCTCATGAGCGATTGATCAGGTCGCCGTCAGGGCCGCCAGCATCAGGCATGCGGCGGCGATTCCGGCCAGCGCAAGGCGCATCCTGCCGTACCATTCCGGAACCACGATGCGGCAGGCCAGTCCGTAATCGAGCAGGCCAAGCAGCACATGGGCGGCGGCCAGCCACCAGAGATCGGCTGGAGAGGACTGGAACCAGGCGAACCAGCCGATCAATGGCGGAATGACGGAGATGATGAAGTCGCGATCCGCTTTCGAGCCGCCGTCCTCGCTTTGCTTGATCGCCAATCCCCAGCGCACGCCGCCCTGGAAGGACAGGATGGCGACGCCGTATCCCACCAGCGCCACGCGCATGCTGTCGCCATCCTCGAACGTGGGGATGATGATGCCGAAGGCGAGGGCGAGCGAGAGCGCGATGAACGGGACAAGGCCGCCGAGCCCGAGCAGGAGCGGAATTCTCGGGATCGAGGCTGAAGCTGACATGGGTGTTCCAATCCGGAGAAGCGCGGGCTTTGACATAAAGCGCAATCGCCGGAACTCAACAGCAATCTCGCCCGCCTTGCGAAGCGCCGCCCTGCCGTGAACGGGCTTTAGTCAATCGCGGCGGAAGATGACCGTCGCCAGCCAGCCGAAGAACATCGCCATCATCGCCGCGAGAATGCCGTACGCGATCGACCAGGTGCGGGCGAACCAGGCGACCTGCTGCTCGAAGCCGATCTGCACAACCTCGAAGCTGGTCTGCTGCCGCGCCAGTTGCACGGTCCCGGACAAAAGCTCCACGACCACATCGTAGTTTCCGGTCGGGGCCGTGGCCGGCAGGGCGATATTGGCGCGGTACATGGTCGGCGTCAGGAAGGTCACGCCCCGCTCCACTTCCTGGTAGAGTTCGTTGCCTCCCTTGAGCCGGATCAGCGCATCCACGAAACGGCTTTCCCCCGGGTCGATCGCCAGCCCGGTGCCTGTCGCGGTGACCTTGCTCTTGAGGCCCCATTGCAGGCGCGCCGCGTCGTCCTCGGTGCCCATCTCGCTGAACGGCCTTGTCGTGAAGGTCGCGAGGAAACTTGGAGCCTCCCAGAAGCGCCTTTGCTCCTTGTTCAGCCAGAACGGGCCGATCCGCTCCTTCTCGCGCACGAGCAGGTGCAGCTTCGGCCCTGTGACGGTGACGATGATGTCGAACGGATCGGCGCGCGCCACGCGCCGGCCTTCCGGCTCAACCGAGCCGAAGACGGCGATCTGCGCGCCGGTGTAGTTGGAGCCGATCAGGACGCGGTGGGTCGACAGGGACGTGATCAGGCCTTCGCCCGATGAGGGAGAGGCCGCGCAGAAGGCAAGCGCCAGCCCGCCCAGTCCGGTCCGGATCGCCCGCCATGCGCGTCGCCAGATCTTCGCCTCGGCGCTCATCAGCGCTGCCCCTGGATGGTGATCGAGAACCGCTCCTGCGGCCTGATGACGACATCGGACGCGAACCGGATGCCGACGCCCAGCAAAAGCAGCGCCAGCAGGATGCGGAAGCTTTCGCCCTTCAGGTTCCGGCCGGCGCGGCCTCCGAACTGCGCTCCGACCACGCCGCCGACGATCAGGAGGGTCGCCAGGACGATGTCCACCGATTGGTTGGTGATGGCGTGGAACAACGTCGCCGCCGTCATCGTCACGAGGATCTGGAACAGCGAGGTGCCGACCACCATCGCTGTCGGGACACGGAACAGGTAAAGCAGGGCGGGCACCATGATGAAGCCTCCGCCGATGCCGAGGACCGCGCCGATGAAGCCCACGGACGCGGCGAAACCAAGGATCGGCATGACGCTGGCATAGAGCCTGGAGCGGGGAAACCGGACACGGAACGGCAGCTTCAGCCATGCCGGGTGCTGGCCGGCGCGCTTCAGGCGCACCGGACCTCCCGCCCGCGCCCTCATCAGCGAGCGGAGGCTTTCGAACAGCATCATGCCGCCGATGATGAGGAACAGCGTGAGGTACGAGAGGGCGATGACAAGTTCGAGCTGACCCGCCCGCCTGATCGCGTTGAAGGCGAGCACGCCGAGCAGGGTCCCGACGAGGCCTCCGGCGACCAGGAAAGCGCCGAGCTTCAGGTCAATCTGCTTGCGCTGCCAGTTGCCGAGCGCGCCCGTCATTGAGGAGGCGGCCACCTGGCTGGTCACCGTGGACACCGCGACGGCGGGCGGCACGCCAAGGAAGATCAGCAGCGGGGTCATCAGGAAGCCGCCGCCGATGCCGAACAGCCCCGAGATGAAGCCGACCGCAGCGCTCATCGCGATGAGCAGCAGGACGCTCACCGGCATCTCCGCGATGGGCAGGTAGGTCTGCATGGAGGACGAAAGCCTTACGGAAGCATCGGATGACCGCGGCCATAATGGCCCGGGAACATGAATGATACCCTGCTGCTCCGCCCGCGCCTGCCTTGCCGGATCACATGGGCGCGATCAGCTCACACGTTGCCTGGCGGTCGACTTCGCCGGCTTGGGCTGCGGATCCCATCCGTCGGGAGGAGCGCTGACCTCGTTCGCGGCCGGGTCGGCCGTCTTCGCCTTCCAGCTGAGGGAGGCCGAGCGTCCTGCCGCGAGATCGACCGGGGTCAGCCGGGCGCCGACCTCGTCACGCTTCTTGGCGGCGTCGTTGTCGCCCTGGCGGGCGGCTACGGCGAACCAGATGTAGGATTGCGTCATGTCCTGTTCGAGGCCAAGGCCGCGCCCGAGCAGGATCGCCAGGTTGAACTGGCTGTCGCGGACGCCGTATTCGGCGGCCTGGCGGAACAGGTTGGCGGCTGCGGCGTAATCGGGCCGCCCATCCGCGCCTTCGGCCATCAGCACGGCTAGATTGTGCATGGCCTTGGCGTTGCCCTTCTCGGCCGCGCGCTTGTACCAGGTCATCGCAAGCTTGGCGTCGCGCGGCGCGCCGATGCCTTTCTCGAAGATGTTGGCGAGCCGGAACTGCGCCGGCGCCGAGCCCGCCGCCGCAGCCCTTTCGAACAGCCGCAAGGCGAGCTTGGGGTCGCGCGCCGATCCTGCGCCATCGCTGACGCGGACCGCGAGCTCGTAGACAGCGTTGGCGTCGCCCTCGAGTGCGGCGCGCCGCAGGCCCGCGGTGCCGATGGTCGAAGGCAGGTCGCCGAGGTCGGTGACGCGGCCCGGCTGCGCCGAAAAACGTTCGTTTCCAACATTCGAGGCCGGCGGCGGAGCCGAGGCCGGGGAGAGCGCCGCGACGTCCACGGGGGCCGCAGCGACCGAGCCCGTGACCTGAGCGACCGAGCCCGTGACCTGAGCGACCGAGCCCGTGACCTGAGCGGCCGCATGCGCTGGCTCCTGCGCCTGGGGCCTGCTCATGGACGTCTGGTCCTTGGCCGGAGGAGCCGCAGTTGTGACAGGCTGCGCGGGCGGGCTGGCTTCCGCGGCCGCCGGCTGTGTGCGCTGCTCGGGGACAGGTGAGCTGGCTTTCCGCGCCGCGTCGGGATCCGCGCTGGAAAGGAGCTGAGCAGGCGTCGGCGCATCGGTCAGCAACGACGAGGCGATCTGGCCGGCCCCGATGGCGAGGACCACTGCGGCGAGGCCGAGCAGGATGGGCTTGCGGCGCTTCTCGAGGGTCTCCCGCAGGCTGAGGGGAAACGAGGTGCGGCCCGCCTTGCCCTTGCCGGACTTCCTGCCGTCCGCTTCCAGAGCCTGCGTCTCGGCGCTGGCGGCCATCGCGGCCCGGCGCGCGGCGGCGATGAGGTTCGGGTTCAGCGCCCCGTGTGACGCCGTGCCCATGCTCGCGCCGGCACGGCCATGGGGGCGGCCGGAGCCCGGTTCGAGCGGCAGGTCAGGTTCAGGTTCGAGGATGGCGTCGTCGTGATGGCGCGCGGCGCGCAGCGTGGCGCTCGACGCCTCCGAGCTCTCCGAAGGCCTGACCTGGCGTGCCGCCTCGCGCGCAGCGGCGAGCCTGTCGCCGGCCGCGGGAGCGGAGGCAGCCTGCGTGGCTTGGGGGGCGCTCCTTGCAGCGAAATCGTGGCCGATGTCGTCATCACGGCGACGCGAGGGGGCTGTCGCCGGCGCGTCCGCATCACGTGCCGCCGGCCTGTCGTCCGCAGCGGCCATGGACATGACGCGCAGCCGCGCCGACATGTCCGTCTCCTGGCTCCGCTCGCGGGAGATGTCGTCTTCGAGCTGCGCGAGCCGCTGCACGATCTGCTCGAGGGTGTCGTTGACGGCGCCGAGCGCGCTGTGCGTGCGCTTGTCGATCGAGACGTGGACGTCCTTGAGGCCTGCGAGGTCGTCACGCAGCTGCGAAAGGCTCCCGTCGGAGGATGGCCTCGAGACATGCGAGATGGCGTCGGCGACGGCGGCCCTCGCGGCGCGGTCGACCGCGGTCGTGGTCTCCTCCCGCAAGCCGCCGAGATACCGCATCAGATCCTGGAGGGTGTGCTCAAGCCCATCCGAGGCCGGGCTTGGGGCGGGCTTGGCGTCGAGCCGCTGGGCGAGGGCCGCGATCTGGCTCTCCAGCGACTGCAGGCTCCTGGAGCTGGAATCCGGACGCGACGCATCCTCCAGCCGCTTGGCGAGGTTGCCGATCATGTCCTCGATCGGCGTCAGGTCGACCGGCGGCGGCGCTGGCGGCGTCACGACCGGCTGCTGGGCCTTCGCCAGCGCCTCGATGCGGGCGGCGAGCATGTCGATCTGCTTTTCGATCGCGGCCGGGCCGCGGGCCGCGAGATGGTCGATCTGCGCCGATAGCCGTTCGACGCGCTGGGCAAGGTCGTCGGAGCCGCGGTCCGACAGGTCGTCGAGCTTGACGGCGAGGGCCTCGATGCTGCGCGCCAGCTCCTCGGATTCAGGATGCGTCCGCTGCGCCAGATGGTCGAGCTTCTGCGAGAGGAGCGACAGTTGCGCCCTGTCGCTTTCGCCCATCGCGCTCTGCGGCACGGTCTGCACGGTCGTCGCGACCAGATCGAGCTGGTGCATGATGCGCTGCAGGAGGCCGTGCCCGATGCCGTTCGCTTCGCGCGTTTCGCGCATCAGCGAGGCGCGCATGTCCTCGATGGCGTTCTCGACGTCGCCCGTCGGGCTGGAGCGCGACATTTCGTCCCGGACCCGCGAAATGTCCTGCGCCAGCGCGGCGATCTGGCCGGAAAGATCCTCGATTCGGGGCGCTGCGCTGTTGCGGCTCAGCGCGTCCTTCAGCCCGGTCAATTCCTGCACTGCGGCTGCGAGCAGCCTTGGTTCGTGATTCGAGCTGGCGAGATCCTCGATGCGGCCTCCGAGGCGCTGTATCTCCGTCTCGATCCGGCCGAACCGATCCGTCGGATCGAGCGACTGCAGCTTTCCGAGCTCGGCCTCGATGCGCGCCAGAGGGCGCGCGAGCTCATCCATCGGCGATTGCGCATGGCGCTGGTCGAGGCGCTGGCCCAGTTCGCGGATGCTGTCCTCGAGCTTCGACGAGGCCGGGACGCCGGACAGCCCGGCGATCTCGGCCCTGAGCTGCGCCAGGTCGGCACGGATGCTGTTCATCAGCGGGGTCACGTCGGCGCGGCGCTCGCCGCTGCGGCGTTCCTCCAGCCCTTCGCGGTCGCGTTGGCCCTCGCGGTCCTCGTGGTCACGGGCGGCGTGATGCAACATCCCGTGCCCGGCCATTGCAGGCTGATGCCGAGACGATGCACGGTCCAGCTCGCGCTGCCGCACCTGAATGTCCGAAATGGCGTTCGCCAGCGTCTCGCGGGAGAGGATGCCGGGACGCGCCGCCGGGGCTGCGCGCTCCCCTTGCTGCCGTGCGGGCTGGGCCTGCAATGGCTCGCGGGCACGGCGCTCGACGTCGGAGACGCGTGAACTCACGGTTTTGATCGCATCTGCGATGACGCTGGTGGCGCGCTCCTGCCGCTCGGCTGCGGCCCTTTCAGCCGCCGCCATCCGGCTTTCAGCCTTTTCGATCCAGCCGACGATCGATTCGATGGCGCTTGTCGTCTTCGTTTCGGTGCTGCGGGTGCGGGTCTCCAGCTGAGCGGCATGGTTCAAAAGGGCGTCGAGGTCGTCGCGGCGATTGGCTGCGGGCCTTGTTGCGGCGCTGCGCTCCATGGCGGCGCTGCCACGCTCCATGGCGGAGCGGGAGCCTGATTGGCCCAGACCATCAAGGTCGAGCCGCTGTAGGCGCGACTGAATGTCCGAGACCGAGGATTGGCGCGTGGCAGGCTCAGGCGGCGCACGTCGCGCTTCTTCCCGGATGACGTGTTCGAGCCAGTCGCTGACGCTCATGCCCGCGCGCCGCGCTGCATCGCGCGCCGCTTCGCGGGTGTCGGCGTCGATTCCCTTGACGCTCCAGGGCAGATTGGTGGCCATCTGTCACTCGCCACGGGGCGCAACATGATCTTTGAAGTGGAAGGTGCGCCCCGATTTTGGCAACTTCCCACCGGACGGCCAAGTGCGCAGGCCTCCTGTCCCGAACAGAAGAATCACATGTGCACCAGAGCAAGGACCCGGTCTCGCCACTTTTTTCGTGTTATGGTAAACACATCGTTAAGGGGTATTGAATTTCGGTTACGCAGCGGACATTTCGAGGTTGCCGGCTACGAAAAATGTTATACTCCTGAGATCCAGATTACCGTTACGGATGTATACCGTTCACTGCGTAACGTTCAGGATACGGCGAAAGCCGCTATGAGGCGAGTTGGTCGACGCCATGCTCATGCTGTTGGCGGGCGTCATCATGAACCCTAACCAGAGTGCGAGACAATGCGCCCAGCCCAGCGATCAGTCAGTGCCGAGAGGTTAACCAAATCCGTGTCGACGATGACAGCAGAAACAAATTGGTCGACGATCGGCGATATCGCGCGCGATTTCGACGTGACGCTCAGGACCCTCCGGTTCTACGAGGCGCGTGGCCTGCTTTCGCCGCGCCGCGAAGGCATGAACAGGTTCTACTCCGAGCAGGACCGTGGACGCCTCGAATTGATCCTGAAGGGCAAGCGGCTGGGGTTCACGCTGACCGAGATCAGGGCCATGGTCGGCCAGGCCTCCGAGGCCCGCGCGGGCCTGAAATTGTCGCTGCCGCAGGTCGAGGAGCAGCTGAAGCTGCTGCGCACCCAGCTTGAGGAATGCAAGGCCGCAATCGAGGAGCTCGAGAGCCAGCGCGACGTCCTGATGGTTGGCTGACGTCTTCCGCCGCCCGATAAGCTTTGCTTTTTCGCCTCCAAGAAACCCCCGCGCCCTGCGCCGGGGGTTTTTGTTTGGTTTCCATGCGGAGCCTTCTGATGATTGCGGCTCATGGCACTTCACAAGTCCGGCAAGATAGTTTACATGTGAACAATCACGTTGCCGCACGCCGTCTCCTGGTGTCATGATCCCACCATAAAGACCGGGCGTTGAAGTGCGGCGAGTTCGTTGGGAGGATGGAAGATGCCGGTTTACAAGGCCCCTGTGCAGGACGTCATGTTCCTGTTGAACGATGTGTTCCAGATCGAGCGGTACAACAACCTGCCAGGTTTCGCCGAAGCGACGCCCGACCTGATCGAAGCCATCGTGTCCGAAGGCGCCAGGCTGTGCGAAGAGGTCTTCCAGCCCGTCAACCTGTCCGGCGACAAGGAAGGCTGCACCCGTCATCCCGATGGATCGGTCACGACCCCGAAAGGTTACAAGGAGGCCTATGAAGCCTACAAGGAAGGTGGCTGGCTCGGCCTGCCGGTTCCCGAGGAATTCGGCGGGCAGGGGCTGCCTTCGACCCTGAATGCGGTCATGCAGGAGTTTCTGTCGTCGTCCAACCTGGCCCTGGGCATGTATCCGGGCCTGACGCAAGGCGCGGTGGCGGCGATGCTCGAGCATTGCTCGCAGGAGCAGAAGCAGCTGTACCTCCCGAAGATGATCTCCGGCGAGTGGACCGGCACGATGAACCTGACCGAGCCGCATTGCGGCACCGATCTGGGCCTGCTCAAGACCAAGGCCGTGCCGAATGGCGACGGCTCCTATGCGCTGACGGGCACGAAGATCTTCATATCGTCCGGCGAGCACGACATGGCCGAGAACATCATCCATCTGGTCCTCGCCCGCATCGAGGGCGCGCCGATGGGCACCAAGGGAATCACGCTTTTCGTCGTGCCGAAGTTCATGGTCAATGCAGATGGCACGGTTGGCGCGCGCAACCAGGTGTCGTGCGGCTCGATCGAGCACAAGATGGGCATCCACGGCAATTCGACCTGCGTCATGAACTATGACGGCGCGACCGGCTGGATCGTGGGCCACGAGAACAAGGGCCTCAACGCCATGTTCGTGATGATGAACGAGGCGCGCCTTGCGGTCGGAATCCAGGGCCTGGGCTGTTCGGAGGTCGCCTACCAGAACGCCGTCGCCTACGCCAAGGACCGCCGCCAGGGCCGCTCCCTGACAGGCGCCGCCGAGCCCGACAAGCCCGCCGATACGCTGATGGTCCACCCGGACGTCCGCCGCAACCTGATGTCGATCCGCGCCTTCAACGAGGCGGCCCGCGCGCTCGTGCTCTGGACCGCGCTGAAGGCCGACGTGGCGCATCGCTCGAGCGATGCGGCCGAGCGGCAGGCGGCGGATGACCACATGGGCCTGATGACGCCCGTCATCAAGGGCGTGCTCACGGATGTCGGCTTCGACAATACGGTCAAGGCGCAGCAGATGTTCGGCGGCCACGGCTATGTCGAGGAATGGGGCATGAGCCAGTTCGTGCGCGACGCCCGCATCGCCATGATCTACGAGGGCGCCAACGGCGTGCAGGCCATGGACCTGGTCGGCCGCAAGCTCGGCCGCGACGGCGGCCGCGCCATCATGGCCTTCTTCGGCGAAGTCGGCGCATTCTGCCAGGACAACGCGACCGACGACAGCATGAAACCATATGTCGATCCGCTGGGCGCGGCCTTGCAGCAGCTCCAGAGCGCCACCATGTGGTTTATGCAGAACGCCATGGCCAAGCCGAACAATGCCGGCGCCGGCGCGCATGACTACATGCACCTTTTCGGGCTTGTCGCGCTTGGCTACATGCACGCTAAGATGGCGCGCGTGGCGCTGGATAAATTGAAGGCCGGCGCAAACGGCGCGACAGACGGCATGAACGCCAAGCTGGTGACGGCGCGCTTCTACATGGAGCGCTCCCTGCCCGAGGCCGCCGCCCACGTCGCCCGCATCCAGACCGGAGCCGACACGACGATGGCGTTCACGGCGGAGCAGTTTTGATGGACATCAAGCGGGCAGTGTTATGCTTCGCGATTGGCGCGCAGTTCATTTTATCGCAGAATGTCGCTCAGGGACAAACCGCTGAGTTTCCGCGGGAGTTATTGGGCGTTTGGGGTGCATCGCTCGCCATTTGCCAGAAGCCCGATGATGCAGGTGATCGAGCACCAACAGAAATCAGCGCTCGACGGATCGTGTTCTATGAGAGCACCTGCTCATTGGCACGCATAACACGTGGACTTCAGCCACAAGCGTGGCACAGCGAGTTGCGATGTGAAGGCGAAGGTGAAAAATGGACTGATTTCATCACTTTCGTTGTTACCGAAAATAGACGACTTGCGATGCTGTCGACGAGGGATTCTCAAACCACTTTGGTTTCGTGCCGTCGGCGATAAAGAGTGGCTTATCTCATCAAGTTCAAGACTACTGCTCAGGAGCCGTTGTTATGGCTGAAGCTTACATCTACGATCACGTGCGGACGCCGCGCGGCAAGGGCAAGGCCGACGGCTCCCTGCATGAGGTCACCGCCATCGAATTGGGCGCGCAGACCCTGCGCGCCATCCAGGCGCGCAGCAATCTCGATGTCGGGCTGGTCGAGGATGTGGTCTTCGGCTGCGTCGATCCCGTCGGCGAGGCTGGCGCGGACATCGCCCGCACCGTGGCGCTGAAGGCGGGCTATGGCAAGACCGTGCCGGGCGTGCAGATCAATCGCTTTTGCGCCTCCGGCCTCGACGCCGTGAACCTCGCCGCCGCGCAGGTGATGAGCGGCAACAAGGAGCTCGCCATCGGCGGCGGGGTCGAGAGCATGAGCCGCATCGGCATGGGCGCGTCGGGCTTCGGCATCGCGGTCGACCCGTCCGTCGCCATCGACACTTATTTCGTGCCGCAGGGCGTGGCCGCTGACCTCATCGCCACGAAGTTCGGCTTCTCCCGCGACGACGTGGACGCCTACTCGGTCCAATCGCACAAGCGCGCGCACGCAGCCTGGGAGAAGGGCCATTTCGACGGCTCCGTCATTCCGGTGAGGGACGTCAACGGCCTCACGATCCTCAGCCGCGACGAGACCATCCGGCCCGGCACGGACATGCAGGGGCTGGCCGCGCTGAAGCCCGCCTTCGCCATGATGGGCGAACAGGGCGGCTTCGACGCCGTCGCGACCTACGCGCATCCGGATGTCGAGTTCGTCAACCACGTCCACCATGCCGGGAACTCCTCCGGCATCGTCGATGGCGCGGCCGCCGTGCTCGTCGGATCCAAGAAGGCGGGCAAGGCGATGGGCAAGGCTCCGCGCGCGCGGATCAAGGCCTATGCGACCATCGGCTCGGACCTGGCGCTGATGCTCACCGGCCCGGTAGATGTGACCGAACTGGTGCTCAGGAAGGCCAGGATGAGCCTGAAGGACATCGACCTTTTCGAGCTGAACGAGGCCTTCGCGTCCGTCGTGCTGCGCTACCAGCAGGCCTTTGACCTCGATCCCGAGCGGCTCAACGTCAACGGCGGCGCCATCGCCATGGGCCATCCGCTCGGCGCGACCGGCGCGATGATCCTCGGCACGGTGCTCGACGAGCTCGAGCGCACCGGCAAGCAGACCGCGCTGATCACGCTGTGCGTCGCCGCCGGCATGGGCGTCGCGACCATCATCGAACGCGTTTGAGAGCGGAGCCAGCACCATGAAACTCACCAATTTCCGCTTCGAGACCGATTCCGACGGCATCGCCCTCGCCACCTGGGACATGCCGGACCGCTCCATGAACGTGATCACCCCCGAGGTCATGGCGGACCTCAAGGCCATCATCGACAAGGTCGTGTCCGATGAGGCCGTGAAGGGCTGCGTCATCACCTCCGGCAAGGATCAGTTCTCGGGCGGCGCCGACCTCACCATGCTGCAGGGCCTTGGCGTCGAATACGCAAGGCTCGCCAAGTCCAAGGGCGAGGAGGCGGCGATGAGCTACTTCTTCGAGGAGAGCCGCAAGCTGTCCTTGCTGTTCCGCGAGCTCGAGACCTGCGGCAAGCCGTTCGCGGCGGCGGTCAACGGCGTCTGCCTTGGCGGCGCGTTCGAACTCGTGCTCGCCTGCCATCACCGCGTGGTCTCGGATGATCCGAAGACCCGCGTCGGATTGCCGGAGGTCAAGGTCGGCCTGTTCCCCGGCGCGGGCGGCACGCAGCGCGTGGCGCGCCTGATGCAGACCGGCGATGCGCTGCAGATGCTGTTCAAGGGCGAGCAGATCAAGCCGCTTCCTGCCCGCAACATGGGCCTTGTCCATCAGGTCGTCGCCAGGGACGCGATCGTCGAGTCTGCGAAAGAGTGGATCAAGGCAGGCGGCTCGGCCGTCGCGCCTTGGGACGAGAAGGGCTTCAAGCTGCCCTCGAACAAGGTGCATTCGCCCGCCGGCATGCAGATCTGGCCGCCCGCCAACGCGATCTACCGCCGCGAGACGCAAGGCAATTACCCGGCCGCCCAGGCGATCCTGTCCGCCGTCTACGAGGGCCTCCAGGTCTCGATGGACCTGGGCCTGCGCATCGAGAGCCGCTACTTCGCGAAGATCCTGCGCTCCACCGAAGCAGCGATGATGATCCGCACGCTGTTCATGTCAATGCAGGATCTGAACAAGGGCGCGCGTCGTCCGAAAGCCGAGCCAGCCACCTCGATCAAGACTGTTGGTGTGGTCGGTGCCGGGTTCATGGGCGCAGGTGTTGCCTATGTGACTGCCAATGCGGGCATGAATGTCATTCTTGTGGACCGCGATCAGGAAGCCGCTGACAAGGGCAAGGCCTATTCGCACAAGCTGATGTCAGACCAGATCATGAAGGGCCGGGCCAAGACCGCCGACCGGGACGCGCTGCTCGAACGCATCACGCCGACCGCCGATTTCAGCGCGCTGAAGGCATGCGACCTGATCATCGAGGCGGTGTTCGAGGACCCGAAGGTCAAGGACGAGGTGATCCGCAAGATCGAGGGCAACATCAAGCCGGGCACGATCTTCGCGTCGAACACCTCGACGCTGCCCATCACCGGCCTCGCCAAATCATCGAAGGCCGCCGACAAGTTCATCGGCATCCACTTCTTCTCTCCGGTCGAAAAGATGCTGCTGGTCGAGATCATCATGGGCAAGAAGACAGGTGACGCCGCGCTGGCGATGGCCATCGACTATGTCCGGGCCATCAAGAAGACGCCGATCGTGGTCAACGACGCGCGCGGTTTCTTCGCCAACCGCTGCGTGCTCGGCTACATCGCTGAAGGCTACGAGATGCTGCTTGAAGGCGTGCCGCCCGCCATGATCGAGGCGGCTGGAAGGCAGGCCGGGATGCCGGTCGGCCCGCTTTCGCTCAATGACGAGATCGCGCTCGACCTCGGCCTCAAGATCATGAAGGCGACCGAAGTCCAGCTTGGGCCGAAATCCATCGACCAGCGCCAGAAGGCGATGCTGATCGAGATGGTGGAGAAGCTCGGCCGCACCGGGCGCAAGGCGAAGAAGGGCTTCTACGACTATCCAGAGGCCGGCCCCAAGCGCTTGTGGCCCGAACTCCACACATTGCAGCCGACGCATCTCAAGCCCGAGCAGGTGGACATGCAGGTGCTCAAGAACCGCCTTCTCGCGATCCAGGCGCTGGAGGCGGCCCGCACGGTCGAGGAGGGCGTCGTCACCGACCCGCGCGAGGCGGATGTGGGCTCGATCCTGGGCTTCGGCTTCGCGCCGTTCACGGGCGGCACGCTGAGCTACATCGAAGGCATGGGCCATGCCCGCTTCGTCGAGATGTGCACCAGGCTAGCCAAGGCGCACGGGCCGCGCTTCAAGCCCAACAAGCATCTCGTCGAGATGGCGAAGTCGGGCGGCAGCTACTACGCCCAGGCGAAGAAGGCCGCGTGAACCTCTGGCTGCGATTGATCTGGCTGGTCGCCAGCGCCCGTTTCCGCGGCGCCCTGGCGGCTCCGTTCGACGTCTCGCGCATGGGCTTCCGCGTCTGGCCACATGATCTCGACACATCGCTGCACATGAACAACGGGCGTTACTGGACCCTGATGGACCTGGGGCGCACAGACCTGATGCTGCGCATGGGATTATGGCGGGCCTGGCTGAAGCATGGCTGGACCCCGGTCGTGTCGGCGGGAAAGATCCGCTTCCGACGTGAGCTCAAGCCGTTCGCGCCGTTCAAGCTGGAGACCCGCGTGCTGTGCTGGGCGGACACCTGGCTGGTCATCGAGCATCGCCTGGTCTCGAAAGGCGTGCGCGGACAGGACGTGACCAATGCCGTCGCGATGGTCAGGGCCGGGCTGTATGACCGAAAGGTCAAGAGCTTCGTGCCGACGCAGACGATGATGGACGAAATGGGCGCGGGCGCCGTCAGCCCGCCGCCTTCAGCGGAAGTGCAGGCTTTCCTCGATGCCGAGGTCGCCATGAAGCGCGCGGGATGAGCAGAGGAGCGGCCGCCTCGGTCAGCCGCGCCCGCGTTTCCGTCGCCGCATGGGCACCACTCCGCCGCGCGGCGCGTCATCCGCCATCGCGCCTTGAGCGTCACTCTGCGGCGCGGCGCGTCATCCGCCATTGCGACAGCAGCGAGCGCAGGGCCGCCGGCTTCAGAGGTTTGTTGAGCATCTGCATGCCGGCCGCATCGGCGCGCGCGCGGACGTCCGGGGAGCGGTCCGCCGTCAGCAGCGTGGCCGGAATGCTGGCTCCGCAGGCGTCGCGCAGCTGCCCGGCGGCGGCGATGCCATCGCCGTCGTCCAGGTGAAAGTCGGCGATGATCGCGTCAAGCTGCGTGATGCGGGGGCCCAGCTTCATGATGGCGTCATGCGCATCGTGCGCGGTCACGACGGTGCACCCCCATCCTTCGAGCACAAGGCGCATGCCCTGCTGGATCGACGGTTCGTTGTCGAGCGCGGCCACCAACATGCCTTGCAGCGGCGCATAGGCGCTGGCCGCGCGCTCGAGCGGCGTGGCTTGCGCGGGCACGGCCGCGGCCCGTGGCGCCAGGACCTCGAAGGTGGAGCCGCGCCCGGAGGCTGACCGCAGCGTCAGCTTGTGGCCGAGCGTGTGGGCGATGCGCTCGACGATTGACAGGCCCAGGCCCAGGCCCCGCGCGACCTTCGCGCCCTGGTCGAGCCGCTCGAACTCCCGGAACACGAGCTTCTGCTTGGCGGCGGGGATGCCGAGGCCGGTGTCGATGACCTGGATGGCCAGGTTCTGGCCGCGGCGGCGGCATCCGACCAGGATCTTCCCGGATGGCGTGTACTTAACGGCGTTCGAGACGAGGTTCTGCAGGATGCGCCGGAGCAGCCGCCGGTCGGACCGGATCGTGGCCTTGGTCGCGAAGAATTTGAGCGTGAGCTGCTTCTCCCGCGCCATGGGTTCGAAGTCATGCTGCATCTGCTTGAGCAGCTCGTCGAGCCGGAAGGTGGTCAGCTCGGGCTTCATAGCCCCTGCGTCAAGCCGCGAGATCTCGAGAAGCGCCGTGAGGATCTCCTCCACGGCGTCGAGCGACGCCTCGACGTTCTCGGCAAGCTCGGGACGTCCCGACTGCCTGTCGCGCTCGGTCAGCGAGTGGGCATAAAGCCGTGCGGCGTTGAGCGGCTGAAGGACGTCATGGCTGGCGGCGGCCAGGAACCGCGTCTTGGAGAGGTTGGCGTTCTCCGCCTCCTGCTTGGCGGATTGCAGCGCGGTGTTGACGCGGGTGATCTCCTCGGTGCGCTCGCGGACCCTGTCCTCCAGCGCCTCCTCGACGGCGACGGCCTCCGAGACGTCGGTGTAGGTCACGACGAAGCCCCCGTCCGGCAGAAGATTCGAGCGCACCTCGATCACACGCTCGGAGGGGTAGAGCCTCAGGCGCACCGGCTCTCGGTCATTGATGAAGCTCTCCAGCCTGGAGGACACCAGATCGTCGACCGGACCTTCGCCGTATGAGCCGCGCTCGGCGTTGAAGCGCACGATGTCGTCCAGCCCCGTGCCCACCCGCAGCATCGCCGGCGGCAGGTCGTACAGCTGGATGAAGGCCTCGTTCCAGCAAAGCACCCGAAGGTCCTTGTCGACCACGGTGATGCCCTGGCCTGCATGGTCAAGCGCATGCTGCAGCAGGTCGCGGTTGTGCTGGAGCGCCGCGGATGCGTCGTCTAGCAGCTTGAAGGCGGTCTCGCTTGAGAGGTTGCGGCGCTTGAGCAGCACCGACAGCACCAGGCGCGACGACGCCGCCCCGATGGCGGAGGCAAGCAGGTGCTCGCCGAATCGGATGGCGTGGATGTCCGCTTCCTCGGGGCCGTTGCGCGGGCCGGTCTCGTTATGCCGGAACCCTGCGAATGCGGCCCTTGTCCGGTCCGCGCCGAGATAGCGCGCAATGGTGCCCTGCAATTCGTCCATGGTGACGGACGAACGCCAGAGACGCAGGTTCTGCGCCATGCCGGGCCCCGCCGTGCTGACGAAGCTGGCCGCCTGAAGCCGTTCGATTGCGTTTGCAGGGCGCATCAGCGAGACGCCGACGAAGGCGAGCGTGTTGAGGATCAGGCTCCAGACCACGCCATGCGTCAGCTGCGGCATCTCCGTGCCGAACAGCGCTGTCGGCCGCAGCGCTTCGATGCCGAAAGGCCCGGACTGGATCAGCGGCATCCATTGCGGGTCGCCGCCCAGCACGTTCGGCAGCAGCAGGGTGTAGATCCAAGCGAGCAAGCCGACCGCAAGCCCGGCCGACGCGCCCGGCGCCGTGCCGCGCCGCCACATCAGCCCCGCAAAGAACACCGGGCCGATCTGCGCCGTCGCGGCGAAGGAGAGCAGGCCGATCGTGGCCAGGGCAGCGTCCCCGGCGGCGCGGTAATAGACATAGCCCAGCAGCACGATCATCACGATGGCGACGCGGCGGATCGTGATCACCAGCGAGCCGAGATCCCCGCCGCCTGTCTCAAGGGACGGCACGCTGCCTTGGGAGTGTTGCCACGTGAGGATGAGGCTTCGCCCGCGAACGATCAGCGGCATCACCAGATGGTTCGAGATCATGATCGCCAGCGCGACGCTGGCGACGATCACCATCGCCGTCGCAGCGCTGAGCCCGCCGATGAACACGATCAGCGCGATCAGGCCGGCGCCCTGGCTCAGCGGGAGCAGCAGCACGGTCATGTCCCTCTCGCCAGGATTGATCGTGAGCAGCGTCTCCCCCGAGATCGCGATCGGCAGGACGAACAGGTTGATCAGGATGAGATACAGCGGGAACATCCACGCCGCGCGCCTGACGTCCCGCTCGTTGCGGTTCTCGACGATGGCCATGTGAAACTGGCGCGGCAGCAGGAGGGCCGCGAAACCCGACAGGACCGTGAGGGTGACGAAGGTGCCGATTCCCGAAGTCCTCTCCCAGATGGGCGTCTGATCGCTGAAGGCCGGCTGCGCGGCGCGCGCGATGATGGCGCCGAGGCCGTCATTCATCCAGTAGACGACGAACAGCCCCCCGATCATGAACGCGACGAGCTTGACGACGGACTCCAGCGCGATCGCGACCACGAGCCCGTCCTGATGCTCGGTGGCGTCGATGTGGCGGGTGCCGAAGGCGACGGCGAAGGCGGCTAGCACTAGCGCGACGAGAAGCGCCAGATCGCCGAGGACGGGCAGCTGGTTCTGGATCATCGTGCCGTCCGACACCTCGAGGAAGACCGCGAGCGAGGACGAGACGGCCTTGAGCTGGAGGGCCACGTATGGCAGCGCCGCGAGCACGGCGATCAAGGTCACCAGCGCGGCGACCCGCTCGCTCTTGCCATAGCGCGCGCCCACGAAGTCCGCGATCGACGTGATGTTCTGGGCCTTTGCGAGCCGCACGATCCTGCTGACGAGCTTGTGGCCAAGGCCGATGACGAGGATCGGACCGATGTAGATGGCGAGGAAATCCAGCCCGGCCCGGTTGGCGAAGCCCACGGAGCCATAGAACGTCCAGGACGTGCAGTACACGGCGAGCGCCAGCGAATAGATCGTGGCGCGCGCAGGGCCGCGCATGATGCGGCGGCCGGCGCCGTCCGCGGCATGCGCAACGGCGAACAGCACGAACAGGTAGAGCAGCGCCGCAAGCACAATCGACCAGCCAGGGAACATGTCCGGACCTCCGCACGAGACCTTAAACGCAGATGATGCAGCAGCCAAATCTTGATCGGGGACCGAATGCTTGAAGTTCGTTCGCCACTCAGAATCATTTCTGCAATGAATACGTTCCGGGCCTCTTATTTTTGATTAAAGATTCAGTTAACCGTTTCCAGCGGCGCTGATCGCAGTGTTCAACGGGCGTGGAAACAATCCGCACGAGGGGATGTCTAGCAATGCTTCAGGAATTCAAAGATTTTGCCATGAAAGGCAACGTTGTCGATCTCGCCATCGGCGTGATCATTGGCGGCGCGTTCGGCAAGATTGTCGAGTCGATGGTTGCGGACGTCATCATGCCGATCATCGGAGCCATCACAGGCGGCATCGACTTCTCCAACCTTTATCTTTCGCTCGGCGCGAAGGTTCCTGTCGGAACTGGCTATGCCGACGCCAAGAAAGCGGGCGCCATGCTAGGCTATGGCACGTTCATCACGTTCGTGGTCAACTTCGTCATCATCGCATGGGTTCTTTTCCTGGTCGTCAAGGCCATGAACAAGATGAAGAAGGCACCAGTGGGCGTGGCGGTCGCTCCGGCGGAGCCATCCGCCGAAGTCAAGCTGCTCACCCAGATCCGTGACGCACTGAACAAGTGACGCCGTGCAGCCTCCGGGCTGCCGCGCAACGCCCTCGCCCGCATCATCACGTGCTGCGGGCTTCTTTTCGTATCCTGCCACGGAAGCCGTCATCGACGATCCATGCGCCGGCGTGATGCAACCATGCTGATAAATCATGGTCCGGAATCGTGGCCAAGGACGTCATCGGCATCGTATGGATCAAGCTGACGGCAGTCCGTAAGCCGCCATTGCGGCCACCCGGCCGCGAGGCGGGCAAACGGCGAGCCGCATGGAGCGACGCCATGAAGACGACGGCATCATGAGCACCACTGCACTTCCCGGTGAGAGCCGGCCTTCGCGGCTTCCTTCGGTGGACGACTTGCGCGCGGAGGCCAGCAGCGCCCCGCCAAGCGGCATCGTCGATGTCGTCAACCATGGCCGCCTCAAGCCCGGACTGATCCCGCTATGGGTGGGCGAAGGCGATCTCTCGACGCCGCCGTTCATCATCGACGCCGCCACGCGTTCGCTGGCGGCCGGCGAGACCTTCTACACCTGGCAGCGCGGCATCCCGGACCTGCGCGAAGCTCTGGCGCGCTATCACGAGCGCCTTTTCGGTGGCTCGTTTTCGGCGGACAGGTTCTTCGTCACCGCCTCGGGCATGCAGGCCGTGCAGATCGCTGTGAGGATGATCGCCGGCCCCGGCGACGAGATCCTCATCCCGACTCCGGCATGGCCCAATTTCGGCGCTGCGATCGGCGTCGGCGGCGCAAAGGCCGTCGATGTGCCGATGACGTTCGGAGCTAACGGCGTCACGCTGGATGTCGGCCGCCTGGCTGCAGCGGTGACGCCGAGGACGCGGGCGCTGGCGATCAACTCTCCCGCCAACCCGACCGGCTGGACCGCGACCAGGGAAGAGCTTGCCGCCATCCTCGACCTCGCACGCCAGCATGGCCTTTGGATCGTCGCCGACGAGATCTACGGGCGCTTCGTCTATGACGGCGCACGCCATGCCCCCTCCTTCCGCGACCTGATGGACGAAAGCGACAAGATCGTCTTCGTGCAGACCTTCTCCAAGAATTGGGCCATGACCGGCTGGCGGATCGGCTGGCTGGAAGCGCCGCCGCAGTTCGGCCAAATCATCGAGAACCTGATCCAGTATTCGACCTCCGGCTCGCCGGTCTTC
Organism: Allobosea sp.; assembly: GCA_031412095.1. GTDB lineage: Bacteria > Pseudomonadota > Alphaproteobacteria > Rhizobiales > Beijerinckiaceae > Allobosea. Next base: position 61,136 of record JANOCI010000041.1, read on the forward strand.
GTGCAGAGAGCCGCGATCGCGGCGCTCGATCAAGGCGACGCTTTCGTGGACCATCAGATCGAGCGGGCGCGTCAGGGCCGCGACATCGTCGTGAACGGGCTCAAGGCGACCGGCCTTGTCTCCGCGCCGGCGCCGGTTGGTGCGTTCTACTATTTCTTCAATGTCGAGGGCGTCACCGATTCGCGGCGGTTCGCGATTAGGTTGGTCGATGAGGCCAATGTCGGCCTCGCTCCCGGCGCCGCGTTCGGCAAGGGCGGCGACGCAGGCCTTCGCCTGTGCTTTGCGCGAAATCATGAGGATCTGGCCGAAGCGGTGAGGCGCTTGCAGGCAATGTTCGCCTTGATCTAGCATTTGAAATTCAGGCGGTTGTCCACTGATCCGTGGCAAGAACCGAAGCCAGACTGGTCAGACTTGCTTTTCCTCCCGTATCTGTGACAATTCAAACGGTCTAATGTTTTGAAATTCACCGTGGGTCATCGAAATGCAGGCCGTTCGCAGGCCAACCCTGTCCGAGGCGCGCCTCGAGCGAGTTCTCGAGATCGCGCCGGATGGCATCATCGTCATGGACGAGGATGGCCGCGTCCTTGTATTCAACAAGGCGTGCGAACAATTGTTCCGGTATGCGGCCGCTGAGGTGATCGGCGAGAACGTGCGGATGCTGATGCCGCAGCAGCATCACGACAACCACGATCTTTATGTGAACCGTTACCGCTCCACCGGCGAGCGCCGCGTCATCGGCGTGGGACGCGAGGTCGAAGCCCGGCGCAAGGACGGCTCCATCTTCCCCATCGACCTTTCGGTGGGCGAGGCGCAGACGCCCAATGGCCGCCAGTTCATCGGCATGATCCGCGACCTGACGGCTCGCCGCGAGACCGAAAGGCGCCTGGCCTCGGCGCAGGCGGACCTGATCCGCGTGACGCGGGTTTCGGCGTTGGACGAAATGGGGTCAGCGCTCGCGCATGAGCTCAATCAGCCGCTCACAGCGATCATGCTTTATCTTCAGGCGCTCGAACGCGAGGTGGAGCGCCTGCAGGCCGCCCAAGCCACCGCCGAACAGCGTGCGGTCGAGCTTCTGGGCAAGGCGACGCGTGAGGCGCGCAGGGCGGGCTCGATCATCCAGCGCGTCCGCCAGCTGGTGGAGAAACGGGCTCCGGAGCGCAAGCGCGCCAACCTCAACCTTGTCGTCGATGAGGCCCTCGAGCTGGCGATGCTGGGGCGTCACCGCACGGTCCATCTCGACCGTCACGGCCCCGAAAACCTGCCTGACGTGCTGATCGATCCAGTCCAGATCCAGCAGATCGTCCTCAATCTCACGCGCAACGCCATCGAGGCCTGCGAGGGCGAGGACCGCCCATCCGTTACCGTCAGGACATGGTTCGAGCCGGGCGTGGCGTGCTTCAGCGTGGGCGACAACGGGCCAGGCATTCCCCCCGACCGCATGCGGACATTGTTCAGCGCGTTCCGCAGCGAATCGGGCGCCGGAACAGGCATGGGCATAGGATTGACGATTTCACGGGCCATCACCCAGAACCATCTGGGTGAATTGCTCGTAGACCCAGGTGGATCAGGACATGGAGCTCGCTTCACGGTCCGGCTTCCCGTCGCGGCAGACGTCATTGCCGCCAACCGCGACAGCGTTGCCGCCATTCCGATGGCGGCCGCAGCAGGAGCGGATAAAACATAGAGGGGGATCTTGTGAACCAGTCTTTTCACGGGTTTGACCTGGATGTGGTGATTGTCGATGACGATGCCGCAGTCAGGGATGCGCTGTCGATCCTGCTTGAGATGGAAGGGCTCAAGGTCAAGACCTACGAGCACGGAGACGCTTTCGTGGTCGACGCCCGGATTCTCAAGCCGGGTTGCGTGCTGATGGATGTGCATATGCCGGGCCGTTCGGGCCTCGACATCCTCGACGCGATTGGAGGCTCTGCCTATCATGCGCCTGTGGTGATGATTTCAGGCCAGAGCGACGTGCCCATGGCTGTCTACGCCATGAAGCATGGGGCCTTTGATTTCATCGAGAAGCCGTTCGATGGCCCGGTGGTGATCCGGAAAGTCCGCGAGGCCCTCGAACAGGTGCCGCGCGGCGGCGCGGTGACGATCCACGGGCGTCTGCCAGCCTTCACAGGGCACGAGACGTTGACGGTGCGCGAAGTCGATGTGCTTGAGCATATCGTCGCCGGCGCATCGAACAAGGAGGCCGGGCGGCTGCTGGGGATCAGCCCCCGCACCATTGAGGTGCACCGCGCCCGCATCATGGAGAAGCTGAAGGCCCGCAACACGGCCGAGCTCGTCCGTCTGGTCTACCGCGAAGCTGTCCGGCTCTGAAGGGCAGGGCAGCGGTCCGGTTTCGCTGCCGCATACGTATTTGTGGGGATGCCGTTGGCCTGCGAAAACTGAGAGGATGCCATTTGCGCACCGTTTTCCGCAAAACGATATGCGTGGTCCGTTCCCCGATCGCATGCTGTCCAAATCACCTGCGTTTGAGCAACATGTCCTGACGACTTGTAGAGCATGTGGGCATAGGCGCAGATGACGGTCCATATCGTTGAGGACGACCACGGCGTGCGTGACGCGCTGTCGGAGCTATGCCTGTCGGTTGGCCGAAAGGTCAGGCTCTATCCTGACGGCGAAGCGTTCGGCGACGGCGCCGATGTCAAGCCCTCCGACATCGTGCTGGTCGACATCTGCCTGCCGGGCGAACGGGGCACGGAAGTCGTCAGGCGCGTCGTCTCGATGAGCGGACGGCCCAAAGTCATCGTCATCTCGGGCCTTCCAATGGCCGAGATCGCCTTCGCCATGCGCGAATTCACCGATGTGCTGGTCATGCGCAAGCCGCTTGCAGGCGAACTGCTCAGCCTTCTGGTCTGACGTCTTCAGGCGTGGCATCGTCGCCGGCCTGCAAGGATTGATGATGTTCCTAGCGCTGTCCCGATTGCTTCCGGCGAGGATGCCGCTCCTCGCCGCGGATGCCGCCCTGCTGGCTGCGGCGGGCTGCGGCGGGCTGGCTCTCCATTCGCTTGGCGTTCCCGCAGGCTGGCTGACCGGGGCGATGCTGCTGGTCGCCCTCATTGCGTGGGCCAGGCCCTGGAAAGGGCCATCCAACGGACTTGTCGATGCGGGAATGGTCTTGTCGGGGGCGCTGATCGGCGCAGCGGCCACGCCGGAGGCCATCGCCGCCGCCCTACGCTATCCGGGGAGCATCGTCCTGCTGCTGTGCTCGATCGTGATGACGGTGCTGGTCACTGGCACGTTCCTCGTCAGGGTCGGCCGCTGGTCGCGCCTCGATGCGCTGCTGGCGTCGGCGCCCGGCGCGCTCTCCGCCGTGATGGTCATCGCGCGGGAGGCGACCGACGGCCTGCCCCGGGTCTCGATCATCCAGTTTTTCCGGCTGTTCGTGCTGGTGGCCGCCATTCCAAGCGTTCTGGCGCTGTTCGGGTCGGGCGCCGTCGGGCCCCTGCCAAGACCTGCGCCTCCGTCCTGGCCCGACAGCGCGGTCCTCATCGTCGCCGGCTTCATCGTCGGCGCGCTTTTGCGCAGGCTGGGCGTCATCGCCCCCTTCGTCCTGGGCTCGACGCTGGCGAGCGCCGCGCTCCATGCTTCCGGCCTGATCGAGGGCACGCTCGCCGCGCCGCTCGCCATCGTGGCGTTCATCATCCTGGGCGGCATGATCGGCTCGCGCCTTGGCGCGCTTGACCGCGGCATGGCGTTGGTCAGGCTCATGCCGCTGGCCATGGGTGCGTTCATCGTGTCGGTGGCGGTGGCGGCCTTGTTCGCCTGGCCCGCCGCCAGCCTCGCCCAGGTCAGTTACGGCGCCGCCTTCGTGGCCTTCGCCCCGGGCGGCCTCGAAGCCATGGCGCTGCTGGCTGTCGCGCTTGGCTTTGATCCGCTCTATGTCGGCGCGCACCACCTTGTGCGCTTCATGGCGGTGGGCTTCCTGCTGCCGGTCGCGGTCAGGCTGGTGGTGTCGAGGGACGCCGGCGGCCCCTGAACAGCTGGTCCGGAGCGCTCATGGCCCCTTGGCTTCGGGCGGCCGCACCAGGGCCGAGCGGATGCGCGCATGCTCCAGCAGCCTTGCATGGAATTCCGCATCGGCATCGAACGCGCCGGACCTGATGAGGCCCGGCAGGTCGCTTAAAGGCGCGCCGCGCGCCAGAGCCTCGGCGCTCGCCCTGAGTTCCCCGGCCAAGGCGATCTCCCTGATTACCATGCGGACTGCGCTTGCCGCCATCAGCGTCTTGAAGCGCGCCTCGCCGGAAAGCTGCGGCGCGATTTCGCGGGACAATGTCTCATCCACTGCCTGCAGAAGGTCCGCGCCGGTCGTCTCAGGCTTCATCCCCGCCTCCATGCGGCCGGCTCCGTCAGCGCAACGGCAGCATGCTCGAGTTCGGCGCAGATGCGGCCGGTCAGCGCGTGCTCCAATGAGAACTCTCGTCCGGATGCATGCCGCAGCCCTTGCTGCAGGGCGATCACAGCCCAGCGGGCATGCGCCATCACCTCCCAGAAGAACATCGCCTCGCTGCTGACGGGGCCGCCGCCCTGCGCCGCATATCCTCTGAGGAACGCCTCGCGCGTGCCGATGCCCCCGGCTTCAAGGTCGGCGCGCCCGAAGCGCCAGCACCGGGCGCAGAACCAGCCGATGTCGCAGGCCGGGTCGCCCCAGCCGGCGAACTCCCAGTCGAGGATCGCTGTCAGGCCATTTGCGTCGATCATGTAATTGCCAGTGCGATAATCGCGGTGGCAAAGCGTGATCCGGCGAGGCGGTGGGATATGGCGCTCCGCCCATCTCATGGCCCATTCCAGCGCCGGGCGGCATGCCTGCATGCCGTCGAGCGTCGCGCGCATCTGCGCGATCTCGTCCAGCGCGGGGTTGACGGAAGGCGTCCCGAGGAAAGCCAGGTCAGGCCGCGGGGCATCCGGCAGCGGCCGGACGGCGTGGATCAACGCCAGCTCGCGGCCCAGCCGTTCGGTCAGGGCTTCGCGGTCGCCGCCGAGCGACATGTCCTTCACCACCTTCGGACCCAGCGCGACGCCGTCGACTTTGGCCATCACGGCGAAAGGCCCGCTGAGCACGGACGCGTCATGGCAGAAAGCGATGGGCTCCGGCGCCATCACGCCAGCCTCGCGGACGACAGCGATCAAGGCGAACTCATCGGCCCTGCTATGGCTGACCGACAGGGTCGCTGCAGCATCCTTGCGGATAACCCATTCCCGGGCGCGGCCGCCGACGGTCGCCTCAACGAGCCAGTTCTCCTGAATGGCTCCGCCGCTCAGCTTCCGTGCCTGATGGATCAGCACATCCTGGCTGAGCGCGCCCGAAAGCCAGTGCGCGAGCCGCGACTGCGCCAGCGCGTCCATCCGTCAGCTCCAGGTCCAGAAGCCGTCGCCTTTGGCGCGGTAGGCGTTGGCCAGCACCATGGCGTGGACTTCGGATGCGCCGTCCACCAGTCGCGCCTGCCGCGCATATCGGTAGATCCATTCGAGCGGCGTGTCCTTCGAATAGCCTTTTGCTCCGGTGAGCTGGATCGCGGTGTCGGCGCACAGGTGCAGCGTGTCGGCCACCTGCACCTTTGCCATCGACACCTCCGTCTTGGCATGGCTGCCCGCGTCGAGCGCCCAGGCAGCCTTCATCGTCAGCAAGCGCCCGATCTCGATGGCGCTGGCTGCCTGTCCCAGCTTGATCTGCACGCTTTCGCGGTCGGCCAGCCGGATGCCGAAGCCCTCGCGTGCGTTCACATAGTCCTGCGCGATCTCCAGGCAGCGCTTGGCCAGCCCCAGCCAGCGCATGCAATGGGTCAGCCGCGCCGGCCCAAGCCTGATCTGCGTCACCTTCAGGCCGTCGCCGACGCCCATCAGCACGTCGTCGTCATTCACCTCGAGCTTGTCGAACAGCAGTTCGCAATGGCCGCCGTGCTCTTCCGGACCCATGATCGGAATGCGGCGCACGATCTCCCAGCCCGGCTGATCCTTGTGGAACAGGAAGGCCGTGAGGCCCTTGCGCGGATCATCCGACGTCCTCGCCATCAAGATGAAATGCGAGGCGACGCCCGCGCCGGTGATGTACCATTTACGGCCGCTGATGGACCATTTGCCGCCCGAGCGCTCAGCGCGCGTCCGGATCATGCCGGGGTCCGAGCCGCCGCCCGGCGCAGGCTCCGTCATGGCGAAAGCGGAGCGGACATCTCCCCGGACGATCGGCATCAGCCAGCGCTGCTTCTGCGCCTCGGTGCCTACTTGCGCCAGCACCCGCATGTTGCCGTCGTCAGGCGCGGCGCAGTTGAAGCAGACCGGCCCGAAGATCGAACGGTTCGCCTCTTCGTACATCGCGGCCTGGCCGACCATCGGCAGGCCCATGCCGCCCCGCTCCACCGGAACCTGAGGCGACCACAGCCCCGCCTCCCGCGCTTTGGCCTGCATCAGCCGAAGCGCTCCTTGCGAGATGTTCTCATGCTCGTCGAATGACGAAGGGTCGTTTTCCAGCGGCAGGATGTGCTCGGCCACGAAAGCCCGCGTGCGCTGCCGCACATCTTCGAGATCAGGCGGGAGTGAGAAATCCATGTGCCGCGCGCCTTGCTGACTTTATATCCCTGCCATCACTGTCACCGACGTCCCGGAGGCGCAATCCCTCGCGCGGCGGCGCTGCGGCCCGCCGCCGCTTGCGCATCACAGCGAATTGACGTGATGCCCGCCATCCACGGTCAGCACCGCGCCGGTGAGGTAGCGCGACGCGCCTGACGCCAGCAGAAGGAATGGAGCGTCAAGCTCGTCGATCCTGCCGATGCGCCGCGCGGGGATGCTCCGGATCATGGCGAGCCCGGCTTCGGTCTCGAAGTATCCGCTGTTGATCTCCGTCTCGACATAGCCCGGTGCCAGGGCGTTGACGCGGATTCCGTGCCTGGCCCATTCCACTGCGAGCGCGCGCGTCATCTGGACGATGCCGGCTTTGGAGACGGCATAGGCTCCAAGGCCGCTGGCGACGCGAAGGCCCAGGATCGAGGCGATGTTGACGATGTCGCCGCCCGCTTCGCCGCCTTCCTGCGTTGCCCCGCCATCTCGGGCGATCATGCATCTGGCGGCCTCCACCGCCAGCAGCCAGGGTCCGCGAAGGTTTGTGTCCATGACGCCGTCGAAGTCCGCAGGCGTGCTCTCGAGCGCCTTGCCGCCACCGGCGACGCCGGCATTGTTGACGAGCAGGTCCAGCCCGCCGAGCGAGACGTCCGCCTGCCTCACCGCTTCGGCGATGCGGCCGGCGTCCGTGACGTCCAGCGGGAGCGTGACGACATGCCCGGCTCCCGCCTCCCGGCATAGGCGCGCCGTCTCCTCCAGCCGGTCCTCCCGCCGCGCCGCCAGCGCCAGGCCGGCGATGCCCTGCCGCGCGAGCAGGACCGCGAAATGCCGGCCAAGGCCGGACGAGGCGCCCGTCAGCAGGGCGCGGCGGCGCGTGAAGTCGAAGGAGAACCGCATCGCCGCCAATCAGCCGGTCGACATGGTCAGCGGCGGGTCGACATCATCGGGGATCGGGCAGATGTAGGGCTGCGCCTTGAGCCGTGCCGCATGATCCTGCTTCGCCGCCGCCAGCAATGTGGGATCGGTGAAGGCCGCCACGCCAAGCGCGGCCATGGCCTTGGCGACCTGCACCATGGACTTGTGCGCGGCGGACGCCTTGCCCTGCGCCACGATCTGCCAGGTGTGGAACGCGGTGCCGATGGCGACGGTGGGCGCATGCGCCTGCACCGTCGGAACCACCCAGCTCACATCTCCGATGTCGGTCGAGCCGATCATCGGCTTGCGCACCACGTTCGCCGGGACGGTGAAATCGGCCAGCGCGGCTCCCGTGTCGGCCATGCCGATCGCCGACCAGCTCGACGCGATCTCCTGAGGCGACAGCGTCTTGCGGATATCGGCTGCGAACCGCCTGTCCCCGTCGTCGAAATGCGGCGGGCCAAGCTCCTCGAGAATGCCTTGCAGCGCGTTCTCCAGCGGCGCGTTGCCGACCATGTTCGACACCGCGCTGATGATCTTCATCTGCATCTTCGTCTCGGTCATGAGCGCAGCGCCCTCGGCGATCTTGCGCACCCGGCCGACCAGTTCGAGCATGCCCGGCAGGTCCACAGCGCGGATCGAGTAGCGCACGCGGGCATGGGCCTGGACCACGTTGGGCGCGATGCCGCCCGTGTCGAGGATCGCTGAATGGACGCGGGCGTCGCTCGGCATGTGCTCACGCATGTAGTTGACGCCGACGCTCATCAGTTCGACCGCGTCGAGCGCGCTGCGGCCCAGATGCGGCGAAGCGGCGGCATGGGCCGCGCGCCCCGTGAAGATGAAGTCGGCACGCGTGTTGGCGAGCGAGAGAGGCGGCGTCACCTCCCAGAAACTGTGCGGATGCCAGGATAGCGCGATGTCCGCATCCTTGAAGGCGCCTGCTCGGACCATGAACGCTTTGGCGGCCCCGCCCTCTTCGGCCGGACATCCATAATAGCGGACACGGCCGGGAAGGCCTGACGCCGCGAGCCAGTTCTTGACCGCCGTGGCGGCGAGAAGCGCTGCGGAGCCAAGCAGGTTGTGCCCGCAGCCATGCCCATGTCCGTTTGGCTCGAGGGGCGTGTGCGTCGCCACGCCCGCCTCCTGCGAGAGGCCCGGGAGCGCGTCATATTCACCCATGAAGCCGATCACGGGGCCGCCTTCGCCCGCCTCGCCGATCACGGCCGTCGGGATCCCGGCAACGTTCTCAGTGACGCGGAAGCCTTGAGCCTTCAATTCCGCCGTGTGCTCGGCGCAGGAACGGGCTTCGGTGTAGCAGACCTCGGGCATGCCCCAGACGCGGTCCGACAGCGCGATGAAGCGTTCCTTGAGCGTGTCGACCTCGCGCCAGAGTGTGTTGCGATTATCCATGGATGCCTCGGTCCCGCATGTTCCTGCCAGGCGCGCATATCATGGCGCTGCCGCCGGCAAGTCCAGCGCAAAGCGATGCGCGTGGCGAATGGTGGCATCGCGACAGCGCATGGTGCGGTCCTGTGGCGATGCATCTCGGAGCGACCCGATAAGGTCACGTCCCACAGAAGCAGTTTTATGGCGACATCCTGTCGCGGGAAGGGAAGAAAGGTGATAATAAAGTTTAGTTTGCAAATTAAATTAGGATTCTCTACGTTATGAGGGAGTAAGATTTGATATAGTTATATTCTACACGCTTCAATTGTTATCATAACACTTTATACAACTCATATATGTGTTTTGCAGAACAAAGTTCAAAAGGGTCATCTGATTTGGAAAATCATCAAAAATAAGCAATGCTGTACTACCTTTAATACAATCGCCGTGAGAGATCTAAAAATGAGTAATATTCTGATAAAGTTCGAGATCAATCAGCGTGTACGCAAGTTGAATGGGTCCGAATGGGAGGGTGTTGTCTGCGGCTTTTACAGCACGCCGACCATAAGCGACGGGATCAATGTCATGTCTGACATGCCCGGAAGCTATGGCTCGGTTCAGCTTTGCTCCGCGCGTGAACTGGAGGAGGCCCAGCCTCGCGCGTTTCACTGGGACGAAAAGCTCGTCGAACGCTTGATGAACGAGCAGGACGCCGCGAAAGCGCGCATCGCCGAATTGGAGGCGGCGCTGCTGCAATGCTCGGATTGGCTTCAGGCTGACGCGGAAGCGTACGCGGACATTGGCGAGCA
>JANOCI010000042.1:0-36119 GCA_031412095.1 Allobosea sp.
AGGCCCGGCCTGTTCGCTGCTGCGCTCGTGATCGCATCCGGCATCGCGCTCGCCGGCAGCGTCATCAGCGCCTGGGCGCAGGCTTCGCCGAACGCTGCGCCTTCACAGTGGCCGATCCTGCCGGAATCCTTCGAGAGCACCGGCGGCGGCGGCTGGATGATCACGGAATACCGGCCAGTCGTCGACGGCGCTGTCTGCAGGACGGATTTCGTCACCGTATCGCCTGACGGCAAGGACAAGTATCCTGCGACCGTGGAATGGACTGCCAACCCGCGCGACGGCGGCACCTATTGCGCAAGCGGCAAATGGCGCACGAAGGATGGCAGCGGCTCCGGGACGACCCCTCTCGAAGTCTTCGTGAAGGACGGCGTCGTGCGCCGCGCGCCCTGACCGATCCGCAGTTCGTCGTGCACGCCCCCCCGCAAGGCATCATGCGGCCAAATAAAGCCTTGTAGGTTCCGCAAGGTCATGTCAGTTTCCGGTGCTTTGATTGGCAAGCACCAGGAGTGACACGCATGTCGGACCCTGCAGAAGATCCCGGCGACGCCTTCGGCGGGCTCGTCGTGCTCGCGTTCGAGCTGCTCGACGCCGAGATCGGGCGTGCGCCGGAACGCGTCGTCGATGTCTTCAAGAACCCCAAGCTGATCGGCGCAGCCCAGACTGCGATGCTGAAGTTCGCGAAAGGACGCGACCCGGGCGCCAGCTCGATGGTGACGCCAGAGGAATTTGCGAAACTGCGCGACTCCGTCGTGGACGGGGTGAAGACCGCAGCGACTGACGAATACATCAAGCAGATCAAGGCTTCGAGCAAGTTCAAGGCTCTTGAGGGACAGCTCGACAAGTTCGGCGAGGCGGTCAATTCGTCGGCCCTCGGGGTATGGATCGACGAGAACGAAGGCTACCTCTACGTGGTGGGGGCAGCGCTGGCGCTTGGAGCAGGCGTCGCGCTCTACGTGACGAAGCCCAGCGGGCCGGTCATGGAGATGGCGACGAAGGAATTGGCCAAGCAGAAGTTCAAGATCGTGAAGGTGGGCTCGCTCCAGCTCGGCGTCAGCGGAATCAAGTTCGAGCCCAAATCCGACACGTTCGGAGGCAAGCTGAACGGCTCGATCAACTGGCAGAAGCTCAAGGTCGACCTCGCCTTCCAGCTGATCGCCAAGGGCCCCACGGTCCAGGAAGTCGGCGGCGACGTGGCGGTCAAGTACGGCTCGGTCGACCTCAGCGGAATGATCCGGAAGGACATGGCCAAGCCGACTGTCGACCTGACGTTGAAGTTGAACGTCAACGCGGACAGGTTCAGCATCGGCGTCGGCGGGCAGATGAAGGATGGCGTCTTCGGGGCCAACGCATCGGCATCTTACAAAGTCACCGAGAACCTCAAGATCACCGCCGACTACAACAATCGCCAACGCAAGGACATGAACGACGTTCAGGAGAATGTCATCATCCTTGGGATCGGCGGCAGATTTCCCTGAAGCCGTCGGGCGGCGCAGTGCTTGGCAGACGACCTGCACCGCAGGAAAGTTGAATTTGCTGCCCTTTGACGGAACCATGTGGGCCTGTCGCAAGTTTCCCGGTCAATTCCATCCATGACAGGAGAACAGCAATGTCGACCTATGAAACCGTTCAGGACCGTTCGCAGACGCAACGTCAGAACTACGCACCAGCCCACGCCGTCACACGCAACCTGACCGATGGATACATGCGCAGCCTCGACTTCGCAGTCGCTGCAGTGTCCGCCCTTATGCTTCTCGGACCTCTGGCCACGGCCGCATTTGGTCCGATGAACTGACGTCGTTGCGGGTCAGGCCGATGATTCCGGCGGCCCGCAATTTGATGAATGCCTCCTGGCTTCGACGAACATCCAACTATACCATGCAGCGGAAAGCCGGACGTCCTGCCTCTTTCCGTCCTATGCGGCGGTCGGCACCACGGCCGGCCCATCGCCCTGTGCTTCAAATGATCTTCGGGGAAGATCGCTCCCATCATGGCTGAAGTGGCGATCACCCGTATATCGGGAACCGCCTGCACAGCTCTGTCGCCCGCGTCTTGACGCCCGCCTCCACAGCGCCATTTCCCGCGTCGCCGTTCGCCGCCAGCCCGTCGAGGACTTCCGCGATCAACTCGCCGACGCGTTGGAACTCGGCAACGCCAAAGCCGCGCGAAGTCGCCGCAGGGGTCCCGAGCCGGATGCCGGAGGTGATCGTAGGCTTCTCCGTATCGAAGGGCACGCCGTTTTTGTTGCACGTGATGTGCGCTCGGCCCAAGGCCGCCTCGGCGACCTTGCCGTTGAGATTCTTCGAGCGCAGATCGACCAGCATCAGATGGTTGTCGGTGCCGTCCGTCGTCAGGTCAAAACCCTTGGACTTCAACGTTTCGGCCAGCGCCTTTGCGTTTTCGACAACGGCGCGCGCATAGATCTTGAAATCCGGCTGCAGCGCCTCGTGGAACGCCACCGCCTTGGCCGCGATCACGTGCATGAGCGGGCCGCCCTGCATGCCTGGGAAAATCGCCGAGTTGAATTTCTTGGCGAGCGTTTCGTCATTCGTCAGGATCATGCCGCCGCGAGGGCCGCGCAGGGTCTTGTGGGTGGTCGTGGTCGCCACATGCGCATGCGGGAACGGCGAGGGGTGGGCGCCTCCCGCGACGAGGCCGGCGAAGTGCGCCATGTCGACAAGGAAGATGGCGCCGACCTTGTCCGCGATCTCACGGAACCTGGCGAAATCCCAATGCCGCGGATAGGCCGAGCCGCCTGCGATGATCAGCTTGGGCTGGCTTTCGACGGCGAGCCTCTCTACGGCGTCATAATCGATGCGCTGATCGACGACGCAGACGCCGTAGTGCACCGGCTTGAACCACTTGCCGCTCACGTTGGGTGGGGCGCCGTGGGTCAGATGGCCCCCGGCCGCGAGGTCGAGGCCCATGAACGTGTCGCCCGGCTGCATCAGCGCCAGGAACACCGCCTGGTTGGCCTGGCTGCCTGAATTGGGCTGCACATTGGCGAACCCGCAATCGAACAGCCGGCAGGCGCGCTCGATGGCGAGCTTCTCGGCGATGTCGACGTACTGGCAACCACCGTAATAGCGGCGGCCCGGATAGCCCTCTGCGTATTTGTTCGTCATCACCGAGCCCTGCGCCTCGAGGACGGCGCGGCTGACGATGTTCTCCGATGCGATCAGCTCGATTTCATCGCGCTGGCGGCCTAGCTCCAGGTCGATGGCGTGCGCCAACTCCGGATCCTGCGCGGACAAGGGTGCGGAGAAGAAGGAATTGGAAAGATGCCCGGCTATCGCCAATGAACTGGAAGTGTCGCGGGTCATGTCGAAGTCTCCGTTCGAGCGTTTGCAATCATTGCGCTTTGCGGTGTTCTTTATGGCGAACGGCCTTAGCACGCAGCGCAACATGGTGTCACGGGTGAAGCTCCCGTTTCCGCTTCCGATTGACAATTCTCGATGCCGCCGCGGATACTTCCAAGATTGCGCAGCGAAGCCAAGGGACGCGATGACCATCACCGAACGGGATAGGGTCCAGCTCGAGCAGGTGCTCCGCAGCGTGGAATCCAGCCTCACCGTGACCGCTGCGCAGATCATCCACGACACCCCGGTCCGGGAGGCGTACATCCGCCAGGTCAAGGCCGGAATAGCCGACATCAGGACGAGGTTCGCGCAAGGGCGGATCATGAACGTCGAGCTCGCCGCACGAGAGGCGCACCAGTTCCGCAACTACACCTTGCAGGCGCTGAGGGCCCGCACATCGCCGCTGGGCCAGGCCATCGCGCGGTCGCTGAAGGAGCAAGGCCCCGACTTCAACACCATCGTCGCGCGGAACACGCAGAAGCTTTTTGGCGCAAGCGCCCGGTTCGACAGGCTGACAGAGGCGCAGAGAGGGCAGGTCTATGCCCGGATCGTGGAACGCGCCGGCATCGCGAACGCCGACGTCAGCCAGATGCTCCAGCGCCTGCGGCCCGTGGCCCGCGGAGCCTTCGTCATCGGCCTCAGCTACTCGGTGTACACGATCGCCACCTCGGATGATCCCGGCCGGGCGGCGGTGCGGGAGGGCGCCAGCCTCGGCGCATCGATCCTTGGCGGCGTCGCGGGCGGGGCAGCAGGCGGGGCGACAGCGGGGCTCGTCTGCGGGCCTGGCGCGCCGGTCTGCGTGGCTGGTTTCGGATTTGTGGGCGCCATCATCGGCGGAGGCCTGGCGGCCTTCGGGGTCGAGATCGCGATGGGCCGTTGAGCATGCTTGCGCGCCGGTCGGATGTCACGCTCGCTCAGGCGCAGGATGCTGGCGACGGTGCGCTGACCTCGCGCGTGCTGATCGACGGGACGGACAGCGGACTGACGGTGCATGGCATCGACCTGGGCGCAGCCTTCGCAACGCCCCATGGCACGCTGCTGTTCGTCGAGTATGGCGACGACTGGGAGCAGTCCCTGACGATCACGCTCGCCGATCCGGACATGAAGGCTCTGGACAGCGCCAGCTTGGCGGTATCGGGCGCGAGCGGCCACTTGCACGATGTGCGGGAGATCGGGCCGGACAGCGTGGAGTTCAGATTTTTCGGCGAGCGCCGATGGGTTGTCAGGCTTCACCCCGCGCCGCGCTTCGTTATGCCGTTCGCAGCCCTTGGGCTCGGCGTCCAGCGGCCTTTCCAATGGTGGCGGTGGTTCTCGCTGGGGCCAGGTTGATGCGGCGGCCAGTGCCTGGCTGGCGCGCATGGCCGCCTTTGCGTCAACCGAACGGATTGAACCTTGTCACGCCGCGGAACATGTTGCGCAGGAAGCTCTGCTCCTCGCCGCCTGTCGGCGTGGTGCGGCTGATGAAGTCGAAAATCACGCCATCCTGGATGCCCCAGTTGGCGATCCGCTCGACCTTGAAGCCCTTGTTGAAATAAACCGCGATCACGTTCTGGTCCACGACCTGGAGGTTCTGGAACTGGAACGTGCGGGCGGTCTTCTGGCTGACATAATAGAATGTCCTGTTGCCCACTGTCGACGTAGTCGAAGGCGTGCCAAGCGTCTGCAGCACGGTCTGGACGTCAACGCCCGGCTTGATCTTGGCGATGGCGTCCGGATCGACCACGAAGCCGCGGTTGACCTGTTCGTTGAGGCCGGCCGAGGTGGGCAGCGTGAAGCCGAAATTATCGCCCCCGCCCGAGCCGCATCCGGCAAGGGCTACAGATGAAAAGGCGCTAAGGAGAAAGAAACGACGCGAACGGGCCAAGGTGGGCATGCAGGTGATCCGGTCCATCCAGTTGAGCGGCGTCGCAAGTGTCACGTTGCCGAGCCAATGAGAAATGGCGTAACGCCAGCTTCAGGCATTTGCAAGGCGCAGAGCAAGGTTCCCATACCCGACATGATGTTTGGACTGTTCCGCAAGGACCCCCGCCGCGCCGTCATCCTGGCGCTCTACACCCGCGTCGCAGAAGCGTCCCGGGCTCCGTTCCTTTACGTAGAGGCGTTTGTCCCCGACACGGTGGAGGGCAGGCTTGAGTCGCTGACCGTGCACGCCCTGCTGGTGGTGCGGCGGCTGAAAGCGCTGCCAGAACCTGGCCCGGAGGTGGCGCAGGAGTTCATCGATCTCTTGTTCGAGCACATCGACCACGGCCTGCGCGAGCTTGGCGTGGGCGACGTCGTCGTGCCGAAGCGCATGAAGAAGATCGCGCAGAACTTCTATGGACGGGTGCAGGCCTATGCCGACCAACTGGACAAGGCGGATGAGCCGGCGCTCGCCCTGGCGCTCGAACGGAACATTCCGGGAGTTGCAAGCCTTGCGCTGGCTGCTTACGTAACGAGGTGCGAGAGCCGGCTCGGCAAGATGCCGCTCGATGACGTGCTGAGCCGCCCCGATCTTTTCCCCGCATCGCTCGATGCGACAGAGTGAACGATGACGGACATGACCAACCCGGCTCCCATTCCGCTCTCCCGGCCCCAGGCCGTCGATGCCATTCCGCCAGCTGGCGGGACCTGCGTCTTCGAGGCGACCGAGGCGGAGCGCACGGCCCTGGCGAAGTTCATCGGCATCCTCGATGTGCATCATGTCTCGGCGAACCTGAAGGCTGAGCGCGAGGGCACCAGGGTGCGGGTGACCGGGACTGTCAACGCCCGTGTCAGCCAGGCCTGCGTCGTGACGCTGGAGCCGGTCGAGGAATCGATCGCGGAGGACGTCGAGCAGGTCTTCGCCCCGAAGGAGGAGGCCGACGCGGCCTATGCTGCGGCAGGCCTGCCCGACGAGGCGGATCTCGACGAGATCGATCCGGCCGACATCGATCTGTCCGCAATCGACCTCGCCACGCTGGACGATCCCGATGCCTTGCCCGACCCCATCGTCGAAGGCAGGATCGACTTCGGGCATGTGGCCTACGAGGCTCTGGTGCTGGCGCTGGATCCGTACCCGCGCAAGCCCGATGCACGATTCGAGGCGGCTGACGAGCCGGAGGGCTTCGGCTCCCCATTTGGGGCGTTGGCGGCTCTAAAGACCAGGAACTGAGCCGGCGGAGGGCGAGGACCTGCTGCACAGATATTGCGCTGGGCCGCCTTGCGGTTCGGCCCGCTCGCGGTATTGTCCCGCTCGACGCCCGCCCAGGGCCGGTCCGTTTGCCGGCCTGTCATCCGACGCCCGCGCTCTGACACGAACGAACTGACAAGACAGGTTCCGGCATGGCCACTCACGTCACCATTTCGTTGGATGCCATGGGTGGCGACCATGGCCCCTCCATCGTCGTACCCGGCGCGGCGATCGCGCTGGAGCGCCGGCCGGATACACGGTTCGTCATCTATGGCGACGAGAAACTGGTGGTGCCGCTGCTTGAAAAGCACCCTGCCCTTCGCAACGTCACCACGTTCCACCACACCGATGTTTCGGTCAAGATGGACGACAAGCCGAGCCAGGCTCTCCGGTCAGGCCGCTACAAGTCATCGATGTGGCAGGCGATCGCCGCGTGCAAGACGGGCGAAGCCGACGTCACCGTGTCCGCAGGCAATACGGGCGCGCTGATGGCCATGTCCAAATTCTGCCTGAAATCGATGGCGCGCATCGAACGGCCCGCCATCGCGGCCATCTGGCCGACCGTGCGCGGCGAGAGCGTGGTGCTGGACGTGGGCGCCACGATCGGTGCCGACGCGGCGCATCTGTTCGACCTCGCCATCATGGGAGCCGCGATGGCGCGCATCGTCTTCGACATCGACCGGCCGACCGTCGGCCTGCTGAATGTCGGCGTCGAGGAGATCAAGGGCGTCGAGGCGGTGAAGGATGCCGGGCGCATGCTGCGTGAGGCCAACCTGCCGAACCTCGACTATCGCGGCTTCGTCGAGGGCGACGACCTTGGCAAGGGCACCGTGGACGTGGTCGTCACTGAAGGCTTCACCGGCAACATCGCGCTCAAGACCGCCGAAGGCACCGCAAAGCAGATCGCGGAATACCTGCGCGCCTCGATGAGCCGTTCCCTCATGTCAAGGCTGGGCTATCTTCTGGCCAAAGGCGCATTCGCCGCGCTGAAGGAGAAGATGGACCCCCGGAAGGTCAACGGCGGCGTTTTCCTCGGGCTTGACGGCGTGGTCATCAAAAGTCACGGCGGAACCGACGCAATCGGGTTCGCAAGCGCGGTCGAACTCGGGTATGAGATGGCTCGCTACGAACTTCTGGCGAAAGTGCGGGAGATGATTGACGCCTGCCCTGCTCCGGACATGCCCGTCGCAAGTCCGGTCACGGCTGGCTGAAGCCATTCTCGGTATCGGGAAGCAAGGACTGAGGTTCACGTGTCGAGATTGAGATCGGTCGTGCGCGGGTGCGGCATGTCGCTGCCAGCCCGCATCATGAGCAATGACGAGTTGGCCGGCATGGTCGACACGTCAGATGAATGGATCCGCCAACGAAGCGGCATCGAGCGTCGTCACATCGCCAGTGAGCAGGAGACGACTTCCGTGCTGGGTGCGGCGGCCGCACGCGATGCGCTGCGCGCCGCCGGGATGACGACGGCGGACATCGACTTGATCGTCTGCGCGACGTCGACGCCGGACCTTACCTTTCCCGCCACCGCCACCCAGATCCAGCATGCGCTGGACATGCGCCATGGCGCCGCCTTCGATGTCCAGGCCGTTTGTTCGGGCTTCGTGTTCGCGCTGGCGACAGCCGACAAGTTCCTGATCACCGGATCGGCGCGTGGCGCGCTGGTGATCGGCGCGGAGACGTTCTCGCGGATCCTCGACTGGACCGACCGGAGCACATGCGTGCTGTTCGGAGATGGCGCAGCCGCCGTCGTGCTGTCCGCAGAATCAAGCGATGCCGTCCCGCATGCCGACCCGAACGCCGATCGGGGCATCCTGCACACGCACATCCGGTCCGAAGGCAAGCACCGCGACAAGCTCTATGTCGACGGCGGGGCAGGCTCCAACGGGCAGGTCGGCCATCTCAGGATGGAAGGCAGGGAGGTGTTCAAGCACGCCGTCGTCAATCTCGCCGACACGGTCGAAGCCACGCTCGCCGCAACAGGCCTCACGGCTGCCGACATCGACTGGTTCGTGCCGCACCAGGCCAACAAGCGCATCATCGACGCCACGGCGCACAAGCTCGGCGTTCCCGAGAGCCGCGTGGTGTACACCGTCCAGGACCATGGCAACACGTCCGCCGCCTCGATCCCGCTCGCGCTGGCGACAGCAGCCGCCGACGGCCGCATCCGGCAAGGGCAACTGGTTCTGATCGAAGCCATGGGCGGCGGCTTCACGTGGGGCTCCGCGCTGATCCGCTGGTGAGCTTGCGCCGGTCGCTGCGTCCAGGAGAAAAAGTGCAGCCGCATCAAAGGCATTGACCGCAACACCTCATCCACTTTAGGATTTCGGTGCATGGCGGATTCTGCTTTTTCGCTGGATCCGCGACCGACATGCGCCAGCAAGAGGTGGGCAAATGCCGGGCGAAACCATCACGCGCGCTGACCTGAGCGAAGCGGTCTACCAGAAGATCGGCCTGTCACGCACCGAATCCGCCGCACTGGTCGAGACCGTGCTGACGGAGATCAGCGACTGCATCCTGCGCGGGGAGAACGTCAAGCTGTCCTCGTTCGGATCGTTCATCGTCCGCAAGAAGGGACTGCGTGTCGGACGCAATCCGAAAACCGGCGTCGAGGTCCCGATCCACCCGAGGCTCGTGATGGTGTTCAAGCCATCGAACGTCATGAAGGCCCGCGTCAACGGCGAGGACTCCGAAGGTCTTGAAGATTGATCACGCTTCGCTTCCTGGCTGGAACGGCCAGCGTGCGCGACGGACTGAAGCATGCACTCTGAGCATTGAAACACTTAATGGACCGGTACCCACTTTTATGCACGATGCTCGAGAGGCAAGAGCGCAGGAGGCTGAGGAGCAGGTGGTCGACAAGAGCCCGGATGCCTTCCGCACCATCAGCGAGGTCGCAGAAGACCTTGATCTTCCTCAGCACGTGCTGCGGTTCTGGGAGACACGGTTTCCGCAGATCAGGCCTCTGAAGCGCGGCGGCGGCAGGCGTTACTACCGCCCGGACGACGTGGCGCTGATCATGGGGCTCAAAGCGCTGCTGTATGGGCAGGGCTACACGATCAAAGGCGTGCAGCGGATCCTCAAAGAGCAGGGCGCGCGCTCCGTTCAGGCGGTCGGCCGTGGCGGAGCGCTGCCGGCTTCGGTCGCGGCCCCCGGCCCTGACCGTGAAGAGGCGGAGGACGCTGCAGCCCGCGTTCCGGCGCAGGTTCAGGGATCTGCCCGCACCTCTCCCGCCTCTGGCCCCACTCTGACGGCGACTTCGGCGAACGCCGAGCAGATCTTGAGGCAGGCGCTGGTGGAGCTGCACGCCGCACGCGACGACCTCGCGCGGGTCCTTGGCGA
The DNA here is from genome assembly GCA_031412095.1 of Allobosea sp. Taxonomy (GTDB): domain Bacteria; phylum Pseudomonadota; class Alphaproteobacteria; order Rhizobiales; family Beijerinckiaceae; genus Allobosea. The sequence continues at coordinate 9,847 of JANOCI010000042.1, forward strand.
GGGCCAGTTCGACGGCGCGGATCAGGCGCTCGGCGGGGAAAAGGACGGTTAAGCTCGCCAGCGGCGCATCCGGAGATCGAATCGGATAATCGTCGGCGGTGACGGACACGATCTCGGCCAGCCGGCCGGAAGGAAGAAGCCTCATCCATGCGTTGCCCCTATTGCGGATCACTCGACACGCAGGTCAAAGACTCGCGACCGTCGGATGACCATTCATCGATCAGGCGAAGGCGCGTCTGCAATGATTGCGGCGGCAGGTTCACCACGTTCGAACGCGTCCAGCTGCGCGAGCTGATGGTCGTGAAGCGCTCGGGCAAGCGCTCGCCCTTCGACCGCGATAAGCTGCAGCGCTCGGTCGAGATCGCGCTCCGCAAGCGGCCGGTGGAGCCCGAGCGCATCGAGCGGATGGTCAGCGGCATCGTCCGGCAGCTCGAAAGCTCCGGCGACAGCGACATTGCGTCGTCGACGATCGGCGCGCTGATCATGGCGGGGTTGAAGAACCTGGACGGCGTCGCCTATGTTCGCTTCGCATCTGTCTACAAGGACTTCCGCGAGGCCAAGGATTTCGAGGACATCCTTGGCGAGCTCTCGAAAGACGAGGCCGAACCCTTGCCGACGGCGAGCGTCGATGACGACTGACCGCACGTGATGGACTGGCGGCAGCCTTCCGACCCGGCGCTCGACCGCGCGTTCATGGAGCACGCCCTCGCCCTCAGCCGGCGCGGGCTGGGGCGGACCTGGCCAAACCCGTCGGTGGGGGCCGTGCTGGTCCGCCATTCGGGCGGAAGGCCCGTGATCGTCGGGCGCGGCGTGACCCAGGCCGGCGGCCGGCCCCACGGCGAAGCCGAAGCGCTGATGCAGGCAGGCGATTCGGCCGCCGGGGCGACCCTCTATGTCGCTCTCGAACCTTGCTCGTATTCCTCGCTGCGGGGCGGAATTCCATGTGTCGAGCGGACTTTGAAGGCAGGGGTTCGCCGCGTGGTGTCCGCCATTGAAGACCCTAATCCCCGCATCGCCGGCCTTGGCCACGCGCTGCTGCGGACAGCGGGCGTCAAGGTCGACGTGGGAATCTTGTCGGAGCAGGCGGGCTATGTCCACCGCGGGCATTTCAAGCGCGTCCGCGAGGGGCTGCCGTCAGTCACATTCAAGATCGCGCAGACGGCCGACGGCTTCGCAGGCGGGCCGAACCGGACGCGGATCGCGGTCTCCTGCGAAGAGGCAGGGCGATGGGTTCAGCTGCAGCGGACGCATCATGACGCCATCATGCTGGGAGTCGGCACGGTCCTCGCCGATGATCCGATGCTTAACGTGCGGCTGCCGGGCCTCGGCGGGCGCTCGCCGGTGAGGGTCGTGCTCGACACGCACCTGAGGATGCACGCCGGCCTGAAGCTCGCTATGACAAGCGGAACCATACCGACATGGGTCATAGCGGCGGAAGATGCGCCCCTCGCTCCGGAAAAGGCCCTCGTCGATGCCGGCTTGGAGGTCATGCGCGTCGGGCGGGCCGACGATGGCCACCTTGATCTGCGCGAGGCGCTCGCCCTGCTTGCGACGCGGGGGATAACCCGTGTGTTCTCGGAGGGCGGGCCGACGGTGGGCGAGCAGCTCGCGCTTCAGGGCCTGGCCGACGAGGTCATCGTCTCGACGTCGCCGAACGCACTCGGTGCGGACGGCGTCGTCGCGGTGCGGCCCCTCCTCGCCGGGCTCCTGGCCTCGGATGACCGCTTCCGGCTTGCGGGGACGCAAATGATCGGCCACGACAGCTTCATGTTCTACGATAAGGTGGGCTGATGTTCACAGGCATCGTCACAGGTCTTGGCCTCGTCACGGAGACCGCGATGAGCGGCCCCCAGCTGAAGCGCATCGCCATCGCCAGCCCCTATGACGCGGCCGGCATCGACATCGGCGCATCGATCGCATGCGCCGGCGTGTGCCTCACCGTCACCGCGCTCGAAGCCCGCACGGACGGACAGCCGGGCTGCATTTTCCGGGTGGAGGCCGCCGCCGAGACGCTGGCAAGGACGATGGCGGGAACGTGGAGCGCGGGAACCGCGCTCAACCTCGAAAGGTCGCTCAAGGTCGGCGACGAGCTTGGCGGGCATCTGGTCACAGGCCATATCGACGGCATCGCCGACATCGTGGCGCATGAGCCGATCACGCCCGATCCGGCTGATCCCTGGGGCGCCACCGCGCGGTTCAACATCCGGGCGCCCAGGCAGCTTGCTGGCTTCATCGCGGCCAAAGGCTCGATCTGCCTCGACGGGACGTCGCTGACCGTCAACGCGGTGGACAACGACGTGTTCTCGGTCCTTCTGATCCCGCATTCGCTGGCCATGACGACATGGCGCGATCGCAAAGCCGGTGACCGCCTGCATATCGAGGTCGATCTGATGGCGCGCTATGCCGCAAGGCTTGCCGAGGCGCGCGCGCAGGGCTACTGACGCGTCTCAGTCCTCAACCTCGAAAAGCAGACCTTCATGGTGGCTGTCTCCAAACGCGGACCTCACGCCGCGTCCTTGCCGGGCGCGCGCATCCTCGTCGTCGAAGCCCGCTACTACGATGGCCTGGCCGACGCCTTGCTGGAAGGCGCACTGGCCGCCATCGAGCAGGCGGGCGCCGTGGCCGACGTCGTGACAGTGCCCGGAGCGCTGGAGATCCCATCCACCATCGCCATCGCGCTGGAAGGCGCGGACGCTGCCGGGGAGCCTTTCGAGGCAGCGGTGGCGCTCGGCTGCGTCATCCGCGGCGAGACCACGCATTACGAGATCGTTTCTACGGAAAGCTGCCGCGCCTTGATGGACATATCGGTGCAGCGGCGCTTCCCGATCGGAAACGGCATTTTGACTGTCGAGAACGAGGCGCAGGCCTGGGCGCGGGCGCGCAGGACAGAAATGGACAAGGGCGGCGGCGCGGCGCTTGCAGCGTTGGCGGTCCTGCACGTCAGACGCCGCTTCGGGCCGACATCGTGAGCACGAAGCAGGAAAAGCGCATGGAGAAGCGCCGCGCAGCGCGGCTTTCGGCCGTGCAGGCGCTCTACCAGATGGACGTGGCCGGCAAGGGCGTGATCGAAGCCATGGCCGAGTTCGAGACCTTCTGGATCGGCAAGGAGGTCGACGGCATCGCCTTGCCCGAAGCCGAAGCTAATTTCTTCCGCGACGTGCTGGGGGGCGTCGTGCGCGAGCAGCGCCCGATCGACCGTAAAGTCGATGCCGCTCTGAGTGACGGCTGGCCGCTCAAACGGATCGAGACCGTGCTGCGGTCCATCCTGCGGGCAGGCGCCTATGAGCTGATGTTCCGCAAGGATGTACCTCCCAAGGCCGTCATCAACGAATATGTGGCCGTCGCCAAGTCATTCTACGAAGGCGACGAGCCCGGCATCACCAACGCCGTGCTCGACCGCATCGCGCGCGACCTGCGCGGAGCTGAGATGGGCTGAGGGCGGCCGACGGGCTGTGCGAGATGCAGGCATGATCAGGACGCTGTAGCTGTCGCCAATGGCGTGTTATGGCTGGCACCGGCGGCGCCCAGACTTCGCGCCAAACCTTCGACTTCATATCCGGCGACACATGATCTCCGAAGACACCCTGATCGCGCGCCATTTCGCGCCCATCGCCGGCAAGGGAGCACTGAAGCTCCTCGATGACGCGGCGGTGTTGTCTCCGCCGCCGGGCCACGACCTGATCCTCACCAATGACGCGCTGGTGGCGGGCGTGCATTTCTTCAAGGACGATCCTCCCGCCTCGATCGCCCGCAAGGCTTTGAGTGCGAACCTCTCGGACCTCGCAGCCAAAGGCGCGGAGCCAGCCGGCTTCCTGCTGGCGCTGGCTTTGCCTGCCGATCTTGACGAGGCCTGGATCGCCGGCTTCGCGAGGGGGCTGGGCGAGGATGCGGAACTCCATGACTGTCCGCTTCTGGGGGGCGACACCGTCCGGGCGTCCGGCGGGCTGACCCTGTCGATCACGGCGCTGGGCCATTGTCCGACGGGCCGGATGGTGCAGCGGACGACCGGCAGGCCTGGCCATGTGCTGATGACGACCGGGACCATCGGCGATGCGGCGCTTGGGCTGAGGCTGCGCCTTGAACCCGGCGCGGACTGGGCGCGCGGTCTATCCACGCCCGCCCGCGATTTCCTGGCCGACCGCTATCTCCATCCCCAGCCCCGTTTGGCGCTGGCGCTCGCGATCCGTGCCCATGCGAGCGCTGCGATGGATGTCTCGGACGGGCTGCTGGGCGACGCGGTCAAGCTGGCCTCATCGACTTCGGCGCATGGCGTCCGCTGCGGCGCCCGCATCGACCTGCGCCGGATCCCATTGTCGCCGGCCGCACGCGAGGCGCTGGACCGGGACGGCTCCCTCATCACCGCGATCGCCACCGGCGGCGATGACTACGAGGTGCTGATGGCGGTGAAGGATGACGACGTCGAAGCCCTGACGGAGGCTTGCGCGCGGGCCGGCTGCCCCGTCACCGTGATTGGCAGCCTCATCGACGGCACGGCGCCGCAGTTCACCGGCCTCGACGGCTTGTCGGCGACGTTCGACAGCCTCAAGTTCGAGCATGGCTGGCCCGCATGACGCCGTGCGCCTGACGTCATGCGCTTTGCGAGGGTGCGCAAGCGCCGGTTTTCGGCTATCTGCGGTCCATGACGATTCAAGCTGCAAGCCCGGTTGCTCCCGCCTTCGACGCCGTCGCGCGGCGCAACGTCAACCTCCTCACGGTGGCGCAGGCGCTGGGCGGCGCGACGCCGCCGATCATCATCTCGCTGGGCGGCGTGATCGGCCTCCAACTCGCCGAGAACAAGGCGCTGGCGACTTTGCCGATCAGCCTGCTGAACATCGGCGTCGCGCTCGCCGTCATCCCGGCTGCCTGGCTGATGAGGGCCCATGGCCGCCGGATCGGCTATGTCATAGGCTGCCTCGCAGGGGTCGTCTCCGGCATCGTCGCCGCCGCCGGCTCGGTCCAGAAGGTGTTCTGGCTGTTCTGCCTCGGCACGTTCCTGTCGGGCTTCTACATCGCGTTCGTGCAGAGCTACCGCTTCGCGGCGGCGGACAGCGCAGCTGACGGCAACAAGGCCAAGGCGATATCGATGGTGATGGTCGGCGGCCTTTTTGCGGCCGTCATCGGGCCGCAGACCGTGATCTGGACACGCGACATCGGTCCGGAATACCCCTTCGCAGCCACTTTTCTCGCGCTTTCCGCCCTATCGCTGATGGCCATGCCGGTCGTCGCGATGCTCAATGCGCCAGCTCCGCAAAAGCAGTCGCATGGTGGAAGGCCGCTGGCCGAGATCATGCGGCAGCCGCGCTTCATCACGGCGGTGATCGCCGGGCTCGTCAGCTACGGCTTGATGGCCTTCCTGATGACGGCGGCGCCGATGGCCATGGTCGCCTGCGGCCACACGATCGGCGAGGCTGCGCTCGGCATCCAGTGGCATGTGCTCGCGATGTTCGGTCCGAGCTTCTTCACGGGCAGCCTCATCAGCCGATACGGCAAGGACAAGATCACGGCGCTCGGGCTCGCGATGATCGCCGCCGCCGCCGTCATCGGCCTGTCGGGCCTCACGCTGGGGCATTTCTGGATCGCGCTGATCCTGCTCGGCGTCGGCTGGAACTTCGGGTTCGTCGGCGCGACGGCGATGGTCACCGACTGCTATCGGCCCGAAGAGCGCAACAAGGTGCAGGCGGCCAACGATTTCCTGGTGTTCGGCTCGGTCGCCATCGCGTCGCTGTCGTCCGGCAAGCTTCTCCATCTTGGCGGGTGGGACGTGGTCAATTGGGTCGTGTTCCCCGCCGTGGCCCTCGCCCTGACCATGGTCACGATCCAGGCCAGAGCCGGGCGGGCAGTCCAGGCATGAGGCCCCCGACCCGAAGATGGACATGAACAGCCGCAATCGTCGCCTTCGACCAATTCACGGTTTTACATTTCGTTTAAAGTTTGGCAGACACGCGGCAGTCAATCGGGAGGCATATCTCGTGTCGCGCCATCTGCACGTCCTCGCGCGATGCACGCTTCTCCAAGCAAGAAACAGGGTGGATTTATCATGAGCCCATTGCTCATCATCATCGCGTTGGGGGCAACCTCGCTTGTCTACGGCGTCTGGGCCTATCTGGACGTCATGAAGCGCGACGCTGGCAACCAGCGCATGCAGGAAATCGCGGGCGCCATCGCCGAGGGGGCGCAGGCCTATCTGAAGCGCCAGTACATCACCATCGCAGGCGTGGGCATCGTGCTTTTGATCGGCCTGGGCCTCCTGCTCGGCAAGGAGGTGGCGATCGGCTTCCTCATCGGCTCGGTGCTTTCGGGCCTCGCGGGCTTCATCGGCATGAATGTGTCGGTAAGGGCCAATGTGCGCACCGCCCAGGCCGCCACCCAGTCGCTGGCCGGCGGACTTGACGTCGCCTTCAAGGCCGGCGCCGTCACCGGCATGCTGGTCGCGGGCCTCGCCCTGCTCGGCGTCGCCATCTACTACGGCATCCTGACCGGCATCGGCCATGCGCCATCAAGCCGCGTCGTGATCGACGCACTGGTGGCGCTCGGCTTCGGAGCTTCGCTGATCTCGATCTTTGCGCGCCTCGGAGGCGGCATCTTCACCAAGGGCGCCGACGTCGGCGCGGACCTGGTCGGCAAGGTCGAAGCCGGCATTCCGGAAGACGATCCGCGCAATCCGGCAACGATCGCCGACAACGTCGGCGACAACGTGGGCGACTGCGCCGGCATGGCCGCCGACCTCTTCGAGACCTACGCCGTCACGCTCGTCGCGACCATGGTCCTTTCGGCGATCTTCTTCGCTGGCCAGGGCGCGACGCTTTCGACCATGATGCTGTATCCGATGGCCATCGCGGCGTCCTGCATCGTGACCTCGATCATCGGCACGTTCTTCGTGAAGCTCGGCCCGAACAACAACATAATGGGCGCGCTCTACAAAGGGTTCATCGCCGCCGGCGTCCTGTCAGTTGGCGCCATCGCCGTCGTCAACATGTGGATGCTGGGCGGCTTCCGCACCGTGTTCACGACCGCGCAGGGCGTCACCTTCACGTCCGGCGCACTGTTCTGGTGCGCGATGGTCGGCCTCGCCGTCACCGCGCTGATCGTCGTGATCACCGAATACTACACCGGCACCGGCAAGCGTCCGGTCGTGTCGATCGCGCAGGCGTCCGTCACCGGCCACGGCACCAACGTCATCCAGGGCCTCGCCGTCTCGCTTGAGTCGACCGCGATGCCGACGATCGTCATCATCGCCGGCATCATCTCGACCTATTCCCTGGCAGGCCTATTCGGCGTCGCCATCGCAACCACCGCGATGCTCGCCCTCGCAGGCGTCGTCGTGGCGCTGGATGCGTTCGGACCGGTCACCGACAACGCCGGCGGCATCGCCGAGATGGCGGGACTGCCAAAGGAAGTGCGCCACGCGACCGACGCGCTGGACGCCGTCGGAAACACCACCAAGGCCGTCACCAAGGGCTACGCCATCGGCTCGGCCGGCCTTGGGGCGCTCGTGCTGTTCGCCGCCTACACTTCGGACCTGAACTACTTCATCGCCGAAGCGAACCGCAGCGGCTCGACAACCTACCAGTACTTCAAGGGCGTGGTCGTCGACTTCTCGCTGGCCAACCCCTACGTGGTCGTCGGCCTGCTGCTCGGCGGCCTGATCCCCTTCCTGTTCGGCGGGATGGGCATGACGGCCGTCGGAAAGGCTGCCGGTTCGGTGGTGGAGGAAGTCCGCCGCCAGTTCAAGGAGAAGCCCGGCATCATGGCCGGCACCGAGCGGCCTGACTATGCCCGCGCGGTCGACATGCTGACCAAATCGGCGATCAAGGAGATGATCATCCCGTCGCTTCTGCCTGTGCTTGCGCCGATCGTGACGTTCTTCGTCATCAACGCGATCGCTGGCAAGAACCAGGCCTTTGCGGCAGTGGGCGCCATGCTCATGGGCGTTATCGTCACCGGCATCTTCGTCGCCATCTCGATGACCTCGGGCGGCGGCGCCTGGGACAACGCCAAGAAGTCGTTCGAGGACGGCTTCACCGACAAGGATGGCGTGAAGCACTTCAAGGGCTCGGAAGCGCACAAGGCTTCCGTGACCGGCGACACGGTCGGCGATCCCTACAAGGACACCGCTGGCCCGGCTGTCAATCCCGCCATCAAGATCACCAACATCATCGCACTGCTGCTGCTGGCGATCCTCGCGCAATCCTGACGGCATCGCCTGAATTAGACACGTAGCAAAAAGAACCCCGCGGAGCGATCCGCGGGGTTTTCAATTAGACATCTCAATTTGTGGCGGCGGGCGCGCCTCAGCGGCCCGGCATCGCCCCAAGCATCTCCGTCACCTGCGGGTGACGAGCGGTTGCACGTCTTCCACCGCCTCGTCCGGGCTGCCTGGAAGCTTCGCCAACGGCACAGCGCCGACGCCGTCCTTCTGGTAGATGTCGTCACGGAAGTGGACATCGCCCTCCGCCGTCGCCCATGCTGTCACATACACCCAGTACACGGGCACGCCGCCGGGGATGGGCGCGTTGATCCGCTCGCCGGATTCGAACACCTGGTCGATGCGCGAACGGTCCCAGCCGGGCGTGTCCTTGAGCAGCCACTGGATATAGTCGCGCACATTCTGCACGCGCACGCAGCCTGACGAGACGAAACGATAATCGTCGCCGAAGATGCCCTTGGCCGGCGTGTCATGCATGTACACGCCGTGCGGGCTCGGAATGTTGATGCGCACGAAGCCCAGCGAATTGAACTCGCCGCCGGGATCCTGCCGGAACGTGTAGCGGGTGGCCTCGGTTGAATTCCAGTTCACCGCTTCAGGCGCGATGACGTTCCCGCCCGGTCCGATGATGCGGATCCGGTTCTCGGTCAGGTATGTCGGATCCTTCTGCATCTTGGGGATCAGGTCCTTGCGGATGATCGATGCCGGCACCGTCCATGTCGGATTGAAGTTCACTTCCGGAATGCGGGTCTGCAATATCGGCGACTGGCGGTCGATCTTGCCAACCCCTGCCGCATGCCGGGTGGCCACGACGCCCCCTTCCACCGTTTCGACCATCGCGGCGGGAATGTTCACCACCACGTAGCGGTTCCCCAGGTTTCCGGAGAACGAGCGCAGGCGGACGATGTTCAGCTCGAGCTGCCGGATGCGGGCCTCGACCGGCACGTTCATCGCGGTGATCGTGCCGGGGTTGAGCGCGCCCGTCGTCGTGATGCCGTGCCGGGCCTGGAAGCGGCGCAGGCCCTGCTCCACGAACGAATCGAAGGTCGGCGCGCCGGCCGCCGACGGGTCGAGATCGCCCGCGACGATCAGGCGATTGCGCAGCGTCGCGACCGCCGCGCCGCGAGACCCGAGCCTGAGACGGTCCGGCCCTATGATGCCCCAGCCGCCCTGGGCCGCCAGATCGCGGTATCGCTGCAGCGCCTCTTCCGTAGCGGCGAGCGCGGAGGTCGAAACCATCGGCGTCGTCGAACGGACGATGCGGCTGCGGCTCTGGACGGCATCATAGGACTGCCGCCACTCGGCGCCTTGCGCAGAAGCCGGAGGCGCGAACGAAGCAGCCGCCAAGCCCGACAGCATGGCAAGGACAGTTTCGCGGCGGGTCAGATGGGCGGTCATGTATGTCTCGTCATCCATTGATGTGGGGTGCGGATCTGGCGAATGGATGCCCGGCGGACACAGCCGGGCGCAGGAAAGGGACAAAACGTCAGTTGAGGCGACTTTCCCTTGTTGACGTTAACCAGCCGTGATCAACGCGGCGCTTTTACGGCACATGGCGCTCGTTTGCATTCTTTTCAAGCTGACAAACACGTTACCGACGATGACAGCGCCACGGATGGGCCCCGTGACCGACCTCCGGAAGAGGCGAATATGAGCGGACCGATCGTCACTGTCCTGGCCTCGCAGCCGCTGGCCGCCACCCTCTTCGGGGCGATGTGTCTCATCAGCCTGCGCACGCGGGACGTGGGCGGCGTCGACATCGCCTGGGGACCGGGTTTGCCCTCATCGCCTGGTTCGAGTGGCGTCGGCTGACGCCGCAAGGCCTGCCCGGAAGAGCTGAAGGCTCAACCTCGGCGCTGCCGGATCAGCGATGGGGCAATCAAAACGGCAAGCAGGCCAAGCGCGACAAGGCTTTCGAACGACCCCATGGCGTCAGGCCCCGCCAAACGCTGGTCGGTCCAGAAGCGCACGCACGCCGGGTGCTCCCGGCATGCGAATCTTCAATCGCTGCGCTTCTGGCGCAGGCATCACAGGCGAAAGCGGATCTGGTCGGTCCAGAAGCGCTCAAGCCGGCCCAGCGCGTTGTTGAGGCGTTCGAAATCGTCGCCGGATACGCCGCCGATCTTCTCGACGGTGCTGATGTGCTTCCCATAGACCGATTTGACGATCTCGTGGACCTCGCGGCCCTTGGCCGTCAGGCTGATGCGCACTGCGCGGCGGTCAACGCGGGATCGCGCATGGTGCAGGTAGCCCATCTCGACCAGCTTCTTGACGTTGTATGACACGTTGGAGCCGAGATAGTAGCCGCGGGTGCGTAGTTCGCTCGCCGTCAACTCCTTGTCGCCGATGTTGTGCAGAAGCAAAGCCTGCACGCTGTTCACATCGTCGCGGCCCTGACGGTCGAATTCATCCTTGATCACGTCAAGCAGACGACGGTGAAGGCGCTCGATGAGATTGAGTGACTCAATGTAGAGAGGCGCAACATGCGCTTCACTTTCACTCTTCGGAGCCGCGACAGCAGCATTCGACTTGTTGTTCATAGCAACCCCACACTGTTTGACGCAAGCCGACGATTTTTGTGCCGGTCTCTTAGTGTGGATAGTCGTACATGGCGCGGGTGAAATTCAGTTTAAATTTCAGCCTGAACAAGAGATTTACAGCTTTACGTCAACAGAATCTGAATTGACGGATCAGTAATCTAAAGCATTCGTGACCAAATTGCAGACAATGCGGCCGGGCGCCCGCGGCGTTGTCACGAACCCGGCTCGGACCGGCCCGCCAGCCAGACGAGCGCCATGGACAGCAGGATGCAGGCGACGATCGCCCCTGCCCCCAGCACCGTGAGGGCCGCCGCCGCAGGAAAGACGAATGCCAGCACAAGCCGGCTGACGGCGGCGATGAGCCAGACCACGCTGCCCCAGGGCGCAAGAAGCCATAGGCCCACGACAGACAGCAGGTCGACCACGGCGAAATAGATGGTCACGGCCTGAAACGTCGGCGCACGGGTGTCGAACGGACGCGTCTGCGTGGCGTCGACCCCAAGGATCGTGCTCCAGGCCATGAGGCCGTTCGCCATCCACGCCGCCGCGAGCAACCGATGGAAGATCATGTTGATTCGCGCCCAGTTCACCGGCTTGCGAGGCTTCCCGGCCTTGGCCGGCTTGACTGGAGGCTTGCCGGCGTCAGCGACGGCTTTTGCTGCTGCAGTGCTCCGGACGGTCATGTCGGCCTCACGCGAACAATTCGTCCGGCAAGGGCGCGAAATGCGACGTCACCATATCATCAGTGACCTGCTCCAGCGTGGGCGGCCGCCACGATGGCTTCTGGTCCTTGTCGATGATGAGAGCGCGCACGCCTTCCTGAAAATCAGAGCCTTTGATGATGCGGCTCACAATGCGAAATTCAATCTGCAACGCCTCGCGAAACGAAAGGCTTGGCCCGGCCTGCATCTGAGCAAGGGCAATCTTCATGCTGGTCGGCGACTTGCGGGAGATGGCGCGCAGCAGCTTCTGCGCGAACGGATCGGTCCCGGCCTTGTTCAGCCGATCAACCACCTCCTCCATGGTCGAGGCGGCGAAGGCGTGATCGATGAGTCCCAGATGCGGGGAAAGCTGCGATGCCGCCTGCGGCGTGGCGAGGCCGGAAAGCGTCAGGTCCACATCAGCGCCCGCTTCAAGCGCAGACAGCAGCGACGGGATATTCGCCGATGCGACGGCATGAGTCGCGAGCCCGAGCGCAAGCGCATCCACCTGGCCGATGCGTTCGCCGGTGACTGCCAGGAAGGTGCCGGAGCGGCCGGGCAGTCGCGGCAACGCAAAGGTCGCGCCGACGTCGGGGAAAAAGCCGATGCCGACCTCAGGCATGGCGAACAGATAGCGATCGCCTGCGACACGGTGGCTGCCGTGCAGGGATACGCCGACCCCGCCGCCCATCACGATGCCGTCGATGACCGCGATGTAGGGCTTTGGATACGCCTTGATCCGCGCGTTGAGCTGGTATTCCTCGCGCCAGAAGCCTCGGGCGCTGTCGATCTGCCCAGCCAGGCTCAACTCATACAGATGCCGTATGTCGCCGCCCGCGCAGAACGCCTTGTCGCCTGCGCCCGTAATGACGACATGTCGCACGGCGTCGTCATGCTCCCAGGCGTCGAGGGCCGTGGCCAGGCCGCGCACCATGTTGTGCGTCAATGCATTGAGCGCGTGGGGCCGGTTCAGCACGACGACGCCCGCCGACCCGCGCCGCTCACACCTGATCTCGCTGTCGGTCACGCTATCCTCGGGCTCGCGGCATGCAATCCTCCCCTTTTCAGCGGCAGGCGCGCGATGTCAATGCGACGCGACGATAATCGCCTCGCGCGCCGCCGCCGCGCCCGCAATGGCCGCATGGCCGCTCCGCGTCGGTAATGCCCCTCACTTGGTTGGAATGGTTCTTATGTGGTAGCTGTGAGGAAACATGGGGATGTTCATGCCATCGCGCGTCATCAGGCCATTTCTTGAACCGTCCGCGCGGCGCGAGGCCGAGATCTCGGCCGTGCCAGACGCCGGCGCACGGCTCGACCTGGCGCGCCGCATGCGCCGCAACCGCAAGAGCGACTGGTCGCGCCGCCTGGTGCGCGAGAACAGGCTGACGGTCGATGACTTGATCTGGCCCATCTTCCTGATGGACCGCCAGGACAGCCGTTGGCCCGTGGAGCACATGCCTGGGGTCGACCGGGTCAACATCGACGAGGCCGTCCGCGAGGCGGAGCGCGCGGCAAGGCTTGGCATTCCGGCCATCGCGCCGTTCCCGTTCGTCGAGCGCGAGTTGCGGGATGCGACCGGCTCTGAATCCGTGCGGCACACGAACCTGATGTGCCGCGCCGTGCGTGCGATCAAGGCCGCCGTGCCGGAGATCGGAATCATCACCGATGCGGCCCTCGACCCCTACACGAGCCATGGCCATGACGGCGTCATGCACGAAGGCGAGGTCCTCAACGATCCGAGCGTTGCGATCCTGTGCAAGCAGGCCGTGGCGCTGGCCAACGCCGGCGCGGACATGATTTCGCCCTCCGACATGATGGACGGACGCGTGGGAGCCATCCGCCGCGCGCTCGATGACGTCGGCCACACCCACGTGCAGATCATGGCGTACGCCGCGAAGTATGCATCGGCCTTTTACGGCCCGTTCCGCGACGCAATCGGCACCAATGTCACGCTGCTGGGCGACAAGCGCACTTACCAGATGGATCCAGGCAACGCGCAGGAGGCGCTGCAGGAGGTAGGGCTAGACCTTGAGGAAGGCGCCGACATGGTCATGGTCAAGCCGGGGATGCCTTATCTCGACATCATCACCCGCGTGAAGGAGACGTTCGGCGTGCCGACTTTCGCCTATCAGGTGTCCGGAGAGTACGCGATGCTCATGGCGGCGGCCCGCAACGGCTGGCTGCAGGAGGACCGGGCCATCATGGAGAGCCTACTGTCGTTCAAGCGCGCCGGCGCCGACGGCGTCCTGACCTATTTTGCGCCCCGCGTGGCGGAGTGGCTGAAGCAGGGCTGAAGCCTCATGGCTTCGTCACCATGACCCACATCGCCCCAAGCAGCGGGATGGTCGCCACGACGCCCCAGAACATCCACCACCGCGCCAGCGGCCAATAGCTTTCAGGGATGACGCCTGTCGCTTCGAACAGGCGCGCCGCCTTGGCCTGCCGGGCCTGGATAGGCACGATGAGCCCAATCCACATCAGGCCCGAAAGCGCGAATAGCGCCTGCCCCCAGACCATCCAGGCTTCCTTGAACAGCGAGATGCCGCCAAGCCATGCCGCGCCATAGCCGCCCGCCATCACCATGACGATCCCGAGCAGGGTCCACAGCCAGTCCGCGACGGTCACGTTGCCCTGCGCGTGGGCGATGATGCGCGGATCACGGCTCAGGTCGGCGCGCAGCTTCCAGTAGGCTGTCACGGTCACATTGCCCACGAGGAGCACCACGCCCAAGAGGTGAACCGTCTTGAGCGCATTGTACGCGTCGAACATCAGCATCCAGCTTTCGAAACATTGGCCTTCGCCCGAATGTGCCGATCCTGCGTGCCGCGGGCGCGCGAAGCAAGGCATCCCCATTGCCAGCCACCAAATCCTGGCTGAAAAAAAAGGCATCGCCTGATCCAGGGCTTGCATGAACGAGAATCTGCCTCGGCTGACACGCACATGCCTTCCGCCTTCCGCTCGTCTATCGTCGCGCCATGCTCCGCCTCGCCGCCGCGATTCTGCTGCTCTGCCTCGCCGCCTGCGGTGATGCGATCGACGCGGGGGAGGCGCGCACATGCCGGTTGACGCTGCCCGCGATCAATCAGGACGGGGCCCGGCTCGCCATCGAACGCACAGCCAAAGGCCCTTATCCGAACTCGCTCAGGATCGACTATCGCGCGGTGCGGCAAGACGGCGTCCAGCGAAATGGCTTCGTGATCTGCCGCTTCGGCGCTGAACGGGATGCACGCGGGGTCAGGGCCATCACTGGCCTCGCGACGGAGTTCGGGCCAATGGCGGATGCGTCGTTCTACTTCCTCAAGCGGTTCTATCTCGATGCGCCCGATGCGGACGCGGCTGACCCCGCTCCGTCAGCGGCGGCGTCAGTCCCGGAGGTTCCGTTCTGGCTTGCCTACGCCAGCCAGCAGTGGCTCGTGGCGCTTCCGAGCGCTGCGATCTATGCGCTTCTGGCCGCCGCCTATGCGCTGATCTACGGCCTTGTAGGCCGCATTGTCCTGGTGTTCGGCGAGTTCGCCGCCCTGGCAAGCCTCAGCGGCGTGGTTGGCCTCGCCGTGCTGTTCTCCCTGGGGCAGCAAACCGCCGTCGCAGGCGTGGCTGCGGCGCTCGTGATCGGCGTCGCGACGGCCGCGCTGCATGGGTTCGCGTTGTCACGGACCGCGCTGACGCGGCTGGCGCGCGCGCCGGGGCAGCACGTGCTGATCGCCACGGCTGGCGCCGGCATCGCCCTTTCGGAGTATTTGCGCCTGATGCAGGGCGCCGAGACCCGCTGGCTTCCGCCGGTGTTCAACCAGCCCATCGCGTTGCTGCGCGCCGGCGATTTCGTCACGACCGTCACCAGCGTGTCGATCATCGTGACGCTGTCCGGCCTCGGCACGGCGCTTGCGCTGATCGCGTACATGCGGCGCTCGCATTATGGCCGCCAGTGGCGCGCGGTGGCGGACGATCCAGGCGCGGCGGCGCTGTTCGGCGTGGACGAAGCGAAGGTGCACGACCGGGCGCTGGTCATCGCCTGCGCGATCGCAGGGCTGGCAGGCATCATCGTCACGGTGCTTTACGGCGGCATGGGCTTTGCGGGCGGCTTCCAACTCGGTCTGAAGGCGCTGATCGCAGCCATCCTCGGCGGCATCGGCTCCATCGGCGGGGCAGCGCTCGGCGGGCTGGCGATCGCGACCTTCGAGGCCCTCTGGTCGTCGACCATGCCGATCGAAGGCCGCGACCTGGTGATCTACTGCGCGCTCGTCGTGGTGCTGACGTTCAAGCCCGGAGGATTCTTCGGCTTCGCCGACAAGGACGCCGGATCGCCTTTCCGCTCAAAGGCTGGCAGATGAGGGCCCCGGCGGCTTTTGCGCGCCATGCGTCTTGCAGCTATAGGCTTTGCGCGAACAGGACGGGCCATGGCCAACATAATCATCACCCTTGACGACGTCGAGGCGGCGGCGCGCGCCATCGCCGGCCATGTCATCCGGACACCGCTTGTCCTCGCACCCGGCTTGTCGCAGCTGACGGGGGCCGAGGTTTTCGTCAAGTACGAGAACATGCAGGCGACGGCCTCGTTCAAGGAGCGCGGCGCGGTCAATAAGCTGTCGCGGCTCACGTCGGACGAACGCGCCCGGGGCGTCATCGCGATGTCGGCAGGCAACCATGCCCAGGGGCTGGCCTACCACGCGCAGCGCATGGGCATCCCGGCCACGATCGTGATGCCCGAGCCTACGCCCACGGTGAAGGTCGAGAATACGCGCGGGCACGGAGCGCATGTGGTGCTCCACGGCGAGACGCTGGCGGAAGCGCAGGACAAGGTCGACGAGATCATCGCCAGCGAAGGGCTTGTGCTCGTGCACCCTTACGACGACCCCGCCGTGATGGCCGGCCAGGGCACCATCGCGCTGGAGATGCTGCACGATGCGCCCGACCTCGACATATTGGTCGTGCCGATGGGCGGCGGCGGGCTGATCGCCGGCGTCGCCACCGCGGCAAGGTCGGTGAAGCCGTCCATCCGGATCATCGGCGCGGAAGCCGCGCTCTATCCCTCTTTCCACAATGCGCTGACAGGGGCCGACCTTCCGATCGGAGGGCCGACCTTGGCGGAAGGCATCGCGGTCAAGAACGTCGGATCGCTCGCCCTGCCGATCATCCGCGCGCTCGTCGAAGGCCCGGTGCTGGTGAGCGAGGAATTGCTCGAGCGCGCGGTGAACGCCTTTGCGACATTGCAGCACACCATGGCCGAAGGCGCAGGCGCAGCCGGCCTCGGCGCCATGCTGAGCCAGCCGGAGCTGTTCAAGGGCCGCAAGGTCGGCCTGATCCTGTGCGGCGGCAACATCGATGCGCGGCTTCTCGCCTCGATCATGGTCAGGGAGCTCGAGCGCAACGACCGGATCCTGTCCATGCGCATCACGACCGCCGACCGCCCCGGCATCCTCGGCGTCATCGCCAGCCGTCTCGGCAAGCTGAAGGCCAACATACTCGAGGTATCCCATGGCCGTCTGCTGCTCGACGTGCCGGCCAAGGGCGTGACCATCGACATCACGGTGGAGACACGCGGGGCCGACCACGCCCGGGACATCCTGGCGGCGTTCGCCGCCGACGGGCTCGAACCGCGCCGCCGCGACCCGCGCGGAGTCAATTGAGTCTGCGAGTTAATTAAGCTTTGGACATTGCGCGCGGCGTGGCTGGATCCCATGTTCTGCGGGCAAAACCGCCGACGGACGTCAACCGGCCATGCCGATGGCTCAGATCCGGACGCGGGACGCTTCCAGCGGGAGGAATGACCATGGCGACGCCTATGCCGACACATCGCGACACCGCCACGGGCGGCCAGTTGACCCGGGAGAGCCCAACCGATGGCATCATGATGCCGCGGCTGGTGGCCTATGTCATCGATCTGTTCATCATCGCCGCCATCACCCTCCTCGTCGGCATGGTCGTCACTTTCCTGGGGCTGCTCACGTTCGGCATCGGCTGGATGCTGTTTCCGATCGTCGGCATCGGCTCGGCCATGGCCTATGCCGGCATCACGATCGGTGGCCCGCGGCAAGCCACCATCGGCATGCGGGTGACCGGCATCAGCGTCGACCGCAATGACGGCAGCCCGCCGAACGGCATAACGGCCGCCGCGCACTGCCTTCTGTTCTACGTGGCCACCTTCACGGTCGGCTTGCTTGCTCTGAACATCCTCATCGGCCTGTTCCGGAGCGACGGACGCATGGGCCACGATCTGCTGACAGGTCTTGTCTTCGTCAGGAATTGAAGCCAGCCGACATCCAGCGCCTTCAGCGGCTTAGCGCCTGTTTCTCGACGAAGGACCAAACGACCTCAAGATCAGAGTCATGGATCTCATGTCCTGATTCATGCGTGCACAGGCTCAGCGCCTGCGGCTTGGCGCAGCCCCTCCAGACCTGGCACGAACGGCCTGCCAGGACATCGACGCCAGACGGGCGGGCGGAGCATCCGTTTTCATCCAGCCAGATGCGCCAGTCGCGCCTGATGTCGCTCTGGCGGAAAGCGCCGCCGCGCAGGCTGCGCCCGCCGATTGGAACGGTTGCATCGTTGAGCCCATGCACATGGATGAGATCGACGCCCTCTCCCGAGCAGGCCGCAGGCGATGGTTCCCAGAACCCGCCGGCGAGCGCGGCGTAAGCGCTGAACAGGCCGGGCTGGCGGCAGGCGATGTTCCAGATCATCGATGCTCCCTGGCTGAAGCCCGCGGCGACGAAGCGTTTGGGATCGACTGCGAACCGGGCCTTCACGTCGCGCGCCAGCTCAGCTGCAAACGCGAACTCGTCGCGGTGCCTGCCGGGCGCGCCGGGATACGACCATGTGTTGCCCTCCCCATGAGGCGCGATGACCAGCACCTTGTGACGCTCGGCGAAAGCGCGGATCGGCGCATCCGCGACCACGTATTCCGCGCTTTCACGCCAGCCGTGGAAGAACACGAGTGCCGGCAATGGCGTCCGGCCGTCCCAGCTTGAGGGCGCCAGCGCAAGATAGCGTCCCGACGGCAGCTCGCAGCCAGGGGAAGCGGCGCACGGCGACGCTGCATTGGCGACGCTTGCCGCAAGCACGGCGCAGAGCGCGATCAGCCTGATGATGGAAGCCATGCGGCACGATGGACCCAGCGGCTGCAGATTGAAAGCCCGCCAAGCCGCCTTGCGCGCCGCATCACAAGCCGCCGGTGTCCTCATTGTATTCATCGATGGCTTCGACGATGTCCTTCACCGCGAACAGCACCGGCACGCCGCGCGACACCGCTCCGCCGGCGAGGCCCGCGGCACGGGCATTGCGGTCGGCGATGCGCGCGGCCAGCTTGCGCTTCAGGCTTTCCGCCTTCGCCCTGGCAAGTTGTTCTGCGTAGGTGTTCACGGCTCCATTGATCGACGCGAACAGCCCCAGCTTCTTTGCCGCCTCGATTGCGGCCGGCCGCGTCACCAGCCAACGCAGCGCATATTCGAGGCCCGGCTGCGCGAGCTTGTCCTCGCCGATTTCCTTGCCGACACCCTTGCCCATGTCGATGGCCACGACCTTTGCGCTCTTGCCTTCGTCAAGGCTTTTGACGACGACCGCCGTGACCTTGTAGCCAAGAGCGACGGTGCCGGCCTGCACCGCGATGCTCGAGCCGACCACGGCGAGGCCGCCGGACATGACCGCGATGGAGACGGCGGCGGTGCACTTGATCACCGCAAGCCGCTTGATGGCGGTCTGCGTCTCGCCGATCACCTCGCTGTTGATCTTCTGCGCTTCCGAGAAGACCCATTGGACGCCTTCGATCGCGCCGGCCTTCACATCCTCCATGCGCTGCAGATAGGTGCAGGCCTCCGCAGGCCCGGCCGACGCCTTCTTGAGGAAGGCCAGCATGTAGCGTTCCCACAGCTGGTTGCGGGTGGCGTGGATCTTCTCCCAATCCTGGCTGATCTCAACCCAGCCCGGCTGACCCTTCCAGGCGAACACCGTGTAGATCGCGTTGAGGACCTTGCTGTCGCGGTACTCCTTCCAGAACAACGTCGTGTGATTCTGGATCGCGACCGACATGGCGACCGAACCGAGGAACTGCAGCGTTCCCGCGAGGTCGAAGACGATGACGCTGACCTGTCTGTTGGCGGTCGGGACGGGAGCGGCTGACGGCATTAGTCACATCTCTTCATCATGGGCCGGCATTCGTGACGCCGTCACGTGCCTTCACGACGAATATCGTAACGTCAGCTGCTAGACAACCGCTCCACGTGGAGTGCGCGCACGCTGGAGCGTCTGCGCATGCTTGGCATTGACGGCGGCTCTGCTGCGTCACCCTTGCGGGAAATCCAGCCCCATCTCCTTGTAACGGGCTGGGTCATTACCCCAATCCTCGCGCACCTTCACGAACAGGAACAGATGCACGGGCGCTTCGGCCGCCTCGGCGATGTCCTTGCGCGCCGACTGGCCGATGGCCTTGATGGTGGAGCCGGCCTTCCCAAGCACGATCTTGCGCTGGCTCTCACGCTCGACGAAGATCGTCTGTTCGATGCGGACGGACCCATCGGGCTTCTGCTGCCAGCTTTCCGTCTCCACCGTTGAGCGGTAGGGCAGCTCATCGTGCAGGCGTTCGTACATCTTCTCGCGCGTGATCTCGGCCGCAAGGAAGCGCAGCGGAGCATCGGACACCTGATCTTCCGGATAAAGCCATGGACCTGCCGCGACCCGGCCCGCCAGCCATTCGAGCATGGCCTTGACGCCGGAGCCGGAGAGCGCCGAAATCATGAACGTCGTCTCGAACTTCGCCTTCTCGTTCAGCTGCGTGCTGATGCTGAACAGGGACGACTTATCCTTGAGCGTGTCGACCTTGTTGAGGATCAGGAACTTCGGCTGCGCGATCTCGCCGACCCGTGCGAGAAGCTCGGTGGTTTCGGCGGTGTTGTGCCGCGACACATCGATCAGCAGGCCGACGATGTCAGCGTCGGTCGCGCCGCCCCAAGCCGACGTGACCATCGCGCGGTCCAGCCGCCGCTTGGGCCGGAAGATGCCGGGCGTATCCACGAACACGATCTGGGACGCGCCGGACATGGCGATGCCCCGCACTTGCGTCCGCGTCGTCTGCACCTTGCGCGAGACGATGGAGACCTTGGCGCCGACCAGCTGGTTCAGGAGCGTGGACTTGCCGGCGTTCGGCTCACCGATCAGCGCCACGAAGCCCGCGCGCGTGGCGGTCCCCGCAGGCCCGCCGACCGCCTGCCCGCCAATCTGGGGGGCGCTGATTTTGGGGCCGCCTGCACCTTGCCCGCCTTCCTTCCCGCCTTCCTTGGGTTCGTCACTCAATTCCGCGGCCTCCTTCGCGTCCGTCTCGACCATCCTGTCCTGCTTCCTGATCGCGCCAGAGCCCCTCACGGCGCAGAAAATTCTCCGCAGCAGCCTGCTCCGCAAGCCGCTTGGACCGTCCTTCCGCCAGCCCATCCGGCAGGCCATGAACCTGGGCGGCGAGCCTGAAGACAGGCGCGTGGTCCGGCCCGGACCGGCTAACCTCGACATAGCTCGGCGTCGGCAGGCCCTGCCCTTGCGCCCATTCCTGCAGCGCCGTCTTGGCGTCGCGCGGCGGGGTGTTGGGCTTGCGCAGCCTGTCGCCGAGAGCGGCCTCCAGAAGCTTCTGCGCGGCCTGATAGCCGCCGTCCAGGAACACAGCCCCGACGATGGATTCGCACGCATCGGCGAGGATCGCCCTGTTCTTGCGTGCGCCTGACGAGGCTTCGCCGTCTCCGACCTTGAGGTACGGCCCGATGCCCCAGGCCACCGCCATCTCCGCGCAGGTCTCCTTGCGCACCAGATCGGCGAGGCGCCGCGAAAGCTCGCCCTCCTCCGCGGCCGGATACGTCCTGAAGAGCAGTTCGGCCACGGCCATGCCGAGGACGCGGTCGCCGAGGAACTCAAGCCGCTGGTAGCTGCCGGTGCGTTTCGCCTCCAGCGGCGCTGCGCTCATATGCGTCAGCGCATGCTCCAGCAGCCGCCTGTCCTGAAAGACGTGCCCCAGCCGTGCCTCGAGATCGGACAGATCGAGTTTGGGCCGTGACGCCATCAAAGGCTACCGGATCGCCTGGAACAGGCGGTTCCAGCGCACGCTCACGGGCCAGCGCCAGAATTGCCACGCGGCCTCGCCTTCTTCGATCGAGAAGAAGATGATCTCGGCACGGCCCACGAAATT
This sequence comes from Allobosea sp., assembly GCA_031412095.1. GTDB lineage: Bacteria > Pseudomonadota > Alphaproteobacteria > Rhizobiales > Beijerinckiaceae > Allobosea. The sequence continues at coordinate 31,453 of JANOCI010000042.1, forward strand.
CTCGTACGGCACCGGGCCGACCGATTGCTCGTCTCGTGAATCGGTGGAGTTGTCCCGGTTGTCGCCCATCATGAAATAATGGCCGGCAGGCACGGTGTAGACGCGGGTATTGTCCCAGTAGCCGCGATCGCCGTCGCGCTCGATGATGACATGCGAGATGCCGCCGGGCAGCGTCTCACGGTATTGCGCAACCTTCTGCAGGCGGCCCCAGGCGTCGGTGGTCTCGAAATCCGCGATGCGCTGGCGGTCGACAGCGCTGTTGTTGATGTGCAGCACACCATCGATCACCTGGATGCGGTCTCCCGGCAACCCGATCACGCGCTTGATGTAGTCCGTGGAGTTGTCCTTCGGCAGCTTGAAGACGGCGATGTCGCCGCGCTTCGGGGCGGCAGCCCAGACCCTCCCCTGGAACACATCCGGACTGAACGGAGCGGAATGCTTCGAATAGCCATACGAGTACTTCGACACGAACAGATAATCGCCGACCAGAAGCGTCGGGACCAGCGATCCTGACGGGATGTTGAACGGCTGGAACAGGAATGTCCGGATCACCAGCGCGATCAGCAGCGCCTGAACGATCACCTTGGCGGTCTCCATGAAGCCGCCTTCGTCCTTTTTCTTGCCCTGCAATTTGGCCTCGTCGCTCACGCGCACCTCGATCGATCACGGAATGCAATCTCGCGGGTCTAACCGATCCACGGCGGAGGGGCAATGCAAAGCGCCGGATCCGCCTTTGCGGAAGGGCCCACGCCATCTGAAGGCTGCGTCCGCCGCGCCTTGCGCTCGACGTGGCAATTGCCGCACAACCCGGTGATGGAATGGACCGATCAAGGCATTGTCCTGGGCGCGCGGCGGCATGGCGAAAGCTCGGTCATCCTCGAAGCGATGACGCGCCTGCACGGGCGGCACCTGGGCATCGTGCATGGCGGACGCTCAGCCAGGCTGCGGCCTGTCCTTCAGCCGGGCAACACCGTTTCGCTGGTGTGGCGGGCGCGGCTCGACGAGCATCTGGGATATTATGCGGTCGAAGGGCTGAACCTGCGCGCGGGCCAGCTCATGCCGCAGGCCGCATCGCTTTACGGGCTGACCCACATGGCTTCGCTGGTCCGGCTGCTGCCGGAACGCGATCCGCATGAGCGGCTCTACCATGCACTCGAAGTTGTGCTGGCGCATCTCGACAGGCCGTCCATTGCCGCGCCGCTGGTGGTGCGCTTCGAACTGGAGCTCCTCGCCGAGCTCGGCTTCGGCCTCGACCTGTCGGCCTGCGCAGTTACGGGCGGAACGCAGGAACTGGCATATGTCTCGCCGAAGTCGGGCCGCGCGGTGTCGTCGCGTGCCGGCGAAGCCTATGCGGCCCGGTTGCTGACGCTGCCGGCCTTCGTCAGGGAAGGCTACATCGGAGACGGCATCACGCCAACGGAGCTGATCGAGGGCTTCGCGCTGACAGGGTACTTCCTTCAGCGCAACGTCTATGAGCCGCGAGGGATGCAACCGCCCGACGAGAGGCAAGCCTTTGCGAATGCCGTCGCCAAGCTGGCGTGAGTGCGCCGGCGGCCAAGCTGCGCCTCCAGGCCGACGCGTCTAAGGGCCGATGCGCGTGGTGAGCGAGAAGCCGAAATCCACGCGGTCGCGGTTCTGGAGGCCCTGGGCGCCGAGCGGGTTGCGCTGCGCCTCGACGCGCGCGTAATCCGCAAACATCCGGGCCACCGTGCGGTCGGTGATGCGGCCTTCGATCGCCGTGGCCAGGCCGAAGGCGCCAAGCTGCGCCCTGTCCGGGTTGAACGCACCGGGCGCCCCCCCCAGTGAAGACGCCGCGCGCTGCGCCGGATCGTATCCGAAGCGCTCGAACGAGCCGAGAGAGATGGTCGGGCCGACATCGAGCGACACGTTGTCGTTGAGTTTGAACGAGCGCGTGGCCTTGATGTCGACACCGCCTGCCCTGCCCGTCGTCAGGGATATGCGCCCGAACTCCTGGCCGCCGCTCGCGTAGGCCAGAAAACCGCCGAACCGTGCGGCCCGCTCCTGATCGAAGGCGGATGCAGCGCCGCGGCTCGACAAGGCGAGGACCCGATCGACGGAAACCAACGGGCCGGCGCTGAACGGGCCGATGCGCCCGGCCTCAAGCCATGCGCCGCGCACCGCGCTCGCGGTCTGCGCGTTCTCGTAGTTGATGCCGACCATCGCGGTGAGGTTCGGCGCAAACTGCGGCATCCGGTACCCGCGCAGGCTCAGGCCCGCCGTCTTCCCCTGATCCAGCGTGAAGCGGTCCCAGACAGCGTTCGTCACCTCGAAGGCAGATGCGCTGCCCGCTGCCAGAAGCAGGGTCGAAGCGCTCAGCCTTGCGAGATTTCTGGTGATCATCCCGACCTTGTGTGTTTAACGGCAATCAGGCCGACCGCGCGAAGAAGGACGTTCACCCGGACGGAAGACGCCCCGAGCCATGGCGCCAGTTGGCTAACGGGCCAATCCGGCGGATAGCACCTTCAACAGTTTCCAAACCTTTAAAGTCCTCTGCATGTGGCGAGATTGTGGCGAAGATCATATTTGCCTGCATGATTGAGCTGACTGGTTTAATCCGGCTTTTCATGACGTTACGTTAGATCTGAGTATGCGCTTCTGTCCGCCGTCAGCTATAGGATGGCGACGAGAATCATCGCGGCCCTTCAGCAAGGGCCGCCGCCTGAGAAACCGGAGCTTCCCTGCATGGGCAAACCCGTCGATCCGCCCTCGCCAGACGGCGTCGAGAGCGTTGACCTGAAAACCGCGCTGGAGGAGCGCTATCTCGCCTATGCGCTCTCCACCATCATGCACCGGGCGCTTCCCGACGCGCGCGACGGGCTGAAGCCCGTGCACAGGCGCATCCTCTACGGCATGCGCCTGCTCAGGCTCGACCCGACCGCGACGTTCAAGAAATGCGCCAAGATCGTCGGCGACGTGATGGGCAGCTTCCATCCGCACGGCGACCAGGCGATCTATGATGCGCTGGTGCGGCTCGCGCAGGATTTTGCGCAGCGCTACCCGCTGGTCGACGGGCAAGGCAATTTCGGCAACATCGACGGCGACAACGCGGCGGCCTACCGCTACACCGAAGCGCGCATGACCAGCGTGGCGCAACTGCTGCTGGACGGCATCGACGAGGACGCCGTCGACTTCCGGCCCAATTACGACGGCAACGACAGCGAGCCCTCGGTTCTGCCCGCCGCCTTCCCCAACCTTCTGGCCAACGGCTCGCAGGGCATCGCGGTCGGCATGGCGACTTCGATCCCGCCGCACAATGCCGCCGAGCTGTGCGACGCCGCGCTGTACCTCATCCAGCATCCCGCGGCGACGCCTGACCAGCTGATGACGTTCGTGCCGGGACCGGACTTTCCCACCGGAGGCATCATCGTGGAGCCGCGCGCCTCGATGGCGGAGGCCTATCGCACCGGGCGCGGCTCGTTCCGCACCCGGGCCAAATGGGAGAAAGAGGATGCGGGCCGCGGCGCCTGGGTCGTCGTGGTCACCGAGATCCCGTACATGGTGACGAAGGGCACCCTGATCGAAAAGATCGCGGAGCTCCTGCAGGACAGGAAGCTGCCGCTTGTGGCCGACGTGCGCGACGAGTCCGCCGAGGACATCCGCGTCGTGTTCGAGCCCCGCAACCGCACTATCGATCCCGGCTTGATGATGGAGACGCTGTTCAAGCTCACGGCGCTCGAAAGCCGCGTGCCGCTGAACATGAACGTGCTGACGGGCGGCATCGCGCCGCGCGTGCTCAACCTCGCTGAAGTGCTGCGCGAATGGCTGGGCCATCGCCGCGAGGTGCTGCTGCGGCGCTCCCGCTTCCGTCTCGGCCAGATCGAGAAGCGGCTCGAGATCCTGCGCGGGCTCCTGATCGTGTACCTGGACCTTGACCGGGTCATCAGGATCATCCGCGAAGAGGACGAGCCGAAGATCGAGCTCATGCGCGCCTTTGAATTGAGCGAAGTGCAGGCCAACGCCATTCTCGACACGCGGCTGCGCTCCTTGCGCAAGCTCGAGGAGATGGAGCTCAAGCGCGAACTCGACAAGCTGACCGAGGAGAAGGCGCAGATCGACGGCCTGCTTGGCTCCGACGACAAGCAGTGGAAGACTGTGGCCTGGGACATCCGGCAGGTGCGCAAGGCGTTCGGACCGGACACGGCGCTGGGCAAGCGCCGCACGCAGTTCGCCGATGTGCCGGAGACCACCGAGATCGACATGAACGAGGCGATGATCGAGCGCGAGCCGATCACGGTCGTTGTTTCGAAGAAGGGGTGGATCCGGGCGCTGAAGGGCCATGTCGCGGACCTGGGCAGCGTCGGTTGGAAGGGCGACGATGCGCTGAAGTTCTCGTTCTTCACCGAGACGACCGCCAGGGTCCTCGTCATCTGCGACAACGGCAAGGTGTTCACGCTCGATGCCTCGAAGCTGCCGGGCGGGCGCGGCTTCGGGGATCCGATCCGGCTGTCGATCGAGCTCGAGGAGAGCGCCGACTTCATCGCCGCCTTCCCCTACAAGGTCGGCGTGAAGCTGCTCTTCGCCTCGACGGACGGGCGCGGCTTCATTGCTCCCGCCGACGACATCATCGCCAACACCCGCAAGGGCAAGCAGGTGCTGAACCTCGACGACGGCCTTAAATGCGTCTTCGCGCTGCCGATGGCGGGCGA
>JANOCI010000043.1:0-17764 GCA_031412095.1 Allobosea sp.
GTGGGCAGGCTTGGAACCATGGCCGCGAGCGCGGCGTCCTCGCCTTGCGTGAACGTCGTCTCGATCCCGCTGCCCGAATAGCTGAGCACTCGGCAGCCGGGATTGAACTGCTTGTCGAGCCGCATCGCGGCGCGCGCCAGATCGAGCTTGATCACCTCCGAAGGGCACGACCCCACCAGGAACAGAAGCTTGATGTCGGGCCGGCGCGCCAGAAGCTGGTCCACGACCCGGTCGAGTTCGTCATGCGCGTCGGCGATGCCGGCCAGGTCGCGCTCCTCGATGATGGCGGTGGCGAAGCGCGGCTCGGCGAAGATCATCACGCCGGCGGCGGACTGGATGAGATGGGCGCAGGTGCGCGAGCCGACGACGAGGAAGAAGGCGTCCTGGATCTTGCGGTGCATCCAGATGATGCCGGTCAGCCCGCAGAACACCGCACGCTGGCCCCGCTGGCGCTGCACGATGGGCGCGGAGCAGCCCTCTGCGGGCGCGATGGGGGCATGCACGGTCACGCCGCATTCCCCGCTGGATCGAGCCCCGCGGCCGCCGCCCCGAGGCGGGCCGCGCGCAGCTTCAGGATGAACTGGACCGCGTTGACGACGTATATGCCGTAAGCGGCGAGAGCGAGCCACATTTGCTGGGCGGGCGTCAGCCAGGCGACGGCCAGGCTTGTCAGATAGAGCGTGTGGAGCGCGATGACGACCATGCTGACCGCGTCCTCCCACCAGAAGGCGGGCGCGAAGAGGTATTGCCCGTAGACGTCATGCTCCCAGATCGCGCCGGTCACCATGATCGTGTAGAGCACCAGCGTCTTGGCGACGATCGAGATGGTGGCGGCTTCATAGCCGACCCCCCAGGCCAGGTAACGCACCACCAGCGCCAGGCTCACGAGGAACACGACGAACTGGACCGGCGCCAGGATGCCCTGCACCAAGGTCCAAGGGGAGGCGTCCCTCCGCCGGCGTTCCTCTGCGGTGTAGAGCGGCCGGCTGCGGGGCGAGGCGGCTGCCGATCCTGCGAAATGAGGCGTCCTCGCCTCTTCCCGACGGCCTTGACGCATCGTCTGGCTTTCCCCGGTTCGTTCCACGCTCGTTTAACTCCCCGTGGTTTCCGTGCTGTCTCGATGCCAGAAATCCAACCGCAAATCTGTTGTAAACAGGCCAGAACGTCAAGTTCGCTTTACACGTTTGGCCCCGTGGAGAGTACTTACGTAGTCGTCCGGGGAGCGGGGGCGTTGCGCCTGTGCTAACCTGCGGAATGATGAAGCGTTGTTGTGCCCGGCCCAGCCGGTGCCCGCCATCTCATCTCCACCGCGGCATAGCCGTTCCGGCTTTGTTGTGATCTTGGTGGTCAACTGCGGGGATTGAGCGATGTCTGACCAGGCTCATTCGGGAGATCGGAAGCGCCGCTCGGGCGCCGCGCAGCATGGTGATGGACGGCAGCGCGGGGACGTGGCCCAGGCTTGCCTTGGCGACCGTGTCGGGGACATGCTTTCGCTGCTCAAGCTCGTCGTCGAGCGCGACATCGTTCCGAACCTCATCACCGCCAATCGCGTGATCGGCGCGGCTGACCACGGAGCGTGGCAATCAGGCCACGGAACTGGGGCAGACAGGGAATCGAGCAAGGACGCCGGCAAGGAACCGTCGACGAGAAGCCAGGCCTCTGGGGCTTGGCACGACAGCGGCTTCAACGCCGAGCGAGCCGATCGCGACATCAGGTTCTCGAGCGGCCACATCCGCATGGTCGACGTGGCCCGCTTCGTCAGGCTCCTGCGCGCGACCGGCTCGGATGCCGCGCCCGCCTTCGTCGAAGTGCTGATCGCGCGCGGCATTCCGCGCACCGAACTTTACCTCGATCTGCTGGGCCCTGCCGCCACCATGATCGGCAACCTTTGGCAGGACGACGAATGCAGCTTCGCCGAAGTGACGATGGTGATCGCGCGGCTGCATCAGATCCTGAACGCCCTACGCGGAGAGCATGCCGACGATGGCCGCATCGGCAAGCTGCCAAGCATGCTGCTGACCGCCGCGCCGGGGGAGCAGCACAGCTTTGCGGTCGCGGTCGTCGAGGCCGTCTTCGTCGAAGCGGGCTGGCAGACGCGCCTGTCCTACACGAACGACGCCAACGAGATCATCGATCTCGCGTCAAGGACCGAGTTCGACGCGATCGGACTGTCGCTCAGCAATTTCGAACTGGCCGATATCCTGCGGGCGACGATCATGCGGTTGCGGTCGGCCTCGGCCAACAGGGATGTGGTCATCCTCGTGGGCGGGCTGGCCTTCCAGACGTTCCCGGACCTGTGCGCGCATGTCGGCGCGGATGCGACCGTCCAGAATGGTGTGGAGGGCGCATTCCGCGCGCAGGAGTTGCTGCCGCGGAATCGTTCGCTATATGCATAGCCTGCTGCTCTGATCCTGTCCGACGACATTCCGCTAGACTTTTTCCCGTAAGAATACGCTGCCGTGTTCTTCGCATTGGCCGAGGGCTCGTATCGTGAAGAATCCAGGCCATCCGTCGCATGCGGTGGTCCAAATCGATCCGGCCGTGGCGGCGCGCATGGTCATGGCCAGCGCAGACGTGGCCGTCATCATCGACAGCCACGGCATCGTCAGGGATGTGCTACTCGCGGCTGAGGCGCGCCTGCCGTCGGAGTTCGGCGCGTGGCTTGGCCTGCCCTGGCTGGATACTGTCGCAACCGACAGCAAGCCGAAGGCGCAGCAGCTCTTGACCGACGCGGCCGCGGGCCTGCCGGGCCGGCTGCGCGAAATCAACCACACGGTGGCCGCCGGGGGCGTGACGGTCCCGATCCGCTATTCCGCCATCAAGCTCGACAGCCAGGGCCGGGTCCTCGCCACGGGCCGCGATTTGCGCGCGCTGGCGGCCTTGCAGCAGCAACTGGTGCAGTTCCAGCAATCCATGGAGCGCGAATATGGCCGGCTGCGCGCTGCCGACACGCGCTACCGGGTCCTGTTCCAGTTGACGTCCGAACCGATCCTCGTGGTCGATTCGGGCGCAAGAAGGATCGTCGAGGCCAATCCGGCCGCCATCGCCCTGATCGGAATGCCGCCTCAGCGCATCAACGGCCGCCTGCTTCAAAGCCTCTTCTCGGACAAGGGCGGCGATGGTCTGCAGGACCTGCTGTCCAAGGCATCCGCTAGCGGCGCTTCCGCCACGGCGAACCTGAGGCTCGCCGACGCAGCCATCGACGTCGCCGTGCAAGCTTCGCTGTTCCGGCAGGACGGCGCCGCGTTCTATCTCATCCGCCTTAGCGCAGGCGCGATGTCGCAGCCCGCGCGCAAGCCAGCGTTAGGCTTCGGCCTCGAAAGCCTCATCGAGAGGCTTCCCGATGCCTTCGTCGTCACCGACATGGACGGCGTCGTTCGCAGCGCCAACAGCGCTTTCCTCGACATGACCGGCCTTGTCAGCGCGTCCGCCGCCGTGGGGCAGTCGCTCGACCAGTGGCTGGGGCGCGCCGGCGTCGATTTCGGCGTGCTCAAGGCGTCGATCCGCGATGGCGGGCAGGTGCGCAACTTCGCCACCGTGCTGCGCAACGCATACGGCGCGGTCGATGGAGTCGAGATCTCCGCGGTCGGCAGCATGGAGGGGCCGGAGCCGCATCTCGGCTTCCTGATCAGGCCGGCTTCCCGCGCCTCCGTCGAAAAGGGGTCCGCCTCGGCGCTTCCGCGCTCGGCGGAGGAGTTCAAGCAGCTGGTTGGCCGAGTTCCATTGAAGGAGCTCGTGCGCGAGACGAGCGACATCATCGAGAAGCTCTGCATCGAGGCGGCGCTGGAGTTGACGGGCGACAACCGGGCCTCGGCGGCCGAGATGCTTGGCCTCAGCCGGCAAGGTCTTTACGCGAAGCTGCACCGTTTCGGCATCGGCGATCTCTCGCGGGACGACTGAGCCAGGCGACGTCCTGCGGCCTGTTGTCCCTGCCGGGGCTGATGCGGCAACAAACTGCACGGCGTAAGTGTAAACACAAATTGACGTTGAAAAATGTCAACGCTAGCGTTTAGCTATGACGACGGACCAACCTTTTGCAATCCCGAGGCTTTTGCCTTCCTGCGCCGGCGTCACCGCCTTGAGGCGGGCGATGTGCGCCGGGCCTGCGCATTCGCAGCGCATGCGTCGTCAATGAGGTCCGCGGTGATGTCAGCCTCAAGCTCCGCATCCGATTCCGCATCGTCCGCCAGCGTGCGGGCCAGGCCTTTCCTCACCTGGATCGGCATCGTGCGCCTGGGCCTCGTCCAGACGTCGCTCGGCGCGATCTTCGTCCTGACGACGTCGACGCTCAACCGCGTGATGGTGGTGGAGCTTGCTCTGCCCGCAATCCTTCCGGGTCTGCTGGTGGGCCTGCATTACGCGCTGCAGATCCTGCGGCCCCGCTGGGGCTTCGGAGCCGACAGGGGCCAGCGCGCCACGCCGTGGATCGTGTCCGGCATGGGCATCCTCGCGGCGGGCGGCTTCATCGCTGCGTTGGCCACCGCGCTGATGAGCGCAAACGTGGCGGCCGGCATCGCGCTGGCCGTCCTGGGCTTCATCTGCATCGGCGTCGGGGCTGGCGCGGCCGGGACCTCGCTTCTGGTGCTGCTCGCCAAGCAGGTCGCGCCGGATCGCCGCGCCCCGGCGGCCACCCTCGTCTGGCTTATGATGATCGCCGGATTTGCCGGGACCGCCATCCTGTCCGGCCATTTTCTCGATCCTTTCTCCAACGAACGCATGATCGTGGTCGCCGCCGCCGTGTGCGCCCTGGCCTGGCTTGTCTCGGCCCTGGCCGTGGCGGGCGTCGAAGGGCCCGCCGCACCCACGTCGCCCGACCAGGCCACGGCCGAGACGGCGCCGTTCCGCGAAGCTCTCCGGGAGGTCTGGGATGAGCCGCGCGCAAGGCTGTTCGCGATCTTCATCATGGTTTCGATGCTGGCCTACAGCGGTCAGGACCTGATCCTGGAGCCTTTCGCCGGCATCGTCTTCGGCTTCACGCCAGGCGGATCGACCAAGCTCTCCGGCGTGCAGCATGGCGGCGTCCTCGTCGGCATGATCTTCGTCGCCTTCGTCGCTGGCCCGCTGGCCAAGGGGCGGCTCGGCTCGCCAGCGTTCTGGACGATCGCCGGCTGCGTTGCCTCCGCCGCCGTGCTTCTGTGCCTTGTCATCGCCTCCAATGTGGGGCCGTCATGGCCGTTGATCCCTAATGTCTTCGTTCTGGGCGTCGCCAACGGCGTCTACGCCGCAGCCGCGATCGGCTCGATGATGACGCTCGCCAGCAGCGGCCGCAGCGGGCGGGAGGGCACGCGCATGGGCATCTGGGGCGCCGGGCAGGCTGTGGCCATGGGAGCCGGAGGCCTGATCGGCGCAGGCGCCGTGGACGTGGCGAAGCTCATCACCGGCTCGCCCTTCATGGCCTATGCCAGCGTCTTCACGGCGGAGGCCGTCCTTTTCCTGGTCGCGGCGTTGCTCGCCGCCCGGGTCGCCGCACTGGCTTCACCGGCCAGCGCGGAGTTTTCACCAGAACCAAATCAGGCGCTCGCCATCAGCGGACATCGGGAGTAGGCCATGAATGCGCATCAAACGACGGAAGGCACGGCGGCGACGGCCGGAGTCCCGGTCGAGACATTCGACGTCATCGTCGTTGGAGGCGGCCCGGCCGGCTCGACGGCGGCTGCCGACCTGGCCCTGAAAGGCCATAGCGTGCTCCTGCTCGACAAGGCGGGCCGCATCAAGCCGTGCGGCGGCGCCATCCCGCCGCGCCTGATCCGCGATTTCCGGATTCCCGACGAGTTGATCTGCGCGCGCATCTCGTCCGCGCGCATGGTGCCGCCTTCGGCGAAATTCGTCGACATGCCCATCGACAATGGCGGCTATGTCGGGATGGTCGACCGTGAAGGCTTCGACGAGTGGCTGCGCGTACGCGCCGGCGAGCAAGGGGCCGTCCGGCGCCGCGGGACCTTCGAGCGGCTGACGCGCGATGCCGACGGCGTGTCGGTCGTGCACTACGCGCCCCGTCCGGCGGCGGGCGAGGAGGTTCAGGCCGGCGCTGGCGAGGTGCGGGTGCGCGGCCGCATCATCATCGGCGCGGACGGCGCACGCTCCGGCGTGGCGCGCGCGGCCATTCCGGGCGCGGACAAGATCCCGTTCGTCTTCGCCTACCATGAAATCGTCCGCGCGCCCTCGACCGCGAGCGAAGCGTACGATCCGGCGCGCTGCGACGTGCACTACAACGGCCGCTTCTCGCCCGATTTCTATTCCTGGGTGTTTCCGCACGGCGAGACGATGAGCATCGGCACGGGCAGTGCCAACAAGGGCTTCAGCCTGCGCGGCGCGACGGCCGACCTTCGCAAGCATCTGGGCCTGGAGAATGCAGCCACCATCCGCAGGGAAGGCGCTCCCATCCCGCTCAAGCCCTTGAAGAAATGGGATAACGGCCGCGACATCATCGTCGTGGGCGATGCGGCGGGCGTGGTGGCGCCGTCCTCCGGCGAAGGCATCTATTATGCGATGGCCTGCGCCCGGTTCGCGGCCGACGCGGTGCACCAGGCGCTAGCCACGCGCGACGCCCGCGCGCTCGCCCAGGCCCGCAAGGGCTTCATGAAGGCCCATGGCCGCGTGTTCTGGATCCTCGGCATCATGCAATGGGTCTGGTATCGTAATGACCGGCTGCGGGAGCGTTTCGTCTCGATCTGCAAGGACAAGGACGTGCAGCGGCTCACCTGGGAAGCCTACATGAACAAGGAGCTGGTGAAATCCGACCCGATGGCGCATGTCCGCATCTTCTTCAAGGATCTCGGCCACCTAATGGGCCTGGCGCGGACATGATCGAGGCGCTGGGCCAGCACTGGCAGCCCATCTTGACGGCCACGTTCGTCGCCATCGCGGTCGCCGTCGCAGGCGGCTTGCTGACGGAGATCGGCGATTGGTACAATTCGCTGCGTTTCCCCTCCTGGAAGCCGCCGAACTGGGTGTTTGGCCCGGTCTGGACGACGATCTTCACGTTGTGCGTCGTGTCCGCGGTCATGGCCTGGACCGGCGCCGGGTCGGCCATGCAGCGCAGCGGCCTTGTCGCCCTGTTCCTTGCCAACGCCGCGCTCAACATATACTGGAACATCCTGTTCTTCCGCTGGCGCAGGCCGGACTGGGCGCTGGTCGAAACCGCGTTCCTGTGGCTCTCGGTGCTGGCGCTGATGCTCTTCATCTGGCCGATCTCGGCGGTCGCGAGCCTGCTCCTGCTGCCCTACATCGTCTGGGTCAGCATCGCCGCGGCGCTCAATTTCGCGATCGTGCAGCTCAATTCGCCTTTCCACGGCCGGCCTGAAATGAGGAGCATCTGAGATGGCGGGGCCTTTTCCATTCACGGCCATCGTCGGGCAGGATGAAATGAAGCGGGCCCTGCTGGTGGCCGCGGTCGACCCAACGATCGGCGGCGTGCTGATCTTCGGCGACCGCGGCACCGGCAAGTCCACCGCCGTCCGTGCGCTGGCGCAGTTGCTCCCGCCCATGAAGGCGGTGGAAGGCTGCCCCTACCATTGCGATCCTGCCCGGCCCGCAGGCGCCTGCACGCACTGCGCGTCCGGTGGAAAGCTGACGGCGAGGACGATGTCCGTGCCCGTCGTCGATCTGCCGCTTGGTGCGACCGAGGATCGCGTCGTCGGCGCGCTGGACATCGAGCGCGCCCTGACCCACGGCGAAAAGGCCTTCGAGCCCGGTCTTCTGGCCCGTGCGCACCGGGGGTTCCTCTACATCGATGAGGTCAACCTGCTGGAGGATCATCTCGTCGACCTGCTGCTCGATGTGGCGGCCTCGGGCGAGAATGTGGTGGAGCGCGAGGGCTTGAGCATGCGCCATCCTGCCCGGTTCGTGCTGATCGGCAGCGGCAATCCCGAAGAGGGCGAATTGCGGCCGCAGCTGCTGGACCGGTTCGGCCTGTCCGTCGACGTGCGCACGCCGACCGACATCGCGATGCGCGTCGAGGCCGTGAAGCGCCGCGATGCGTTCGACCGCGACCCTGCCGCGTTTGCGGCGTCGTTCCAGGCCGACGAGGAGCGTCTGCGCCGGAAGTTGACTGCGGCGAAGCGCTTGCTTCCGACGGTGGAGGTCTCCGACGACACGCGCCGCCGCGTCGCGGAACTGTGCGTCGCGCTCGGAACTGACGGATTGCGCGGAGAGCTGACGCTGCTGCGTGCGGCCCGTTCCGTCGCCGCGCTCGACAAGTCCGCGACCGCCACGATGGCGCATGTGAAGGCGATCGCCATGCCGGCGCTCCGCCACCGCCTGCGCCGCAATCCCCTCGACGAGGTGGGTTCGGGCGTCCGCATTGAGCGTGCCCTGGCAGAGGTCTTCGGCTGATGCTGGACCGGCCCGCCGCCCGCGACAGCCAGCTCGAAGCGGCGCTCCGCGCCCGGAATCTGTGGGACGACGCGCTGGCTGCGGCCGATCTGCTGGCGGTCGATCCTTTCGGCCTTGGCGGCGTTGTGCTGCGCGCCCCGGCCGGACCGGTGCGCGATGCCTGGCTGGTCAGGTTCCGCGCCGGCCTGCCGCATGGCGCGCCGGTGCTGCGGGCGCCATGCGATGTCGGCGACGGCGAGCTTCTGGGCGGGCTCGACCTGAGCGCGACGCTCGCCGGCGGCCGTCCGGTCAGCCAGCGCGGCCTTCTCGCGCGCGCCGATCAGGGCGCTCTGATCATGGCGATGGCCGAGCGGCTGGGGCCCACTCCGGCGGCCCATGTCGCAGCGGCGCTCGATCGCGGCGAGGTCGTCGCCGAACGGGACGGTCTGAGCATCCAGAGCAGCGCGAAGCTGGCTGTCGTCGCGCTTGACGAGGGCATCGACGATGATGACCGCCCGCCCGCCGCGCTCCTCGAACGTCTGGCGTTCCGGCTGGATCTTGCCCCGCTCTCGCATCGGGATGTCGACGCCGGCGATGGCTTGCCTGATGCCGCTCTCATCCGTGCCGCGCGCGAATGCCTGGCCGCCGTCGCTGTTCCGGATCGGCTGATCGAAGCGCTTTGCGCCGCCTGCGCAGCTCTGGGCATCGGCTCGTCGCGCGCACCCTTGCTGGCGTTGAAGGCGGCCCGCGCGGCGGCGGCGCTCGGTGGCCGCAGGATCGTGGACGACGACGACGCCGCGCTCGCAGCCCGCCTGGTGCTCGCTCCGCGCGCGCTGCACCTGCCGGCTGACCGCGGCGACGACGAGCAGCCCGCCGACGAGCCAGACCAACCCTCAGCCGAAGATGACGCCGCAGCCGGGCAAGGCCCTGACCAGCCTGACGACGCGGAGGGCGAAGTCCGGACGCTCGACGACGCCGTTCTGGAAGCCGCGGTGGCGGCGCTTCCGCCCGGCCTTCTGGCGAGGCTGCAGGCGGGGTCGCCTCGCCTGCGCGCGGGGCAGGCCGGAAAGGCCGGCGACGTCCAGGCCACCGTGAAGCGGGGCCGGCCGATCGGCGCGCGCAGGGGCGATCCGCGCTCCGGCGTCAGGCTCGATCTGCTGCACACGTTGCGCGCTGCGGCGCCCTGGCAGCGCTTGCGCCGGCATGCGATCGGGCAGGGAGCCGGGCAGGGAATCGGGCAGGGCGCCTCGCGGCCGTTGATCGAAGTGCGCCGCGACGATTTCCGCATCAAGCGCTTCCGCGACAGAAAGCAGACCACCACGATCTTCGTCGTCGATGCGTCGGGCTCGACGGCGCTGGAGCGGCTGGGCGAAGCCAAGGGCGCGGTCGAACTGCTGCTCGCTGATTGCTACGTGCGCCGTGACGAGGTTGCGCTCATCGCCTTCCGGGGCGTCGGAGCCGAAATCCTGCTGCCGCCGACCCGGTCGCTGCACCGGGCCAAGAGGGAGCTAGCCCAGTTGCCCGGCGGCGGGGGCACGCCTCTGGCCGCCGGCATCATGGCTGCTGGCCTGATGGCGGACGAGGTCCGGCGCAAAGGCCGCACGCCCACGCTGGTCGTCATCACCGATGGCCGTGCGAACGTCACCCATGAAGGCGTCGGCGGGCGCGGCAAGGCGCAGGATGAGGCCGCTGCCGCCGCGAGGTCGATCCGGGCGCAAGGGCACCGTTCGCTGCTTGTCGACAATTCGGCCCGCCCAGAGCCGCGTGCCGGGCAACTGGCCGACGAGATGGGCGCGCTTTACCTGCCGCTGCCGCGCGCCAATGCCGACACGATCTCCAGGGCGGTGCGTGCGGGCGCGCCCACGCCCACGCCCGCAGGCCTGCGCCGATGAGCCGCCGCCTGGACTGGGACAGAGATGGCGCGAAATGGCCGAACCGGGCCGCAGGCCGCTTCGTCGACGCCGGCGGGCTGCGCTGGCATGTGCAGGTGATGGGCAAGGGCCCGGCGCTGCTGCTGCTGCACGGAACCGGCGCCAGCACCCACTCCTGGCGAGATCTCGCGCCGCTGCTGGCCAAGATGTTCACGGTCATCGCGCCTGATCTGCCGGGGCATGGCTTCACTGGCGAGGCCAGTCCGTCCCAGCTCTCGCTTCCGGGCATGTCCATCGCCATCGGCGCGCTGCTGACGGAGCTCGGCCTGAAGCCGGAGATCGGGGTAGGGCACTCGGCCGGCGCGGCGATCCTGCTGCGCATGGCGCTGGACGGAGGCATCGCGCCGCGGGCCATCGTCAGCCTCAACGGGGCCGTCCAGCCATTTCCCGGCCTTGCCGGCCAGCTTTTCGCGCCCATCGCGCGCGTACTGGCGCTCTGGCCAGCCGTGCCGAGCCTTTTCGCCTGGCGGGCCAGCGATCCGGGCGTCGTGGGCGACCTCCTGCGACGCACGGGCTCGCGAATTGATCCTGAAGGGGCGGCGCAATATGGGCTGCTCGCCCGCAATCCGGCCCATGTCGGGGCCGCGCTCGGGATGATGGCCAATTGGGACCTGCCCTCGCTCACCCGCGATCTCGCTAAGGTCCGGTGCCCGGTGCTGCTGATCGCCGGCGCGCTCGACGAGATGGTGCCGTCAGCAGATGCGACGCGCACGCAGGGCATGCTCCCCGCTGCGCGGGTGGTTCGCCTGAAGGGACTGGGGCATCTCGCCCATGAGGAGCAGCCGGTGTTGGTGGCAGGTTTGATCGACGACATGTTCCATGGCCGCGAGTTGAGGCTGGACCCTGCAAAAGGCAGGGATATGGGCGTCAGGCCTGCGCCGGACCGCGCTCATTCACAAGGGCCGGCCGCCCGTCAGCCGCCTAGCGTGCAAGGCGCGTCAGCCGCACAGCGTCCGATGGATCGCCGCCTCACCACGGGAAAGACATCATGACCGCGCCGATCCGCCATCCGATGCCATCCAGCGGGCGGCAGCCCTCGGCCATCGTCATCGGGGCAGGGCTCGGCGGCCTCGCGGCGGCGGCCCGGCTGTGCCGGCGCGGCTATGGCGTCACGGTGCTGGAGCGGCTCGACCAGCCCGGCGGCCGGGCCCGCATGTTCCGGCAGGATGGCTTCTCCTTCGATGCCGGCCCCACCATCATCACTGCGCCCTTCATCTTCGAGGAGCTTTGGGATTTCTGCGGCGGCAAGTTCTCCGACGATGTGACGCTCGTGCCGATGGACCCTTTCTACCGTCTGCTTTTCGACGATGGTTCGACCTTCGACGCATGCGCCGATCCGGTCCGGATGCGCGAGGAGATCGCCAAGATCTCCCCTGGCGACGTGCAGGGATACGAGCGCTTCTTCGAACGGAGCAAGACGCTTTACGAGATCGGCTTCGAGGACATGGGCACGATGCCCTATTCGTCGATCATGGACCTGATCAAGTCCGTTCCCGACATCGTCCGGCTGCAGGGCTACCGCTCGATCCACAGCCTTGTCGCCAGCTACATCAAGGATGAGCGCATCCGCATCGCGCTCTCGTTCCATCCGCTGTTCATCGGCGGCAATCCCTTCAGCGCCAGCGCCATCTACGGCCTGATCGCCTATCTGGAGCGCACCTTCGGCGTGCATTACGCCATGGGCGGCACCCACACGATCGCGCAGGGCATGGTCAACCTGGTCGAGCGGCAGGGCGGGACGATCCGCTATGGGGCCGACGTCTCCGAAATCACCCTGGAGGAGCGGAAGGCGACGGGCGTGAAGCTGGCCGGCGGCGAGGTCCTGCCCGCCGACATCGTGGTGTCGAACGCCGACAGCGCCTGGACCTACCGCAATCTCCTGCCAGCCGGCGCGCGCGGCAAGTGGAGCGACGCCAAGCTGGACCGCGCGCGGTATTCGATGAGCCTGTTCGTCTGGTATTTCGGCACCGACCGCCGTTTCGACGACGTGCCGCACCACACCATCGTGCTGGGCCCGCGCTACAAGGAACTGCTCGCGGACATCTTCGACAGGAAGCTCCTCACCGACGACTTCAGCCTCTATCTGCACAGGCCGAGCGCATCGGACCCTTCCGTCGCGCCGGCGGGCTGCGACGCCTTCTACGTGCTTGCTCCGGTGCCGCATCTGGGTAGCGGCGTCGACTGGGGCGCAAAGGCGGAAAGCTTCCGCCAGGCGATCGCGGACAGGCTTTCCGAGACGCTCATGCCCGGCTTCGAAGATTCGGTCGTCACGTCGAAGATCATGACGCCCGTGGATTTCCGCGATGACCTCAATTCCATCCATGGCGCGGCATTTGGGCTGGAGCCGATCCTTCTGCAGAGCGCCTATTTCCGCCCGCACAACAAGTCCGAAGACATCGAGAACCTGTTTCTCGTCGGCGCCGGCACGCATCCCGGCGCAGGGCTGCCCGGCGTCGTGACATCTGCGCGCATTCTTGATCAGGTGGTGCCGAATGTTTCCGCCTTCACCTGAGAACGAACGGCTGGCCGATCTGGACGCCTGCCGAGAGCTGCTTCGCCACGGATCCAAGTCGTTCTTCGCCGCCTCCCTGCTCCTGCCCCGCCATGTCCGCGATCCCGCCACGGCGCTCTACGCGTTCTGCCGCGTGGCCGACGACGCCGTGGACCTGTCCGATGATCCTGCGCGCGCCCTTGAAGGACTGCATCGGCGGCTTGACCTCATCTACGCGAGGCAGCCTGCGGAGGATCCGGTGGACCGCGCCCTGGCGCGGGAGGTCGCCCGTTTCGCCTTGCCGCGCCCTGTCCTCGACGCCCTGCTCGACGGCTTCGCATGGGATGCCGAAGGGCGCCGGCATCACGACCTGTCGTCGGTGCTGGCCTACTCCGCCCGCGTCGCGGCGACCGTCGGCGTGCTGATGACCTTGCTGATGGGCATCCGCGCGCCCGGCGCCCTGGCCCGCGCCTGCGACCTTGGCGTCGCGATGCAGCTCACCAACATCTCGCGCGACGTGGGCGAGGATGCCCGAGC
Source organism: Allobosea sp. (assembly GCA_031412095.1). Taxonomy (GTDB): domain Bacteria; phylum Pseudomonadota; class Alphaproteobacteria; order Rhizobiales; family Beijerinckiaceae; genus Allobosea. The sequence goes on from JANOCI010000043.1 coordinate 13,273, forward strand.
CGGCAGGCTCTATCTGCCGCGAGAGTGGCTGCTCGAGGAAGGCGTCGATCCCGATGGCTGGCTCGCGGCTCCGGTCTTCGATGCCCGCATCGGCCGTGTCGTGCGCCGCCTGCTCGACGTCGCGGACGGGCTTTACCTGCGGTCGCTGGCCGGCATCCGCGAACTTCCGGCCGATTGCCAGCCAGCCATCCATGCCGCTCGGCTGGTCTATGCCGAGATCGGCAGGATCGTGGCTGCCGGCGGCTATGATTCCGTGTCGGGCCGCGCCGTCGTCTCGAAGGGCCGCAAGCTGGCGCTCGTCGCCAGAGCCTGCGCGCCGGACTGGCTGGCCCGCGCCAGGGCCGACCTGCCCGCCTTGGAGGAGGTCGGTTTCCTGATCGATGCAGTCGCTGATTCGTGGCCTGACGAATCGCCTCCGCTGCCAAAAAGCGCAAGCTTCCTGCGGCCATTTCGCGGATTTACGCAGCGCACCGTCGGCGTCATAGAATTGCTTGAGCGGGTTCAGCAGCGCGAGAGCCGGCAGGCGCAGGGTGCCGAGGCGTGACTTGACGGAGGATCAGGAGGCGACGATGGAGCTCGGAACACTCATGTTGATCGAATTCTTCGCGTTTTTCGGCGGCATCCTGGCCTTCGGCGCACATCAGCTCTGGTCGCTCAAGCGTCTGGCCGAGAGGGACAGGGCCGCGGAGGCCGAAGGCGCGCCCCCGCGCGACGATCAGGCCATTCCTGGCTGGATGGCGCGGCGCTGAGCATGCTCAAAGTTATTCTGAGCTAGGCGCCCTTGAGGCTCACCGCAGCCGCGGCATCCTGAAGGGCAGGAGCCTCTCCACCCAGCGCTGCCGGAGCCGGTCCAGCGACAGGCTCTCGTGAACCATCGTCACCTCCTCGCCGCCAAGCCTGCCAGCCACCAGCGAGCGGGTGTAGAACGGCGTGTCCTCCAGCGTCAACGCAACGCGCGGTGGGTGCGCCGCATCGCTTCGCGCATGCCTCGGAACGCGCCAGAGGGTTGCGTCCAGCGCGTGCGGCGGCGGAGCGGACGTCGGCTCCAGGCCGCCGTCGCGCCCGCGCCCCAACGCCAGGTTGAGGGCCGTGCCGTCGCGCCTGAGCACGTCGTAGAACATCACCGGGCCTTGCGAGGTCTGCGCGCGCGACCAGTCCCATTCGGTGAAGTCCTCGGTGATCGGCCGGCTGCCGGCGTTGCTGTCGAGATAGCCGTGCCCGCTCCAGCCCTGCGCCGGGTGGTCCATCTTCACGCTGATGCGTCCGGACGGAGCGATCGGATGCCATTGGTGGCGCGCGCCGGCGTCGAGATCGAAGCGCTGGTCCAGCAGCCTGTCCGGCGTGAACGTGATGGTCCCGGCCAGTAGCTTGAGGAACGGGGTCGTCCGTTCGCGGACCGTGATGGTCAGGGCTTCTCCGTCCCATGCCAGGCTGCTTGGCCCAAGGACGAGGCGCGCGGCGTCGCGCTGCAGGCGGCGCTTGCCGCGTTCCGTCATGGCCCAGTGATGGCCGCCGCCGCCGTAGAGCGCGACGTTGATGGCGCAGTGGTCTTCCGGATCAGCCGCGCCTTTGCGCAAGGCGCGTGCATAGTAGGGCGAGAACACGCTGCCGACGAAGGCGATCACGACAAGGCCGAACCTGCCGTCGTCGCTCAGCGCATCGAGATACCACCAGCGGTAGCCGCCTGCCTCGACGGGCGCCGCGAAATCAGGTCCGCCAGCACAGAGCGTGCCGCCAGCGCCCCCGAGAGAGCCGCCATCGGCACGCCTGGCCCCGGATGCACGCTTCCCCCCGCCAGATAGAGCCCCGGAATGCGCGTCCGCGCTCCCGGCCGCTTGAACGAGGCCTGCCAGCCGTGGCTCGCCTGGCCGTAGAGCCCGCCCCCCGTCGCCGGAAACAGCTGCTCGAACCCGGCCGGGCTGGCCGTCGCCTCCGGGCCGGAATGCAGCGTCAGCCCGCACGACGCCATCAGCTTCGCGGCGTTGTCCTGGCATCTGGCGATCTCCTCATGGGCATAGGCTCGGCTGTCGCCATTGGCGGGCGCATTGATCAGGCACAGCAGGCGCTCGGGCCGCGCCTCGCCGTCCAGGCCCAGATCCGTCCGGTCCTGCGCACAGACATAGACGGTCGGCCGGTCTGGAACCTTGCCTTGGGTGAAGATGGCGTCGAACTCGGCGCGGTAGTCATTGCTGAAGAAAACATTGTGCCGGATCAAGGGAAAACCGCTGGCCTCGGCGTTGCGGCAGCTCACGATGGCCGACAGCGAGCGGCCCGTCCTCGGCGCATGCGGCGCGGCCTCCGAGACGGCGCCGCCGAGCATGCCCGCACTGAGCGCCGCATAGTCGCCGTTGAAGACGACCGCGTCGGCCATGAGCACCTCGCCGTCGGCCAGCTCCACGCCGTCCACGCCGGATGGCCCCGTCCTGATCCGGGCGACATGGGCGCCGAACCTGAACCGGGCTCCCTTGACGGTGGCCAGCCCGCAGATGGCGCGGGCGAGCGCGTGCATCCCGCCGCTGACGCTCCACACGCCCGCCTGCTCGGCATGCGCGATCAGCATCAAGGTGGCCGGCGCGGCGAACGGCGACGAGCCGCAATAGGTGGCGTATCGGCCGAAAAGCTGGCGCAGGCGAGGATCGCCGAAGGAGCGCCCCAGCGCCGCCCATAAGGTTTCGAAGGGCCTCAGACGGAAAAGCTCAAGCGGATTCCGCAGCCCGTCGAGATAAAGGTTCCGCGTCAATCCGGCCAATGAAGGCTTTTCGGCCCCCATGAAGCTCTTGTCGAGCATTGCGTAGATGGTTCTTGCCTCACGCGCGAAAGCACGGAAACGCAGCGCCTCGGGACCGCCGGCAAAGTCGGCGACGGCGTCGGCCGAGGCTTCCGCATCGGCGAACAGGTCGAGCCTTCCCCCGTCGCTCCAGGCGTGCCTTGCGAGGATGTCGAGCGGCGTGAGGGTGACATGGTCGTCGAGGCTCGCGCCGGCCCTGTCGAACAGATCCTCGAACACGCTCCGCATGGTGAACACGGTCGGCCCTGCATCGATCGGCGCGCCGCCGACGTCAAGCTGCCGCATCTTGCCGCCTGGAGTTGCGGCGCGTTCGAGCACGGTGACGTTGAGGCCCTGGGCCGAAAGGTCGAGCGCCGCCGCCAGTCCGCCGATGCCGGCTCCGATGATGACGACGCGTCTGGTGTCCATGCGCCCTTTATGGCGTCGCATCGGGCCGGTGTGAACTGCGGGTTCTCCCTGATTGACAGCCTTCAAATCACTGTCCATTCTTCCTCACAGCAATAGTGTCAAACAACGATGACACTTCGTCCGCATGCAGGGAGACGTCGCGATGATGCCGAGGATCGAGACTGCCATGCAGGCGGCATTGGCCATCACGCAGGCTTCCTGCCCGCCCCGGCTCGCCGCCGCCCTAAGCTACGCCGTGTTTCCCGGCGGGCATCGTTTGAGGCCGAGGTTGGCGATCACCGTGGCCAGCGCCTGCGGCGATCCTGATCCCGCGGCCGCCGATGCTGCGGCCTGCGCCATCGAATTCTTGCATTGCGCCTCGCTGGTGCATGACGACCTGCCCTGCTTCGACGATGCCGATCTGAGGCGCGGCAAGCCCACCGTCCATAAGGCGTTCGGGGAGCCTCTGGCCGTGCTGGCCGGGGATGCGTTGATCGTCCTGGCGTTCGAGACCATCGCGCGTGGCGTCACCTTGCATCCGGGCAAGATGCCTGGCCTCGTGCGCCTGGTCGCGCAGGCCGGTGGCGCGCCCCATGGCATCTGCGCCGGGCAGGCCTGGGAGAGTGAGCCGGTGATCCCGATCGCCGAGTATCATCGCGCCAAGACCAGCTCGCTGTTTGCGGCGGCCACCGCCTCGGGCGCGCTCGCGGCAGGCCATGACCCCGACCAATGGCGCACGCTCGGCGAACGGCTCGGCTGCGCCTATCAGGTCGCCGACGACATCCGGGATGCAGCCGACACGAGCGACGGGATGGGCAAGCCTGCCGGACAGGACGCCGCCCGCGGAAGGCCCAATGCCGTCAAGGAGCTGGGCATGGCCGGAGCCATCGCATGGCTTGACCGGCTCATCGCGGAGGCTGTGGAGGCCATCCCCGAGTGCCCCGGCCAGCGATCGCTCAAAGCGGCCATCGAGCGCGAGGCCACCAGCTTCCTGCCGGCGGAGCTGCACATCCGCGCGGCTTGAGGCCCGCTGGTGAGCAGGGCAGGACCCATGCGCGCCTCCTGGCTGGATCGCTGGACGGACGGGCTGTATGGCCTTCGCGACCGGCTGCTCGCAAGCCAGCGCTTTCAAAGGCTGGCCGCGCGCTTTCCGCTCACCAGGGGCATCTCCGCAAGGCGCGCGCAGGCCTGCTTCGACCTATGCGCTGGCTTTGTCTATTCGCAGGTCCTGTTCGCCTGCGTGAAGCTCGACCTGTTCGAACTGCTGGCCCGATCGCCGCTGACCATCGCGGAAGTGGCCGAGCGCACCGGTCTGCC
>JANOCI010000044.1:0-18466 GCA_031412095.1 Allobosea sp.
CAATCCTTGAAGGTCGGTCCGCCCTCGCTGGCGTATTTGGTTTCTGGCGGCACTCCAAGTGCCTGACAGAAGTCCTCCTGATGGATGCGACGCACATTTCCATCTTCGCCGAAGGCGCGGTCGTAGCGTTCGACAAGGAGGAAAGTTCGATCCCGGACGACCCGCGGCTCGACGGGCGCGACATCGAGGCCGATTGCGGCGGCAAGGCGCATAGCGAAGGCCTCGTTCTCGGTCGTGGCTGCAAAACGCGCTATCGGCGGTTTGAGAATATGCGTCGTCGGCTGGCCTGGCGCAGGCAACGCCACCGCGCCATTTACCAGAACGACAGGCACTTTCGATTGCGCGCCAGCGAGAGAAAGGCGGAGCCCTTCCTCGCCTGCAAGCAGGGGGCGGACGGGCAGCGCGTTGAGCACCCGGATCAAGCCTTCATCGTCAAGCGCGGTTGGCCACTGGTCAAGTGCGGGTTTGGCGGGGACTTCACCCGGCGGCAGAAGCTGAAGTGCGCCCGCAACATCGCCGCCAAGGCGATCGAGAAGGGCGAAATCGTTCGCACGCGAAACGCCGAGTGCTTGCGCCGCGGCATCGCGCTGGCTTTCTTCCGGCAGGAGTCCGCCGAAGAACGGACGGCATTCGCGCCGGGTGAAAGGCTCCGCCCGTTTCGGCAGCGAGGCCGACAAAGGCAGCGCTTCCGCATCGTTGAGCCATTCCGGCGAATAGGCGAAGCCCAGTTCTCCGTGCTGGTTCTGCGTAAGGTGGCCCACAAGGCGCCCGTCCCAGCATACATCCAGGGTGCGCATCATGCCTTGCGCGTTCCTTTGGGTGCCGGAGGCGGCGTGATATCAAGCGAGCATCCAAGCGCGGCCAGGACCTGAAGCGTTTTGCCGATTTGTGCGGTCGGCTTGCCCGCTTCGAGATCGACGATGAAGCGCAGGCCGACGCCTGCTCCACCCGCAAGTTCGTCCTGCCGCAGGCCAGCGGCCTTGCGGGTGGTTCGAACAATGTCGCCGATCTCGGCGGTGGTGAGGTTGCGTCTGGCCATGATATTTACCGAGCGGGAAAATATCATGGATTTCTGAAGAATGTCTATAAGAATTTCCCGCTCGGGAAAATCAGCGCTTGGAGATGGCGTCATCCACCGAAAATATCCCACTCGGGAACATTAGTGCCTTAAGCTACCGCATTCGTTTGAATGAGCCTCGTCTTCGCCCGCAGCATATCGCCGACCTGTTCAAGCCCGGCGCGAAGGGGATCGTCGAGCAGGTGGGCATAGCGCTGCGTTGTCTAAACCTGCGTATGGCCGAGGAACTTGCCGATCATCGGGAGCGTCATGCCGCCCGAAACAAGCAGCGACGCAAACGAGTGGCGCAGATCATGGATACGGACCGCGGGCAGTTCGGCCTTTGCCCGCACATCTTCCCAGAACCGCTTGATGTCCTGAAGCGGGTTGCCTTCGGCATCGCCTGGAAAGACCCATACGCAATCTTCGGGCACGCGCAGCCGGATCGTGCGCAGCAACGCGGCGGCTGAGGCGCTGATCGGGGCGCGATGCAGGCGGCGTTGTTTCGTGGTGGCGGCGGGTTTGATCCAGACGGCGGCGTCGAGATCAAATTGATCCCAGCACACGCTCAGCACTTCGCCGCACCGTGCGCCGGTCAGCAGGATCAGGCGCACCGCATCGGCGGCGCGCCGGTTCGGATGGTATCAAGCGCTGCGGACAGCCTCATCATGGACAACGTCCAGAAGGCGATGGCGATCGCGCGCAAGCAGGCTGATGCAGCGTACACCGAGCAGCGCAGGCGCATCGAGCAGAACCCGGGCCTGAGCAAGGAGGCCAAGCGCGATGCGCTGGAGAAGGCGCGCTAGGCCAGGGCCATCGCGTCCACCAAGGGCGAATGGGCGTCGAAGGCCCGCATGACCCGGCTCAGGCAGGCGCTCGAGCAGAGCCAGGTCCCGGCGCCGTACTTCCCGCTGGGGCGGTTCGGACGCTATTTCGTAACGGCGAAGGACATCGACGGGACGATCATCTCGTTCTCGCGCTTCGAGCGCTCCGCCGACCGCGACTTCGCCGCCGTGGCCATCCGCGCTGAGGTCGCCAGGAGTCATCCCGGGGCGGCCGTGGAATCAGGCGTGCTCGACGACTGCATTAACTTGTCTCATTTTGATGTATCTGGGGCCGTTAGAGTTGGGATGTGAAGATTTATCGCGGCGATCAAACCAGCGTCGGCTCCAGTATGGAAATAGCGATTTAAAGATGGTCGCACTTTATCTGGGTTAATACTCCTCGAAATGGGGCCGCCGCGAGAAGCCTATGTGCTTTCGCAAGAAACAGTTATGGCATTGCATTATTACTATGCCGACGGTGTTTGATTGAGGGCGATCTCGGCAAACCATCGGTTTAAATTTCACGACAACGTGCTAAAGACTTCCCGAATCTTTCGTAACCGCGCCTCACGAATGAGGTCGGTCCTCGCGAATTCTGGCGTGTTACGCTCGAGTCTATTCTCATACAATGCCAGCAAAAGGTCCTTTTCATCCTCAGTCTCAAGATTGCTTCGCGTATCCGGTCCATCATGGGTTTATACTGCCCCTTAGTCATCTTGGCATAGTGTGAAACTGTAATCTGTCGCGCTGAGTGGCCGAGATTTTTCGACCATGCTTCACGGTGTTCTTCTGTCCTTCACATTCGGTTGCCAAACGCAGCCAGGAAATGGCGCGCTGAATGTGGCGTATAGTGTTGCACGGCGGCTACGCCGGTCTTGAGCCAGCGCCAGATCGTGGCGCCGCCGACCCCGTAGCGCGCCGCCACGGCGCGGACGTTCAGGAACTTGACGGAGGATGCGCAATGAGACGGCGCGGCATTAAACGATGTGGAATGAGACGACGCTGATTGTGTGACCAAGGGAGTGGTCCCGCCTGGCCGCGTTCTGTCCTCGCTCGAAGGCCGCGCGGGGCGGGTCGCGGCGGCCATGCGTTTGCCGGACGACAGCGGTCTTGCTTCCTGATCAACACGGGAAGGGACATCGTTGCTCTGAGACGCGCTCGATGGTTCGTGAGGTGTCCCTGGCGTGGAGCCCCCGCCGTGTCGCAAGGCTCCAGTCGCGGTGCCCGGCCCTGACGGTCTGGATGGGGCTAGACATTTGATGCTGTCAAAAATCGTCATAGAACAATGGTTTGAGAAAAAAATGGCGGAGGATAGGAAACCGGATGCGAGCATTCTGCTCTGGTTCCTACGCATTCCATCGCAGTTGCGCGAAACTCTGAATAATTGGCGGAGCGAACGCATCGCCTTAACCCGGCTGCGGCGGATCTCGGCGGCGAAAATCGTCCCGAGCCTGTTCCACCAGAACCACGGGTATCGGACATACATCATCACCGCCAGGCGGATGATCTCGGGCGGCGTCTTAAAGTAGCGGACGAGGCGCGGGTGCCTCATGCCCCGAAGGCTAACGGCTTGCGCTCAGGGCAAAAGCCGATTTCCTCTGACAGTGCCCGCCTACGTATCCGAGTAGCCGTATCTAAGGACAATCCGAGTTTGGGGGCTACGCAGTTCGATCAGGCAACCGACAGGCTGACTTGAAGTCCTGTTCACCGCGTGTCGTCAGGGGGTAGAGACGAGAGGCGCTGCGCGTGCAAAATTGTCGCGGGATCGTTGATTGGGAGCCGTCGCGAAAGCGTTACGCTCACACCAGATGATTAGCTTGCGATGCAACGACCTCGTGCCGCTGGCATGATAGATCGACGTGGCACCCATTTCCGGGGAGGCGATTGAGGCGCCCCCCCCGACGCACCGATGCAGGCTGCATTTACCAGAGCCCGCTGCCTAGGACCATCGCTTGCGACTGCCAGCGAGACGAGGCCATAAACAGCTACCCAAGACAGCGCGTCCGCATTTGCATCAAGCACCATTCCGCCTAAGCCAGTCGCGCATCGTTGTGATCTCTTCGTTCTGCGTGCGGATCACCTCATCCGCGAGCTTGCGTAGCTCCGCGTCCTTTCCATACCGCAGCAGCACCTTCGCCATCGCCACCGCCCCCTCGTGATGCGGGATCATGCCCCGCATGAAGTCGACGTCAGCGCGAGCGGTGAAGGTCATCGTCATGTCGGCGTGCATCTTCGCATTGACCTCCTCAAAGGCCTTTTTCACGACCGCTGCGTCGAGGCCTGCCGCCTGCGAACCCTTGCGCCGTAGCCATGCCTGCATCTGGGCGATCTCTTTGCGCTGCGCGGCAATGATCTCGTTAGCGAGTTTCCTCACGGTGGCGTCGCGGCCGTGCTTCAGCACGATATCAGCCATATCGATCGCGCCCTGGTGGTGAGGGATCATGCCACGCGCGAAGTCCACGTCAGCGTTGCCGCTGAACTGGATCGTCATGTCCTTGTGCATCTTCGCGTTGGCCTCCGTGAAAGCCTTGGACGCGGCGATCATGCCCTGCATGCCCGCAGCCCCATGACCGGCATGGCCGCCTGACATGGGCGCACTTTGCGCAGGCATTTGGTGGCCGGGGCCGTGGCCAGCGTGCGGATTCTGCTGCGCTAGCGCCGGCGTGGCCAAAAGCAGCGCCGATAGAGAAAGAATTGCGGGAGTGCGGGTCATGTGTCGGTCTCCTTGGTTGTCGGTCGTCAGACCTTGAGGGGCTTCAGGGTTGTCGGCGTCTGCGCGGATTGTGCGCCCGGCGATGGTGCGCCAAAGGCCTTGTAAAGCCGCACGACGGCGACGCCTGCCTGTTCGCTTGCATCTGCCAGGTCTAGCTCGGCCTGCCGCCATTCAGTTTCGACCGTCAGGCGTTCGGTGAGGCCGGTCAGGCCGCGCCGGTAGAGCGTGTCGGCGGTCTCGAAGGCGCGGCGGGTCGCCGCCACCGCGGCCTGAAGCCAAACGATAAGGGCGTTCTGATTGCGAATCGAGGCAAGCGAGATCTCGACCTCCTCCACGCCTTGGAGTACCGCGCTTCGGTAGCCGGCCAGCGCCTCACGCAAATCGGCCTCGTGCGCTTCGACGATGGCGCGGCGCTGCCCCCAGTCGAGCAAGGGGATGGTCAGCGCCGGCCCGCCCGCGACAGTGACGAGTTGGCCCGGCAATGGCTGCGCCAACACGTTGCCGGCGATCGTCAGCGTGCCGCTAAGTGTGAGGCGAGGATAGAGTTCGGCGGTGGCGACGCCGACATCGGCGGCCCGGCGCGCCACAAGACGTTCGACGGAGCGGATCTCGGGCCGCGTACGCACGAGATCCGCCGGGAAGGTCGGCCGCGGGGGGCGGATAATGGGCACCCGCGAGACGCTTCGGGCGAGCCGCGGATCTGCAATAGGCTCACCCACAAGCGTGGCGAGGCGCTGGCGCGCGATGCGGATCGCAAGCTCGGCGGTGGGCTGCCGGGCACGGGCGGTCTCGGCGACAGCGATGGCGCGCTGCACGTCGAAGTCGCCAGCCAGGCCAGCGGTCTTTTGGGCCTGCACGAGATCGCCAAGACGGCTCCGGGCAACGATATCGGCGCCGATTACCCTGCGCCGACGCTCGGCCGCACGCAGCTCGACGTAGGCTCGCACGATTTCAGCGACGAGCGTGACCCGGGCGGTCTCGGCGTCCTCGGCCGCGACCTCGGCATTGGCTTGCGCGCCGGCGATCGCGTTGGCAACGCGGCCGAACAGGTCGATCTTCCAGGATGCGTCGAAACCGGCTTGGAACGTGCCGACTGCGCGGCGCGGACCCAGGCCACGCTCCTCTCCACCGGTGTTGAGCCCTTCAATCGAGCCGGACAGCCGACGCGTGAGGTCAATGTTTGCACCGCCATCAGCACGCCGGAATAGGGCCGCACCTTCGGCTCGCGCAAGAGCGCGCGCGCCGTCGACATGGGCCATCGCCTGCTGCAGCGTCGGACTCTGGGCAAGCGCTCGCACGATCAAGCCGTCGAGCACACGATCCCGATAGCCGCGCCACCAACTCGCTGCATCAGCGAAGCGATAAGGTTCGCGGCCGGTCGCTCCATTGCTCCATGTTGCAGGGAGCGGGCTGGCGAGGTCGCCAGCCTCCCGCACCGGGGCGCAGGCTCCCAACGCGAGCAGCGCAAGGCTCAAATAGACGAGGCGGCGTCGAGCGGCGGTCGACGCTGTCATAGGGACGAGCGCCGAGCCGGAGGCTGCGGGAGATGTTGGGTTGACGCCATTAGTTGATCCTCCCCGTCGCTGTCCTCCCTTCGCGGTCGGTGAGCTGGACCGCGCCCTTCACTGCGGTGAGCGCCGCGGGAGCCGTGCCGACCAGCTTCCTTCCGTCCGACGACGGCTCCAGCATGATGCGCTGCGGCCGGCCGTCGATCACCATGATTGCAAGCGCCTTGAAGCCGGCGGCCGGCAGCGGCTTGTCGGCGGCGTCGCTCACGAGCACCTCGATGGTCGTTCCCCGACCGATCACCTCAATGTGGTATGCGCCGGCGTCGACCAACTCGCCGCCGTTCGGTCCCTTGCGCGGCTCGTGGGCGAGGACGGGAACGGAGAGCAGGGCAAGGGCGAAAGAGATGGCGAGAGCTTTGGCGCGCATGGCGGGGTCCTTTCGGTGAATGGGCGGAACAATGGTCAGAAGGCTTCGATCGGCTTGAGATCCTGGCCGGGCGACTTGGCCGTAGCCGCATCGCGCTCCGCGCGCACGCCGTCGATGAGGCGCTTGAGCGGCTTGCCGCCATAACGCAGGAACAGCACCGGCGTCAGGAAGGTGTCGAGAACCGTCGCGCTGACAAGGCCGCCGAAGATGGTGATGGCGACTGGGTGCAGTATCTCCTTGCCCGGCGCAGCGGCGTCGATCATCAGCGGTATCAGCGCGACCCCGGCTGAGAGCGCCGTCATCAGCACCGGCGTCAAGCGCTCAAGGCTGCCTCGCATAACCAAGACCTGCAACGCGGCTCGACCCTCGAAGGGCATGCCCTCGTGCAGGGCCAAATTGATGTAGTGGCTGACCTTGAGGATGCCGTTGCGCGCGGCGATGCCAGTCAGGGTGATGAAGCCGATCATCGAGGCGACGGAGAGCGGCTGGCCCGACCACCACAGCGCAGCGACCGAGCCGATCAGCGCCAGCGGCACCGAGCCCATGATGATCAGCGAAAACAGCACCGAGCGGTAGCGCGAATAGAGGATGGCGAAGACCATGGCGAGCGAGATCGCCGAAAGGATGCCGATGGTCTTCGTCGCCTCCTCCTGCGCCTGGAAGGTGCCCTCGAAGCTGGTGAAGTAGCCTTGCGGCAGAGTCGTCTGCGTGACCAGCCCGCGGATGTCGGCGACGATCCGCGCCATGTCCGCCTTGCCGTCGCTGTTGGCGAGCACGACGATGCGGCGCTTGCCGTTTTCGCGCAGGATCTGGTTCGGACCATCGGTCTCAGCGACGTCCGCGAGCTGGCGCACAGGCACCCATCCAAGCGGCGTCTCGATCAGCATGTCGCCCAGCGCCTGCGTCGTGCGCATCTGATCGGGCAAGCGCAACACCACGTCGAACCGCCTGTTGCCGTCGACCAGGCGCGAGACGACGCGCCCGTTCGACAGCCGCTCCAACGCCTCGGTGATCGCGGCGGGCTGCAGGCCGAACAGCGCGGCGCGCTCATAATCGACCGTGATCTCAAGCTGGGGAATCCGCACCTGCTTCTCGACCTGCAGGTCGACGACGCCGGGCACGCTCGCCAGCTTATCGCGGAACTCGGCCGCAATGCGCCGCAGCGTGTCGAGATCCTCGCCGTAAATCTTCAGCGCGATCTGGGCGCGCACGCCGGACAGCATGTGGTCGAGCCGGTGCGAGATCGGCTGGCCGATGTTCGTGGCCACGGGCAGGACAGCGAGCTTGGTGCGGATGTCCTGCACGATTTCGTCTTTCGAGCGGGAAGACGGCTTCAGATCGATGTCGACTTCAGATGAGTGAACCCCTTCCGCGTGTTCGTCGAGTTCGGCGCGGCCCGTGCGGCGGCCTACTTGTTGGACCTCCGGGATCTGCATGACCAGCCGCTCGGCGATGAGCCCGACGCGGTGGCTCTCGGCCAGCGAAATGCCGGGGTTGAACAGGAGGCTGACCGTGAAGCTGCCCTCGTTAAACGGCGGCAGGAAGGAGCGCGGCAATTGCGTCGCGGCGGCGCCGGCCGTCAGCACGCCAGCGAGCGCGCCGATCATGAGCGTCTTCGGGTGCCGAAACGACCAGTCGAGCAGACGGCGGTTCCCGCCCTTGAGCTTGCGCACCATCCAGCCCTCGTGCTCGTCGAGCCGCTTGAGCGACGGCAGCATGTAATAGGCCATCACGGGCGTCAGCGTGATCGACACCACGAGGCTCATCAGGATCGAGATGATGTAAGCCTTGCCGAGCGGGGCGAAGAGGCGGCCCTCGATGCCGGTCAGGGCGAACAGCGGCACGAAGACGAGGATGATGATCATCGTGGCGTAGACGATGCCGGAGCGGACCTCCTGACTGGCGCCGACGACCACGTCGAACACCGAGCGCGGATTGCCCTTCTCGCGGTTCTCGCGCAGGCGGCGGAAAATGTTCTCGACGTCGACCACTGCGTCGTCGACTAACTCGCCGATGGCGATGGCGAGGCCGCCCAACGTCATGGTGTTGATGGACAGCCCCATGAACCAGAAGACGATGGCGGTCGCCAGGATCGAGACCGGAATGGCGGTCAGCGAAATCGCCGTGGTGCGCACGTTCAGCAGGAAGGCGAACAGCACGATGGCCACGACAACGATGGCCTCCATCAGCACCGTTTGGACGTTCGTGATCGACGTCTCGATGAAGTTGGCCTGCCGGAACATGATGTTGTCGACCTTGATGCCGCGCCCCAACGTGGCGCTGATGTCGGCCAACGCCGACTCGACCTGACGCGTCAGGCCGATCGTATCGATGTCGGGCTGTTTTTCGATCGACAAGATGACCGAGGATTTACCCATGTAGCCGGCATCGCCGCGCTTGAGACGCGCGCCGAAGCCCACCTCCGCCACCTGCCGCAGATAGATTGGGCGCCCGTTCACGGTCGCAACCGTGATCGAGGCGAGGTCTTCCAGCCGCATCGTCTTGCCGATGTTTCGGATCAGGAATTCGCGGCTGTACTGGTCAGTGAAGCCGCCGCCGGTGTTCGCCCCGAAGCTCGCGAGCGCCGTCTCGATCTGCGCCTGCATGACGCCCAGCGCGCGCATCGCGGCCGGGTTCGGCGCCACGCGGTACTGGCGCACCTCGCCGCCGATCGGAATGACCTGCGCCACTCCCGGAATGGTCAGCAGCCGCGGGCGGATGACGAAATCGGCGATCTCGCGCAGCTCCATGGCCGACACGTCGTCCGGCGCGGTCATGGCCGCCAGCACGATCTGCCCCATGATCGAGTTGATCGGCCCCATCTGCGGCGTGACAGCGGGCGGCAATTGATCGCGCACCAGCGCAAGCCGCTCGGCGATCTGCTGGCGGTTGCGGTAGATGTCGGTGCCCCAGTCGAACTCGACATAGACGATGGACAAGCCGACGCCCGACACGGAGCGCACGCGCGTCACCCCCGGCAGCCCGTTCATCTGCGTCTCGATCGGCACGGAGATGAGCTGCTCCACCTCCGGCGGCGCGAGCCCCTCCGCCTCAGTCATGATCGTGACCGTCGGCTTGTTGAGGTCCGGGAACACGTCGACGGGCAGCTTGGTGACGGTGAACCCGCCGAACACGATGAGAACTGCGGCGAGCGCGAGCACCAGCAACCGGTTGCGCAACGACTGGGTGACGAGAAAATTGAACATGCCTGCGCCCCTCAGCGGATCTGATTCAGCAGTTCGACGCCCTGCGTGACGACCCGCTTGGCTGGCTCAAGTCCGGAGATGACCAGCACGCGATTCCCGTCCAGCGGCTCGACGCGCACCTCGCGCGGCACGAAGCGCTCCGCGTTGGCATGTTCAAAGACGATCGTCTGACCGTTGCCGGCCCGCACGACAGACGTACGGGGCAAAGCGATGCCGGTCCTGGTGTCCTCGGTCTCAGCCAAGACCGTGAGCAGTTGTCCCATGCGCAAGCCGCGCGTGTTTTCCGCCATCGCGAAATGGATCGGGATCGCCTGGCTGCGTTCGGCGAAGCCCGTTCCCTTGTATTCGAGCTTAAGGGAGCGCCCGTCATTCAGCCGCGCCGTGGCATTATTAGCGCCGGCTACCGCATCGAAGGTCAGCGCCTCGATCCAGAGACGATCCGGGTCAACGATCTGGAAGATCATGGCGTTGACCTCGACCACCTGACCTGGCGACGCGGCGGCCGAGGCGATCACGCCGTCGACAGGGGCCATGAGCCGCTCCGGCTCCCTTGGCGACCGTTCGAGGTTGCTGCGGCGATCCTGCAGCCCCTTCAGCTCCAGTTCGGCGTCCTCGATCTGCGAGCGGGCGATCACGTTGGCGATCGGCCTCAGCCGCTCCAGCCTGCGCTGCACGAGCGCGATCTGCTGGTCGAGCTCGCGCGACTGCTGTTGCTGGCTGGTGATGTCGGCCGCGCCGAGCGACGGCTGCACCAGGGCCAGCGTGTCGCCGGCCCTGACGCGCTGCCCAAGCCTGGGGAATCCGCCGGGGGGTGGAGACAGCCGGCCGGTCACCGATGTCTGCACCGCGCCACTGGCGGCTGGATCGGGGATCACCCGGCCCGCCAGCGCGATGGAGCGACGATGCTCCTCGGGCTTCGTCATCATCGTGCGGATGGCGAGAATGCGCTGCGATGCCTTGGGCACGAAAATGGCTCCGTCCGGAAAGCGTTGCGCGAGATCGACCGAGGATTGGCCGACGGCGGCAGCCAGCGGCTTGACGTCCGCCTGTGCCTCGGGGACGAGAGCGAGCGAGGACGCGCCCATCACCCCAATCAGCGCCAGAGCCTGGCCGGACCTGCGCCGGCGCATGACGAACATTCCGGCCAGGAACGCCAGCACGCCGACCACCACGAGCGTCGGGTCATAAGCGGCGATCCTGTCGCGCACGCCGCTTGCGACGGCTGTCGCCACGAGCCACGAGGACGTGACGACGGCCGGGACAGCCGTTTCGGCCACAGGCAGCTTCAGCGTCCCGGTCAGCACGTCGATCTCCGTCCCTGCCGTGACCGTAAAGATGAGGTCATGCGCGCCTCCGCCTTGGGCCCAGTCGGCGGGAAGCGCATAGGTCCCGTCCGGGTTCGCCACGGCGGTCAGCGTGCCCTTGGGCGTATCGACTTCGACCGTGGCGCCGGTGACAGGCTCATTCGTGACGAAGCGGTCGACGAAGATGGTCAGGGCGTTGTTGCGGAAGACCGCGATCAGCTCGAAGGTGGTGGAGGACGCGTCCACGCGCGGCGCGATGGTGGTCGAGACCGGCGTGGGCGGCGCGCCATGGTCATGCCCTTCATGGGCGCGGAGCGCGGTCACCATCGGCGCGAGGGCCAAGGCGACGAGCAGGGCCGCCACCCGTCCGAGGAGCGCTGGCTTGAAACCTAAAAGGTGCGCGTTCGCCAACATGTTCACTCCCCTAACTCCTCAACGTGGACAGACGCGATATCAAAAGGATGCTTCCCCCGTCTGTTACAATTTGTTGCAGAAAGCCGCGCGCCGACGCGCTACTCTGAGGGAAAGCGGCGAAACCTCATGACCTCGATGCAACCCTCCAATCCTACCGCCGATCACGGCCATATCCTCATCGTGGACGACGATCCGCAGATTCGGCTGCTCGTGTCGCGGTTTCTGCAGAGGCAGGGCTATCAAGTGTCGGCCGCCCCCGACGGACGGGCCATGTTCCAGGTTATGGCGCGCGGGCCTGTTGATTTGGTTATCCTCGACGTGATGCTCCCGGGCGAGAGCGGCTTTGACCTTTGCCGCGCGGCGCGCGCCACCACGCAGGTGCCGATCATCATGCTGACCGCACGCGGCGGCGAAGGCGACCGGATCGCCGGACTGGAGGTCGGCGCAGACGACTATGTGACCAAGCCGTTTAGCCCGGGAGAACTTTTGGCCCGGGTCAGGGCGGTGCTGCGCCGCATGCGCGGCCGGCCCGCCAGCTCCGAGCCCCGTGGCTCGGACGTGGTCGGCTTCGAAGGCTGGTCGCTCGATCTGCGGCGGCGCGAACTGACCTCGCCGCAGGGGGCGCTTGTCGACCTGTCCTCGGGCGAGTTCGACATGCTGGTGACGTTCATCGAGCATGCCAACCGAGTGCTGTCGCGCGACATGTTGATGGAGGTCGCCAAGACGCGCGCGCCCGATCCGTTCGACAGGGCCGTCGACGTGCAAGTGAGCCGTTTGCGCCGCAAGCTGTCGGGTGGGGCGGAGGACAACGGCATGATCAAAACCATCCGCGGTGCCGGCTACATGTTCACGCCGCAGATCACGAGCGGCGACCGGGCGAGCGCCCCATGATGAAGCGCTTGCTGCCCGACACCGTCGTTACCCGCGCCGTCGCCATCCTCGTGTTGGCGCTCATCGCCGTGCACGGGATAGGCTGGTGGGCCTACCGCACCGGCGTCAGCGCAGTGGCGGAGAGCGCCCAGGACCGGGCGCTGGCGGAGCGGCTGGTGTCGATCAAGCGCGCGGTCGCGAACATTCCCATTCCGTCTGAGCGTGACCGCGCCGCGCATGCCCTCTCCAGCAGCAGCCTCGAAGTGCATTGGAGCAACATCAGCCTCGTGCTAGCGAATGCGCCTCTCACCGATCGCGCCAAGACGACGGCCGAGCGGCTGAAGGAACTCGTTCCCGATCTCGCCGGGGAGTCCTTTCGCATCGGCTTCGCCGACGACGGGGCCATTGCGTCGGGCGAGGCGGAGCCGTACCGCCACATGCTCCTGATTTCTATGAGGCTGGACGACCAGAGCTGGGTGAACTTTTCCACGCCGCGGTTCGGCGCCGTGCAGCATCTCGATCCCGCTCTGCTGGCGCTCTCGCTGTGCCTCGCCGTGGTCGTCATCATCGTCGCCGCGCTTCTGCTGGCGTGGGTGACCCGGCCCTTGCGCGATCTCGCCGTCGCGGCCGAGCGCTTCAGCCTTGACGGAGAGCCGGAGCCGCTTGACGAGTCCGGACCGTCGGAGGTTCGCCGGGCCGCTCGCGCATTCAACACCATGCGCGAGCGTATCCGAAAGCTCGTGGGCGAACGCACGCAGGCGCTCGCGGCCGTGTCGCACGATTTGAGGACCCCGATCACACGCGTTCGCCTGCGCTCGGAGCTTCTCGACGACGCTGCGACGCGCGACCTGATCGATGCCGATCTCCTCGAGATGGAGGACATGATCGCCTCGACGCTCGAGTTCCTGAAGTCCGGCGAGAGCGCGGAGCCGAAGCGCCTCTTGAACCTGTCGTCGATCGCCGGGACCTGTGTCGACGAGGCCAGGGACGCTGGGCGGGACATCGCGTTCAGCGGCGTCGAGGACCTGTACGCCGAAGGGCAGCATCTCGCCCTCAAGCGCGTCGTCAGCAACCTGGTCGGCAATGCGCTCCAATACGCGACGAAGGTGCGCGTGGAGGCACGGCGCTTCGAAGGCATGGCCGAACTCGTCGTGCTGGACGATGGACCAGGCATTCCGCATGACAGGCTAGACAGCGTGTTCGATCCCTTCGTGCGCCTCGAAACCTCGCGCAGCAAGGAGACCGGCGGCGTTGGCCTCGGCCTCACAATTGCGCGCTCCATCGCCAACGCGCATAATGGGGACATCATTCTCGCCAACTGGCCGGAGGGCGGTCTCGCTGCGACGCTCCGCCTGCCGGCTGCACCGTTGCCGTTGACCGAAACGCAGGCTAGCCGGACCGCTGTGGACGACGCCGTTCAAAGCCCGCGATTGCGCAAGGAGGAAACCCGATGAACCGCCGCATGATGTTGTTCGGTCTGGGAAGCGTTATGGCCGGAGCATCAACCCAGGGGCTCGCTCGCGACCCGTCGCTCCTTCCCCTGATCCAAGTCGCGCTCTCCCCGACCTGCGGGTGCTGCAAGGATTGGGTAGCGCATCTGCATAGCCACGGCTTCTCGACCACGGTGGAGGAGGTGGCCGAGATCAACAGGCGGAAGACGGCGGCGCGCATTCCGGCCGAATTCTGGTCCTGCCATACCGCCTTCGTCGAGGGCTATTTCATCGAAGGCCATGTCGCGGCCGACGACATCAAGCGGTTGCTGGCCGAGCGGCCGGCCGCGCGCGGACTTGCGGTCCCCGGAATGCCCATAGGATCGCCCGGCATGGAGATGCCGAATGCCCGCGCCGACAGGTATCGGACACTGCTCGTGGCCCTTGATGGCCGGGCCGCCGTCTGGGCGGAGCGCTAGAACGAGGCGCGACGCTTATGTCGGCGCTCGCTATCGGCTTAATTGATTTGGCGCTTCATCGGAATGTCAGGCCGGTGATACGCCAAATCGTTTCACGCCAGGATAGCAAGAGGCTTGCTCCCACTCCTGCCAGATGCAACGCGACCGTCACCGGCAGCGCGATGAAGAGCCAGCGATGGACGGCCGAAATCGGCCATCAAACATAGGACGCAATTGCGCCAGTGAGAGCCTGCGCGACGAGGATCGCATAGAACGCTGCATGGACGCCGGTGGCCAGCCGATGCCTCCAACGCGGCATATCTAGCGACCATGCCGGTCGACCGTAGCGAAGGCGCAATGCCAGCCTGACGATGACGAACAGGAGAAGGCAAGGCCGCGATAGGCGGGGCTAAGCCCCTCGGTCGCCGCGATCAGCGGGTCCGCCGATTGCGTGGCGTCGCCGAGATAGACGCGCCGCGCGGCATAGTGCTCGGAACCGATGGCGTTACCGTCGGCGAACATCTTGCCGATGCCCGTGATCGGCCCTTCGCAAAGCGCCACCGCGACATCGCAGAAATAGACATAAGTGACGGTGGTGGTGCGTTGACGGCCACTGCCGCCACCGCCCTTGCCGCCGCCGCCGACCGTCTGAGTCTCGGTTCGCGTCTCCTCGTCGAAGCCGCGCATCCAGATCACGTTGCCGGAAAGCCTCGCCTTGCCATAGACGCGCGGGATCACCGAGCCATAGCCGGAGGATTGCACGCGCAGGTCTTGCAGGCGCGGGCCGGTGACGACGTTGTTGCGCGCGCCTTCTCCGAACAGCTGCTGGTCAATGATGCCGCCGACATAGGAGCCTATGGCCCCGCCGATGGCTTGGCCGAGCCCCGGCAGGAGCAGATTGCCGAGCACCGCGCCGCCCACGGTCAGGACGATGCGCGCCATCAGGCGATTCCCGGCAGGCGGAAGGCGGCGCGGGTTTTCTCGATCCAGAACCCGGTCAAGGCCTGTTCGACGACTGCGCCCGCCTCGCGGTAGCAATGCAGCAGCCGGTTGCCATCGCCAAGGAAGCCGCAATGATGGGCCGGACCCTTGCCGACGCCGAACAGCAGGATGTCGCCGGGCAGGGCATCGCCGATGTCGATCTCGGCGGCGTGGGCCGACATCTCGTCGCGCAGCCGCTCCTCGGCCCGGTAGAGCGGCCAGGTCGCAGCGTAGTTCATCGGCTGGACGATCGCGCCGATGAACGACTCGGCCGCGCCCCGCACGAAGCCGATGCAATCGCAGCCCGCGCCTTTGACGGCCGCCTGATGGTGCCAGGGCGTGCCGATCCATGTGCGCGCCTCGGCGAGCAGCGCTGCCCGCGTGAACGGCCTCATGCGCGCACCGGATAGGAAAACACCTTGTCGTTCCCCGGAATATGCGGCTCGCCCCGGAAGTTCAGGATGTTGGCGAACTTCGCGTTACAGGTCTCGGGCGTCTTGTCGCAACCGGCGACGAGGACGATCTGGTCGCCGACCACGATGGGGCGCGGCATCGGCACGAACAACCGGATGGTCTGGCCGTCATGCAGCAGCACCTCGTTGACCGCGCCCGCATTGGTGCCGGTCGTGAAGGTCGCCTTGCCGAAGGTGAAGTAGCCAGTTGCACGCGCCGTGACGATCCGCACCGTGTCGGCGGCGATCACCTGCGTGACGGCATAGGTGTCGGTGCGCGGTCCGAGCGCCACGCCGCACTCGCTTGATCCGAGATCGACGCGGCACAGGCGCGAGTAGAGCTTGCCCGCGGTCTGTTGCAGCTGGTTCGACAAGCCCCTGATCTCGGCGGAAAAGCGCTGGTCGGCGCGCTTGATCTCGCCGAGGAAGCCCTTGCGCAGAAGGAGCCGCCCCTGCGCGAGATCGGCCCAGTTGACGATGAAGACCTCAATCCGCGCGCCGTCGAACAGCCCGGCGATCAGGTCTTCGGCTCGCAGCGCCGCATCATCGAGAAAGCCGTCGACATCGAGATTGTCGACAGAGAGATCCGAGGCGGTCTTGATCGCGGAAGGCAGGAAGCCCGTGGACGCGACATAGGTCAGCCCATCGACCACGAGTTCGCGGTCATGGTCTGTGAAGCCGCGAACCCAGCCGTCGGCCCGTTCAAGCCGCCAGCATGTCGCAAGCGTGGTCACCTCGCCGGCAAGATGCGTGGCGAGCGCAGGGGATGAAGATTTCATGGATCGATCTCTGTTGAATGCCGCGTCGTGCGCCGGATACGCGCTGGCCTTTGCGCTCCAAAGGGCGGCAGTGCGCCCGGAGCGGTAACTCTACACCCGACGTCCGTGTAACCTAAGCTGCTGATCCGATTGCTTTTGCGGGACGGTGCAATAAGCTTGATTTGCGCACGCTGCCGGACAAGCTCGGCCTCATCCCATGACTGTTTCTATAAGTTGCAGAAGTCGCTTTTCGCGCGCGGTTTGGGAACGTGCCGCATGTATGGCGTGCGTCAGTCCACGGCGTCGGCCGGGCGTAAGGCGTTGCCACCTCTCTTTGAGGTCTTGATCAAGTGCGAGTGCTTTGGCCAAAACATCAGGTATCTCGACGCGATCTTGATCGTCGACCATAAAACTCATGTCGACCGAACTGCCGAGATCAACGTCTGCTCCTTTGCACACGTGAGGCGATACGATAAAGTATCTTCGGCCATCGCCCGTGGGCATGAATGCGCCAGCCACCGGCACGTCGGCGATCTCGCCTCGCACCCGCAAGCGAGGATGAGCTGCGAACGGAAGGCTGCGCTCAACATCCTGTGGCAGGAACAGAACCTTGTACCAGATGACCCTGCTCTTCCCGACGCCGAACCGGCTGATCACGCCCTCGAAAGCATGAGTGAAAAAACTCACGCTGCTGCCGGGCGGACGCGCGTCGGAGCGGGTGCGCCGACATAGGTCACGTGGGGCGGTTCGCTGAATCGCTTGAGGCCGTCAAGGTCCTTGCGATGCATTTCTCTTGTCCATCGCACGATGCCGAATAACCGCAGCACAATGTTGAATGGGCGCGGGATATCATTGTGAAAGTCCAGCGTGACCTTCGTTTCATTCGGCCCAATTGGATCGAGATGAAAGGTGAGCGTGGGCTTTTGCGGCGGGCCAGCGCCAAAAAGCCTGAAGGTAACTAGCCTATTTTCTTCCAAGGCGATCACTTCCTGATGCCCAAAGCGCTTACCCTTGCTGAAGAACACGGTTTGCGCGCCGATCGCGCCGTCCTGTCCTGCCGCCTCACAAGTTGATTTGGTGGTGCTCGGCCAAGCGGACCATCGCATCAAGTCCTCCTGAAACCGGATGTTGTCGTAGACTTGAGCGACCGGGGATATAACGGTCATGACCTCTTTGTAATGCACCGTTTTCGGCACCATGAATGCCGCAACCGCCGCCAGGACCACAATCGCCAACAGCACCCAAACCACGATGTCCATTCTCAAAACCCTTCTTGCAGCTTATACATTTCCAAGGTAGCTTGATTATCATATAACTTGATTGTCAAGCAATAAATGAAGAGCGAATGCGTTGAGCCCCCCAACTGAACCCGCGATCGTTAAGGCTTGCCGGGCGCTTTATGCCGCCATTGACCGCCTTGACCATGAAGCGGCCAAGAAGGCTGGGGTCAGCCGCAGCGAGCTTCGCTGCCTTAATCTGCTGGAGCATGGGCCGTGCCGCCCCGGTGACATTGCTAGGGCTCTCGACCTGACGACAGGCAGCGTCACCACGATGCTTGATCGGCTTGAGCAGAAAGGGCTCGTACAGCGAAGTCAGAGTCAAAGTGACCGGCGCAGCATTTTGATCTCCGCGACCCCCGAGGTTTTCCGCCAGCTTGGTCCGCTGTATCGCGCAGTGGCTCGGTCGCTGGTTGCGAAAGTCGAAACCTATCCCGATGAGGAGCAGACCATGGCCGTTCGGCACCTCAACGACGTAACCTCCGCCTGTTTAGCCGCGCTAAACGGGCATCAAAATGCAGTTTAAGGCAGGGTTCTTGTTTATGCACTGCCTCGTTTTGTCAGATCCCGGCCCCTGTGCCGCAACGCGGATAGCACCACTTCTGGATAACAAATCCTCCCTCAAGCCCTGATCTCAACCAGCGGGATCGACTGGACGTTCTACAGGTTGTAGGCGCGGCTGATCACCTGAAGGTGGTCGGTGTCGAAGCGCACGGGAACGTCGAAGCGGAAGGTGCGACCGGCGTCGCCGCCGGAGCCGCACCGAAAGTAAGCCGCCCCGTCGCGT
>JANOCI010000045.1:0-41313 GCA_031412095.1 Allobosea sp.
GCCGACGCCGCAATTTTGTCGGCGAAGGATCGCGCTGCGCCCTTGTTCGCAGAAGTACGGGATTTGCTTGCCCGTTCGGGCTGAGCGGCTTGGAAGGCCGGGGCCGATGCCGTGACCGCCCGGATCAGCCGGGAGCCCAGAATTGGCCGCCCGTCAGCGGATGCGGAACGCCAGTCGTCGTCGGGAGGCTGAGAGGCAGGCTGAGCTTCGAACGCACCGCCAGGTAGGCGAAGCATTCCGCCTCGACGAAATCGCCGTTCCAGCCTTCGCTTTCGACAGGATCCACCGGCACGCCGAGGCGGGCGGCAAGCCCGTCCATGAAGGTGCGGTTGCGCCGTCCGCCGCCGGCTACGAGCCAGCGAGACGGAGCCGCCGGCACGTGGCGCAGCGCCGCCACGGTCGCCTCGATCGTGAAGGCGGACAGCGTGGCCACGGCGTCATGATCCGGCAGCGTCCGCACGGCCTCGGCCCGCGCATGGAAGTCCTGCCTGTCCAGAGATTTGGGAGCCGGGCGGCCAAAGAACGGGTTGTCCATTAGCCGGGCGAGGATGGCGAGGTCGACGCGGCCCGCAGCCGCAAGCAGCCCGCCATCGTCGTAAGGCTTGCCGAAGCGCGCCATCACAAGGTCATCGATCAACGCAGATGCCGGCCCGGTGTCGAAGGCGATGATCTCGTCCTCCCCGATAAACGTCACATTGCCCACTCCGCCGAGATTGAGGATCATCACCGGCCGGGGCAGCCCAGCGGCCAGCGCGGCATGATACAGCGGAACCAGCGGCGCGCCGTTCCCGCCGCTGGCGACATCGGCCTGCCGGAAGGCGTCGACGACGGGGATGCCCAGCGCTGTGGCCATGCACTGGCCTTGGCCAAGCTGTCGCGTGAAGCGCCGTTCCGGACGATGATAGACCGTCTGCCCATGCAGCCCGATCAGGTCGATGCCTGAGGGCGCAAGGCCCTCTTCCGCCATGAAGGTGGAAATGGCCTGAGTAAAGGCATCCGTCACCCTGAGGTCGAGCGCGGTCAAGGGGTCGCGCTCCGCCACGCTGGGGTCCTCCAGCAGCGCCAGCAGGTCGCCGCGCAGTTCGGACGGATAAGGCAGCGTGCGGCCAGGTCCAACTTCAAGCCGCTCCCGGCCGTCCGTCCTGACCATCGCGACATCGATGCCGTCCATCGACGTTCCGCTGATGGCGCCGATCGCCGTCGTCAGCCGTTCGCTCATGAAGCCTCCACAAAATCGGGATCGCGCACCAGCCGAGCATGCCCGACAAAGCCTATCATCGGGTTCACGGCTGCGCCTCGATGCCGCTGTCCCGGGGCGCATGCCTGTCCGGAAGCGGTTCCCGCACGTCCGCCACGAAGTCGTAGCGGTCGCCGCGATAGGCAGAGCGCGTGAACTCGACGGGTGAGCCGTCCTGCCGGAAACCGCGCCGCTCGATCCGGAGGATCGCAGCGCCGACGGGCACCGAAAGCCGGCCCGCCTCACTCGGAGTGGCCAGGGACGCCTGCAGGCGCTGCAGCCCGCGCACGGGGCGGTTTCCATGGTGGTCGAGGGCGGCATAGAGCGAGACCCCGATTTCGTCGATGGACGGCAAGAACGCGGCCGGAATGGCGGCGCATTCGATGGCGAGCGGCTCGCCATCCGCCGTGCGCACGCGCGTCAGGCGGTGCACCGGCTGTCCGGGCGCCAGGGCAAGCGCGGAAGCCTCGTCCGGTGTCGGAAGGCCGGTGACCTTCTCGATCCAGATCGAGCCGGCCGCCCGGCCTCTCCTCGCCATGTCGGCCGAGAATCCGTCCAGCAGCGCTGCCGCTTGCACGATGCGCGGAGCGATGTATGTGCCCGAGCCATGCCTGCGCGACAGGAGCCCTTCCCGCAGCAGCACATCCAGAGATTTGCGCACCGTCACGCGCGATACCCCGATCGCCTCCGCAAGGTCACGCTCGGCCGGCAGGGCGTCGCCGGTCCGGATGTCGCCATTCCTGAACTGGAGGCGGATCATGTCCGCGAGTTGCAGATAGAGCGGCGTCGGGCTGGCGACGTCGAGTTCGCCCCGCGCCATCCGCAGCATCAGGACGCTCCGCTCGCGAGCTCGGAAAGGGCCGTGCGCAGGTTGCCGCCGCTGCGCTTGAGGATCAGCGCCGCTTCCTCAGGACCGTATCCAAGGACGACGAGCGTCGCGGACTTGATGTCGCCATGGGTCGTCTGAAGCGCAGCCGCTGCTTCCGCCTGGCCGCATCCGGCGATGCGGACGACCATGCGCTCGGCCCGGAGCCTCAGCTTTGCGTTGGCCACATGCATGTTCACCATCATGCCGCGATAGACCCGCCCGAGCCTGACCATGATGCCGGTCGAGATCAGGTTGAGCACGACCTTCTGCGCCGTGCCCGCCTTCATCCGGGTGGATCCGGCGATCAATTCGCTCCCCGTCTCGACGCAGACCGGGAACCGCGCGGCGGCCAGGAGAGGCGCGCCGGCATTGTTGGAGATGCCGATGGTGACGGCGCCTCGGGCCGTCGCGTGGCGCATCGCAGCCACCGTGAACGGCGTCGAGCCGCTGGCTGCAACCCCGATGACGACGTCGCTGGCACCGGCGGCGGCGTTCTCGATCTGGGCGACGCCGTCGTCCTGGTCGTCTTCCGCCCCTTCGACGCTGGAGATCAGCGCCTGCTGTCCGCCCGCGATCGCGAACACGATCCGTTCCAGGGGCCAGTCGAATGTCGGCGGCAGCTCGGCCCCGTCCTGGACCGCGACGCGGCCCGAGGTTCCTGCTCCCACATAGATCAGACGCCCGGTCGGCCCAAGCGCCTCCGCCGCGGCTAGCGCGGCGGCGGTCACGGCAGGCAGCGCCGCCCGGACCGCAGCCACGGCGGCAAGCTGCCCGTCCCACATGGCCTCGATGGCGCTGGCGAATGGCCAGGCATCCAGCTCAGTGAACCTTGGATCGACGTCCTCTGTGGCCATTCTCATCTCGCGCGTGAAAGACTGGTGAAGAATGATTGCTGCGGCCAAGGCCGACGAATTCAACGCGGGGCGTCGCGTCTCCGTTCCGGGTGGGCGGAGGTCGCGGCAAGGATGATCGCGCCCGAGACCGCGTCGCCATCCGGCGGCTTCAGGCGTCGGCGCACGTCCGGCGACAGCCACGGCTCGAGCGGGCTCGCAAGCCCGCCGAGCAGCGTGACGCGGGGGGCGCCCTTGTCGAACAGGGCGCGCACGAGTGCGTCGATCTGCTCGGCCGCGCCCTGAACGATGCGGCGGCCGGCGGCGTCGCCCTCATCGGCATGGCGCATGACCAGCGGCGCGAAGGTCGCATAGCCGGTGGCAGTGGCCTGATCCATCCACGCAATCGCATCGGCGGGGTCGTGATTGAAACGCTGCATCACGGCGTGGAGCAGCGCGGTCGCCTCGATGCGCCCGTCATGCGCCCTGAGCGCCAGCCGCACCGCCTGCAGCCCGAGATCCGCCCCGCTGCCCTCATCCGAAATCGGAAAGCCATAGCCGCCGACACGAAGTTCGCGGCCGTCCACCCGCCCGATACCGACGGAGCCGGTGCCGGCGATGACAATGCCGCCGTCAAGGCCGGAATGGGCCCCGAGGCAGGCCGCCATCGCGTCGCTGACGAATGCCAGATGCGCGAAATCATGAGGCAACGCCTCCAGCGCCTCAGATGCGCCCTTGCGCCCGAGGCCTGCGATGCCGACGCCTGCAGCGATGGAGACATGGTCCGCTTCGCCCAGCGCCGCCTCCCTCAGCGCTTCGCGCATCGCCGTCATGATGGAGGCCCAGGCCCGTTCCACCCCGAGGCGGGTCGTCGCCGGGCCTGAAAGGCCTTGCCCGAGCACGGTTCCGTCCGCCGCCTCGACACGCGCCCGGCAGCCTGTTCCGCCGCCGTCGACGCCCAGAAAGAACCGTACCGGGCCAGGCAAAGCCATCAATCCTTGTGCCGTGTTATATCGGCCCCGCAGCGCCGGAGCTTCACGTCAAGCTGCTCGTAGCCCCGGTCGAGGTGATAGACGCGGTTGATCACCGTCTCCCCCTCGGCCACCAGCGCGGCCAGCACGAGGCTGACCGAGGCTCGCAGGTCCGTCGCCATCACCTGGGCTCCCTTGAGCCTCGCTCCGCCGCGCACCAGCGCAGTCGTGCCTTGAAGCGTCACATCGGCGCCGAGCCTCTGCAGCTCCGGAACATGCATGAACCGGTTCTCGAACACGGTTTCGCGGATGATGGCGGGGCCCCGCGCCTGGGTCATCAACGCCATGAATTGGGCCTGCAGGTCTGTCGGGAAGCCTGGATAGGGCTCGGTGGTGATGTCCACGCCCTTCAACTCGCCGCGGCTGGAGACGATCAGGCCCCGGTCGCCCGGCCAGATGTCGACGCCGACCGCCTCGAGCACTTGAGCGACCGCGGCCATCTGCTCCAGCCGGGCATGGGTGAGTTCGAGCTGTCCCCCCGTGATGGCCGCGGCGATGGCATAGGTGCCGGCCTCGATCCGGTCGGGAATGATCTGGTGGGTCGCCTCGCGAAACGTGGTCCGCCCCGCGATCTGGATGCGGTGCGTGCCCGCTCCTTCGATGCGAGCGCCCATGGCGATCAGGCAGCACGCCAGGTCCGCAACCTCCGGCTCCCGCGCTGCATTGACGATTTCGGTCTCGCCGTCGGCGAGCGTCGCCGCCATCATCGCGGTTTCGGTCGCGCCGACCGATGGAGAGCCGAGCACGAGGCGCGAACCTTTCAACCCCCCGGGCGCCTCCGCCACGATGATGCCGCCCTCGATGGCGATGGATGCGCCGAGCCCGACGAGCGCCTTGACGTGCAGGTCGACCGGCCTTGCGCCGATCGCGCAGCCGCCCGGCAGCGACACGCGCGCCGTGCCGAAGCGGGCCAGCAACGGGCCAAGCACCAGCACCGTAGCCCGCATCTTGCGCACGGTGTCGTAGGGCGTCTCGCCGGGATGTACGCCGCTGCCGTCCAGCGTAACCATGTGCGCGTCCGGCCCCGCCACCATCGCGCCATGGGCGGCCACGACCGAAAGCATGTTGTCGATGTCGGAGACGGCCGGCAGGTTGGTCAAAGTCAGCGGTTTGTCGCTGAGCAGCGAGGCGGCGATCTGCGGCAAGCTCGCATTCTTCGCGCCCGCGATCGTGACCGCGC
Organism: Allobosea sp.; assembly: GCA_031412095.1. Classification (GTDB taxonomy): domain Bacteria; phylum Pseudomonadota; class Alphaproteobacteria; order Rhizobiales; family Beijerinckiaceae; genus Allobosea. Next base: position 5,147 of record JANOCI010000045.1, read on the forward strand.
CCTGAAGCCGCCTGCCTCCGATGATGTGCAGACGATCCATGCGCCTTCCAGGCCTCCGCCGCTTGTGGCCAGCTAAATGGTGTTATACTGGTATTGTCAAGACGCATCCTCATCAGCAGCAGGCATGCTTTGAAGCCACCGCCCTCCCCCCGGCCTCGCCATGCGCTCATCAGGGCCCACCAGGCTTTCGACGGCGTCGCGATGCGCGGCCCCTGCACGGTGGGCTTGGTGGATGGCCTGATCGCGAATGTCCAAGACGGTTGGACCGAAGCCGGCGGCTCTTCGGCCATGAGTGCAGGCGCTGATCCGACGATCTTCGACCTGCCGCCGCATGCCATCCTTGCGCCCGGCTTCATCGACGTCCAGGTCAATGGCGGCGGCGGACGGATGCTCAACGACGGCCCGTCATGCGAGACCATCCGCATCATTGCGGCCGCGCACCGCCGTTTCGGCACGACGGGCTTCCTGCCCACGCTGATCACCGACGAGCCGGCGCGCATGCACGCGCTGGCGGACGTTGGCGACGACGCAATGGCGCTTCCGGGCGTGCTGGGCCTTCATCTCGAAGGACCATTCCTCAACCCGGCGCGTAAGGGCATCCATCCTGCAGCCTTCCTGCGCATGCCGCACGCCGACGACATGGCCGTGCTGCTGCGTTTTGGCCGGTTCGGGCGTTCGCTGGTCACGTTGGCTCCCGAGTTGTTCGATCCGTCCGTTCTTCGCTGTCTGGCCGGGAGCGGCCTGCGCTTGAGCATCGGCCATAGCGAGGCGACGTCGGCACAGTTGCAGCAGGCCGCAGCCGCCGGCGTCACGGGCGTGACCCACTTGTTCAACACCATGTCGCAGATGCAGCCCCGCGCGCCCGGAGTGGTCGGCAGCGCGCTGGCGCATGATGCGCTGTTCGCCGGCATCATCTGCGACGGCCATCATGTCGATCCCGTCAACCTCAGAGCGGCTTTCCGCGCAAAAGGCCGGGACCGCCTGATGCTGGTGACCGACGCGATGGCGACGGTCGGCGCGCGCCAAGGCGGCTTTACGCTGAACGGCAGGTCGATCACGCTGGAGGCCGGCCGCCTGCAGGATGCTCACGGGACCTTGGCCGGCGCTCATCTCACCATGATCGACGCGGTCCAGAACGCCGTTGAGATGATGGGGGCCACGCTCGGCGACGCGCTCATCATGGCCTCAGCCACGCCCGCGCGGTTCCTGGGCCTGGATGGCGCACGCGGCCGGATAGCCCCGGGCTTCCAGGCGGACCTCGTGGCCTTCGACGGACGGCGCGTGATCCAGACATGGATCGACGGTCATGCTGCAACGCAAAATAGTCATTCCGCAACTGATGACAAATCCGTCGAGCATTGCCATTGTGATGACGCACAGGCGCCATACGTGCCTTAAGTCGTCGCACTTGGTAGCGATCGCTTTGTCAGGATTGTCCGATATGTTTCATCAAGCCACAAGGCGCGCAGCGCTCGCATTCGCTGTCCTGATCCATGCTGCGGTCCCTGCGCTTGCCCAGGGCGCGCCGCCTGCGCCGATGGTGACGGTGGCTTCGCCGCTGTCCCGGAAAGTGACGCAATGGGACGAGTACACCGGCCGTTTCGAAGCGCGCGAGCAGGTGGAGGTCCGGGCGCGCGTGTCCGGGTTCATTGAACAGATCCATTTCCGCGATGGCCAGATCATCAGGCGGGGAGACCTGCTGTTCACCATCGATCCGCGCCCATATGCCTTGACCGTGGATGCCTCCCGGGCCGAGGTCGCCCGGGCCAAGGCTCAGGTTTCGCTGGCGGAGAACGAAGTGGAGCGCGCGGAGGGCCTCACCCGCAACCAGACGATCACCGCGCGTGACCTGGATACGCGCAAGTCGAACCTGACCGCCGCCCGGGCCACCCAGTCGGCAGCCGAGGCCAATCTCAAGAGCGCCGAGCTCAACCTGGAGTGGACGCAGGTCCGCGCTCCCATCACGGGGCGCATCTCCGATCGCCGCATCGACGCCGGCAACCTAATCGCGGGCGGACAGGCCGGGGCGACGCTGCTGACCACCATCGTCAGCCTTGATCCCATCGCCTTCATCTTCGAAGCTTCGGAAGCCGACTACATCCGTTACGCGCGCCTCTTCCAGAACGGCGCCCGGACCTCAGGGCGCGACGCCGCCAATCCCGTCCAGGTGCGCCTGGCCGACGAGCCGGCATGGAAGCGCGAAGGCAGGATGGACTTCGTCGACAACCAGCTCAACGCCCGGTCCGGCACGATCCGGGGCCGCGCAATCTTCGACAACAAGGACGAGTTCCTCACGCCGGGCACGTTTGGCCGCATGCGTCTGTTCAGCGGGGAGCTCGACGGCCTGATGCTGCCCGACGCGGTGATCGTGTCGGACCAGACCCGCAAGGTCGTGATGACGGTCGGCCCCGAGAACAAGGTGGTGCCCAAGCCCGTCACGCTCGGGCCGATCGTCGATGGCCTGCGCGTCGTGCTGACGGGCATCACGGCCAGCGACAAGGTCATCATCAACGGCATCGCCAATCCGATGGTCAGGCCCGGCGCAGTCGTCAATCCCCAACCCGGCGAGATCAAGCTCGCGGCGAATTGAGCCGACGTCACGACACCTGCTGAGGCGTATCCCCGCCTCCGCCGATCAAGTTCCGGATAGCATCCACATGTTCCGCTTCGCCCATTTCTTCATCGACCGGCCGATTTTCGCGACCGTGCTGTCCGTCCTGCTGACCATCGCCGGCGCGATCGCCATGCGGACGCTGCCGATCTCCGAGTATCCCGAGATCGCGCCGCCCACCGTCAGCATCACGGCCGCCTATCCTGGCGCCTCGGCGGAAGTGGTGGCGGCGACGGTGGCGACCCCGATCGAGCAGGAGGTGAACGGCGTCGACGACATGCTCTACATCACGTCCCAGTCCACCGGCGACGGGCGCGTCTCGATCAATGTGGTGTTCAAGCCCGGCACCGATGTCGACCAGGCGCAGGTCCTGGTCCAGAACCGCGTGGCCGCAGCCGAACCAAGGCTGCCGGAGGATGTGCGCCGCCTCGGCGTGTCGGTGCGCAAGGCCTCGCCTGACCTGATGATGGTCATCCACATGATCTCGCCGGACGGATCGCGCGACCAGCAGTACATCTCGAACTACACGACGCTCTTCGTCAAGGATGCGCTGACCCGCGTCGACGGCGTCGGCAACGTCACCGTTTTCGGCGCGCGCGACTACGCCATGCGCATCTGGCTCGATCCCGCCAAGGTCGCCGCCCGCAATCTGACGGCGGGCGAAGTCGTGGCCGCGCTGCGGGCCGCCAACCTCCAGGTCGCGGCCGGCGCCATCAACCAGCCGCCCGCGACGTCTCCGGGCGCCTTCCAGCTCTCGGTGCAGACGCTGGGCCGCCTCACGGACGTGGAGGAGTTCGCCAACATCGTCGTGCGCGCGGAACAGGGCGGCGGCGTCATCAGGGTGCGCGACATCGCCCGTGTCGAGCTTGGCAGTCAGGATTATTCGATCAACGCCTACCTCAACAACAAGAACGCGGTCGCCATCGGCGTCTTCCAGCGTCCGGGCTCGAACGCGCTGGCCACGGCGGATGCCCTGAAGGCCGAGATGGAGCGGATGGCGCAGGGCTTCCCCTCCGGCGTCGGCTACTCGGTCGTCTACAATCCGACGGAGTTCATCCAGGAATCGGTGAACGAGGTCATCAAGACCCTGCTTGAGGCGATCCTGCTCGTGGTGTTCGTCGTCATCCTGTTCCTGCAGACCTGGCGCGCCGCCATCATCCCCATCCTCGCGATCCCCGTTTCGCTGGTCGGAACGTTCGTCGTCATGGGCATGACAGGCATCTCGTTCAACACGCTTTCGCTGTTCGGGCTCGTGCTGGCCATCGGCATCGTGGTGGATGACGCCATCGTGGTCGTCGAGAACGTCGAGCGCTATCTCCGCGAGGGCATGAGCCCGAAGGACGCCGCCCACAAGACCATGGACGAGGTCGGCGGCGCGCTCATCGCCATCGCGCTGGTTCTATGTGCGGTGTTCATCCCCACGGCCTTCATCACGGGCCTGCAAGGGTCGTTCTACCGGCAGTTCGCCGTGACGATCGCCGCCTCCACCGCGATCTCCGCCTTCGTGTCGCTGACCTTGTCGCCGGCCCTCGCGGCCATCCTGCTGAAGCCGCACGATCCCCACCATAAGCCTCATGGCCTTGCAGGGGCGCTGGGCGCGCCGTTCCGAGCCTTCTTTCGCGGCTTCAACGCCATGTTCGACTGGCTGGCGCGTGGCTATGGCGCGCTGACGCGGCGGATGATCCGCTTCGCCACGATTGTCCTGTTCGCCTATGGCGGCCTGATAGGCCTGACCTACATGCAGTTGGCGGCCGTCCCGACCGGTCTTGTGCCGCAACTCGACCGGGGCTACTTCATCGCCGCTTTCCAGCTGCCTCCCGGCGCGTCGCTGGAACGGACGGACGCCGTCATCAGGCGCGCTTCGGACGTCCTGCAGGCGCGCCCCGGCGTCCTGGACTCGGTCTCGTTCGTGGGCCTGGACGGTGCGACGTTCACCAACGCCCCCAATGCCGGCGTGATCTTCATCCGCTTGACGGACTTCAAGGACCGGGTCGGCAAGAACCTGACGACGCAGGGCATCCTGAGCGACCTTCGCCAGCAGATGTTCTCCATCGGCGAGGCCTTCGCGCTGGTCATCGAGCCTCCCGCCGTACCCGGCATCGGCACGGGCGGCGGCCTCAAGGGCTATGTGCAGGATCGCGGCGGGCGCGGCCTTCCCGCGCTCGAGGGCGCGGCATGGATCGTGGCCGGCTCGGCTGGCCAGACGCCGGGCATCCTGCAGGCCTTCACGCTCTACAACACCAGAACGCCGCAGGTCTACGCCGACATCGACCGCACGAAGTCCGAGATGCTCGGCGTGCCGATCGGACGCATCTTCGAGACCCTGTCGATCTATATGGGGTCGGCCTTCGTCAACGACTTCAACGTCCTTGGCCGGACCTACCGCGTCACGGCGCAGGCTGACAATCCCTACAGGCTCGACCTGCGCGATGTCGCCGGCCTCAAGACCCGCAACACGTCCGGCGAAATGGTCCCCATCGGTTCTGTCGCCAGCTTCTCGGACATCACGGGCGCCTACCGCGTCCCGCGCTACAATCTCTACCCCGCCGCCGAAGTGCAGGTCGCCCTGGCGCGGGGTTATTCGTCCGGACAGGGCATCGCCGCCATCGAGAAGATCGCCCGCGAGCGCCTGCCCGATGGCTTCGGCTTCGAATGGACCGAGATCGCGCTGCAGGAAAAGATCGCCGGCAACACCGCGATCATCGCCTTCGGCCTCGCGGTGATCTTCGTCTACCTTTTGCTCGCGGCGCTGTATGAAAGCTGGCTGCTGCCCCTGGCGGTCATCCTGATCGTGCCGATGTGCATCCTCGCGGCGATGATCGGCGTCAGGCTGCAAGGGCTGGACCGCAACATCCTCGTCGAGATCGGGCTGGTGGTGCTGGTGGGGCTTGCGGCCAAGAACGCCATCCTGATCGTCGAGTTCGCCAAGCAGGCCGAGGATGAGGGCAAAGACCGCGTGAGCGCCGCCATCGAAGCGGCCCGCACCCGTCTCAGGCCGATCCTGATGACGTCGCTGGCCTTCATCCTCGGGGTGGTGCCGCTCGTGCTGGCCACGGGGGCCGGATCGGAGATGCGCCAATCGCTCGGCATCGCCGTCTTCTCCGGCATGATCGGCGTCACGCTGTTCGGCCTGCTCTTCACGCCGGTGTTCTACGTGGTGTGCCGCTGGCTGGGCTCGAAGCTGGCGCGCAAGCCCAGGGCCCTCACCGCCTGAGAGCTGCGGCTGCGTTCGCAGGTTGCCATGGCCGGCCCGCGCGTGCCATGGCGGAGCATGACTGAATCCGTGAGCCAAACCCACAGCTTCGTGACCCCGCCCGAAGCCGCCGGCGCACGGCTCGACCGTTGGCTCGTCACCGTGCTGCCGGCCTTCAGCCGAAGCCGCCTGCAGGCTCTCATCGCGGCGGGCGTCGTGACGATCGACGGCCGCATCACCGACGACGCAGGCCTCAAGCTGAAGGCCGGACAGAGCCTCTCCATCGCGGTTCCCCCGCCGGTCGCCCCCGAGCCGGCCGGTCAGGCCATCCCTCTCGCGATCATCCATGAGGACGCGGACCTCATCGTCATCGACAAGCCGGCCGGACTGGTGGTGCATCCGGCGGCGGGCCATGAGGATGGCACGCTGGTCAACGCGTTGATCGCCCATTGCGGGCAGAGCCTCTCCGGCATCGGCGGCGTGCGCAGGCCCGGCATCGTCCACCGGCTCGACAAGGACACGAGCGGGCTCCTTGTGGCCGCAAAGAACGACAGGGCGCACGCCAGCCTCAGCGCCCAGTTCGCGGACCATGGCCGGACCGGGCCGCTGGAGCGGGCATACATGGCCATCGTTTGGGGCGCGCCTCGCAAGCCGGCCGGGACGATCGATGCGCCCATCGAGCGCAGCACGCGGAACCGCGAGAAGATGGCCGTGGTCAAGGAAGGGCGAGGGCGCGAGGCCATCACCCATTTCGAAGTGATCGAAACTTATCCCAAGGTAGCATCGGAACCTGTCGCCAGCCTGCTGCGTTGCCAGCTTGAGACGGGTCGGACCCATCAGATACGGGTTCACATGGCTCATATCGGCCACCCTCTGTTGGGGGACCGGATCTACGGCGCGCATTTCGCCAGCAAGGCGGCGCGCCTGCCCGAGGGGGCGCGGCAGGCTCTCGAAAATCTGGCGCGGCAAGCGCTGCACGCTGCGCTGTTGGGTTTCGCACATCCGGCGACGGGCGAACACCTCATATTCAGCAGCGAAGCACCTGCGGACTTTGCGAAATTGCAAGAAGAACTCGCAGGTCTGTGAACAATCTACGCACTATTGCCTATTTTCGGCCATGGTTCGACGCAGTATAAGAAGCGACGCTCCGGCTTCGAACGAAGAGGCGCGCAAAGCCTGCCTTATCATAGGGGGCTTGGAAAAGGAGGATGGCATGGCCACCGCACATCTGCCGATCTTGGCCGCCGACGGTGGTCTTTCGCGCTATCTCGACGAAATCCGCAAATTCCCGATGTTGCAGCCGGATCAGGAATACATGCTGGCGAAGCGCTGGCGTGAACATGACGACCGCGACGCTGCGCACAAGCTTGTCACCTCGCATCTTCGGCTCGTCGCCAAGATCGCCATGGGATATCGCGGCTATGGCCTGCCGATTGGCGAAGTCGTCTCGGAAGGCAACGTCGGCCTGATGCAGGCCGTGAAGCGTTTCGAGCCGGAGAAGGGCTTTCGCCTGGCCACCTACGCCATGTGGTGGATCAAGGCCTCGATCCAGGAATACATCCTGCGGTCCTGGTCGCTGGTGAAGATGGGCACCACCGCCAATCAGAAGAAGCTGTTCTTCAACCTGCGCAAGGCCAAGAGCAAGATTTCGGCTCTGGAGGAGGGCGACTTGCGCCCCGAGCAGGTCACGCACATCGCGACCAAGCTCGGCGTGAAGGAGCAGGACGTCATCGACATGAACCGCCGCCTGAGCGGCGACGCGTCGCTCAATTCGCCCCTGCGCGAGGAGGGCGAAGGCGAGTGGCAGGATTGGCTCGTGGATGACGGGTCGAGCCAGGAGGTCCGGCTGGTCGAGAACCAGGAGAGCGACAACAGGCTTGCAGCCCTGCGCGATGCCCTGACGGTGCTGAACCCGCGCGAAAGGCGCATCTTCGAGGCGCGCCGCCTTGCCGATGACCCGATCACCCTGGAGGAGCTGTCCGACGAGTTCGGCGTGTCCCGCGAACGCGTGCGCCAGATCGAGGTTCGCGCTTTTGAGAAGATCCAGGAAGCGGTCAAGGCCGCCCTGATCCGCCGCGAGGAGCCTAAGTCTCCCGCAAGGCTGACGACGGCGGCCTGAACCGGATCAGCTGCCTATGGGTCCTGCAGGCCATGATCAGCTTGCCGGGAACGTGCTCTCAGCGGTCGCGCGCCGAGCGCGCCCGGCGCCTGTCATTGCCATGACCTGAACCCTTCGGCGATCCGCTGATCCCCGGAGAGGCCTTTTTCAAACGCGATGATGCCACGCTTTCCGGAGGCGAAGCGCACCGGGATGTCGATCCAGTTGCGGTTGCGGATCAAATCCACATTGCGCTCGACCTCCACCGGCACCCGCGACAATGCGGAGACGAACAGATTTTCGGCAAGGATGCTGGTGATGGCGGACAATGGCGCGCCGCGCTCGTTCTCCTCCGCCTTGAGCTGCGGCACGCCCGCCTCTTTCACTGCGCCATTGCCATCGTCGCTGACACGCTGGAAACGTATCCCGAGGATGTGCGAGGCGGGAAAGGCCGGGTCGGTGTTGCGGCGGATCGTGAACACGAGGTTGAGCCCGCTTTCGGCGATCTCGACGTCCGCGCGGATGACCGTTTCGAGTTGCTGCCCCTGCCCGGCATTCTGCGCCTCGACGCGCCATGACACGCGCCCGACGATCGCGCGGGGCGGCTGGCTTGCGTCGGCGGGCTCGACATAAAGCACCGCCCGCTGCGCCACCGCTATGTCCTGCCTTTGCGGCGTCGCCGCGCCCGGCGGACCGGCCGGGGACTGTGCGGGGGCTGCCGGAGGCGCGTTCTCGGCGCCCGCGCGTGCCGTGATCTTGGCGCCGTCCGGCTGCGGAGCCGCGCGCGCGGCGGGCGCCTGCGCCGTTGGCGGCGGCGAAAGATCCTCGCGATTGACGTAGTAGGCGGTGGCCGCGATGGCAGCCACCCCGAGAAGCACGCCGCCCGCCACGATCGCCTTTCGCATGCCGCCGGTGCTTTTCGGGGGCGCCGCTGAAATGTCCAGGCGTGGACGGCCGGGCTGCATCCCCGCTTCCGGCTGTGCGCCGTCGTCAGGCCGTTCGAACTCGGCCTGCCCTGCAGAGGCGCGCCCGTTTGCGGCATGGTCGCTGCCGGGCCTCACCGCAGGGCGCGTGGCCCCGGCAAAAGCGGGAACTGGCCGAGCCGAAGGCTCGTCGCCCGGTTCCGCAAAGGCTCGCGCCTCATCCGGCCAGCTGGCGTCTCGCGTGCCGGCAGGCGAACATCCAGCTTGCGCGTCGATCGCTGGATCAGCTTCGGCGTCGGAGCGTTCAACGGCCGCGTCGTCGACCGTCTCGGGGAAATCCAGCACAGGCGGCTGCTGCTCACGCTCGATCCGCGCGATCACGTCATCGAGCTGCATGCGCTGGCGGTCAATGTCGGCCTCGGTCATCGGCGGCACGACGGAACGAAGCTGGGCCACCAGCACCTCCGCTGCCCGATCATAGATCGCGCGGCGCGCCTCCGGTGTCTGCTGGGTCAGCCTGGCGATCGCGCGAGACAGAACAGGGTAAAAATCCGCCATGGCTGTGCTTTGTGCTGAACGCGCCGTGTTCGTCAACCCTCGAAGGGGTTGCGGACGAGGATGGTGTCGTCACGCTCCGGAGAGGTCGACAGCACGGCCACCGGCGCGCCGATCAATTCCTCGATGCGGCGGACGTACTTGATCGCCTGGGCCGGCAGCTCGCCCCAGCTGCGCGCACCCGCGGTGGAGCCTTCCCAGCCCTCGATGGTCTCGTATACCGGCTCGACACGCGCCTGCGCCGCCTGGCCGGCGGGCAGGGTCTCGATCTCCTTGCCATCGAGCAGGTAGCGCACGCAGACCTTGATCTTGGGAAATCCGTCGAGGATGTCGAGCTTGGTGAGCGCGATGCCGTCGATGCCGGATGTCTTCACGGTCTGCCGGACGAGACAGGCGTCGAACCAGCCGCAGCGACGCTTGCGCCCTGTCACGACGCCGAATTCCTTGCCCTTGGTGCCGATCAGCTCACCGATCTCGTCGTCAAGCTCGGTCGGAAACGGGCCTTCTCCAACTCTCGTCGTATAGGCCTTGGCGATTCCAAGGACATAGCCGACAGCCCCCGGACCCAGTCCGGAGCCGGTCGCCGCCTGTCCGGCCACGATGTTGGACGAGGTCACGAACGGGTATGTGCCGTGGTCGACGTCGAGCAGCGCACCTTGCGCCCCTTCGAACAGGATGCGCTTTCCGGCGCGGCGTTCGCCATCGAGCAGGGCCCAGACGGTGTCGGCATAGGGCAGGATCTTCGGCGCTATGGCCTTGAGTTCGGCCAGCAGCTGCGCCCCGTCCGCCTCGGCGATGCCCAGCCCGCGCCGCAGCGCGTTGTGATGGGTCAGCAGCCGATCGATCTTGGCTTCGAGCAGCACGTCATCCTCGAGGTCGATGACGCGGATCGCGCGGCGGCCAACCTTGTCCTCGTAAGCCGGCCCGATGCCGCGCTTGGTGGTGCCGATCTTGAGGCCGGAATTCGACGTCTCCCGAAAATGATCGAGCTCGCGGTGAAGCGGCAGGATAAGCGTCGCATTGTCCGCCACGCGCAGGTTGTCGCGGCTGATGGCGACCCCCTGGCGCTGCAGCTTGGCGATCTCCTCGACCAGATGCCACGGGTCGACGACAACGCCGTTGCCGATCACCGAGAGCTTGCCCGGCCTGACGATGCCCGAAGGCAGCAATGAGAGCTTGTACACCTGGCCGTCGATGACCAGCGTGTGCCCGGCATTGTGGCCGCCCTGGAAGCGCACGACCACATCGGCCTGGCTGGAGAGCCAGTCCACCAGCTTGCCTTTGCCTTCGTCGCCCCACTGGGCGCCAACCACAACCACGTTCGCCATGACAGGCTCCGTCCCGAAAAAGACCTTGCCAGGAAAGGTCAGACAATGAAAAGCCCCGGCGCAAGGCCAGGGCTGGGTGATCGTCCTTGCACTCTCTCATCGGTGAAAGGGTGAGCCGGGTCAAGAAAAACCGTCTGCCCGCCCCGTCTCCGGAAGCGCCGCGTCAGCTGTTCAGCGCCCCACCAGCTCACGGTCGGCAGGCCAGCGCAGGCGCCACCCGAGCCTGATCTCGCGCTTTTCAGCGGGCGCATACTCATGCGTCCACGCCATCACGCCGCGCCTGTCCTGCACGACCTTCTCCGTCGGCGCGGTGTTGCTGGACAATGGCTCGATGGTGATCGCGCTGTTTTCCGAAACCGGGATCCTGTCGACGACGCTGATCCGCATCGGGCGTCGGTGCAGGTTGGTCACGGCCGTGCGATGGTCGCTGATCTGGTTGCGGCTCGCGCTCCAGCCCGACGGATCGTTGTCGCGGCGGCGCACCGGCGTCCGCTCGACCTTGATGCGGTCATCCGCCCCGAAGCCCAGGTCGAACTGTTCGCCGGGCGCGGCGGCCTCGATCCGCGATTTGCCGACGAACACGCCGTCCCGCGTGAGCGAGACCTCACCCGGCAGCAGCGGCACGTCGTCCGTCCACGTGAGGCTGGCGGAGAGATAGGCGCGTGTCTCGAGCGCCGGCGCGATCCTGGCCAGAAGTGGAGCATCGATCAGATGGCTCGACAGCCGCAAGGTGCGCTGTGCGCCATCCCTTGTCACGGTCACGCGCCCTGGCGGCGTGAAAGATGCAGAGAACGCTGTGGCTGACGTCACCGCCTCCTGCTCAGCCGCACGGACCTCCCGCTGTAACTGGGGCTCGGCCATCATCGCCGATGCCTCCGGCCGCGACGGCGCGGGCGCCGCGCTCCGCTGCCGGCGCGCCTGATCGGCATCGAACACGACCATGGGGTCGCGCAGCCCAAGGGCCTGCGTGAGCACCTCGGGCGCAGAAGCTCCGCCTGCGACGCGCGCCGTCGAAAGGGTCAGCTCCACGTCGCCCCAATCCTCGCCGGTGCGTTGGCTGACGGAGGCGCGGCGGACCAGGTTGACCTTGGCAACCGGCCCGTTGGCTGCCGTGTCGAGCTGCGCATCGTACGCGGCGACCCAGCGCGCGCCCGAGACGCGGTATGTCACCTTGAGGCCAAGGCCCAGATCGCGCGCGGCCTCGACCGAGATGGCCACGTCGACCACAGGCGCGGACGGCTGCCGCTGGCGGCCTGCGGCGGCCTCGACCGCGCGGATCTCCGCCTCGATGTCCGCGGCCCGGGCCGCCTCTTCATGGGCGGCCATGTTGGCGGCGGCGGTGCCCTCGCCCACGGCAGCCCAGGCGGCGCGGGCCTGCGCGATGTCGAATCCGTTGCCCTCTTTGGCGGAGGCCTCCGCCGCAATGCGGGAAAAGTCCGCGACGGCCTTCTTCTGGGCGTCTATCGCATCCATGCGCCCGCGCACCTTCGCGAGATCGAGCCGAAGGTCCCGAAGCTTCTTCTGCATGTCTTCGTTCGGCAACGTGTCCGCCGGGACGCGCCGGATGTCGGCCGATCCGATCTGCAACTGGCCGTCGCCGGCCCCCTCCACCCTGATCGACGCGGGGTCGATCGTCGCCGGCAGGCCGCGCAGCACGATCATATGCTGTCCCTGCGGCACGCGCACATCCCCGATCCGGGTCACCATCGCGGCGTCGGGAAAGACCGTGACCGCATCGATGCGGCTGGTCATCTGCAGGTCGGCCGCATGGGCGAGCGGCATGGCGGCGACTGACGCCAGGAGGGCGAGCGCTAGGCTTTTCATGGATGATGTGGCTCCGAAAACCGCACCCGGACCGGGCACAGGGGTGTTTCACGCGAGAAATAAGGGTTTTTCGGGGCTGGCAAGATGCCTCAACCCCGCCCACGCGCGCTGATGCCGGGCCGAACGCGGTGCGCCAGGAAGTTGCGGATCTCGGTGAGCCGCAGCAGGGGATCCAGCACCTGCTCGTCAAGCCCGTGCGCCCAGGCCAGATCGCAGCGGGCCGGCTCCTCGTCAAGCGCGGCAAGATCGTCGCAATAGCGATCGACGTCCGCCTGCGTACGGCGAAATCCTTCGCGCATGAGCGGTTCGGCAAGCCTTCGCAAGATGGCCGCAGTCTCGGTCAGAGAAAACTCCGGATGATACTGCACGCCCCAGAACACGCCGCCATCATGCCGGATTTCCGCTGCCTGCACCGGCGTCATGGCATTGGCGGCGAGCACCGTCATATCGCCGGGCGGCACACACACCGCGTCCAGATGGATGGCGGGCGCATCAAACGAAGCAGGCCTGCCCGACAGAAGCGGATGCGTCGATCCGGCTGTGGTCGGCGAGATGCGCCGCGCGAAGCCGATCTCGCGGCCGGCGGGATTGGCCTGCACCGTGCCCCCGGCGGCGACCGTCCCCATCTGGATGCCCCAGCAGCAGCCGAAGCAAGGCGTGCCGCTCCTGTAGATCGCCCGCATCAATTCGATCTGGCGCGTCACGGGCGGGGCCAACTGATAGATGTGCAGCGCGGAGCCGGTCAGGAAGATGCCGTCATATGATTGCAGCCCTGCCGGATCAGGCAGGTTGGATCCCTCGTCGGCCGGCATGGCCACATCGCAGATGGCGGACGGCTCGAGCTGGCGGACCACCGCGGCGTACGAATCGCCCGGCGTCCGGCCATAGCTCCTGGCATGCGCCTCTCGGGCTTCGCGCACGTTGCCTTCGACAACCAGAAGGCGGATCGGTCTGGTCATGGCGATGGCTTCGCAGCGAGGGGAGCGACAGGGGCGGAAAACAGGCAGGACGGCGTCGGCAGCGGGCGCAAACCCGGATGCTCGTGTCAGGCACGCATTGGCGATGCGCGCCAGCGAGGCATGACGCCGCCTCCGTAACACGCTAGGCCTGCAACGGTCCAACTGATGATTGCACGGAAAGCCGCCGCACCTTGCCGAAAGTCTCCGTGTATCGCCAGGCGTGGGCCAACCCGTACCTGCTTCTGGCGCTGACGACGCTCCTTTGGGGCGGCAACGCCATCGCCAGCCGCCTCGCTGTCGACAATGTGTCCCCGATGGCGCTCACCTCCTTGCGCTGGATCGGGGTGGCGCTGATCTTTCCGGTCATGCTCCGCAAGGATCTGGCCGCGCATTGGCCTGTGATCCGCGCGAACTGGCTGCAGATCACGGTGATGGGAGCGCTCGGCTTCACCGTCTTCAATGCCTTGATGTATCTTGCCGGCCACTACACCACCGCCATCAACATGGGCATCACCCAAGGCGCGATCCCCGCCATGGTCATGATCGGGGCGTGGGTGTTCTTCCGCACGCCTCTCGGCCGTCTTCAAGTCGCGGGATTGATGCTGACCATGCTGGGCGTGATCGTGGTCGCCCTTCACGGCGACGTGGGCGAGCTGACGCGTCTGGCCTTCAATTACGGCGACATCCTGATGGTCATCGCGGGCGTGTTCTACGCTGGCTATACGCTCGCCTTGCGCAAGCGCCCCGCCCTGCCCGGCCTTGTGTTCTTCACCGCCATGGCGATCGTCGCGTGCCTTTTGTCGCTGGCGCTGTTCGCTTGGGAGATCGCGCTCCATCAGCACCAGTGGCCAAACTGGAAGGGATGGCTGATCGTGCTCTATGTCACGCTCGGACCTTCGGTCGCCTCGCAATTGATGTTCATGCGGGGCGTCGAGCTGATCGGCCCCGCACGCGCAGGGCTGTTCGTCAATTTGGTGCCGATTTGGGGCGCAGTGCTCGGCGTGCTGATCCTGCGCGAGCCGTTTGCGCCTTATCATGGCGCGGCGCTCGCTCTGGTCTTGGGCGGAATCTGGCTGGCGGAACGCCGCCGCGCCTGAACCAAAGCCTGCGCAACGTTCCTCAGCGGCCCGCCACGATATCGATCGCGGCCCGCGCCATGCCGGCGTTTTCATGGGCCACTCCGGGCGCCACGCGCAGGCGCCACCGGAACTCGCTTTTCAGCCGGGCGGCTTCGCGGCCTGCCTGCGCGAAGAAGGCATGCCCTCGTTCAAAACGGTGAAGGCCCTGCACGTCGGCTTCCGGATTGCGGCGCAGGCTCGGGTGCGCAGGATCGATGTCCTGATCGCCGAGCAGAATGGTGACAGGGCGCTTCAAGGCAGCAGATAGCGCCTCATCTCCGAGGGCGAGGCCGCCGAGGCCATAGGGAAAGGCGATGTCCGCATTCGGCATGGTGTACCAGCCGGCATTGGCAACGATGATCGGCGACGCGGCAGAGCCTTTCGCCAGCAGCGCATAGCGGTGGACGAACTGCGCGCCCGCCGAATGTCCGAAGAGGGCGAAACTCTCGCGCAGCGCCCCTGTCCGGCGCCGGACATCGACGAAGACACGGTCCACGACGCCGAATGTCCATGCATCGGGGTGCCGGAGCACCCCGCCGCGCTCACGTTCGACGACATTGCCGAGGTTGTACCAGCGGGCTCCCGGATATCTCGCCATGGTGAATTCCGGGCAGATCACGAGCACGTTCGCCGCCTCGGCCAGATCGCGCCACTCGGCAAGATAGCGGTCCGCATCGCGGTTCACGCCGTGCAGCACGATCAGGATCGGCCCATCGACCTTCCACCCGGCTGGCCGATGATGGAAGACGCGGATGGGCTCCGCATCCACGCAGCTGGCTTCCGGCAATGTGAACAGGCCTGACCCGACCTCCATCGAAGCCGCTGGGGGAGGCGCCGCAAATGATATGAAGGCCGCCAGGAACATGAGGCAGAGAACAGGGCGGAACATGGGCAACCCTCCCGGCGTCGTCACCGTGCCGGAGCATTGCGCCAAAGGCGCCTCACCTGCAAGAAGCCGCGATAGGCCAACTCGAGCAGCCAGGGAACCGGCGGAACTGACGCGGCGCGCCCGAGCAGCCTGAAACGTGGCGTGGCCCGCCAAAGCGCGATGAAGGCGGCGGCGCCGGACACCACCTCGCCAGAACCGAGCCGGACATGAAAGCGCGCCAACGCCTCATCACGGGTGATCCCGTCAGGCAGCGCCGCGCCTTCCGCTGCGATGTTCTCAAAACGGGGTCGGTCTGCGGCGCCATCGCTGAGCCGCTGATACAGCGCGATTTCGCGGCTGCAGACCGGGCAACCGCCGTCGAAATAGACGGCGTGAGCGGCGGCGGGATCGATATTGACGTGCTGAGGCGCTGCCATGAGATTCAGGTGGACCAAGCATCCGCCGAAAGCAAGCGTGGCGAAGCGTCTCAGAAAGCCAGCCTGCGCGCCCGCTTGACCTGCGGGATGGCCTCAATCTTCGTGAGCAATTCGTCATTCACGCGTTCGTCGACGGCGACATAGCAGATCGCGTCGCCGCCCGGCTTGTCGCGGCCCAGATTGAAGGTCGCCACGTTGACGCCAGCGTTGCCGAGCAGCGAGCCGAACGCGCCGATGAAGCCGGGCTTGTCGTCGTTGCGGATGTAGATCATGTGCGGCGCGAACGCGGCGTCGACCTTGATGTCGCGGATCTCGACGATCCGGGGCACGCCGTCCGACAGCACCGTGCCGACTGCGTGGCGCGGCATGTCCGCTTCGACCACGATGCGGATCGTGCTTTCCAGCGTGCCCGGCGCCTCGCGCTTGACCTCGTCGACGGTGATGCCCTTGTCCTTGGCGATGGCTTGGGCGTTGACCATGTTGATCTCCGACAGGAAGGGCCGCAGCACGCCGGCGATGGCGGCGGAGGTCATCGGCTTGACGTTGAGCTCGCCCACCTTGCCCTCGTACACGATGCGGATCGCGGTCACCGAGCCTTCGGTGAGTTGGCCAAGGAACGAGCCGAGCTTTTCCGCGAGCGCCACGAAAGGCTTCACGCGCGGGGCTTCCTCCGCCGAGATCGAGGGGAAGTTCACTGCGTTGGTGATCGCGCCCTTGAGCAGGTAATCGCTCATCTGCTCGGCCACCTGAAGCGCGACGTTTTCCTGCGCCTCCGAAGTCGAAGCGCCCAGATGCGGGGTGCAGATCACGTTCGGCAGGCCGAACAGCGGATTGCTTTCGGCAGGCTCCACCGTGAAGACGTCGAACGCCGCGCCGCCGACATGGCCCGCCTTGATCGCGTCGGCCAGCGCCTCTTCGTCGACCAGCCCGCCGCGCGCGCAGTTGATGATCCTGACGCCCTTCTTCGTCTTGGCCAACGCCTCGCGCGACAGGATGTTCTTGGTCTTCTCCGTCATCGGCGTATGCAGCGTGATGAAGTCGGCACGGGCCAGCAGTTCGTCGAGCTCGACTTTCTCCACCCCGATCTGGATGGCTCGCTCAGGGGTCAGGAACGGATCGAATGCGATGACGCGCATCTTGAGGCCGATCGCGCGGTCCGCCACGATCGAGCCGATGTTGCCGCAGCCGATCACGCCGAGCGTCTTGGCGGTCAGTTCGACGCCCATGTACTTGTTCTTCTCCCACTTGCCTTCCTGCGTCGTGCGGTCCGCGTCGGGGATCTGGCGAGCCAGCGCGAACATCATGGCAATGGCGTGCTCGGCGGTGGTGATCGAATTGCCGAACGGCGTGTTCATCACGATGATGCCGCGCTGCGTGGCGGCCGGAATGTCGACATTGTCGACGCCGATGCCAGCGCGGCCGATGACCTTCAGCTTCGTCGCGCTTTCCAGCAGCTTGGCGGTCGCCTTTGACGCGGAGCGGATCGCGAGCCCGTCATAGTCGCCGATCATGGCGGCGAGCTTGTCCTTGTCCTTGCCGAGGCCCGGATCGAACGTCACGTCGATGCCGCGATCCTTGAAGATCTGCACGGCGGCGAGGGAGAGGGCATCTGAGATGAGGACACGGGGAGCGGTCATTGGGGCACCTTTGGATGGCGCACGGACCTTGTTCAGGCGTCATGGTCGGGCTCGACCCGACCATCCCGTGCAGGATGAAGCTGAAAATTGGGGTGGTAGAGTCAAGCCCGACCATGACGATGCGTGTCGCCTCAAGCCGCTTTCGCGAGCTTCGCCTTTTCGGCTGCGAACGCAGCCTCGATCCAGGGCAGCAGCGCCTTCACGTCGCGCGTCTGCACGGTGGCCCCGCACCAGATGCGCAGGCCTGGAGGCGCGTCGCGGTAATGGCCGAGATCGAGCCCGACGCCCTCCTTCTCGAGGAACGCCACGATGCCCTTGGCGAAATTCGCCTGCGCGTCAGGCGCGAGGGCGGTGACGGCTGGATCGGTGAACTTGAGGCAGACCGAGGTGTTCGAGCGGGTCTTGGACTTCACGGCGAGGAAGTCGACCCATGGCGTCACCTTCACCCATGAAGCGATGGCGCGGGCGTTTGCGTCGGCGCGCTTGATCAGCCCGTCGAGCCCGCCCACCTTCTTCGCCCAGTTGAGCGCGTCGATGTAGTCCTCCACGCAGAGCATGGAGGGGGTGTTGATGGTTTCACCCTCGAAGATGCCCTTGATGAGCTTGCCGCCGGAGGTGAGGCGGAAGACCTTCGGCAGCGGCCAGGCGGGCTTGTAGCTTTCAAGCCGCTGTACGGCGCGGGGGCTGAGGATCAGCATGCCGTGCGCGGCTTCCCCGCCCAGCGCCTTCTGCCAGGAGAAGGTGGTCACGTCGAGCTTTGACCAATCCATGCGCTGCGCGAAGGCCGAAGAGGTCGCGTCGCAGAAGGTCAGGCCTTCGCGGTCGGCGGCGATCCAGTCGGCGTCCGGAACGCGCACGCCGGATGTCGTCCCGTTCCAGGTGAAGCAAACGTCGCGCGTCCGAGTGTCGATCTTTCTGAGGTTGGGAAGCTCTCCGTAGGGCGCGCTGACCGTCTCGCAATCGGCAAGCTTGAGCTGCTTCACGGCGTCTGTGACCCAGCCCTCGCCGAAGCTCTCCCACGACGTCATGGTGACAGGCCGTGCGCCGAGCATGGTCCACATCGCCATCTCGTAGGCGCCGGTGTCAGACGCCGGCACGATGCCGATCAGATAGTTGGCGGGAACCTGCAGCACCTCGCGCGTGAGGTCGATGGCGAGCTTGAGCTTCGCCTTGCCGACCTTGGCGCGGTGCGAGCGGCCAAGCGCTGCATCGGACAGATTTTTAAGGGACCAGCCCGGCCTTTTGGCGCAGGGGCCGGAAGAGAAGTTCGGCACGCGGGGGCGCGGCGGAGAGCCGCTGCCAACCATGAGAGCCGTCGTACCGCCAGCGGCGGTTGCGTTCGTAGCCATCGATTTCTCCATCCTCACAGATGGGTGTCTCCCGTTGGGGGGAGATGACCCGTCGTTGGGGATAATGGAGCGCTCCATCCGCGTCAATCGCGATCGCGGGCCTGCTGTAGCGCGCAAAATCAAATGGCAGCACGCGCACGATCAAACTGCATCAACTCAGAAATCATTCAACGCTCCTTCAAGGCGTTGTGAAAGCAGCCTCGAGAGTTCGATACGCGAGCGCTGCAGCCAGCGGGCAAACCCCGTTGCCGGCCGATCGGGATCGGTCCAGCCAGTGGGCCACCCCATGATCCAATCCGTGAAGGCTGGGTTCAAGACCAGGCTGCCTGGCAAGTGCTTGCTCCCAGGCCGCACCAGCAAATGGAGGGGGTGCGAATAGGCCCAGCTCGCTGGCCTGTCGAAGGTCGCGCCCATCGCCTTCACCGCCTTCCACATCAACGTCCAGCCTTGGGCCGCTTCCCTCAACCCGATCTGATTGCCGGTTTGGTCGATCGGAGCCGACATCCGCCATCCCTGCGCGGTCACTCTCCACTCTGCCCGGTTGGCCGACATTTGGGCTGTCGGCGTCGGCCAGTACGAAGAGCCGTCGGCGCCAATGCGCAGCGCCTGCTTCAGCAGCCGAGAACAGGCCCGCCCGGACGCCATAGCCCATCTCGGCGAGTTCGGATCGTACGGCTCCAAACCCCAGCGACACGTGGCCTTCGACGTTCTCAAGGAAGACGCGCCTTGGCCTGGCTTCGTCGATGATGCGTCGGACATGCGGCCAGAGGTGGCGTGGATCGTTCTCGCCAGACCTTGACCCGGCGGAACTGAAGGGTTGGCAAAGGTAGCCTGCCAAGACGATATCCACTGCGCCACGCCAAGAGCGGCCGTCGAAGGTGGCAAGGTCATCCCAGACAGGAGCCTCGCATAGGCTCTTGTCCGCCATCCTGGCCACGAGGACTGACGCGGCGAAGATGTCCCGCTCGACATAACAAACGGTGCGAAAGCCGGGTTCTGCGATCGCCAGTCCGAGATCCAATCCGCCGACGCCGGCGCAGAGTGAGATCGAACGGACATGATCTGGTTCAGGGGGAGGTAGAGCCACAACGCTTGCGTCCTTCTTCGGGACGCTCGGGGCGCTCGGATGGGGGCTCAGCAGGCCTCATGATGTTGACGCCGCCGCAACGGCGGCACTTGATCTGAAGGGTTCCCTTCAGCGCGTCGCGTGCTGCCCGATAAAGCAAAGCCCGACATGCACCGCACCTGACATCATCCATAGCGTCGTTCCACGAATCACGCCAGATGCACCCGCTGCCCTCGGGCAGCCGGCGGGCGATGTTTCGTTTTGTGCCATCGGGCGGGGTTTGTGCTTGCCGGCTTCGGCCCCGCTGCCGCTTTCGGGCGGCCCCGTCGTCCCTCTACGCCTACTCCTCCTTCTTGCCGCTCTCAGGCGCCTTGACCTCGACCTCGGTCGTGTAGCCCCCGCTGGAGCCGGACTTGAACAATTGGGTCACCGTCGACGTCACCCACACGCCTGAAAGGCTGGTCGAGAAGCCCACTGCCAAGGCCTCCTGGCCGGCCGCTGCGGCGGGGTTGCCATACATGGTGAAACTCGCCTCGCCGGTGCCCCGGTTGAGCTTGCCCACCTGAGCTTCGCCGGCGCGCTTGGCCGCCTTCTCGTCAGGAAATGGCTCGCGCACGGTGAAGTCCGGTCCCTTGCGCTGGGTCGGCGACTTGACGGTGCGCTGCTTGCCGGTCGCGGGATCGGTCCAATAGGTGACGACCTGGCCATACTCCATCCGGCCGACCGGCTTGCCGCTCCACTCGGAGCAATCCGAGCGCCTGATGATGAGCGTCGGCAGGTCCTGCCCCGAGGCGCTCTTGCCGGAGCCGCGCTTCTGGACGATCAGCTTGCCCCCGGCCGGCTTGACGATGCCGCCCACCTCGTCGGCGAGCCTGGTCAGGAAGTCGAGGCGCGAGGCGCTCCAGCGCACGCGCCAGTCGAACCGTTGCTCCGCCAGCTCCGGGGCCACCACGGCCGCAAGGCCCATGGCCTTGGCCTCCTCCTCGACGATCTCCTTGAAGGTCTTGCCCTCATAGGCCTTCTGCCCTGCCGCCTTGGCGTCCTTCCTCAGGTCCTCGGCATGGGCCTCGATCGTCAGCGTCTGGCCCCGGTCGACGCTGCCTTGCTCGGTCACGTTCTCGACCTTGAACCGGCCCTTGTCGACGATGCCCGTCTCGATGTAGCCCATCTGGCAGGTGATGATCACGCCCTTGCGCGGCCGTTCGATCTGGTTGTCGGCGTCATCGAGCTCGATCGTCAGCCGGTCGACCTCGTCGCCCTCGTTGTCGACCAGCGTCGCGCTGATCAGCAGCGAGTAGAACCCGGCCGAGACCGGCTTGCCGTCCACCAGGATGATGATGACGGGCGTGCGCCCGACGGTGAGGGCACCGCCTGCGCCTCCCAACAGCCCGTTCGCCAGCGTGACAGGATACAGCATCTCAGTCCCAGAGCTTCACGGTGCGGATCAGCGCAGGGCCCTCGCTCGCCTCCGGCGCCGTCACCACGCGCACCAGCGCCAGCCGGTGCGCCGCCCGCGCCAGCTCGGCCGCGAGCCCGGGCGTCAGGTCGAGCGCGGCCTCGACCGTCCCGCCCGCATCGGAGCCGGTGGCCGCCATGGCGAGCTGGTCGATCATCAATCCTTCCTTGGTCACGGTGACGCGCTGGCTCATCCGAAAAGCCCTCCCGCCGCGCCGCCGCCGGCCGAGCCGAGCTCGATGGTGAAGGCGGCCTTGCGCCCGATCCCGTCGGGCCCGATCATCTCGTGCACGTCGCCGATGGCCAGGATCACCATGGCCCCGATGACGCTGCCGAACGCCGCGCCCGAACCCCAGCCGATCACGTCGACCACGGCGCCGCTGCGCGCCAGCGCCGCCAGCGCGAGCCAATCATCATGCCCGCCGAACTCGCCATCGAAGTAAAGGCCCTCGATCTTGAGCTTGCCGCCGCCTGGCGATGTGAACTGCCGGGCCGGCGCGGCCCCGAAGCGCTGGATCTCCGGATGGCTGACCGTCACCTCCCGCTCGATCTTCTGGAGCGTCAGGGGCGCGATGCGGAAGACGTAGGGTCCAAGGGCCAGCAGGGCGAGGCTCATTCGCTCACCCCGTCGTGCAGCGCGCGCGCGGTGCCAAGGCCTCCCGCCCGCGAGATGCCCCGGCTGGCCATCGTCGCCAGTTCGTTGGCGGCGGCCAGCACGCCAGGCGCGCCGGACTTGATGCCCGCCGCGAAGCTGTCCGCCACCTGCCGGCCTTCCGCGCTGGCGTCGATCCCCGAGAGCTTGCCCTTCACGCCGTCGCCGACGCCGGCGGCCGCGCCCTCTGCCTGGCCCTGGGCCGGCGCGAAGCTTGCGCACGAAGCCGGGCCTTTGCTCCGCAGGAGGCTGCGGCGTCCCCGCCAGGTCGGCCTCGATCTCGGCCGCCAGATCGCGCTCCTTCGCCGTCATCTCGCGGGCGACAGGCCCGGCCTTCGACGGCAGGACCAGCGCGGCGGCGTCGAGGGCGGGCGTGGTGACGGGGCTGGCGCGGCGGGGCAGCTCGACCAGCTTGCCGGAGGTGAGCGCCGCCTGCCGGGCGATGGCGTCGGCCGCGTCGCGCGGCTTGAAGGAGGCCGCCATCTTGCGGATCGGGGCCGTGCCCTCCGCGATGATGCGCTTTTGCGCGGCGCGGACCTCCGCCAGGGCCGCCGCGCGGTCGATGCCCCGCAACTCCGGGCAGATGGCCGTGCCGAGATAGGTCTCGGCGTCGGGATCGAAGCACCAGACCGCGCCAAGGTCGGCCGGATCGAGCCGGACGAGCACGCGCGTTCCCGGCATCAGGTCGGGGGACAGATACCAGCTGCCCTCGATCTTAAGGCCCTGCTTGGCGACGATGCGCGTGCCGTCTCCGCCGGCGATCGGGGCCAGCAGCACGCCGAGCGCGGCGCCGTCCTCGATCCGGCGCACCGGATGCGGCCATGACGCGGCGCGCGCGAAGGGCGTTTCCCCATCGAGCCCGCCATGGGCGCGGTGGGCGTAGCGGTCATTGGCCCAGGCATCGGCGCGGGCCTGCAGCTCGGCTGCGGTCAGCTCCACGTTGAACGCCTTGGCGTCGTCCAGGCCGAGCCGCGCCGAGAACGCCTTGCGGTTCTCGATAACCTTGCGCTGAGCGACGGAGTGGCCCACGAAGCCCGGCAGCGTGGCGCAGAAATCCCGCTGGAAGGTGCCGATCGCGCGCCCCACCGCGCCCTTCTGTTCGGGGCTGAACGGCGTCGAGGTCTCGGTCTCGATGCCGAGCGCGGCGAACAGCCGCTTGGTCCAGCGCGCCACGAAGTCGCTTCCGTTGTCGGTCTTGACCAGATCCGGCACGCCCCAGGAGAGCAGGGCCTTGCGCATCAGGAGGCCCACGGCCTCGGAGCGGGCCGTCTTCGTGACCAGCACGATCAGCCTGCGCGACCAGTAGTCGATGCAGACGTAGACCGCGTGGCGGCCGTCGATGCACAGCGCGTCGACCGGCGAGGCGTCGATCTGCCAGAAAGCGTTGAGCGCCGTGGCCTTGTGCGCGAACGTGCCGGACACGCGCCGGGTGGACTTGAAGGCGTCGGGGTTGGTGATCGCGAGCAACTCGTCGCGATGCTCCGCCCGCCAGCGCTTCAACGCGCCTTGCACGGCGCGGACGACCGGGAACGGTTGGTCGCGGCCGCCATGCTGCAGGGTGTCGCCGAAGCGATCGATCAAGATCGTGCGGATATGGTCGGCCGACAGGTGCGGATTATGGGCCGTGAGCCCCAGCGCGGTCAGCCTGAGCTCGCCGTCATTGTAGGCGTCGAGCAGGCCCTTGCCGCGCCGGGCGGCGCCCCGGTCGACCGCCAGCGCGTCGATGTCGCCGCCCTTCGCCTTGGCGAGCCAGGCGGACAGCGTGCGGGCGGACAGCCGCGGAACGGCGGCGAGCACCCATCGGGGCGCGTCGATCTTGCCGACGTTGTAGAGGTCGACGAAGTAGATGATGGCCGTCGTGGCCTTGAGCTCGGCCGTGCGCCGGAAGGCGCTCCAGGCCCCGAGGATCGCGATGCGCGCGTCACGCTGCATCATCGCAGGGGACGGCAGGCCGGGGCGCGCGTCGGGCGCGGCGAAGATGGCGAGCGCCGCATCCTCCCCCCGCTCGGCCCCGATCAACGCAACCCGTGCGGCGACCGGCAGCAGCTGGATGTGATATTCGAGCCCGCCTCCCTTGCCCTGGCGCGGCCGGCAGAGCGACGCGAAGCGGTCCCAGCCCTCCCGCGCCGCCAGTTCGTTGACGTTGCGCTTGGACGCCGGCATTTCCGGCAGGGCGAGCTCCGCAAGCTCCGATGGCGTGTACCAGAGCTTCATGCTTGAATTCCGAAGTTCTGAAACGCACCACTTGAGGTGACGCCCATGTCACGCCGCGATGCCGCGCAAGCCCTGTTCATCTCGCTCAGGATGCAGGCCGACTTGATCGAGACGCTGCTCATGAGCGGCGCGTTGTCGACGCAGCAGGCATGGCCGCATATCGGCCAGATCAAGTCACTGGCGTCATCCTGGCGACGTGAGTTTCCGGAAGGTCCCGACATGCTCAGCGAAACCCTTCAACGGTTGACGTCGATGACCATTTTTCCTGGCTGAGAATGGCGATGCCGCAGGCCCGGACCAGAGGTCGGGCTCCCGGGTAACCGGGCATCATCAAAGCCACGCGGGCGGGCTTCGTCTCGAGGCTGCGCCAGCTTGATGCGATGGTCAGACAACCATTGATGTAGGCCTGCTCGTCATCCGTCAGGTTCAACTCTGCGTGGCTCATGATGCGTCTCCCTGCCCTGCCTTGGCCTTGCGCGCGGCCGGGCCGGGCGTGTCGTACTGCGTGACATGGCCCTTGATGCGCGCCCTGGCCCTGGCGCTGGCGCGGCCCCAGACGGACAGGAAGGCGGTGAAGGCCTTCTCGTCGGGATCGTCCAGCGGCCGGCCGCTGGACAGGCCGGCCGAGACCCTGGCGCGCTCGACGTTCGGCGCGCCTGTCGCCAGCGCCCGGGACACGGCGAGCCGCTCGGCCACGTCCTCGATCTCGGCGAGGCGCTTCAGCTGCTGGCCATTGTCGGCGATGGGCGATGCGCGCAGGTGGGCGATGATCTCGGGGGTGAGGGTGTCGAACAGCGCGCGGGTGTTGCGGATGGACTTCTCGCCCAAGCCCGTCCGGCGGGCCGCTTCGCTGTTGAAGCCCGACCAGTTGGAAATGTTTGCCAACTGATTTTTCTCAAGCCATTTCTTGGACTTGCGGTCCCCGCCATTTTTCGCTGAGGCATTCTCGCGCTCGAAGATGCTCGCAAGCCGGCCGACGAAGACGATGCGGTCAAGCGCATTAAGTTCGTTCCGAATGAGATTGGCGTAGATCTCGTGCTTCTCGCGCTCCTCGGGCGTCATCTCGCGGATGAAGGCCCTGATGCGCGTCCAGCCGAGCTTGCGCGCCGCCTCGAGCCGATGCTCGCCATCGACCAGAAGGAAGCCGTTTGAGCCTTCGGCCATGGCGACGGCTATGGCGTCGAGCTGCCCCATCTCGTTGAAGTTGGCAGCTAGAGCTGAGACCCTGTCGGCGTCGACTAGGCGAAGGCGTTCCGGGACGACGATGGCGTCGATGTCCACCTCGTGATCGCCGAGCATGGCGCGCAGATCAGCGGCGTTGACGGGGCGCGGGGGAATGAAGGCGTCCGACATCACGCGGCCTTCCGGGAGAGGCCTTGCCGAACCAAACGGTTGCCGGAGGCATCCCAGCGCTGTGGCCACAGGATATGCAGTGGGATGTCGAGCGCCTGCGAGATGGCCCGCTCCGCCCCGCGCTGCGGCCGCCGAAGAGCGGCCCGTAGGGCAACGTGCGTGACGCCATATCTGGCCGCAATGGCCGGCAAAAAGCGGTACTTCGACTTCCTGACAGCCGCGAGAATGTCTGCCTCGTGCATTGATATCCCCAATTGGCGGCAAGGCCGCTTTCTGTTAACCACTTCGATAACTTTAGTTACTCTATGCCACTTTTTAGTGGCACGTCAATAGGATGAACCGTGGTTTAATGGCTCAAGCCGATAAATTGCAGGATGACGGCTTTTACGAGCGCCTCCGAACCGTTCTTGCACGGGTCGGGGAGCTCAAACGCGCCGCCGAGTTGACGGGCTTCTCACCGGATCAGGTTGCGAAATGGCGGGACGCCAAAGCGAGGCCGCCTTTTGGGCCGATGGCGATTCTCGCTGCGTCGGCGGGGTGTTCGCTGGACTGGCTGGCCACAGGGCAACATCAAGCCGCAGCGCCTGAACAGCAGGCGGACGAGTCCCCATCGGCGATGCCGCCAGAAACCGTCCTTTTGCCGCTTCTCAACGTGGTCGGCTCGGCCGGGCCGGGCTTCGCGAATGGCGATGTTGAAATCATCGACAGGATGCCCTTCCCGCGGGCGCTGCTGCGAAGGATGGGCGTCAGCCCGGAGAAGGCTCAGTTCATCACCCATTCGGGCGACAGCATGCTGCCGACGCTGGCAGATGGCGGCGTCTGCCTGATCGATACCGCCCGTATCCACCCGGCCGGCGACGGCATCTATGCGCTGATGGTGGGCGATGAGCTTCTGGTGAAACGCCTCGCCTTCGGGGCGAAGGGCTTGACGTTGATCTCGGACAACGCCGACAAATATCCGACCGAGTTGCTGACCGGCGACGAGCTGGGCCGGGTGAAGATTATGGGCAAGGTTTTCTGGACGGGAGGTGGAGTGTGAACGTCAGGCTGGGATGCATACTGGTCGTAATGACGACGCTAGCCGCCGAAGCGCAGCAACTGAGGCGAGACTGCACTCCGGACGAGATCGCTAATGATGCCGGCTGGTCCACGCGGCTGTGCGCCAGTTCCACACCGGCTCCGGCTCCTCGCGGCCGGGCGGAACCCCGCGAGACTGCACTACGCGCCTCGCAGTCCGAGAGACAATATACTGAAGACCAAATGGTGCTGGCTGGTTATATCGGTGCAGTTGCTGGCCTCGTGCGGAAATGCGGCGTCGTGCCGATGCCGTCGGTTTCCATCAGGCAAGCGGTCAGGGCTGCGGGCCTGAAGGACAAGGACTTCACCGAGGAATCCACCGCTTTCCGGAAGCGAGCGAGCGAGCAGGCGAGTACGGTCGGCGTACTGTTTGCGCTACAGAAGTCGCAGGGAATGAGTGACGCTCAGATCGCGGCGAATGCTTGCCGATCCCTCACGCAGAACTATGGACCGAAGGGGACTATCCGGCCTGGTCTGGTGCCTGCCCAATGACCGGGTAGCACCGCAAGGGGGTGAAGTTAACCGTATCGGCTCAGTCCTCCAAGAGATGGGTGGCAGGGCTCTCATCAGATGCCCCGGGCGATTTAAAGGGGCTTCAAGCGATCCTGCATGCAACTCAAGCATCCCAGTTAGGTCGTTCGCCTCGAATGTGGTTTTCGGTTTAAGCTATTGTTTTGAAATCTGAATATCATTCTGGGATGCAAGCGGCGCGACGAGGCGGCCGTCATCCCAGTTTGAGCTTTTCCGGGATGCATTATCAATGACTTAGGTGTGGTACGCCCACAGCATCGCCCCGATCGCTGCAGTTTGATCGTTCGCAGGCTCTATGGCTTCAATGCGGGATGTAAACCGGGCACGATGGCTCTAAGGTGTTGATTTTTCGCCTTCATTTGCCGATGGCCTTCGCGAGCTTCCGGCTGTTCCCGGCTATTCCCGCTAAATCCCCAGATGCCGTTTGATTGTTCGTCTTACACCTGCCAAGGATTCTTTGGGCCAGGCCGTCCACGCAAAAAGAAACGGCGCACCTTGGGGGCGCGCCGTCTTTGGCAGGTCGGGAAATCGATCAGAACTTGCGGATCATGGGGCGCGGGGCGGGCGCATAGATTGGCTCAGGCGCGGGTGAGCCGCAGCAGTCGCCGTTCAGCATCCAGCGCATCCCGAGGCGGAAGTCGTGGCTGGCGAGGTTCGTCACGCGAAGCGTGTCGCCGGTCTGGCCGATGAGCCCGCCCGACTCGGCCTTGCCGAGGTTGAGGTAGCGGTAGCCGACTTCGAGCTTGACGTTCCTGGAGACGTCATACGACACGCCTGCCATCAGCGCCCAGGCCAGGCTGCCCTTTGTCTTCGAGCGGAAGGCGGACTGGGTGGCGCCGAATGGAGCGCCGAACGTGTTGGTGGCCGGGTCGAAGATGTACTGCGTCGAGGTGTCGTTCACGCTCGAGAAGCTGTTGTTCGCGTAGCCGATGCCTGCACCGACGAACGGCGTGAGGCAGCCGAGCTGGCAGAACGTGCCAAGATCGAGATAAGCGTTGGCCAGCACGACCGTGGACGAGACTTGGCCGTTATAGCCGTTTCGCTGGTTGACGAAGCCCGTCGGCGATGCGCCGTTGGCGAACACGATCTGATCCATGGCGCCGAACCGCGCGCCCGTGCGGTATTCGCCGGTCACGTCGACGCGGAACCAGTTGTTGATGGCGTAGCCGATGCCGACGCCGCCGAACGCCGCTGACCCGAGGCTCTTGTCCAGGATGGCGAAGCTGCCGGGAGCGGCCACGCTGAGCGGCGCGCCGTTCGTCATGACGTTCAGGTTTGGCTGTGTGTATGAGCCCACGCCGATGTCGCCACGCAGGTAAAGGCCGCCCCCGGAGACAGTGCCGCGCAGGGGCGCGTCGAACGCCGGACCTGGATGAGGCGGCGGGGGAAGGTCTCCGGCGTATGCAGTGCTCGCAGCGCCAATCATCACGGCGCCAGCGACAGCGAGAAGTTTCAGGCTGCCCATGATCTTGTCCTCAACGGTTGAGCATGGAGCCGATGCAGCCATGCGGAATGCCAACGTGAGGAGGTTTGGCAGACAAGAGTTAAGGCCAACTTAACCCTAACGCTTAACCATCGCGATCAGTGCAGGCAGAGAAAAGCCGGCGCGGGGTGCGCCGGCTCAAGACATCGTCAGGCCTCGGTAAGCAAAGACGGCCCTCAGGCCGCGGCCCAAGAAAAGCTGCCTTCAGGCAGCGGCCTTCGTCACGGCATCGACCACATCGTCGACGACGCTTTCGACCAGCACCCTGTCGTCGCCTTCCGCCATCACGCGAATGACCGGCTCAGTCCCGGAAGGACGGATGACCAGCCGGCCGCCATTGCCCAGCTTGCGCCGCGCATCGTCGATGGCGGACACCACGCTGTTCGTCTGAAGCGGCTGGCCGGATTTGTAACGGACGTTCTTGAGGATCTGCGGCAAGGGTTCGAAGCAGTGGCAGACCTCGCTCACCGCCTTGTCCGAACGCTGGACCACGGCCAGCAGCTGCAGCGCCGCGATCAGGCCGTCGCCCGTCGTCGAGTAATCCGACAGGATGATGTGGCCCGATTGTTCGCCGCCCAGGTTGAAGCCATGCTCGCGCATGTGCTCCAGCACGTAACGGTCGCCGACCGCCGTGCGGGCGAGCGAAAGGCCGATGCCGCCGAGATAGCGCTCGAGGCCCAGGTTGGACATGATGGTTGCGACGACGCCGGGGCCGGTGAGCAGGCCCTCGTCGCGCCAGCTTGTCGCGATCACGGCCATAAGCTGGTCGCCGTCGACGACCTGGCCCAGCTCATCGACGATGAGAACGCGGTCGGCGTCGCCATCCAGCGCGATCCCGATGTCGGCGCGCAGTTCGCGCACCTTCCGGATCAGGGCTTCTGGCGCGGTCGAGCCGACATCGCGGTTGATGTTGAACCCGTCCGGCTCGACGCCGATGGCGATGACTTCGGCGCCCAGCTCCCAAAGCGCTTCGGGAGCCACCCTGTAGGCGGCCCCGTTGGCGCAGTCGACGACGATGCGCAGGCCTTCCAGCGACATGTTGCGCGGCAAGGTTCGCTTGGCGAACTCGATGTAGCGGGCATGCACGCTCTCAACCCGCTTGGCGCGTCCTAGCGAGACGGACTTGGCGAGGCGAGACGACAGGTCGCTATCGATCATGGCCTCGATCTCGCGCTCGACATCGTCGGACAGCTTGTAGCCGTCGGGCCCGAAGAGCTTTATGCCGTTGTCCTCGAACGGGTTGTGCGAGGCAGAGATCATGACGCCCAGATCCGCGCGCATCGAGCGCGTCAGCATGGCGACGGCGGGCGTGGGAATGGGGCCGAGCTGGAGCACGTCGATGCCGACGGAGGTGAAGCCGGTCTGCAGCGCGGCCTCGATCATGTAGCCCGACAGGCGCGTGTCCTTGCCGATGACGACACGATGACGATGATCGCCCCGGTTGAAGGCGAGCCCGGCCGCCTGCCCCACCTTCAGGGCAAGCTCAGGCGTGATGACCTTGTTGGCGCGGCCCCGAACCCCGTCCGTGCCAAAATACTTGCGAGCCATGCATTCTTCTCCTGATCAGTGCCTTGCCGAGACGACGCCAGATTTCTGTACGCACCAAACGACTGCCAATTACAGGAAGAGCTTGCTTGAGAGGTGTTCAAGAATTGTAATTAACTGTTTCAAACATGGTCACCGCGTTACTTTTGAACATGAAGCGCCCCGCCTCACGGATGAGGCGGGGCGCTGCAAAGTCTCGATTTCCGGATGCGCCAGACATCACGCGCACGGATCGCAACGTCAGGACTGAGGCTGCGGCTCAAGGCCGGCGTCAGGGCTCGGCTTGCGCTTGCCGCGGCCTGCGGTCGGCACGGCCGAGCCGCGCGTCGGCGGGTTCGGGTCCACATCGCGGACAGGAGGCTTGCCGGCCAGCAGGTCCTTGATCTCGTCGCCTGACATCGTCTCATATGTCAGAAGGCCCTGAGCAAGGGTCTCCAGATCGTCGGCTTTCTCCGACAGCAGCCGACGCGCGTCGTTAAGGCCAGCCTCGACCAGCCGGCGCACCTCCGAGTCGATCTTCTGCGCCGTGGCTTCCGAAACCGTCTGCTGGCGCCCCATCGACATGCCGAGAAAGACCTCGTCCTGGTTTTCACCATAAGCGACCGTGCCAAGCTCGGGCGAGAAGCCCCAGCGCGTCACCATCATCTTGGCCAGGCGCGTCGCCTGGTCGATGTCCGACTGCGCACCGGAAGTGACCTTGTCCTTGCCGAAGGTCATCTCCTCGGCGATGCGGCCGCCCATCAGGATGGCGAGACGCGACGTCATCTGCTCGAAGCTCATCGAGAGCTTGTCGCGCTCGGGAAGCTGCATGACCATTCCGAGCGCACGGCCGCGCGGAATGATGGTGGCCTTGTGCACAGGATCGGTCGCCGGCACGTTAAAGGCTACGATGGCATGGCCGGCCTCGTGATAGGCCGTGAGGCTGCGCTCCTCCTCGGTCATCACCAGGGTCTTGCGCTCGGCGCCCATCATGACCTTGTCCTTGGCATCCTCGAACTCGGACTGGGTGACGATGCGCTTGTTGCGGCGGGCCGCCAGAAGCGCTGCCTCGTTGACCAGGTTCATGAGATCGGCGCCGGAGAAGCCCGGCGTGCCGCGCGCGAGGACCTTGAGGTCGACATCGGGACCCAACGGCACCTTGCGGACATGCACGCGCAGGATCTTCTCGCGGCCCACGACGTCCGGGTTGGACACCATGATCTGGCGATCGAAACGGCCGGGACGCAGCAGCGCGGGATCCAGCACGTCAGGCCGGTTCGTCGCTGCGATGATGATGATGCCTTCGTTCGGCTCGAAGCCGTCCATCTCGACCAGAAGCTGGTTCAGCGTCTGCTCGCGCTCGTCATTGCCGCCGCCGAGGCCTGCGCCGCGATGGCGGCCGACAGCGTCGATTTCGTCGATGAAGATGATGCAGGGCGCGTTCTTCTTGCCCTGCTCGAACATGTCGCGCACGCGGCTCGCGCCGACGCCGACGAACATCTCGACGAAGTCGGAGCCAGAGATGGTGAAGAACGGCACGTTGGCTTCGCCCGCGACGGCTTTCGCTGTCAGGGTCTTGCCGGTGCCCGGAGGGCCGACCAGCAGCACGCCGCGCGGAATGCGGCCGCCGAGGCGCTGGAACTTCTGCGGGTCCTTCAGGAACTCCACGATCTCCTGGAGATCCTCCTTGGCTTCATCGATGCCCGCGACATCATCGAACGTCACGCGCCCGGCGGCTTCGGTCAGCAGCTTGGCCTTGGACTTGCCGAAGCCCATGGCGCGGCCGGCGCCGCTCTGCATCTGTCGCGACAGGAAGATCCACGCGCCGATCAGCAGCGCGATGGGGAGCAGGTTGATGAGCAGCGTCATCAGCCAGTTCGATTCGTTGGTCTGCGGGCGCGCGGTGATCTGCACGCCTTTCTGCTGGAGCTTGGTGACCAGGCCCGGATCGAAAGGCGCGAAGGTCGAGAAGGTTCGGCCATCGGTGTAGGTTCCGCTGATCTCCTGACCGGCGATCGTCACCGTCGAGATCCGGCCCGACTCGGCGTCGCTCAGCAATTGGCTGTAAGCGATGTCCGATCCCGAGCTTCGCGAACCAGGGCTCTGGAACAACGTGACCAGCGCCAGGACCAGCAGGAAGATCACCAGCCAGACGGCGAAATTGCGAAAATTCGGGTTCATGACCGCATCCGTTCTGTCAGCGCTGCGCCGCGGATGACGGCGCGCCCGACGTTGTCAATCTATTTAGGTCTCGCCCGGCGCTTTGCCAAGGTCGCTGATGCGAACACGGTTGACGCGCCCCCGGCTGCGGACGCTTTCCATCCGTCCCGAAAGCCGCGCCGCCCGGCCAAGCGTCAAGACCTGTCCGGCCAGGCTCGCCCGAAGGCCGGCGCCTGCACCGACTTGATCGATGATCGCCCTCGTCAGCCGCTCCAGCCGGTCGAGGCGCAGCGAATATGCATCGAAAGCGGCCTCTTCCTGCGATTCGGGATGCTTCAGCGCCAGCGCGATGACGCGGACGCTGACGGCGAAAGGACGTTCAGCGAGCGTCGCTGCATCGAGCGACCATCCATCGGGTCCTGTCGAGAAACGGGCGGCGCGAAGCGCTTCCTGCGACATCGCGTGCAGGGCCTCATCAGCCTCCGCGGCCCGCCGAGCCAGCGTGGCGAGCCGTTTTGCGTCGAGCCCCTCACGCGCCAGCACCGGCATCAGGGCCCGCCAGCGGACGCGCGCAAACCGCTGTTCCAGGTTTGACGGATCTTCGACCCAGTCCCACCGGCGATGCAGGCATGTCGCGACCAGCGTCGCCTTCGGCACGCTGAGAAATGGCCGAGCGTGCTCCATGCCCCTCGTGACGGAGCGCCCGCGCATGCCTGCCAGCCCTGTGATGCCGGAGCCGCCCGCCATCCGCATCATCACGGTCTCGGCCTGGTCATCCAGGGTATGGGCCGTGACGAGCGTTCTGGCGCTCCGATCGGCGGCATGGGCCACAAGAAGCCCATACCTCGCCTCGCGCGCCGCATTCTGGAGTCCCGAGGCGGGCTTTGCGCCTCGCCACGACAGCACGGAGCACGAGAGCCCAAGGTTTTCGGCGGATTGCACGACGAAGGCAGCTTCGGCGGCCGAGCCTTCGCGCAGGCCGTGGTCCACAACTGCGACCCGGGGAGCATCCTCGCCTTTGCGCTTCGCCCACAGGGCGACCGTCCCCATCATGGCGATGGAATCCGCGCCGCCCGAAACCGCGAGCAGGAGCGCGCGGCCGGTCAGCCCGTCGAGCAGCGCATCGGCCTGCTGATCGTTCAGCGGAAGGTCACGCGCGGCGACGACGGCATCCATCAGCCGTCGCAGCGGGCGCGGAGTTGTTCGCGCTCGACGCCTTGGCGCACGTTGGCCGAGGCCTGCGGGTACTTCACCGAGACCTGCGCATACGTCGCACAGGCCTGGTCGCGGGCGCCCAGCGCATTAAGCGACATGCCGAGCTTCAGCATGGCGTCGGGCGCGATGGCCGCGCGTCCATGATCGGTGGTCACCTTCAGGTATTGCTCCGCCGCGTCCTTGTGGCGGCTGCGCCGGAAATAGCTCTCGCCAAGCCAATACGTCGCGTTCGGCACCAGCCGGTCACGCGGATGTGACTGAAGGAACTGCCGGAAACCCTGCTCGGCGTCCTCATATTGCCGCGCCGTGATCGCCCCGTAAGCTGCGTCATAGGCCTCCTTCGGCGTCCCTGTCGCGGTGGCCGCTATGCTTTGCTGCCCGCGCGCCGAGGGCGGCAAGGCGCCCTGAGGCAGGCGACCGCCAGAAACATCGAGAGGCTGTCCCGAGCCTGGTCCGCCATCGTCGATGATGCCGCCAAGCGTCCGCGGCGCGCCGGGCGCGGCGGGCTGCACGGACGGATCGAAGGCGTCATTGCGGCGCGGGCGTCCCGGCTGCGCGGCGCCTGGCTGGCCTGGCGTCGCAGCCGCCGGACCGGCAGGCCGCGCCCCGCTGCGTTCGCTCAGCCGGAACTCGACGTCTTCCTGGAAGCGCTTGAGCTGGTCCGCAAGCCGGCGGTTCTCGAACTGCAGAGTCTCGATCTGGCCTGAAAGTTGCCTGATCTGGTTCTCCATGCGGTTGACCCGCACGCTGGTGTCGGCAGCGTCCTGCGCGGCGGAAGGGCCCGCCAACGCCAGGCTTCCAAGCAAGCTCGCCATGACCACTCGGGCCGTCATCGATCGCTGCATGTCCGATCCTTGCTCATGTCAATCCGCTTGCCCATCATAACGCTGGCAACGGCATAAATGCGACAACCGACGCAAAGTTCGCGCCGGTTGCCCTGAATTCAGCGCAGATGACGTCGATGTCAGACGCCGCCGCCTGCATCCAGCAACGTCACGGCGCGCCGGTTCTGCGACCAGCACGAGATGTCGTTGCATACGGCGACCGGCCGCTCCTTGCCATAAGAGACCGTGCGCATGCGGCTGGCGGGGACGCCCCTGGAGGTCAGGTAGTCCCGGACGCTCTGCGCGCGGCGGGCGCCGAGGGAGAAGTTGTATTCGCGCGTGCCGCGCTCATCCGCGTGGCCTTCGATGGTGAAGGTGTAGCGCGGATAACGGGAGAGCCACTGCGACTGCTTGTCGAGCGTCGCCGTCGCTGTCGGCGTGAGGTCGGTCGAGTCGCTTTCGAAGAACACGCGGTCACCCACGTTCACGACGAAATCCTGCGCGCTGCCCGGCGTGGCCGCGCCGCCGGCGCCGAAGCCTGCAGCGGCCGTATCCGTGGGCGGAGTGTTGGCGCAGGCTCCCAGCGCAAGGCCGCCCATCAGAATGGCGGCGAACTTGGCGGCGCGGGCGCTGGCGAACAGGGACATGAACATGGCGGCAATCTCCAGAATTCGAACAAGGCGGGGTGCGTATGTTGTGCAAACGCCACATGCCTCATCAATGTCGCGTCAACCTAAACGAGACCTTGCCAAAACAAGTCAAAATGGCGGCATTGCGGCTTTTGGTTAATCAAAGGTTACGGTTTCGAGCCTACCAAGGCCCACTTCCGGTGCAGCGCTTCGCCGGCAAGGCCGGCGCTCGCGGGTTGCGATCGCTCCGCCGGGTTCGCATTGACGCCCGGAGGCGCGGCGGGCCGACCCCTCAGCTTCTCGCCTCGGTCAGAAGCGGCGACCATGTCGGGTCCGACGCGAAAGCCGGCGTGGGAACAGGCTGTTCGACCCGGCCCGTGATGTCCACCATGTAGAGCTTGCCGCCGGACTGGCCGCCCGGATCGCGGAAGAACATGATGTACTGACCGTTCGGCGCAAAGCTCGGTGACTCATTGTGGAAGCCTTCGGTCAGGAGGCGCTCGCCCGTTCCGTCCGGCCGCATGACGCCGATGGCGAAGCCGCCGCCAGTGCGCTTGGTGAAAGCGATGAGATCGCCCTTCGGCGACCAGGCCGGCTGCGAATACGAGCCCTGCGCAAAGGAGACGCGGTTCGCGGCGCCCCCTCCCGCCGACATGACGTAAAGTTGCTGGGACCCGCCCCGGTCGCTCTCGAACACGATCTGCGTGCCGTCGGGCGAGTAGGACGGCGACGTGTCGATGGCCGTCGTGTCGGTCAGCCGCGTCGTCGAGCGCGAGCCCAGGTTCATCGCATAAAGATTGGAGTTGCCGCCCTGCTGGAGCGAGAGCGCGATGCTCTGGCCGTTCGGCGAGAAGCGCGGGCTCGACGTCATGTCCGGAAAGTTGCCGACGACCTGCCGCGCGCCGCTTTCGATGTTGAGGACATGCACGCGCGGCTGCTCGCCCTGGCGCTGCGCCATGTAGGTCACATCCTGCGAGACGGGAGAGTAGCGCGGCGTCACCACCGACAC
Organism: Allobosea sp.; assembly: GCA_031412095.1. Classification (GTDB taxonomy): domain Bacteria; phylum Pseudomonadota; class Alphaproteobacteria; order Rhizobiales; family Beijerinckiaceae; genus Allobosea. The sequence continues at coordinate 41,239 of JANOCI010000045.1, forward strand.
GTCCCCGCTGGTCAGGTACCGCACGTTCGCCCCGTCCTGATCCATGATCGCGAGCCGCTTGCGCCGGTTCTCCTT
>JANOCI010000046.1:0-85554 GCA_031412095.1 Allobosea sp.
CCGGCATGGGTGGGGGCGAAGCCCTGGGCGCATTCGATGCCGTCGGGCCGTGAGACGAAGCCCTGCGCCGCGAGGAGCGCCGCCTCGACGCCGTTGGAAGCGGCGATTCCGGCGTTGAAGGGCTTGCCCATCGTGCCGAACTGCGATTTCAGGCCCGACGCCCGGGTCGCCACGATGCCGAGCGCATGGCGCATCGTCTCGTGATCGAGCTGGAGCAGGCGCCCGGCCGCCGCCGCCGCGCCGAACGCCCCGGAGGTGGCGGTCTGATGGAAGCCGTGGTTGTAGTGGCCCGTGCCGAGCCAGTGTCCGATGCGGCAGGCGGCCTCCATGCCGAAAAGCGCGGCTTCGAGAAAGGCTGCGGCGCTCGCGCCTTGCCGTTCCGCCATCGCCAAGGCTGCCGGAAAGACGGCCACGCTGGGGTGCCCGACATAGGCGAAGTGCGTGTCGTCATAATCGAGCGCATGCGACAGCGTGCCGTTGGCGAGCGCAGCAGCGCGGGCGGGGAGCCTGGCTCCGAGCCCGAGCACGGTCGCCTGGGCGGCTCCGGCTTCCTCTGCGACGAGGTTCCGCACGAGGCCGGCGACGGGCTCGTCGAGCCCCGCCAGCGCCACCGCCGCCCAATCCATCAGCGACAGGCGCGCCACTGCGAGGGCGTCGGCTGCCGGCGCAATGTCGGTCGCCGCCGCGAACGCGGCGATGCGCGAGGTGATCGAAGTCTGCTCCATCGTCACATCACGATGACATGGCGGATGACCTCGCCGCGGTCAAGCCTGTCGAAAGCCTCGTTGATCTCGTCGAGCGGCCCGGTTCCGGACAAGAGCTTGTCCACCGGCAGCCGCCCTTGGAGGTAGAGGTCGATGTAGCGAGGAATGTCGCGGCTCGGCACGCACGATCCCATGTAGGCGCCTTTCACGATGCGCTCCTCGGCCACGAGCTGCACGGCGGGAAAAGCGAATTGCGTTGCGCCTGGGGGGAGGCCCGCCGTCGCGGTGACGCCGCCGCGCCGGGTGATCGCGTAGGCTAATTCGAACGCCTTGGCCGCGCCGGCCATCTCGATGGCATGGTCGACGCCGCCATTCGTCGCCTCGCGCACGAGCCGGACGAGGTCAGGATCGTCGGCGGCGAACGCATCTGTGGCGCCGAGCCCGCGCGCCGCCTCCAGCTTGGCGGGGTTAAGGTCGATCGCGACGATGCGGCCGGCCCCGCTCGCCACCGCGCCGATCAGGGCCGCGAGGCCGACGCCGCCAAGCCCGATGACCGCGACGGACTGCCCCGGCCGGACGGCGCAGGTGTTCATCACGGTGCCGACGCCTGTCATCACGGCGCAGCCGAACAGCGCGGCATCGGTCAGGGATATCTCGCGCGTCACCTTCACGATCGAGCCGCGCGAGATCACGGCGTATTCCGAGAAGGCGCAGACGCCGCAATGATGGTTCACGACCGTCCCGTCATCGCAGGCGATGCGCCGCGAGCCGGACAGCAGCGTGCCCGCGCCATTGGCCGCCGCGCCGCGCTCGCACAGGGCAGGGCGGCCCTCCGCGCAGAAGGCGCATGAGCCGCAGACCGGGGAGAAGGACATCACGACATGGTCGCCAGGCCGGAGGTCGTCGACCCCTGCGCCCGTCTCCTGGACGATGGCCGAAGCCTCATGCCCGATCGCCAGCGGCATCGGCCGGGGCCGGTCGCCGTTGATGCCGGAAAGATCCGAATGGCAGACGCCTGCGGCTGCGATCTTGACCAACACCTCGCCGGGTCCGGGCGGTGCGAGCTCCACCGTTTCGATCGAAAGCGGGCGCGACGCCGCATAGGGCCTGGGCAGGCCCATCTGGCGCAGGATGGCGGAACGGATCTTCATGTGGGGCTTTCAGTCAGGATGCGCCCGGGCCGAAGCCCGGGCGAGGTTGTCAAAGAACCATCTTCATCGGTTCGGCGAAATAGCGGAAGCCTTCTCCTGCCTTGGCGACATTGCCGAAGCCTGGCCACGGGAAGTGATACGACATGACCGGGATCTGCTTGTCGGCCAGCATGGTCAAGAGCCTCACCCGCGTCTGCGCCGACTGCTTGGGATCGCTGTCATAGGCGAACTCCATGAGCGGGCGCTCCAGCAGCAGCACCTGATGATGCGTGAGGTCGCCCATGAAGCAGAACGGGCGGCTGTCCGACGTGACCATGAAGATCGTATGCCCGACCGTGTGGCCCGGCGCTGCGATGGCCTGCACGCCAGGCAGGAACTCCTGTCCGTCGCGGAAGAACTTGATGCGGTCGCGCACAGGCAGCAGGTTCTTCCGGGCATGCTCGACGAAGACCTTGAGCGGCGATCCAAGCTTGGCTTCGTCGGTCCAGAAATCGAAGTCCGACTGCGCCAGCCAGACCTCCGCATTGGGGAATAGCGGCTTGTCGGCTGCGTCCACCAGCCCGCCGATATGGTCGATGTGGGCGTGGCTGCAGACGATCGCGTCGATGTCGCCGGGGTTGATGCCGGCTTCCCTGAGACTCTGGATCAGCCGGCCGGTGGTCGGGCCGAACGTCTTGGCGGCGCCCATGCCGGTGTCGAACATGATCAGCCTGTCGCCGGTGTTCACCACCGGGATGTTCTGCTCCAGCACCACGTTCTTCGTGTCGAGGAAGTTCCGGGCCAGCATGCCGCGCACCTCGTCCTTGCTGACGCCGAGAAACGATTCTCCCGGGTCGCCGAGCGGGAGCGGCCCGTCCGAAACGACGGTGACCTCGGCCGAGCCGAAAGGGAACCTGTAGAAATAGGGCGCCTGCGTCTTCGACATCGGCGCGCGCGCATGAGCCGAAGCGGGCAGCATCGCCGCTCCGCCAAGGGCGCCTGCGCCGGCCAGCAGCGAGCGACGTGAGAGATTGCCTGTCATGGTCAGTCCTCCTTGTTGTGGCGCTTGCCTGGCTTGGCCAGTCAGTGCCGGGTTTGAGGCATTTGCCTCGACGTCTCGGAAAGTTCCCCCCTCTCGATCGTCAGCACGAAATCCGCGAAGGTCTGCAGCAGCTTCGGGTTTGATTCCGTGATGAGCAGCGCGATGTCCCGGTCCTCGGACCTCAACCGGCGCAACGCCTCGGCGTAGCGCTGCGCGAGCACGGGCGCGAGGCCCTGGAAAGGCTCGTCCAGGATCACCAGGCGCGTGCCGAGCATCAGCGCCCGTCCAAGCGCGATCATCTTGCCCTGTCCGCCGGATACCGAGCCGGCGGGGCGGGGCGCGAGCTCCTTGAGCTCCGGCATCACCCAGTAAGCCCTCTCCAGCCGACGCCGCGACTCGGCGGCGGAGAGCCTGGCGACGCGCGCCGGCAGCAGCAGGTTCTCCTCGACCGAGAAGGCGGAGAACAGCCTGCGGTCCTCGGGCGCATAGCCGATGCCGAGGCCGGGCCGCAGGTGCGGCTCCATGCGCGACATTTCCCGCCCATCGAACGTCACCGAGCCCTTGGCGCTTGTGAAGCCCATGATGGTGCGGACCGTCGTGGTCTTGCCCGCGCCGTTATGCCCGATCAGCGCGCACGTGGCGCCTGGCGCAAGATGGAACGACACCTTGCGCAGGACATGCACTCCGGCGATCGAGACGTCGACCTCGTCAAATCTCAGCATGGCCCGCTTCCCGACGTCATATCCCGATCACCTGCGCGCGGACATCGGCATTGTTCAGGATCTCGTGCGGCGTTCCCGCCATCTGGATCTTCCCGGACGACCACACGGCCACGCGGCTAGCGTAGCGCTCGACCATGTCCATATCGTGCTCGACGAAGACGGAGCTGACCTTGCGCTTCGCCAGGGCAGCCGTGAGGATGTCCATCAGGCCAAGCTTCTCTGACGACGCGACGCCGGAGGTCGGCTCGTCCATCAAGAGCACCTGCGGCTTCAGCGCCAGCGCCAGCGCAATGTCGACCAGCTTGCGCTGTCCTTCCGGCAGTTCGAACGCCGTGCGTCCGGCGAAGGCCCGCACGCCGACCAGATCGAGCAAGTCCTCCATCTCTTCGCGCTGCGGCAGCTCAAGCAGCGAGGCCCAGCCGGAGAACTGCCCGTTCGCGGCCGCAGAGGCGAGCATGATGTTCTCGATTACGGTGCGGTCGAGGAAAAGCTGCGGAATCTGGAAGGCGCGGGCGATGCCGAGCTTGGTGATGACGCGTGGCGGCAGCGCAGTGATGTCTTGGCCAAGGAAAGAGACGGTGCCCGCTTGCGGCCTGAGATAGCCGGTGGCCATGTTGAGGAAGGTGGTCTTGCCCGCGCCGTTCGGCCCTATGATGGCGAGATTCTCGCCTTCCAGGACATCGAGGTCGATGCCGTCGGCCGCGATGACGCCGCCGAACCGGATCTTCAGTCCGCGTGCAGAAATCAGGACGCGGCTCATGGCGCGTCCCCGCGCTTGCCGGGCCGCTTGAGGAGCCCGATCAGGCCGCCGGGCGCATACATGATGATGACGATCAGCACGATCCCGAGGATGAGCTGCCAGGCGTTCGCGAGCTTGGCGGCGGCGAAGAAACGGACGAACTCGAACACCGCAGCCCCTGCGAAAGCGCCGAATGCGCTGGTCGCGCCGCCCAGGATCGCGATGAACACGAACTCCCCGGATTTGGTCCAGTAGGCGAATTCCGGCGTGGCGATCTGCTGCGTGACGGCGACGAGGACGCCGCCCAGGCCGCCCAGGAAGGCTGACGCCACATAGCCGATGAGCAGGACGCGGCGCGCGGAGACGCCGAGATACTCGAGGCGCGTCTCATTGGACTTGATGGCGCGCAGCATGTGGCCGAGCGGGCTGTCGAGATAGCGCTGCACGGCGAAGCTGGCGGCCAGCACCAGCGCCAGCGTCAGGTACGCCATGACGTATTGGAACGTCTCCGGCGTGAACGCTATGCCTGCGAGCGTCGGCCGCGCCACCCTGATGCCGTCCGCGCCGTTGGTGTAATGGTACATCTTCTCCAGCAACGACCAGAGCACCATCGAGAAGGCCAGGTTCAGCATGCCGAAGAAGATCTCGCGGTAGCGCACCATGAAAAGTCCGATGGCGAAGCCGAAGAGCGTGGAGAGGACCGGCCCGATGACAAGGAAGAGCAGAAGATCGCCAGGTCCGACATATTTGCCCCAGAAGGCCACGGCATAGGCCCCGATGCCGAAGAACATCGCATGGCCAAAGGAGACCTGGCCCGCTTGCAGCAGGATGATGATGCCCAGCACGACGATGCCCTTGGCCAGGATAAGGGTGATCAACGTCGCCCAGCTCGGCATCACGATGGGCATCACGACGGCCGCGGCGACCGCGAGCCCGATGGCCAGATACGTCGGCGACAGGCGCCTGTCCATCAGATCTTCCTCAGCTGGCTGGCGCCGAACAGCCCCATCGGGCGCACGAGCAGGACGAGGACCATGATGAGATAGGGCACCAGCACCTCGAACTCGGGCTGGATATAGATGGCGAAGGCGCGCGCGAGCCCGATCATGAGCGCCGTCACGGCCGCGCCTTCGATCTGGCCGAGACCCGCCGTGGCCGCCACCGCGAAGGACAGCACGATCATGTCGGTTCCCATGCCGGGCACGAGCGACGTTGTGGGCGAAGCCAGCGCGCCGCCGAGCGCCGCCAGCGACGCGCCGATCATGAAGGTGACGAGGAACACCCTCTTCGCATCGATGCCGATGGCCGTGGCCGCCTCGCGGTCCTCCGTGACGGCCAGGATCACCGCGCCCGAAAGCGTCCGGCGCAGGAAATGGCGCAGGCCCAGCAAGGTCAGGGCGGCCAGCAGCGGAAGCACCAGCACCTGATAGGAGGTGTAGGCCACGCCCAGCACCGTGACGTTGGGCAAGAGGCGCAGCGGCTCGGCCGCGAAGATCGGCTGCACGCCCCAGATGAGCCGCTGGAGATTGTCCATGATCATGAAGACCGCGAAGGTGATCAGAAGCTGCAGGACCTCTTCGCGGCCATAGACAGGACGCAGCAGGAAGCGCTCGATCAGGCCGCCGATAACGACGCCGACGAGGACCGAGGCCACGAGAAGCGCAGGGAACGTGAGCCAGGGAGAGATCGGCGCGACCATCAGGCTCAACGTCGCCGCAACGTAGGCCCCGTAGGCATAGAGCGAGCCATGCGCGACGTTGACGACGCGCAGCACGCCGAAGATGAGGCTGAGCCCGACCGAGACCAGGAAGACAAGCGCCGCATAGCTCAGGCCATCGAGAACTGCGAGCACTGCGATTGTGGAATCCATGTCCTGAACTGCGTCCTGAACTGCGTGCTGCGTGGAGTGCGCCGGCGGCGGCGCGCCAGCGCCGTCGACGGTTGCTGGTCGGGCCTTGCCGCGGCTGCGGTCAGCCGCCGTGCTTGAAGGCGGGCACGTTCATCTTGATGAAGTCCGGCCCGAGCGTCTTCAGCCACTCGACGGACTTTGCGCCGGGCGGAGCGGTGATCGCGGCCGGATCGAAGATCATCATGTCGTCGAGCACCTTGAAGGCGTAGGCCGGATCGGCTTTCGTCACGCCGACAAGCTGGGCCTCCAGGCCCTGGTTGTCCTCGGCCCGCATCGTCACCTGACGCCCCCAGCCCTTGAACGACAGCCCTGCGGCGGCGTCGATGACTTGCTCGCGGTTCGGCCATTTGCCTCCGTTGGCTGCGATGGCCTTGTCGTATGAGCCCTGCAAGGCCGAAAAGGCCTGCTGCATGTGATAGACTGGATAGATCGGCCAGCTGCCCGTCTTCGCCCTGAAGGCTTCGTTGAAGGACTTGAACGCCGCGTCGTTCTTCATCTCCGGATGCAGGAACCAATGATCGCCGCGTGCGCCGACGATGAGGCCGTCGGGAAGATCGTTGCCGAGGCGCTGGAGCGACGTCTCGCCGATGGCGAGGACGAATGTGCTCTGGCGCAAGAGGCCGCGCTGGTTCGACTGGCGCACGAAGGTGTCGAGATCGCCCCCCCAGCTCGTCGTGAAGATCACGTCGGGGCGCAGGGCCAGCAGCCTGGAAACTTCAGTGGAATAATCGGGCGCGCCGAACTTCGGGAAAAGCTCGGCCACGACCCTGACGTTCGGCTTCATCTGCTTCAGCGCCGTGAGGAAGATCTCCCAGCTTTCGCGGCCCCATGCGTAGTCCTGGTTGACCACGGCGATCGTGTTGAAGTCCGGCTTTGTCTTGAGCAGGTAGATCAGGACCGCCAGCATCTCGGGCGTCGCATTGGCCTGCGACCGGAAATTGTAGCGGTATTTCTTGGCTTCCAGGATGGACGCCGCGCCGCAATCCCACATGAAGTTCATCATCTTGAGGTCTTCGGCGAGCGGAGCCAGTTGCTGGCAGCTGCCGGAAGAAATCGCGGCGAAGGTGACGTCGACCTTCTCGTCCTGCACCAGCCGCCGGTAGTTCGACACAAGCGCCTCGCCGCCGGCGCCTTCGTCGATGAAATGCAGCGAAACCGGAACGCCGCCGATCCCGCCCTTCTTGTTCAGGTCTTCGGCGATCATCTCGGCTGCGGCCTTGGCAGGCACGCCGAAGACCGAGGCCGGGCCTGACAGGAAGGTGGAGATGCCGATCTTGATTTCTTTGGGCTTGTCCTGCGCAGCCGCCGGCGGCGCCTGAAGAAACAGCGCCATCGCAGCCGCCATCGCGGTTCCGAGCATCGATTTCATGTTTCCGTCCCTCCTGTTTTTTCGTTGCATGACGGCGCGATTGCTCGCCCCGCTAGTGTCGAGCCTCCTGTGAAGCTGCGAATTCCGCCCTCAATTGTCGGGAGTGCTCGCCGGTCCGCGGCACCCTGCCGAGCGGCTGTTCAGGCGCGTCCGTCTCCGCCGCCGGCGCGATCACGCTGACATCGCCCCCCGGCGTGCCGTATGTCACGGTCCGCAGTTGGGGATGGTCGATCAGCCCGTCGATCGTGTTGAGCATGCCGAAGGCGATGCCTGCTGCCTTGAGCTGGCCGGCCATCTCGCCTGTCGTGCTGACCGAGAAGATGTCCTGGATGACGGCGTCGAGCTCGGCGCGATGGCTGACGCGGGCGGTCATCGTCGCGAAGCGAGGCTGGCGCGCCGCCGCTTCGTCTCCCAGCACGTCGCGGCAGAAGCTCAGCCATTCCCGGTCGTTCTGGATCGAGAGCAGGATGTCGCCATCCGTGCACGAGAACACCCCGTAGGGCGCGATCGAGGGATGGTTCAGGCCCGGACGCGGCGGGATCGAGCCGCCGTAGCGGCGCTGGAGGTAAGGAACGTTCATCCAGTCGGCCATGCCGCCGAACAGCGACACCTTGATGAGGCGGCCCTGGCCCGTCCGGCCCCGCGCGATCAAGGCCTGGAGGATGGCGGCATGCGCGTTCATCCCGGCCGCGATGTCGCAGACCGAGACGCCGACGCGCGCCGGAGCATCGGGGCCACCGGTGACAGAGCACAGCCCGGCTTCGGCCTGCACCAGCAGATCGTAGGCCTTCATGTCGTGATAGGGGCCGCTGTCGCCGTAGCCGGAGATTTCGCAGACGATCAGCCTTGGATGGGCCTTGCGCAGTTCCGGTGCGCTGAAGCCCAGCCTCGCGAGCGCGCCGGGCGCGAGGTTCTGGACCAGGATGTCGGCGTTTGCGATGATGTTCCGCAGCACGGCCCTGTCGGCATCCTGCTTCAGGTCGAGGCAGATCGATTCCTTGCCGCGGTTCAGCCAGACGAAATACGTGCTTTGGCCTTTGACGTGCCGGTCATATCCCCGTGCAAAGTCGCCTTCAGGACGCTCCACCTTGATGACGCGCGCGCCGGCGTCCGCCAGCCTCGCCGTGCAGAGCGGCGCTGCAACGGCCTGTTCGATCGCGACAACGAGCAGCCCATCGAGGTCTTGAGGCACGCTTCCTCCCCTATGCTTCGTCTTTTTTTGAGATGTTAGGCTCGTCAAGCGGAAGGAGAAGATAGATAATCCGTATAAGGCCATAGGATTTTCCTATAGCTTGCCGCCCACCGCATCGAGGCCCGCCATGGATCTGCGCCAGCTGCGCTTTCTCGTCCGCACCATTGAAAGCTCCAGCATCTCCCAAGCCGCCCGCGCGCTTCACATCACGCAGCCGTCGCTGAGCCAGCGGCTCAAGGACCTGGAGCTGGAGCTCGGCGTCGAGCTTCTCGAACGCACCCCCGCGGGCATCCGCCCGACGCAGGCCGGCACGATGGTGGCGGACCGCTCGCGGGCGATCCTTCGCCTCGTCGACAACCTTGTGATCGAGGCGCGCACGGTCAGCCACGAGCCGTCGGGGGAGGTCTTCATCGGACTGCCGACGACCATGGCGCTGCATCTGACGGTGCCGCTGGTCAAGGCGGTCCGCAGCCAGTTTCCCAAGGTCAGCCTGCGCGTGTCCGAGGGCATGAGCGGCCACATCCAGGAATGGGTCATCTCGGGCCGTCTCGACCTTGCGATCCTCTACACCGACGACGCCATAGACGGCCTCTGGATCGAGAAGATCACGGATGAGGACCTGTGCCTCATCTCGCGGCACGAGCCCGGCCAGCCGCTCTCGGACGTGCCGTTCGCCGATCTCGGGCGCTATCCCCTTGTGCTGCCCGGCCCCGACCACGGGCTCAGGCGCTCGATCGAGAAGGTGCGCCTCACCACCCGGACGGCCCTCGACATCGCGGTCGAGATCGATTCGCTGCCGCACCTGAAGCGGCTCGCGATCGAAGGCGGGCTGCACACGATCCTGCCGCAGGCCGCATGCCGCGAGGAGATCCGCCTCGGGCAGATCTGCGCGCGGCGGATCGTCGGGCCCAATTTGCGCAGGCCCATCGCGCTGGCGCGGCCGGCCAACCGGCCGAATTCGCTGGCGACGCGGAACATCAACGATCTGCTGAAGGCGCTCGTGCAGGCCGCGGTCGGCCACAATGCTTAAGCGGCGGCTTGAAGCGGCGCTCCTGTTACGAGGTCGATTGTGACGCATTACGATTGATCGAGGTCAATGCGTGATCCGGCGAATGGCGCATCATGGCTGCGATGGACAACGCATCGTCGCCCGCAGCGCGCCTTCCCGATCCTGTCATCCGGAGCATCGGCTGGCATGACGTCACCGATGCGCTTGCAGAGGGCTTGTCCGATTTCGCCGCCGCGCCGCAGTTCGGGCTCTTTTTTGGCGGCGTCTATGCGCTTGGCGGATTGGCCATCGTCGGCAGCCTGTTCTGGTTCGGAATGGCCTACCTTGCCTATCCGCTGGCTGCTGGCTTCGCGCTGGTTGGCCCGTTCGCCGCCACGGGCCTCTATGAGGTGAGCCGCCGCCGCGAGCGCGGCGAGCCTCTGTCATTCGCCATCGTCCTGGGCGCGGCCTGGGCGCAGCGCCGCCGCGAGATGGCCTGGATGGCGTTCGTGTCGATTTTCCTGCTGATCATGTGGCTTTACCAGGTCAGGCTGCTGATCGCGCTGTTTCTGGGCTTCCGTTCGTTCGGGACGCTCGGCGAATTCCTCAACGTGCTCATCTCGACTCCCGAAGGCCTGATGTTTCTGGCCATCGGCCATGTGGTCGGTGCGGTGCTGTCGCTGATCGCGTTCACCGTCACTGTCGTGTCCTTCCCGCTCCTCGTAGAGCGTGACCATGACTTCGTCACCGCCATCATCACCAGCTTCAGGGCGGTGGCTGCGAACCCGGCGGTGATGCTGGGCTGGGCGCTGGCGGTGGCGCTGATGATGATCGTGGCCATGCTGCCGATGTTCGCGGGGCTGCCCGTGGCGCTGCCGGTCCTGGGCCATGCGACGTGGCACATCTACCGGCGCGTGGTGGAGCCTGCTGTTCCGGACGCCGGTTCCGGGCAGGGCGTCGCCGCGGCGAGCATCGGCGCCGGCCCGGCCATAGGCCGGATCAGTCCAGCAGCATCGCCGACAGCCGTTCCGGATCAATGACCCGAACGCCGCCGGGCACGTCGAGGATGATGCGTTCGCGCATCCAGCGCGCGAGGATCCGGCTGACGGTCTCGATAGTCAGGCCGAGATGGTCAGCCATGTCCTGCCGCCCCATGGGCAGCGCGACCGTCGCCGACTTGCCGTTTATCCTCGCCAGCCGCTCCCGCCACCTGAGCAGGAAGGACGCGACCCGCTCCTCGGCGCGCCTGCGGCCCAGGACCACCATGTGCTCCTGCGCGATCTTGAGCTCGTGGGTGGCCGCGTCGTACAGGCGCTCGAGCAGCGGTTGCCTGGCGCGCGACAGCGCTGTGAACTGCGCGCGGTCGAACTGGCAAAGGCTGGTCGGGACGAGCGCGTCCGCGGAGAAGCTGTACGCCGCGTCGGGCGAAAGGCCGATGAAGTCGCCAGGCAGGGCGAACCCGATGATCTGCCGCCGGCCGTCGGCGAGGTCCCGCTGCAGGCGAAGCGATCCGGACGTCACCGTATAGACTGATCGAGCGAGGTCGCCGGCCATGAACAGCGGCGCGCGTTGCGCAAGTTCGATGTGATGCGACAGCCGTTCAAGGTCGGCGATGTCCTCATCGGACATGGCGGAGCAGACGGCGTAAAGCCGGACCCGGCAGGTCGCGCAGACCGAGCGGCAGGATTCCGCGCTGACGCAGCCGCCGGCTACCGTAAGGTCGACCTCGCGGTCGATTGTGATCCCGTTGGCGTCGAGCATGATGGTCAAGGGGGCTCTCCTCCTGCGCGGGGCCAGCCATTGAACGTTTAGGCCCTGACGCCCCCGAGCGTCAATCGACGATGACGCCGAGCCGCCACCCGCCTGGCGGGCCCCGCCGCCGCGCGGCTTGATCCTGATCAAAGCCGCTCCTTCCACGCCCGTGCGACCAGAATGCGGAGATCGCAGGATGGAGCGGAACATGGCGGCAGCAACGCAACGCGGGATGAGCATGGGCGAGGTGACGGGCGCTGCGCTTTGCGGCGTCTTCGCCTTCGCCACCGTCATCATCGCCGGGTTGAGCCAGCACGCGGGCTACAGCTTCCACATGCTGGTGTTCGCGGCGGCCAGCGTCTGGGGCTGCTTCGCCATCCTCAACCGCGGCTTCGACCGCGTCGGCGGGCTGCCGGCCCTCGAAGTGGACGGCAAGCCGAACTACGAGATGGGCCCGGTGAAGTTCGCCACGATCGCCGCGATGTTCTGGGGCATCGCGGGCTTCACGATCGGTCTGGTCATCGCGTTGCAGCTGGCCTTTCCCGCCGTCAACTTCGATTTGCCCTGGACGAATTTCGGCCGGATGCGGCCTTTGCACACGTCCGCCGTGATCTTCGCCTTCGGCGGCAACGTGTTGATCGGGACATCGTTCTACGTAGTGCAGAAGACTTGCCGCGCGCGGCTCGCGGGCCATCTTTCGCCGTGGTTCGTCGTGCTGGGATACAATCTGTTCGTCGTCATCGCCGGCACGGGCTACCTGCTCGGAATCACGCAGGGCAAGGAGTACGCCGAGCCCGAATGGTATGCCGACCTGTTCCTGACGGCGGTCTGGGTCACCTACCTGCTGGTCTTCCTCGCCACGCTCTGGCGTCGCAAGGAGCCGCACATCTATGTGGCCAACTGGTTCTATCTCGGCTTCATCGTCACCATCGCCGTGCTGCACCTGGGCAACAACGCAGCCATCCCGGTCTCGATCCTCAGCCCCAAGAGCTACATCGTCTGGTCGGGCGTGCAGGACGCCATGTTCCAGTGGTGGTACGGCCACAACGCCGTCGGTTTCTTCCTGACCGCCGGCTTCCTCGCCATAATGTACTATTTCGTGCCCAAGCGGGCCGAGCGGCCGGTCTATTCCTACCGGCTGTCGATCGTCCACTTCTGGTCGCTGATCTTCCTCTACATCTGGGCCGGGCCGCACCACCTGCATTACACGGCGCTGCCCGACTGGGCGCAGACGCTCGGCATGACGTTCTCGATCATGCTGTGGATGCCGTCGTGGGGCGGGATGATCAACGGCATGCTGACGCTTGCCGGCGCCTGGGACAAGCTGCGCACCGACCCGGTGCTCAGGATGATGGTGGTCAGCCTCGCCTTCTACGGCATGAGTACCTTCGAAGGCCCGCTGATGTCGATCAAGGCGGTCAACTCGTTGAGCCATTACACCGACTGGACGATCGGCCACGTGCATTCCGGCGCGCTGGGCTGGGTCGGCTACATCTCCTTCGGCGCGATCTACTGCCTCGTGCCCTGGCTCTGGAACAAGGAGCGGCTGTACTCGAACAAGATGGTCGAGTGGCACTTCTGGGTCTCGACCATCGGCATCGTGCTCTACATCAGCGCGATGTGGGTCTCCGGCATCATGCAGGGCCTGATGTGGCGGGCCTACACCTCGCTCGGGTTCCTCGAATACTCCTTCGTGGAGACCACCGCCGCGATGCACCCCTACTATGTCATCCGCGCCATGGGCGGCGGCCTGTTCCTCGCCGGAGCGCTGATCATGGCCTTCAATCTCTGGATGACGGTCCGGGGCCAACAGCGCCAGGAGGACATGCCCGCATCGTCGCCCTCCATCGTTCCAGCAGAGTGAGACGAGTCCCCATGACCGCCGCCGCACCTCCCTCCAAGCCTCGCAAATCGCTATGGGCCAGGCACAAGATCTTCGAGACCAACTCGATCATCCTGATCATCGGCATCCTCATCGTGGTGTCGATCGGCGGGCTCGTCGAAATCGCGCCGCTGTTCTACCTGCAGTCCACGATCGAGAAGGTCGTCGGCATGCGGCCCTACACCCCGCTGGAGCTTGCCGGCCGGGCCATCTATGTCCGCGAAGGCTGCTACAATTGCCATAGCCAGATGATCAGGCCGCTGCGCGACGAGGTCGAGCGCTATGGCCACTTCTCGCTTGCCGCCGAGAGCATGTACGACAAGCCATTCCAATGGGGCTCGAAGCGCACCGGGCCTGACCTTGCGCGCGTCGGCGGCAAGTATTCGGATGACTGGCAGCTCCGCCACCTGGTCGATCCGCGCTCGCTCGTGCCACAGTCGATCATGCCGGGCTATCCGTTCCTCGCCCGGACCACGCTGCGGTTCGACGACATCGAGACCGAACTGAAGGTCAACCGCGCCTCCGGCGTGCCCTACACCGACGAGATGATCGCGAACGCCCGGAGCGACGTGCGCACGCAGGTCGATCCGGAGAGCGCGGCGGCAAGCGCCTTCGCCGCGCGCTATCCGAAGGCTGAGGTCCGCAAGTTCAATGCCGGCTCCCGCGAGATCACCGAAGCGGACGCGCTGATCGCCTACCTGCAGATGCTCGGCACGCTCGTCGACTTCAAGCTGTACGACAACAAAGCCAATCTGAGGTGAGCCCCATGGCCAGCATGTACGCCTATCTTGCCGGGTTCGCCCAATCGGTCGGCCTGGTCTACTTCGTCGCGATGTTCCTGTGCGTCGTTGCCTATGCCCTCTGGCCGAGCAATCGCGCCCGCTTCGAGCGCGCCGCCCGCACGCCGCTGAACGAGGACTGAGCCATGGCGCAGCAACATGAGAAGCCCCATGTCGACCACGTCACCGGCACCGCGACGACGGGCCACGAGTGGGACGGCATCCGCGAGCTCAACACGCCCCTGCCGCGCTGGTGGCTGTGGACGCTGTACCTCACGATCGTCTGGTCGGTCGGATACTGGGTGGTCTATCCGGCCTGGCCGCTGATCACCTCCCACACCGCAGGCGTCATCAATTACTCGAGCCGCGCCGAAGTGGGCGAGGAACTCGCGAAGCTGGCCATGTTGCGCAATGCGCAGGCTGCGGGACTGTCGACCGCTTCGCTTGCCGAGATCCGCGCAGATGCCGGCCTTCAACGCATCGCGATGGCGCGGGGCAGGGCGGCGTTCGGCGACAACTGCGCGCCCTGCCATGGCGGGGCCGGAGTGGGCGCAGCAGGCTATCCCAACCTGATCGACGACGAATGGATCTGGGGCGGCAAGCTCGAAGACATCGAGAGGACGCTCCTGCACGGCATCCGCTGGGAGCAGGCCACCGAAACCCGTGTCGGCGCCATGCCCGCCTTCGGCCGCACCGGCATGCTCAAGCGCGACGAGATCGCCGAGGCGGTCGAGCATGTCCGCTCCATCGCCGGCCTCGATGTCGGGACGTCCGCAAACCCTGCCAAGGGCAGGGAGGTCTTCGCCGCCAACTGCGCGAGTTGCCATGGCCAAGCTGGCAAGGGCAATCAGGAGCTTGGCGCGCCCGACCTCACCGACGCCATCTGGCTCTACGGCTCCTCGCGCCAGGCCATGACGGAAGGCCTCGTCAACGGGCGCGGCGGCGTCATGCCGGCATGGGGCGCCAGGCTGGATCCGGTGACGATCAAGGCCCTCACCGTCTATGTCCACTCGCTGGGCGGCGGCCAGTGACGGACATGGCTTCCGGGCGAGCGGCCGAGCCGGAGCATGACCCGCGCGACGGCATTCCGCTCTATGCGCCAGCGCCGAAGGTCTATCCGCAAAGCGTCGCGGGGCGGTTCCGGAACATCAAGTGGACGCTGCTGCTGGCCGGCATGGCCATCTACTACTTCCTGCCGTTCGTGCGCTGGACCCGCGGCGCCGGCCTGCCTGACCAGGCGGTCCTGATCGACCTTGAACGCATGCGCTTCTATTTCTTCTTCATCGAGCTTTGGCCGCAGGAGGTCTACTACCTTACGGGACTGCTTGTCCTCGCCGCCATCATCCTGTTCCTGATGAATGCGGTCGCGGGCCGCATCTGGTGCGGCTATCTGTGCCCGCAGACCGTGTGGACCGACCTGTTCATGCAGGTCGAGCGCTTTTTCCAGGGCGACAGGCGCGAGCGCATCAGGCTCGACGCTGCGCCATGGTCGTTCGACAAGATCTGGCGCAAGGCCGCGACGCACACGGGCTGGCTGCTGATCGCCTGGTGGACCGGCGGCGCATGGGTTCTCTACTTCGCCGACGCGCCGACGCTGGTGAAGGATCTGGCCACCTTTCAGGCCCCCATGACGGCTTATCTCTGGATCGGCATCCTGACCGGCACGACGTATCTTCTGGCCGGCCACATGCGCGAGCAGGTGTGCCTCTACATGTGCCCCTGGCCGCGCATCCAGGCGGCTCTGACCGATGCGGACGCGCTCAACGTGACCTATCGCCATGACCGGGGCGAGCCCCGCGTCTCGGTCAAGCAAGCGGCGAGGCTGCGAGAGGCTGGGGAGCCGGCGGGAGACTGCATCGATTGCCATCAATGCGTGGCGGTCTGCCCGACAGGCGTCGACATCCGGGACGGCGCGCAGCTCGGCTGCATCCAGTGCGGGCTCTGCATCGATGCCTGCGACGACGTGATGGCCAAGATCAGGCGGCCGATCGGACTGATCGGATACGACACCGAGGCAGCCGTCGATGCAAGGGCCGCGGGCCTCACGCCGCCCCGGCGCAGGCTGGTCAGGCCGCGCACCGTCCTCTACGCCGCGATCATCTCACTCGTCGGCGGCGCGATGCTGGTGCAGCTGGCCACGCGCAGCCTGCTGGACGTCAGCGCCACCCACGAGCGCACGCCCCTTTTCACCACGCTGCGCGACGGCTCGATCCGCAACGCATACAATCTGCGCATCGCCAACAAGCGCAGCGAAAGCCGCCTCGTCGCCCTCACTGTCGATGGTCCCGCGGGGACCACCATCGAAGTGTCCGGAGCCCTGCCGGCCAGCGACTGGCGCGCCATCGTCGAGGCGCCGGCCGACGCCGCCATCGACGTCCGGCTGTTCGTGTCGATGCCGCGCCGCATGGCCGTGGGCCCGTCGCAAATGATCCAGATCAAGGCATCCGATCTCGCTTTCGGCGAGGTTGCGGTCGCCAGGGAGAACTTCTTTGCGCCCTGAGCAACAGGTGGAACGTCGATATGTGCTGCTGCGGAGGTGTCCTGATGCCATTTGATCCCATCGAGGCGACCCCGTGCCAGAAGCGGCCGCCGGCTTCGGCGGCAAGCTCGTTTATATTGACAGGCCGGCACGTCCTCGCCGCGATGGCGCTGTTCTTCGCGGTCGTCGCCGGGGTCAACGGGCTGATGATGAGCCAGGCGATCCGGACAATGCCGGGGCTGGACGCGCGCAACGGCTACGATGTCAGCCAGGCCTACAATTCCAGCATCGAGGCCGCCGCCGCCCAGGCAGCGCGCGGCTGGCGCATCGAGGCCAGCGTCGCCCGCAAGCCGGACGGCACGCTGGTGGCTGCGGACATCTTGTCCTCCGCCAATGCGCCCCTTGCGGGGGCCGCTGTCAGGGCCGTCCTCGCACATCCCGCGACCCGCCAGCTTGACCGCGCCTTGACGCTCGTCGAGACGCGGCCCGGCCATTACGAGGCGCTCGTGGAGGGGCTGGCGGCTGGCGCCTGGACATTGGTGCTGCGCGTCGACCAGCCCGGGGCCGCCGGACCTGCGGCCGCAACGCCTGCTTTCGTCTCGCGCAACCGCATCATGGTGGAGGGCTGATCGGTGGGCAATGCTGCGCTTCAGGTGCGCGACCGCCTTGAAGGCTTCCTGAAACCGGTCGATCACGCCACGTCTGAAATCGAGCTTGCCGTCGACGGCATCCGCTGCGCCGGCTGCATCGCCACCATAGAGCGCGAGATGGCCGCGCTGCCGGGCGTCGTCCGGGCGCGGCTCAACTTCACCGACAGGCGCCTGCGCGTGGCGTTCCGCTCCAGCGAGGCCAGCCCGTCCCAAGTGATCGGGCGGCTCTCGGACCTCGGCTTCACCGCGCATCCGTTCTCGCCGGTCCGCAAGGATGATGCGGCGGACGTGGAGCAGCGCAGGCTCGTGCGGGCGCTTGGCGTGGCCGGCTTCGCCGCCATGAACATCATGCTGCTGTCCGTCGTGGTCTGGGCCGGCCACGAGACGGGGCTCGACGCCGTGTCGCGCACGTTCTTCCACTGGGTCTCCGCCTTGATCGCGCTGCCGACGGCGGCCTATTCCGGCCGCGTGTTCTTCGACAGCGCCATTGGCGCGCTGAAGCGTGGACGGATCAACATGGATGTGCCGATCTCGCTCGGCATCATGCTGGCGCTGGGCATGTCCGTCGTCGAGGCGCTGAACCATGGCGAGCACGCCTATTTCGACGGCGCCGTGATGCTGATCTTCTTCCTGCTCATCGGCCGCGTGCTGGACCAGGCCATGCAGAGCCGCACCCGCGCCGTCGCTGCAAATCTAGCGGCCTTGCGGGCCGAAAGCGTCGTCAAGCGCTTCCCGGACGGCGGCGTGCGCGAGATCGCCATCGACATGGCCGAGCCGGGCGACCTGATCGTCGTCCAGCCGGGCATGCGCATCGGCCTCGACGGCGTGGTGGAGCAGGGCTCTTCCGATCTGGACCAGAGCCTTGTGACCGGAGAGACAGCCCATCATGCCGTCCGGCCAGGCGACCACGTCTTCGCCGGCACGATGAACCTGAGCGGCCTTCTGTCGGTCCGTGTGCTGAAGCCGCACACCGGCACCCTGCTTGCCGATGTCGAACGCCTGTTGGCCAAGGCCACCGAAGCGCGGGGAGACTATGTCAAGCTCGCCGACCGGGCGGCGCAGCTTTACGCCCCGTTCGTGCACACGGCCGCCCTCCTCACATTTCTCGGCTGGCTTGCCTGGGGCCTGCCATGGTCCGAGGCCCTGGTCATCGCCATCACGGTGCTGATCATCACGTGCCCTTGCGCGCTCGGCCTCGCCATTCCCGCCGTGCAGGTCGTCGCGGCAGGCGCGCTCTTTCGGGTCGGCGTGTTGACCAATGCAGGCGATGCGCTGGAGCGCCTTGCGGCGGTCGACGCGGCGGTGCTCGACAAGACGGGCACGTTGACCCTTCCATCGACCGTCATCGCCAATCTGGGCGATCTCCCGCCGGATCTGGTGCAGCGCGCGGCCCGTCTCGCCCTCGCCAGCAGGCATCCCCTGGCGGCTCCCCTGGCCGCGCTCGCCAAGGACGCCGAACCGCACGCCACCGCGCGCGAGCGGCCGGGCGAAGGCGTTTCGGCATGCGACCACGGCAAGGTGCTGAAGCTGGGAAGCGCTGCCTTCTGCGATGCAGAGACCGAAGCGGCGGGGCTCGCCACGGCCTATCCGGACGCATCCTTCGTGGCGTTCACGGATGGCGACGCCAAAGCAGTGTTCGCGATCCGGCAGCCCCTTCGCGCCGACGCCGCCGACGCCGTCGCCAGCTTGCGCGATCTCGGGCTCTCATTGGAGATCGTCTCGGGCGATCGGTCCCTGCCTGTCGAGGCCGCGGCGCGGCAGCTCGGCGTGGCACGCTGGCAGGCCGGCGCGACCCCTGCCGGCAAGGTTGAACGGCTGGAGGCGCTCAAGGCCGAAGGGCGGCAGGTGCTGATGATCGGCGACGGCATCAACGATGCGCCCGCACTTGCGGCCGCTCACGTCTCGATGGCGCCGATCTCCGCCACGCACATGGCTCAGGCCCAGGCCGATTTCCTGCTTCTGGGGCAGAGGCTGCGGCCGGCGGCCCAGGCCGTCGTCATCGCGCGGAAGGCACGGGCTCTGATGATGCAGAATCTCTGGTTCTCGGTGATCTACAACATCGTGGCGGTTCCGATCGCCATTTCCGGCCATGCCACCCCTCTCGTGGCGGCACTTGCCATGTCCGGCTCGTCGCTGGCCGTGATGCTGAACGCGCTCCGGGCGCGAGGCGACGGCGGCCCAAAAGTCGGAGCGCAGACGCCGTGAACGTGCTGGTCTATCTCATGCCCCTGGCTCTTGGCCTGGGCGGCCTTGGCCTCGCGGCCTTTCTCTGGGCCATGCGCTCCGGCCAATTCGAAGACCTCGACGGCGCAGCCTGGCGCGGCATCAACGAGCAGGACGACGACGCCCCGAAGTAGATGCGGCTGGCAGGAAGGTGAGCGCGCCGACGATCGCGATGGTGACGATGAGAAGCACGACGAATACGGTCCCATGCGTGGGAAAGCTGCGGCGGTCGCGGATGCTGGGTTCTTCGCCGCCAGCGAGCCCGCGATCGCCAGAATCGGGATGATGTAGCCGCGAAGCGTCCAAGAACCATGGCCAGCGCCAGCATCACGTTGTGGAACGGCGTGGGAGCCATTGGAACGCACTCAGTGCGAGCGCCCTAATCCTCGCGTGATTGACTTAACGATTTCGACGACGACAACCGGTGTCAACGATGCCGCCGCGACCAGCGCCCAATCTGCGCCCGTGAGCGGAACCGTCTGCAGAATGCCTTGCAGGAACGGCACATTCACCGCTGCGAGCTGGAGGACGATGCACAACGCCGTGGCGGCCCAAAGCCAGGGATTCGTGAATAGCCCGGCCGAGAATGCCGACCGCGTCTTCGAGCGCACGTTGAAGGCATGGAACACCTGCGCCAGCGCCAGCGTCATGAACGCGATCGTGACAGCATGACGGAGGCCGGCTCCGTCCGAGCCATGCCACTGCATGCCGACCGCGAATGCGGCAAGAGTGCAACCACCAAGCAGCAACCCCTGCCATATGATGAGCCAGCCGAAGCGTGGCGTCATCAGCGGTTCTTTCGGGTCACGGGGAGGGCGGTTCATGACGTCGGGCGCCGAAGGCTCCAAGGCGAGCGCCATGGCTGGGAAGATGTCGGTGACCAGATTGAGCCAGAGGATCTGCATCACGCCGAGCGGCAACGGCCAACCCAGCATGATCGCTGCAAAGACCGTCACGATTTCAGCGAAGTTGCAGGAGAACAGATACTGGATGAAGCGCAGGATGTTGTTGACGATGATCCGCCCCTGCTCGATCGCCGCGACGATGGTCGCGAAGTTGTCGTCCGTGATCACGATGTCCGCCGACTCCTTGGCGACCTCGGTGCCGCGGATCCCCATGGCGATGCCGATGTCGGCTTTGCGCAACGCGGGGGCATCGTTGACGCCGTCGCCCGTCATGGCGACGACGTGGCCCTGGTTTTGCAACGCTTCGACGATCCGCAGCTTGTGCTCGGGCGACACCCGCGCGAACACCGACGCGTCGGCCACAACCTTGTCCCAGCCGTCTGCATCGAGGTCCTTGAGTCCGCTCGCATGCACGCTGCGCAGCGGCTTGCCGCCCGCATCGGCATCGAGCCCAAGCTGCCGGGCGATTTGGGCCGCCGTCGCCTGCTGATCGCCCGTGATCATGACAGCGCGGATGCCGGCCTTGCGGCAGATGGCGATCGTGTCGCGGGCTTCGTCGCGCAACGGATCGATCATCCCCACAAAACCAACGAAGGTCAGCTCTTTCAGCAGGTCGGCATCGACATAGCTGTCCGGCAACACGCGATAAGCCAGGCCAAGCACGCGCAACGCCTCAGCCGCCATCGCGTCATTGGTGGCACGAGCGCCTTTCAGTTTCTCAGGCGACATCGCATGAACGCTTCCGGCGTCCTCAAACGCGTTGCATGCCTCAAGGATAGCACCCGGCGCGCCCTTCATGTAGGCGATGACCGACCCGTCCGGCGTATTGTGCACCGTGACCATCAGCTTCGTGTCGCTGTTGAAGGGCAGTTCGCGGACGCGCGGATAGGCACGGCCAAGCTCTTCAAGGTCGCACCCAGCCTTTTCGGCCGCGACGATCAATGCGGCTTCGGTCGGATCACCCAAGACGGTCGTTTCCTGGCCAGACCGCACGAGCTTTGCGTCATTGCACAACGCCCCGATCCTGAGCGCGAGCCGCAGTGGTTCGTGCTCGATCGATTTCAGCCCGAAATCGACCTTTCGCCCTTGCTCCTGGAAGTCTCCGCTCCGCGTGTATCCCGCGCCGGTGACATCGAAGCGTCGCGACGCGATGTCGAAGGCCCGCACCGTCATCTCATTCTTCGTCAGCGTGCCGGTCTTGTCCGAGCAGATCACCGTGGTGGAGCCAAGCGCTTCGACGGCGGGCAACCGGCGGACGAGCGCGTTCATGCGGGCCATGCGTTGCATTCCGACCGCGAGCGTCATGGTCGTGACCGCGAGCAGACCCTCGGGCACTGCCGCGATCGCAAGCGAAATGCCGACCTCGACCATGAACAGCAGCTCGATGCCGCGCAGCCAGCCCACCAGGACGATGAGCAGGCACAGGCCGAGAACGATGAACAGCAGCGCCCGGCTGAGTTCGGCGAGCTTCGCTTCGAGCGGCGTCCCGTGTTCGCCGACGCCGTCGATGAGCGTGTCGATCTTGCCCATTTCGGTGTTCGAGCCAGTGGCGGTCACGATAAAGCGCGCCCGCCCGGCGCTCACGCCGGTTCCCATGTGCGCCATGGTGACCCGGTCGCCGAGCGGCGCGTCGTGATGAACAACCGCGTCGGCGGATTTCGCGACCGGTAGCGACTCGCCAGTCAAAGCGGCCTCGTCGATCTGCAGCTGCGCTTGCTCCACGAGCCGCCCGTCAGCTGGAACGCGGTCGCCCGCGGACAACAGGACGATGTCGCCAGGCACAAGTTCTTCAGCGGCCAGCTGGCGTTCGGCGCCATCCCGCACGACGCGCGCGACCAGCACGGCCTGCTCGCGCAATCCGGCAAGGGCGCTCGCCGCCTTCCATTCGGTCGCGAAGCCGATCAGCGCATTCAACAGGATGACGACGAGGATGGCGGCGGCCTCGATGACCTCGCCGAGCGCAAGCGCCACGCCGGCCGCCGCGAAGAGCAGTCCGACGATGAGGCTGCGGAATTGATAGGCGATGATGGCCAGAAGCGAGCGCTGCTTCGCCTTCGCAAGCGCATTGCGGCCATGGCGTTCCAGCCGCCGGACCGCCTCCGCCTCGGCAACGCCGTCGGTGACGTGCGAGCTTAGCTTGCGTGCGGCTTCGTCGGCTGAGGACGCATGCCAAGCCTCATCATTGCTCACTCGGATGTTCGGTCCGGTCACTTCGGCTTGCCGTCGGCGCCGTGCGGATGCTCCTGGCTGGGGGTATGTGTCGTCACGCCGGGAGTTGGCGGCAAGCTCGCGCCGTTCATGCCGTAGAGCGCGACATGCAGACCCCAGTAGCTGACGGCAAAGAGCGTGATTGTCGTGACTAGACCCGCGGGGATACCCGCCAGCGATTTCTTGACTGCCGGAAGGAACGTCACCTCACGCGTGTGATCCGCCGCGATGGCCACGATGATGGCCATGATCAGTGCGTGTCCGACAAGGTCGATGCGCCCGAAGGGATAAACAGCGGCATTGAAGATGATGAACAGCGTGATCGCCGACAACCTGCGGATGAGCGGTGTCCACAGGAGGCCAAAGCCCATGGTGAATTCGGCAACGCCAGCCATCGGGATGAATACATCGCGCGGCATGCCGAAGGTCAGGAACGGCTTCTCCAGCACGAGCGGATAGAACCAGTCAGGGTACGCGAACTTTTCAAGGCTCGACCACATCAGCGCAATAGCGACGCCCCAGCGCAAGGCTTCGAAGCGATGCTTGCGCCATTCCTCGTTGCTTGATGCTTCAAGCACCAAGTACGTGGCCACTCCCACGCCCAGCGCGAGATAATCGAGCAGGTGGAAGATGTCGTAATCGCGCAGCGCAAGCAGCCAAAGGCCGATGATGCCTGCGGCTGCAAGGGGTTGGGTCTTGCGCGAGAAGATGGCCGCGGCGATCAACAGCTGCGCCCAGGAAATCCATTCGCTCGGCGTCTTGAGGTCAGGCGTCAGGTATACGCCGCCCACCGCGAAAATCGCCACGAAGAACGCACCGATCACGACCCGGACGAAATCGTCCAGCCGCTTCCAGAGCGGATCGCTGAGCTTGTCGAGAAAGCGCAGGATGTTTTCGCCGGCGGCTGATTTTTCCACAGCGCGGGCGGCGATGAAGAAAGCGAGCACCAGCCCGAGACCTAACCAGAACCAGATGTTCGTCAACGTGTTCATCAGCGGCTGCGGTGCCGCGCCGACGATGTAGGGTGCGAACCATTTCACATGGGCCTCAGCCGGCAAGGTCCACAGAACGAGGATCGCGAACGCAGTCACCCCGTGAAGGACGCAATGCCCGCCATTGTTTGCGGCGACCGCGTCGCAAACAATGGCGGTGCATCCAAGGGCTCGGCGTGAGTTGAGTTCCCGAACACCCCGCGCTGTGGGGTGAACGTCGACGTCGTGTTGTTGCTGCGTCATGTTCGAGCCATTTCAATGTCGCCCCGCATTGATTGTCCGATGCGAGGCGAACTTCTGGTGAAAGCTTGGGGCCCTAACTCCGATCATCGGGAGACTGGGCCGCGAAAAAAACCTTGCGTTGGCGGGGACTGGGCCGCCGCTAGGGCAGGCTCAGTTGGCCTTCATCTTCTCGACCCGCGCGGTCATCTCCGCGATTTCGGCCTTCTGGTCCTTGATGATCTTTTCGGCCATCGCCTTCGACATCGCGTCCTTGCCGAACTTGATCTCGATGTTGGCCATATCGATGGCGCCTTGATGGTGGACGATCATCCCGCAGTTGAAGGCGAGGTCGACGTCCTTGATCTGGTGGGTCATCATCATCGGCATGTGCATCTTCATCATCGCCTGCATCGAGGCCTTCTGGGCTTCGGTCATGGCCGCATGATCCGTGGTGGACGCACCCATGCCGCCCATCATCCTGGACATATCCATGCCGCCCATCATCTGCGGCATCTTGATGTCCTTCAGGGCAGCTTGGCAGGCTTGGGGTAGAGCGGACAAGTCAGCAGACATGACCGTTGTGCCGGTGTTCTGGGCGAACGCCGGCATGGCGATCAGACCCAAGGTGACGGCGGCAAGCACGAGAGAGTTTCGCATGGTAATCTCCATTGAGTTTCAATCCTGCCTCGTTTGAAACAAGGCATTCGAGCCCATCGACAAGCGACCTGAACGGGGCTCCTTCGTTCGGGCCTTAAGTCTTGATAACGGCTGCACGGAAGCGAACAGGGCCGCCGCCGGCCGTCACCGTCGTGCCTGACATGCCCGCGAGGATCGCCATCGCGTCCTCCAGGCGGCCGATGCCTGCCGTTCGGCCTTCCGACGACGCGAACAGCTTCGAGGCACCGATCTTCGGCCCCATCGATCCACTCGCGAAGTCGTCCGGCTTCAGTGTCTCAGCGCCAACGTTGGCGATCTTGCGTGCATTGGGTTGCCCGAAGTCCGCGTAGACTGCGTCGACATCCGTGAGCAGCAGCAGCATGTCCGCGTTGAGTTGCGCTGCCAGGAGCCCGCTGGCGCGGTCCTTGTCGATGACGGCCTCGACGCCGATGAGGCTGCCGTCCTTCTGCGCGATCACCGGGATGCCGCCACCCCCCGTGCAGATGACGACGACATCGCGCTCCACCAACATCTTGATCACGCGCAGCTCGAAGATCTCCAGCGGAACCGGTGAGGGGACCACGCGGCGCCAGCGCTCACCCTCGGGCGCAAATGTCCAGCCGCGATGGGCTGTGGTGTGTTCCGCCGTGAGTTCATCGACGGTCGGACCGATGGGTTTTGTTGGGTTGCGGAAAGCCGGATCGTCCGCGTCGACGCGCACCTGCGTCAGCAGAGTCGCGATCAACGCGCTGTCCGGCAGCAGGTTGCCCAATTCCTGCTCGATCATGTAGCCGATCATGCCTTCGGTCTGTGCGCCCAATAGGTCGAGCGGATGCACTCCGTCGGGAGGTCCGGCTGCGGCTTGCAGCGCCAGCAGGCCGACCTGCGGGCCGTTGCCATGGGTGACGACGATCTGATGGCCAGCCTCGATCAGTGCAGCCAGCGACTTGGCGGCATGGCGAACGTTGATGCGCTGCTGCTCCGCCGTCATCGGCTCGCCGCGCTTCAGGAGGGCGTTTCCGCCGAGGGCGACGACGATCCGCATGGCCGTCAACCCGCAATCGTGGCGACGAGGATCGCCTTGATGGTGTGCATGCGGTTCTCGGCCTGATCGAAGACGATGGAGGCGGATGACTCAAACACCTCCTCCGTGACCTCCATGCAGTCGATGCCGTAGCGGTCCTTGATGTCCGCGCCGACCTCCGTGTCGGCGTTGTGGAACGCAGGCAGGCAATGCATGAACTTGGTGTGGGGATTGCCGGATGCGGCCATGACCTCGCGCGTGACGCGGTAGGGCGCCAGCGCCTCGATGCGCTTGCCCCAAGCGTCTTCCGCTTCGCCCATGGACAGCCAGACGTCGGTGTAGATGAAGTCCGCACCGGCGACAGCCTCTTTGACGTTGTCGGTCAATGTCAGGCTTCCGCCGTTCGGCTTGCCTTCGGCATTAGTGCCGGAAACGAACGCGTGCTCCGGCCACAGGCTGCGCGGCGCGGCAATCCGCATGTCGATGCCGACTTTCGCGCAGCCCACCGCCAGCGTGTGCGCCACGTTGTCTTTCCCGTCGCCCAGAAACGCCAGCGTGCAATCCGACAGATGCTTGTGGGTGAATTCGCGCATCGTCATGAAATCGGCGAGCACCTGCGTGGGGTGCGCCTCGTTGGTCAGCCCGTTGTAGACCGGCACGCCGGCATGGGCGGCAAGCTCATCGGCGATGGTCTGCGCGAAACCGCGATATTCTATGGCGTCATACATGCGGCCCAGTACGCGGGCCGTATCCTTCATGGTTTCCTTGTGGCCGATATGGCTGCCGGAAGGTCCGAGATAGGTGACATGCGCGCCCTGGTCGTAGGCTGCTACCTCGAAACCCGTTCGCGTGCGGGTCGAGTCCTTCTCGAAGATCAGCGCGATGTTCTTCCGGCGCAATTGCTGCACTTCGGTTCCCGCGCGTTTCGCTTCCTTCAAATCAGCAGCCAGCCGAAGCAAGAAACGGACTTCGTCCGGAGACAGCTCTTCCAGCGTGAGGATGCTGCGTCCGCGCAGGTTCATTGGCATGATGGTGTCCTTGCTGCCTGCATCACAACGGGTCTCGGCGCACAGGGCAGGACATGCAACGGCTGCCGCCGCGCCCGCGCCCCAGTTCTGAACCGCTGATGGTGATGACTTCCGCTCCCGCCTTGCGCAGCAGCGTGTTGGTGTAGACGTTGCGGTCATAGGCGATGACCACGCCTGGCTCGATGGCGAGCAGGTTGTTGCCATCGTCCCACTGTTCGCGCTCGGCCTCATAGGCGTCGCCGCCGGTCGCGATCACGCGCAGCTTTTCGACGCCGAGCGCCTGCTGCAGCACCGACAGGAATGGGTCTTTTTCCGTCGTGACATGAAGCCTGCCGTCAGCCTTGCCGGGCCGCAGAGAGAATGTGCGGATGCGGTCGACCACGGGGGGAAACGACGTCACCAGATCGCGGTCGATGAAGGTGAAGATCGTGTCGAGGTGCATGAACGACCGGTCACCCGGCATCAGAGCGGCAATGACGCGCGTGGCGGCGCCCCTGGCGAAAAGCCGGGTTGCAAGCGCGGAGACGGCCTGCGGCGTCGTGCGCTCGCCCATGCCGATCAGCACGATGCCATCGGCCAGCGGCATCACGTCGCCGCCTTCAAGCGTCTCGATGCCAGGCGTCGCGCCGGAGAAATTGGTCCAGGTTTCGAATTTCGCCGCCGCGAAGCGGGGATGAAATGTGTAGACCGCCGCGACATTGGCGGCTTCAGGCCGGCGGGCCGGCCAGTACATCGGGTTGATCGTCACGCCGCCATAGATCCAGCAGGATGTGTCGCGCGTGAACAACTGGTTCGGCAACGGCGGCAGAATGAAATCCTGCGGCTCCATGGCCAGCCCGCCAAGCGCTGATGGCATGAAGGGAAGTTCGGCCCGCGCGATGCCGCCGATCAGGAACCGCCCCAGTTCCGGCGCGGTCATCCCGTCAAGCCAGCCGCGCAGTTCGCCCATCATGTCGCTGCCGACGGATGCCGCATCGATCCGCCGATCCAGCAGCCATTTGCGCGCGTCGGGATTGGCAAGCGTCTCCGCCAGCATGGTGCCGAAATCGAGCACGGTGACGGCACGCTCGCGGAGCGCGTCGACAAAAGCGTCATGCTCCTGCCGGGCTTTCTTGACCCAGAGCACGTCGTCAAACAGCAAAGCCTTGCAGTTGTCCGGGGTCAGCCGCTGTAGGCTGAGATCTGGCCGGTGGACCATCACCTCGCGCAGGCGGCCGATTTCGGAATGAACGCCCGGATGCGACGCAGCGTCTGGTCTTGCAGATCGTTCGAACGCCTTGTTCATGACGCCACCGCCGGGGCGTTGCCTGCGAGCGGGCTGATCGCGCCGGTCCAAAGCAGGTAAGCGGCAGATCCGGCCGCGATCACCAGAGCCAACGCAATTGCGCTTTCCAGTGGGGTGAAGGTCTTCTCGCCGGTTTCCCTGCGCGCCATGACGTAGAAGATGATGCCCGGCACATAGAGCATCGCGGCCATGAAGAGATATTTCGGGTCAGCGGCATAAACCAGCCAGGCGCCATAGAGCGTGGCGACCAGGCCTGCCGCGAGATCACGCGCAGTGCTTTCGCCAAGCGCGTATCCGTCTCGGCCCAGCGCGACTTTCGCAGCGTAGGCGCCAGAGAACACATACGGCACCAGGATCGCCACCGAGGCGATGGAGAACAGCGCCTGATAGGTGCTGTTGGCGAAGTAAGTGAGGATCAGAAACGCCTGCACCAGCCCGTTGGTGACCCAGAGCGAGATATCGGGCGCGCCTTGCGCGTTCTCGCGTGCGAAGAAGCGCGGCATGGTGCCGTCCCTGGCCGCGACATAGGGCACTTCCGCCGCCAGCAACGTCCAGCTCAGGAAAGCGCCCAGCACCGAAACGACCAGGGCCACGTTGATGACGACCGCGCCCCAGCGCCCGACGATGTGCTCCAGCACACCGGCCATGGACGGGTTCTTCAGCGCGGCCAGTTCCGGCTGGTTGAGGATGCCCAAGGACAGCAACGACACCAGTGCGTAAAGGCCAAGGCACGCGGCGAACCCCAGCAGGGTCGCGGCCCCGATATCCTGCCGCCGCTCGGCGCGGGAGGAGTAGACGCTGGCCCCCTCGATGCCGATGAAGACCCAAAGCGTAACCAGCATCGTGCTCTTCACCTGGGCCATGATGCTGCCGAGGCTTGTGTTCTGCGCACCGCTGAAGTCGAGCGCGAACAGATCGATCCTGAACGCGACGACGGCGATGCCGATGAACAGGATGATCGGCGCGATCTTGGCGATGGTGGCGATGAGATTGACCAGCGCAGCCTGCCGCACTCCTGACAGGGCGAGCGCATGGATCAGCCACAGCACGACCGACGCGCCAAGGATGGCCTGCCAGGTATTTCCCTCCCCAAAGGCGGGGACGAAGTACGACAAGGCGCTGAACATCACCACGGCATAGGACACATTGCCGACCCAGGCCGAGATCCAGTAGCCCCAGGCGCTGTTGAAGCCGATGAACGGACCGAACCCGGCCTTGGCATAGGCATATGGTCCGGCGTTGAGGTCGGGCTTGCGCCGCGAAAGTCCCTGGTAGACCAGCGCCAGCGCAAGGATGCCGATACCGGTGATGCCCCAGCCGATCAGGATGGCCAGCGGGCCTGCGCCGGACGCCATGTTCTGCGGCAGGCTGAACACGCCCGATCCCACCATCGAGCCGATGACCATGGCCGTAAGCGCGCCGAGGCGCAGCTTGCGGGAGGCATCGGGCTTTGCAGCGGCGAGGTTGATGGCAGATGCGGCGGCGATGGTCATGAGGATGGACTGCTCGTGGAATGATGGTCGATTGTCAGAAGAGGTCCGGGCGACTTCGGTCGTGGGCGCGGCAGACTTCGGTCGTGGGCGCGGCAAGCGTGCAAGAAAGTTGCCCCACCGACTGCCAATCGTAGAATCATGCAGTCGATCCGGAAGGTTCGGAAACTACCCAGAGATGGCAATGCTTGCGTGGTTTGCTTGGGGGACCGGAGCGGATGGCCCGTGGCAACTGGGTAGATTCCGAGCCTGACCAGCCCATCGCCATTGCCGCTAAGATTCACGTCGCGATGAATCTTTTCGCAACGCTTTTTCTCGCAACGCTTGGGAGATCCTATGAAGCCGCTTGAAACCTGGGCCTTGATCGCTGACGGCGCGCGTGCGCGCATCCTCGTGAACAACGGTCCTGTCCATGGCGATGAGCATCACGGACCGCTTGCCGCTACGCAGCACGAATGGACGGCCATCGATGGCCTTGTGTTTGAGGGCGACCATTCCGCAACGCGTGATCTGGTGACGGATCGCCAGGGTCGAAGCTTCAGTTCGATGGGGTCACGGCGCTCTGCCATCGAGGCCAAGACGGACCCGCACCGGGACCAGAAAACCAAGTTCGCCAACCATCTTGCCGAAATCCTCGCGGAACGGCTGCAGGCGGGGGCCTACCACCGCCTGATCGTCGCAGCGCCGCCTGCGACTTTGGGCGATCTTCGCAGCGCCATCTCGGACAAGGTGCGCGCGACGATCGTCGCTGAGTTCGCCAATGATCTGACGAAAATTCCCAATCATGAGATAGCCAGCCATCTCAAGCCGCTGCCGGTTTCATGAGTAAGGCTGGGGCAAACATCGATGCAAGCCTGCACGGCCTTCATGCGGCAGTTATGGCCGATCACGCCCTTTGCGGTGTGCCTGTCGGCGCCGGCCCCGGTTGCGGAACTTCAACCGGCGCGTCAGGTGGCGCTTCCATGGGTTGAGGCACGTCAGGTTCGGGCTCGACCGCCGGGAACTCAAGCGGTGCAGGCGGCAGATTAGGCTGCTCAACCGGTTGTTGCGGATCGCCATTTGTGAACCCGTGCGTCATGTCTGGCGTCCTGTGGATGAGGCTCGTATGGCCGTTGCGGGTATGTAAGTTGCGCACATGGGACAGGTCCGGAGTCAAAGCTCATCCGAACGTAGCGGCAGCTTTGGCGGCGCAGACGGTTCGGAAACTACCCAGAGATCGAAACCGATGGCGCGTTTCGGCCTGTTGTCGTGGCTGGTTCCTGCTGGCGCCGACACTGGCCTGCGTAGATTCCGGCCCTGCCGTTCAGTCGTCGCCAGCGGCTAAAACAGGCGCTTCGATCTTCACAGTCGCACCGAGCTGTTCCGCGCCTCAACGAGGACATCGCCATGCCTGAAGCACGCCGCATAAATCGACGAATACTGCTCGACAATCGTCCCAACGGCCCCCCGACTGCAGGCAACTTCCGGCTGGACGAGCGGAACGTCATCCTGCCCGCAGCCGGACAAGTTCTCACACAGACACTCTACCTGTCGCTGGACCCCTACATGCGGGGACGCATGAGCGACGCGGCGTCCTATGCGGCTCCAGTTGCCTTGAACGACGTGATGGTTGGCGGCACGGTGTCACGCGTGATCGCTTCCGAGAATGAGGCCTTCGAGATTGGCGGCCTGGTTCTCGGATTTGCAGGATGGCAGCAATATGATCTTTCGGACGGCAAGATGCTGACCAAGATCGATGCCGGCTTGGCTGAGCCGCAACTTGCGCTTGGTGTGCTCGGCATGCCTGGTTTCACGGCGTACATGGGCTTGCTCGACATCGGCCAGCCAAAGGCAAATGAAACGGTCGTGGTCGCCGCCGCCAGCGGCGCAGTTGGTTCGGCTGTCGGACAGATTGCCAAGATCAAGGGGTGCCGCGCGGTCGGCATCGCCGGCGGGACGGACAAGTGCCGCTACGTGGTCGATGAATTGGGCTTCGACGCCTGCATCGATCACCGCGGCTCCGACATGCCAGCGCAACTCGCGGCGGCGTGTCCGAAAGGGATCGACATCTACTTCGAGAGCGTCGGCGGTGCCGTATTCGATGCGGTCATGCCGCTGCTCAACCCAAAGGCGCGAATCCCGGTCTGTGGCATGATCGCCGGCTACAACGCCACCAGCCTGCCGCCGGGGCCAGACCGTCTGGGTCTGCTTATGGGCATGATCCTGCGCAAGCGCATCACCATGCAGGGCTTCATCATCTTCGACGACTACGGGCCGCGCTTCAGCGAGTTTTTCAAGCAGATGAGCGCTTGGGTGACTGTCGGAAAGATCAAGCACCGGGAAGACATCGTCGATGGTCTCGACAAGGCGCCGGGGGCGTTCATCGGGCTTCTCGAGGGCAAGAACTTCGGCAAGCTGATCGTCAAGGTTGCGGAGCTTCAAACCGAATAGCTCGGGCGCTGGCTGATGCATCGCTGGGTTCCGAAACTGACCGATCGCATGCTGAAGCGGCAAAGCGCTCCAAGGGACCAGAACAAGCAGGAGGATGAACGATGCAGTGGGATTATCTCGCCGTCACAGAAACTCTCGATTCCGGCGAACTCAGCAAGTTGGGGGCGGAGGGCTGGGAACTCATCGCGGTCGTCTCACCCGCGCATTTCGTGTTGCACTATTTCTTCAAGCGCAAAGCGCAACCCTGAAGTTGGCTACTCGACCCTCGAACGGGGCCAACAAAGCCAATCCGGACCGATGACGGGCGGGAAATTGGGAGCAGGTCATTTTCCACCCGTCCGCCAAACCCAACGGCATGGCCAAATCCCGTTTCATGATCTCATCCAGATAGGAATGCCATGTCACAAGATGTTCTGTTCCAGCCGATCAAACTCGGCGAAATCGAACTTTCCAATCGCATCGTCATGGCCTCGATGTCTCGCGCGCGGACGGAGAACCCGGCGCTGATTCCGACGTCGCTCCAGAGCGAATATTACCGGCAGCGTGCCTCCGCCGGCCTGATTCTGACGGAGGGAACTTGGCCAAGCCGTGAGGCAATCGGTGCAATCAACGTTCCAGGACTCTTCACCGAAGCGCAAGCAGAGGGCTGGAAGCGCGTGACGGACGCTGTCCACGAGACTGGCGGCCGGATTTTCGTGCAGCTCGGTCATTGCGGGGCGGTGTCACATCCCAAACTGCTCGGCGGCTCGCTGCCGCTTGCTCCATCCGCAGTCAGTGTGAACCAGCAGGTTTTTACGCCCGGCGGGTTTCAGCCCTCGCCTGTGCCTGCGGCCATGACGCTCGCAGATATCTCCCGGACGATTGGTGACTATGCGAACGCGGCTCGACTTGCGCGGAAGGCTGGTTTCGACGGGGTCGAATTGCACGGCACCGTGGGATATCTGATCCCGGAATTTCTGAATGACGGTTTCAATCTCCGCGACGATGACTACGGCGGCAGTATCGAGAACCGGTGCCGGTTTCCGCTGGAAATTCTGGAGGCAATGGCTTCCGAATGGCGGCATGACCGGGTTGGCCTGAAGCTCAGTCCTGCGGTGTCGATGGGCGACCTTCACCCGACGGCGCAAACACTTCCGACCTATGAGCACCTCGTTGCGCAGGTCTCCAAACTGAAGATTGCGTACGTTCAATTCCAGCACAGCGACACCGACCTTGCTGGAACACCTGTTGCGGCCCTGAAAGACGGCACCGCCGGGTATTTCCGCAAATTTTATGACGGGGTCATCATTGCAAATGGCGGCCTGAACAAGGATGCCGCCGAAACCTTGGTGCGGTCGGGGGTGGCGGATCTGGTGGCGTTCGGGGTTCCCTACCTATCCAACCCGGATCTCGTTGAGCGTTTCAAGAATGATGTTCCGCTGGCACCGGTGCCGTTGCGAGAAACATGGTACGCGGGCGGTGCCCGTGGATATACCGACTATCCCAGCGCAACTAAAACCTCCGATGCGTAATATAACCGATCCAACCAGCAATAAGATGAGCAATGTTATGCAATGGATCATCAAGGATGGCCAAGGCATTTTCACTATGAGGTAAGAATTTCGGTAGTCTTACCGCGAGGGTCGACGGAAACTGATCGCTGAAATTTGCACCACACCTTTGTCAAACGACCTCCGTCGAAGCCTGACCAACGATACGCCCATCCACGACTTCGATGATCCTGTCGCAACGCTTCGCGAGATCGAGGTTGTGTGTCACGATCAGGAAGGTCGTGCCGTTCTCGACATTCACCTTGCGCATCAGTTTGAACACGGTGTCGGTCGAGACCGTGTCGAGATTGCCGGTGGGCTCATCCGCCAGGATCAACGAAGGGTTCATGGCCAGCCCACGCGCGATGGCCACGCGCTGCTGCTGGCCCCCTGACATGTTGTTGGCGAGATTGTTCTCCCACGGGTCCAGTTCCATTTCGGACAGAAGATCGTGGGCGCGGGCGCGCATGGCGGCATTCGGGAACTTCTGATCGACCAGCATCGGCATCATCACATTCTCGATCGCAGTGAAGGCCGAAAGCAGGAAGTGGCTTTGGAACACGAAGCCGATGCTGTGCCCGCGCAGTTTCGTCAGCGCTTTGTCCGCAAGCTCGCCGGTATCCTCGCCATTGATGAACAGCGTTCCGGATGTCGGCCTGTCGAGAAGGCCGATGATGTTCAGCAGCGTGCTTTTGCCGGAGCCGGACGGGCCCATGAGGGCGACGAACTCGCCGCGCTCCAGCACCAGATCGATGTTGTGGAGCACCTCCACTTCGGCGGCTGTGCCGAGGTTGTAGGTCTTGCACACGGCTTCCAGCCGCAGGACGGCAGGAGGCGTGTAATTGACACGTGCTTGAACGTCATCAACCACGCATGGCCGCCACGGGATCGAGTTGGGCTGCGCGAAGGGCTGGAACCACGGCAGCGGCGAGGCCTGTGATCGTCGCCAGAACGATCACCGTAACGAACAGCTGTGTCTCCATGAGCAGTTGAAACGGCTGCGTACCATCGGCCTGCCTGATGACAGCGCGGAACAGCAGCACACCGCCAGCGCCCAGCAGGGAGCCAACAATCGCCCCTGAGAAGGACAGCACGCCGCCTTGCAGCAGGAACACGCGCACGATCTGCGGGCGCGTCGTCCCCATGGCGCGCAGGATGCCGATGTCCTTCGATCTTTGGATGACCGACACGACGAGGACGCTCGCCATGCCGAACGCAACCGAAAGGCCGACGAAAAACTCGATGGAGCCGAACGAGATGTTCTGGGTTCGGAGGATTTCGAAGAATTGCGCGAATGTCTTGATCCAGCTGTCGGCCTGAACGCCTGTCGATGTCTGCACAGCTTTGGCGACATCTTCGGCGGCATAGGCGTCCGTGAGGTTCACATTGATGGCCGTGACGCCGCCGACCAAGCCTGCGAGCGTCTGCGCCGTTCGGAGCGACATGTAGGTCAACCCGAGATTCGCGCCCTTGTTGCCCAGATCGAAGATCGCCCGGATCGTGAGCGCACGCGCATCGCCGCTGCCAGCCCTGATGTTCAGCTTGTCGCCGAGGGTGACGCTCAGCTCCTTCGCCAGTTCGGTGCCGATGATGATGTCTTCGCTTCCCAGCTCGGGGCGACCAAGGACGATGTAGTCGGGCAGTCTGACGATCTTGAAGTAAACCTCCGGCTCGATCCCGGTGATGGTGATCGAGCGGCTCGCGTCACCCCGGACGGCGAGTGCGGCGGTGGAAACTGTGGCCGACGCTGCCACCACATCGGGCCGCTCCCGCAGCACCCGCATGACGGTTTGCCACTGGTCGATGGATCGCTGGCGCTGCGCTGGTTGCTGGATGGTCGCGGCGACCACCAGACCAGTTTCCGACCGCAACGGTCGTGCCTTCTGGTCCGCCGTGACGATCTGGATGTGAGGTGTCGACGCCAGGATCTGCTTGACGAAGTTCGCCTGCAGTCCGGTCATCAACGACGACATGAAGATGATGACCGCGACGCCGATCGCCACGCCGACGATGATGAAAAGCGTCTGCATCCGGCCTTCCCTCAGGAAGCGGATGGCCGTGATCCACTCAAACGGGGTCCACCGGTTCATGGCGTCATCACGGTTGGCGCATCGATGCGGATGCGCTGCCCGTCCTTGATCTTGGAGGCAACCGGGATCAACACATCGCCTTGTCGCAGCCCTGTCAGCACCTCGGCCTTGCCTGCGCTCACGAGGCCGATTGTGACCTCCTGGCGTCTTGCATGGCCAGCATCGGCTTTCAACATCCAGGGCTTGCCGGATGTGAGGTCATGAATGTCTGCAACCGGGACGATGATGGCCTGTGTCCGCCTTGCAACTTCGATGTCGACCGACACGGTCATGTCCTGCCGGAGATAGGGCGGCGGCGAAGGCACGTTCAGTTTCACCTCGACCGATGCACGCTGCAGGTCGACGGCGGGGTTGATGAAGGTCACGGTCGCTGCAAAGGTCTCCTTGCTGAAGGCATCCGCCGAGACGAGCGCCGATTGTTTCAGCGCGATCAGCCCGAGGTTCTTTTCGTCAAGCTGGATCGTGACCTGCATGTCGCCGTTTGGGGATAGACGCATCAGTTCCTTGCCGGGCTGGACGACATTGCCCACTTCGACATCACGCCTGATCAGCGCCCCGTCGCGCGCAGCCCTCACCACCGTGTACCCAAGACGTGACCGAGCCGCGCTGAGCGTCGATTGCGCCTGTGAGACCTGTGTTTCGGCGACCGTGTAGTCGCTCCCGCCGGGGCGATTGCTGAACACTGTCAGTTCGGCATTGCGAACTTGGGACTTAGCAATGTCGAGGTTCTTGGTCGCCTCATCGAATGCCACGCGTGTGCTCACGCCATCGGCCAGGAGCTTGCTGGCGCGCGTGTAGATCAGCTGCACATTGACAAGCGTGGCCCTCGCTTCAGCGAGCCCCTGTATCGCCGATGGCAAGGTCAGGTCGCGCACCTGCCGCAACCGGGCCTCTGCCTGCGCCAGCTGCCCTTCTGCCTGGATGGTGCTGGCGCGCGCCTCGCTATCGTCGAGCCGAATGAGCGCTTCGCCGGCCTTCACCTGCTGGCCTTCGCTCACCGGGATTGCCACAACGACGCCGGTGATCTGGCTGCCGACGCTGATGCGGAAAGGCGTCTCGACATGGCCGCTGGCAACGAGAGTCTGCACCAGATCAGTTCGCGCGATGGGAGACGCCGCAACGGTCGGACCCAAGGCCATTGGAACGCCGACGTACCAACCAAGCGCTGCGACCAACGCAACCACGGGTGCCAGCCACAGCCAGCCCAATCTGTGCTTGCCAGCTGCCAAAGTTTTTGCGTTCGCTGCCGAGGCTGGATGGGCGGTACTGGTCGGTTTTGATGCAGTGCCCTTTGGCGCAGAGTTTTTGTCCGTCTGTCCTTTTCCCTTGGCTGACGTTCCGCTTGTCGCCTCAGAAGCCAAAACTGTCACCGTTCCGGACAATCTGCGGGATGCCCTCAGCTGCCTCAAAGCCCGTGTGTGTGTCCGTCTGTGATCCCGAGGCGGTCGCCATGATGGCTTTTGCGCGCGCAACCTCGTCCGCCGATCCATGCGCCATCACCAGGAACCCGTCGGCCCTGATCACCGCTTCGTATTTGACCACGCTGTCTTTTGGAATGCCGATGCTTGCCAATGCGCCACCAAGAGCGCTCACGCCGCTGACCAAGACGGCGCCTTCGACCATGGCGATGAGGGTGGCTGTGAGATAGCCGACAACGATGACCGGCCCCACCAGTGGAACCGTCAGGAAAACACCTCCAGACAGCAGTCCCCAGAGACCGCCCCAGAAAGCCCCGCGTGCGCCCCAGAAGGTCATTCGATCGCCGGTGTTGTAGAACCCGATGACCTTTTCTTCCGTACGAAAGCCTTTGCCGACAATGGTGAGCGTCTTCATGTCGAAGCCGGCTTGCGTGAGCTTCTTGACGGCATTCTCTGCGCCCGTGTGCTCATCGAAGACGGCAATGGCTGTGTCGGAGATCGGCATTCTGGCCTCTTGCTTGATCACATTGCGTTGCGCGCGCGGACGCCTTCGCGACCGGCCAATGCGGTGCATGGTCGCGTTCATGGTGCGGTGAGAATGGCGAAGATCAGGGCTTGTCGACAGGATCGGATTCTACTTAAACGGCCTTCAGTTACCGTTGCGAGCGCTCTGTCATCGTCTCTCTCCAAGCTGTCCCGCACGCTCGATGGAAGTGAGCATCTGGTGTGAAACCTGGGCGGTGAGTGGATGTTGTGTCGAGCC
Source organism: Allobosea sp. (assembly GCA_031412095.1). GTDB lineage: Bacteria > Pseudomonadota > Alphaproteobacteria > Rhizobiales > Beijerinckiaceae > Allobosea. The sequence goes on from JANOCI010000046.1 coordinate 37,602, forward strand.
CGGCTGCGGCGCGATGTACCCTGCCATGTCTCGCGCGAGGTCGCGTTGCGCATCCGAGCCCCCTGCCAGCAGTGCAATCACGAGGCTTTCCAGCGCGATGACCCTGATGTGCAGACGCTCAAGGTCTATTTCGCTTTGCGCAAGGGTGTTGCTTGTGAGGTCGGCTGAAAGATCGCTCTTTTGCGGCCCATCGGGCCCGGCACCGCCTTCGGTGTCCCAGCGAGCCAAGGCCCGCGAGCGCAGCTTGGCGCTTTCCGTCGTTTCAGGTTTCGGATCGGTCATGACGTTTCCACACTTTGGCGGTGAGGGGATCGGTCGTCTGACAATCCATTGGAAAAGTCCTGACGGTTTCTAAACGCTGCAGCCATTTCGTCCGATTTCGCGTGACGACATCGGAAGCCCAAAGCAATGCAATTGTCCCAGAAGATAGACGCTCGACGGCCCTTCTCGTCAGGTTCGGAAATTACTCAATTCTTCGCTTTTCGGTCTGGCTTGTGAAGGCGGAACATTGCGCGACGCATGGTGTTGAGAACCAGGCGGCACGTCCCCAACTGCTTCTGCGTTGACCATTTCCATGAGAGACAATGTGGCACGTGATGTCTGTCAATGATCCTTGTGACCGGTCCGTCAGGCAACATCGGCACGGCTGTCGTGGAGCAACTTGCCGCAAAAGCCGCAGAGGTCAGGATTGCTCGGCGTGATCCTGCAAGCGTGCTGAGCACGCGGGCAGGCATGGCGGTGCGCTTCGACTTTCTGGATCAGAGCACCTTCGGGCCGGCCGTCGATGGTTGCGACAGCGTGTTTCTGATGCGCCCACCTGCAATCTCAAACACCAAGGCGACGCTGAATGTCTTCATAGACGTGGCGCGCCGTCGCGGCGTCAAGCATATCGTTTTCATCTCTGTCGCGGGCGCGGGCCGCAATCCGCTGGTCCCGCACCATGCGGTCGAACGGCATCTGCAGGCTGGGCGCAACGACTGGACCATCCTGAGACCGGGAATCTTTGCGCAGAACCTTGGCGAAGCCTACCGGGACGATGTTCGGCACGATCATCGTATATTTCTGCCGGCGGGTCGCGCAAGTGTTGCTTTTGTCGATGCGCGGGATATCGGCGAAGTGGCGGCCAACATCCTTGTGGATCCAGTATCCCACCTCAAGCAGATCTACTCGCTGACGGGGGCTTCTGCGCACACGTTTGCCGAAGTTTGCGCATTCCTGACGGAGGAGCTGGGTCGCCCCATCCGGTACGAGCCTGCGCCGATTCCAAGCTATGCCGCGCACCTGCACAGGCGAGGTCTGCCGATCGGCCAGGTTGCTGTACTGACGCTCCTGCATGTCGGATTGCGCTTCGGACAGGGCAAGGCCGCAGATGGAGATTTGCGCGGGTTGTTGGCGCGCAGCCCTGGGAGCCTCCGGACCTATATTCATGATCGCCGCGCGACCTGGCTCTGAGACAGATGGCACCCCGAAATTTCTCAGTAAGACATCAGCAGCGGCGTCGACGCCTCCAGGATGATTGAACTGGTGACACCGCCCATCACGAACTGACGCAAGCGCGAGTGCCCGTACCCGCCCATCGCAATGATGTCGGCCCCCATTTTTGTGGCATGGTTGTCAAGGAGTTCGGCAACCGGTCCATCGCTGCTCGACAGCTCGACGATGTTGACGGAAATGCCTTTGCGCGAAAGGTGACGTGCAGGGTCCGCACCCGGAAGTGAGGCTGACATGTCCTTGTCACCCATGACGGAAACGATGTCGACGTGCTTGATGTTGCGGAATAGTGCCATCATGTCGCCAGCAGCCCGTGCCGCATGGCTCGTGCCGTCCCAGGCCAACATCGCCTTGGTGATGTCCTGAGCGGGCGCACGCTTCGGAGTCGCAACCAAGACAGGACGCCCTGACCTGAACAGGGCCTCTTCGAAAATGGCAGCTTTCCCGTCCAGAACGGCATCGGGCTGATCCACGACAATGATGTCGCTCGCCCGCGCAGCGCGGGCTGCCGCCTCCGCAGCGTCGCCGCCGCGATCCATCATCTCATGGATGTCGGCAATCACACCGGCGATACGCGCGGCATCCCGGGCGGTTTCAACCGCAGCAGCCGCCATGGCTTTGCTTTTGGCGTTGAGGTCCGCAGTCAACGATGCAGGTAGCGACATCCAGATCGGCGAATACGGCGTTGTCAGATGCTGTGTCGAGATCGCGACTGAAAGGTGAGCGCCATGGTGTGCGGCGAGCGCGAGAGCTTGTTTGAGCGCAACTTCAGAAAGAGTTTCACCAGAACGAAGGATGCAATCGATGCTGGCGATAGTCGGACTTACCTTGGGTGACATGCGGGCCTCGTGTTTGGCAAGACGACGCTGACTGGGCAGGTCTGCTTGATGTAAAAACTGAGTTGGTTCAGTGATGCTCGAGTTGATGTCGGCGTAACGTGTTGGTTTGACTGCGGAAGATCGCAATTTCGATGCAAAGTCTGGATGAGTCGCGGCATTGCGACGGGCAACCGATCTTGACTGAGAGGGCGGCCGAAGCGTCAAGCCTGTCAGAGCGCCGCATTGGTCGTATACGCCGCGTCAGGCATTCCCGGTGGAATCCGAGGTCTTCAGTTGCCCGGCATCCGAGCTTCTGCGCCCGATCGCGACGACCCAAAGGCCGATGATGTTCACGATAGGAAGGCACGCCAGTGCCGCCCAGAACGGTGAATAACCCAATTTTCTGAGAATAAGTCCGATTGGATACAGGATCAGCGCCGCCATGACTGCGAAAACCAAGAAGTGGGTCAGGCCCCAAGTTCCATTCATCGCCCAGCCGTGCATGTAACCATTTTCGTACATCATCACGTTCTCCTCCATCGGCGTTGTTTCTGCATGGCATCATCAACGATCAAATGTGTCAGCCGTTCAGCAGCGTTATGGAAGCTTCGGAATATACTCAGGGCCATATCTGTCTGACGACATGCTCAGATTTTCAGTCGCGACAACCTCAGCGCATTGCCGATCACGCTGACGGACGACAGCGCCATGGCGGCAGCTGCGATGATCGGCGACAGCAGGATGCCGAAGGCGGGATAGAGCACGCCAGCCGCGATCGGGATGCCCGCAGCATTGTAGATGAAGGCGAACACCAGGTTCTGACGGATGTTGGACATGGTGGCTTTGGATAGCGTGCGGGCGCGGGCTATTCCCGTAAGATCACCCTTTAGCAGCGTGAGTCCGGCGCTTTCGATGGCGACATCGGTGCCGGTGCCCATGGCTATGCCAACGTCAGCGGCGGCAAGTGCCGGCGCATCATTGACGCCGTCCCCCGCCATGGCGACGATGCGGCCCTCCTTCTTCAGGCGCTGCACGATGGCGCCTTTTTGTTCGGGCAGGACATCGGCTTCGATCTCGGTGATGCCCAGCTTCTTCGCGATGGCTTCCGCCGTCGTCCTGTTGTCGCCGGTCAGCATGACGACGCGGATGCCGTCGTCCTTCAGCGACTTCAGGGCTGCAGGCGTAGTGTCCTTGATCGTGTCTGCAATGCCGATGGCTGCGGCGACCTCGCCGTCGATGGCGACATAGATCGCGGTTGCTCCATCCTTGCGGAGCGTCTCGGCGTCTGCGGAAAGCCTCGTGGCATCCACACCGTTTTCCTTCAGGAAAGCTGCGCTGCCCACCATGACGCGCTTGGCGTCGACCGTTCCCATCGCACCTTTCCCCGCCGGGGAGTTGAAGTCGGTCATGGCTGGGATGGAGGATGTCTGCGCCAGTGCGGCTTTGACGATGGCTTTGGCGAGAGGGTGTTCGGATGCACGCTCGACAGCCGCCGCGAGTATCAGCACGTCGGTTTCGACAGCTCCTTCAACCGTGACGAACCTCGTCACGGACGGATTGCCTTCCGTCAGCGTGCCTGTCTTGTCGACGACAAGCGTGTCGATCTTTTCCATCAGTTCGAGCGCTTCGGCGTTCTTGATGAGCAGTCCCGCCTGCGCGCCTTCGCCCACGCCGACCATGATCGACATCGGCGTGGCCAACCCAAGCGCACAGGGGCAGGCGATGATGAGGACCGCAACGGCCGCGACCAGCCCGTTGGCGAAGCGCGGTTCCGGGCCGATGATCGCCCACACGGCGAATGTGACGAGAGCGATGGCGATGACGGCGGGAACGAACCAGCCCGCGACCCTGTCGGCCAGGCGCTGGATGGGCGCGCGTGAGCGCTGCGCATCGCTCACCATATGCACGATTCGGGCGAGCATGCTGTCGCTGCCGATCTTCTGTGCACGCATGACAAGGGCACCCGACCGGTTGAGCGTGCCGCCGATCACCTTGCTGCCTGCCGACTTGTCGACCGGCATGGACTCGCCCGTCACCATCGATTGATCAACCGACGACGATCCATCCTGCACGACCCCATCGACGGGCACTTTCTCGCCCGGTCTGACGCGCAGGAGATCGCCAACGACAACAAGGTCGATCATCACCTCCTCCTCGGCGCCCGAGGCAGCAATTCTCCGCGCGGTTTTCGGCGCCAGATTGAGCAACGCCTTGATGGCGCCGCCGGTCTGCTCGCGGGCACGCAGTTCCAGAACCTGTCCAAGCAGCACAAGAACCGTAATCACGGCCGCAGCCTCGAAATAGATCGCGACCGTGCCGTCCATGCCTTTCGAAGCTGCGGGAAAGATGGCGGGCACGAGGGTCGCGACCGCGCTGTAGGCCCAGGCGACACCCGTTCCCATCGCGATCAGCGTGAACATGTTGAGATTGCGCGACAGAACCGACGACCACGCCCGCTCGAAGAATGGCCATCCCGCCCAGAACACGACCGGAGTGGCGAGCGCGAATTGGATCCAACCCGAAGTGACGGGAGAGACGACGCGGTGCAGGAAAGGAAGTAGGTGCCCGCCCATCTCCAGCAAGAGCACGGGCAAAGCCAGTGCGAGCCCACCCCAGAAGCGCCGGGTCATGTCCGTGAGTTCCGGGCTGGCGCCAGCGTCCGCCGTCGCAGTCACAAGCTCCAGCGCCATGCCGCAGATCGGGCAGGAGCCGGGTCCCGGCTGGCGTATTTGCGGATGCATCGGGCAGGTGAAGACCGTGCCGTCGGCCGTAGCTGTGTCGATCTTGGTCATGCCTGCCGTGTTCATGCCCATCGTTCTCCTGCCCGTCGTGTTCATGCCCATCGTTTTTCTGCCCGTCGTGTTCATGCCCATCGTTTTTCTGCCCATCGTTTTTCTGCCGGCATGATGTCTCGCTGGCAGCCTAGAGAGGCGGGCGGTGGATCAAGAGGCTCGGATGCTGCTCAGGCTTCGCGGATGTCATCCGCGTACTTTTGACCAAGGACGATATTGGCCGGTTCGATGGCGCGTTCAATCGCCTCGACCAGTTGAGTCTCCATGAAGGGCTTCTGGAGCACCCCAGCGGCAGGATGGAGACGTTTGCGCTCGAGCACATCGCCGCTAACGAAAATATGGGGAACAAATCCGGCGCTCAATATGGCATTCACGGCAGCGATGCCGCTGCCGTCGTGCAAGCGGACATCCGCAATGATCAGTTCCGGTCTGCACCGGCCAGCAGCGGCGATGGCGCCAGCTTCAGTGCGCTCGATTGCGCAGACCTCATGACCCAATTCGGCGAGCACCTCTTCGAACAGAAGCGCGATGAGTGTCTCGTCCTCAATGATCAGCACGCGAAGCGCCCCCATCCTGTCTCACAGCTCCTTGTTGTGCTTCTGCTTGGTTCAATTGCCGAATTGGTCGTGGATCAGGGGTGCTTCGGCGCCATGTGGGACTCGACGAACCAGAGCTGGAGATCGATGCCGCGCGAGACCTGCGTGAACAAGTCCGCCGTATCGAAATCGCCGAACGCCGTGGCCAGAGCGCTGGCCTCGCGGACGCCTTCACCAAAGGCGGCAAGCGCGCCTGAGACGGCGAAGATGTGCTTCTGCTCGTCGGCCACGCCCAGCGGATAGACAACGAGGGCCGTACGTTCCGCCGCCATCTGGATCGTGCCGTCAGCTGTGCCGCCGAGGCCGCCGGCCCGCTCGGCCAGCATGTCCGAGAAATCCTCGACCTCTTCCGACACCTTGTCGAAAAGCTTGTGGATCGCGATGAAGTTCGCGCCCCGGACGTTCCAGTGCGCCTGCTTCACTTGGGCGTGAAGGTCGATGGCCGTCGCCAGATGCTTGTTCAGCAGTTCCACGGACTGAATGCGGATCGTCTGGTCGAGCGTGTTGCGGGTTGGATGCATCGGGCGCTCCATCAATTGCATGCGGATTCAGGAAAAGTGGGACCGGTCATTGCAATGCCGAACCCATGATGCGGAATGATTTCTTGAGGACGTGAGATAGAGCACCGCCGCTGCGCCATGCGTAAAGGCTCGGAATCTACTCAATGGATCGGCAACTTCGGCGGTTGCGCATGAATTGAAGGCAAACGAGCCGTGACTCTGCGTCCGTGCTATGACCCTATCGGGTGTTGCAGCCGGAGCATGCATGTCGAACAACGCAAAAACGCGGCCCCGAAGCGTACCAAAATCAGCAGGTCTGGCGCGTCGGCTTATCGCTGCGCCGGGGCCGCCATCCAGCCCGGCTGACTTCCTGATCGTTGCCGTCGGCGCGTCCGCAGGCGGACTGGATGCCTGCCGCAAGCTGATCGACGCCTTGCCCGACGCCACCGGAATGGCGTTCATCCTTGTCCAGCACCTTGATCCCAACCATGCCAGTCTTCTCGTCGACCTGCTGGCCAGCCATACGAAGCTGAAGGTCCGCCAGGCCGTGGACGGCGAGATGATCGCGCCGGATCATCTTTATGTCATTCCGCCCGGCGGCTATCTGTCGGTTGCTGGCGGCATGCTGCACATCTCCGAGCCGGAGGCCCGGCACGGCGCACGCCTGCCATTTGATTTCCTGCTGCGGTCACTTGCCGAAGATTGCGCTGCGCGCACAGCATGCGTGATCCTGTCCGGCACGGGCGCCGACGGCAGCGAGGGCTTGAAGGCATTGAAAGCTAGGGGCGGCTTCGCCATCGCGCAGGACCCGGACGAGGCGGAATACGATGGCATGCCGCGCAACGCGGTCCTGACCGGCGCCGTCGACCTGACGCTCAAGGTTGCCAGCATGCCGGCAGCTTTGGCGAAGCATTCCGATGAGAGAGGCAAGAATGCGCCGCCAAACAGCCGTGATCCCGAAGGTAAGGCCCGGGAAGGGCTGGCCAGGATCATCGATCTGCTGCGCACCCGGACAGCCCATGACTTCACCCTGTACAAGCAAGGCACGCTGAGACGGCGCATTGAACGGCGCATGGTGATGGGCGCAGGCAAAGCCCATGATTTCGCGGGCTATCTGGCGGCACTGGAGTCCGACCCGGCCGAGCTGGAATTGCTGGCCAAGGACCTACTCATCAACGTCACGAGCTTCTTCCGCGATGCGAAGGTCTTCGACTATCTGGCAAAGACCGCCATACCCGAACTGGTGCGCGCCCATGTCACCGACCAGCCCCTGCGTATCTGGACCGTGGGCTGCAGCACCGGCGAGGAGACCTACTCGCTCGCCATGCTGCTGCGCGAAGAGATCACGGCCTCCAAGCGCAACGTGAAGCTTCAGATCTTCGCGTCGGATGTCGATGCCGACGCCGTGGCGCAGGCGCGCAATGGGCTCTACCCGGAAACCATCTCAGCAGAGGTTTCACCAGAACGTCTTGCCCGGTTCTTTTCGAAGGATAAGCACGGCTACGAGGTCTCGCCTGAGCTGCGCGCCAACGTGGTTTTCACGGTGCAGGACGTCCTGTCGGATCCGCCGTTCTCGAAGATCGACCTCATCTCGTGCCGCAACCTCCTGATCTATCTTGGGCCGGAAGCACAGGCGAAGGTGATCTCGATGTTTCATTTCGCCCTCAGACAAGGCGGGCTTTTGCTGCTGGGCAATTCGGAAGCAGCTGGGAACGTCAATGGCCGCTTCGAGATCATCTCGAAGCAGGAACGGCTGTATCGCCGTGTCGGCCGGGCGCGGCCGGGCGACCTCGGCTTTTCGACAGGCAGGGGAGAGGGGCGCAATGTCAGTCTGCCCAGGCCAATGGTCGCTGCTCCTTCGCAGCAGGCCGGTCTGGCGGAGCTTGCCCGTCGCATGGCCCTCAAGACCTATGTACCTGCGCTGGTCCTGATCAACCGGAAGCTGGAATGCCTTTATTTCCTTGGCCCCACTGACCGATATCTGCATCACGCGGAAGGTCATCCCACCAACGACCTTCTCGGCATGGTGCCGCAGGGCATGCGCGTCAAATTGCGGGCCGCTATCCAGCAGGCTGGTCCGCAGCATCCGCGTGCCATCGTCGAAGGGGCGCCGGTCGATGCGTCGGGCAGCAAGCGTGCCTGCACCATCGACGTCCATTCGCTGCAACACGAAGGTGAGGAGCTTCTGCTTGTCGGATTCGTGGAACCCGGCAGGACGGACCATCCGATAATTCGCAGCGCGACTGTGAAGGTCAAACCGGGCGCCGAGCCGTCTTCAGGTGACGACGCGCGCATCACGGACCTGGAACGGGAACTGCAAACCACCCGGACAGAGCTGCATGCGGCGATACATAACCTTGAGTTGTCCGGCGAGGAGCAGAAGGCCGTCACCGAGGAAGCGCTTTCGGTCAACGAGGAGTTCCAGTCGACCAACGAGGAGCTTCTGACCTCGAAGGAGGAGTTGCAGTCTCTCAACGAGGAGCTGACGGCGCTCAACAGCCAGTTGCAAGAGACGCTAGAACGCCAGCGCACGACGTCCAGCGACCTGCAGAACGTGCTCTACAGCACCGACGTGGCGACGTTGTTCCTGGACCCTGACCTCAACATCCGCTTCTTCACGCCCGCCACGAAATCGTTGTTCAACGTCATCCCGGGCGATGTCGGCAGGCCGCTGGCCGATCTTCATTCGCTGGCGGCAGACACGCATCTGGCTGCCGATGCGCGCTCTGTCCTGCAAGACCTGCTCCCCGTCGATCGCGACATCGAGACGGAAGCCGGTATGTGGTTCGCCCGCCGCATACTGCCCTACCGGAACCACCATGATCGTGTGGAGGGCGTGGTCATCACCTTCACGGACATCAGCGAGCGCAAGCGCATCCGCAAGGCATTGGAGCTGGCGAAACTGGAGGCCGAGCAGGCCAACCGCGCCAAGTCGCGCTTCCTGGCGGCGGCCAGCCATGATCTGCGCCAGCCGCTCCAGACCCTCGCCTTCGTTCAGGGCCTGCTCGCCAGAACGGTGGAAGGCGAGAAGGCGCAGAACCTGGTGAAGCGTCTGGACGACACGCTGCACGCGATGTCCGGGATGCTCAACGCGCTGCTCGACATCAACCAGATCGAGGCCGGCGTCGTGCGGGCCGAAATCGTGAGTTATCCGCTGAACGAACTGTTCGACCGCCTGCGCGGCGAGTTTTCCTATCACGCCGAGGCCAAGGCGCTGAAGCTCAGGATCGTGCCGTGCAAGCACATCATCCACACCGATCCGCGTCTGCTGGAGCAGATGATCCGCAACCTGCTGGCCAACGCGATCAAGTACACGCGGTCTGGCAAGGTGCTGCTAGGGTGCAGGCGGCGGGCAGGTGCGCTCAGCATCGAGATCTGGGACACCGGCATCGGCATTCCCGACGCTGAACTCCTGACCATCTTCGAAGAATACCATCAACTCGACAATGCAGCACGTGAACGCAGCCGCGGTCTTGGCCTTGGCCTCGCGATCGTGAAGAGACTCGGTTCACTTCTGGGCTACCGGGTGACTGCGCGCTCGAAACTCGGCGAGGGCTCGGTCTTCGCCATTGAGATATCGTTGCCGCCTGACGGCGTCGATGTCCCGGCATCGCCTGCGCCAGTTGCCGACACCACCGTTCATGCGGTACCCATTTCTGGGCAAGCTAGCTCGATCCTCATCATCGAAGATGATCCGGACGTGCGAGAAATGCTCGCGTTGCTGCTGGCTGCAGAGGGTCATCATGTGACCACTGCGTTCGACGGACTTGCCGCTTTCAAGCTTGTGGCGAAGGGGGCGTTGAAGCCCGATCTCGTCATCGCGGACTACAACCTGCCCAATGGCATGGATGGTCTGCAGGTCGCGGCCAAGTTAAGAGCTGCATCGAAGCGTCCCTTGCCGGTCATCATCCTGACCGGCGACATTTCGACGAATACGCTGGCCGAAATCGCGCGAAGCGACTGCGTGCATCTGAACAAGCCGGTGAAGTTGAAGAAGATGATGGCTGTCATCGACACGCTTCTCGTAGCCCAGCCGATCGTGCCCGCAAACGCCGTGGCCATGCCCGCACCTTCCCAGACCGTCCGGACGTCAGACATGGTGTATGTCGTCGATGACGACCTGAACATCTGCGACGCATTAGGCGCTTTGCTGGAGAGCGACGGCTATGGGGTCGCAACCTTTCCCACGAGCGAGGCTTTCCTGGCGCAGCATCAGGCAGGCGCCGGCGGGTGTCTGCTGATAGATGCCTATCTGCCGGGCATGAACGGATTTGCACTGTTGCAGCACCTCCAAGATGCGAGTGATCCCCTGCCGGCCATCATGATCACCGGCAACAGCGATGTCCCCATGGCGGTTCAGGCGATGAAGGCCGGGGCGATCGACTTCATCGAGAAACCTGTCAGCTCCGTCGATCTTCTTGCCAGCATCGCGCGCGCGTTCGAGCTTTCGCGCGATGCCGGCAAAGTAGTGCAATGGCGCGCCGAGGCGCAAAGTCACGTGGCAGGCCTGACGGCGCGACAGAAACAGATCATGGATCTGGTGCTGGCAGGCCAACCCAGCAAGAACATCGCAGCCGATCTTGGCATCAGCCAGCGTACGGTGGAGAATCATCGCAATGCGATCATGACGAGGACCGGGTGCAAGTCGCTCCCGGCATTGGCGCGGCTCGCGATGGCGGCGATGCCGGACAGTGAAACCGCGGGAAGCCAGCGCTGAACATCTTGGTCGTCAGAACGACTGCATGCTGGCGTTCAATGGAAGCACCCTGGGTGTTTTCCCGAACCTGTCTGACAAGAGCAGGAGTAGATGACGCTCAACTGTCGAGGAGAGGTTGGAAAGGCATCCCATCCGGAAGCCGGCGCCCCTCGCCAGGATGACGACAGATGTCCAGCCAAGCTCCATCAGCACGCCACCCGATCAGCCATGTCATCCTGTGGCTGGCGCGCTCCAAGGCGTTTTCCGAGGGATCGCTGCGGCACGGCTACGACATCAGGACGGTTCTCGATGATGCCGCGCATCTGAGCGTGGCTGCATGGCGTGCTGTCCCGGCAGGCCTCGAAGCGAGGACCATGCGCAACGTCTCTTGGCTCTGCGGAACAAGGTCACCGACTGCGAGAGCCGTCTGGCGCGGCTGTATCAGGCGATCGAGAAGAGAATCGCTGACGCATCCGATCCCACGCTCACGGACCGGCTTGCAGCCCTGAAGAGCGACCGCGATCAGGCGCAGGCCGCCAAAGAGCGCGCCTTTGCCGAACTCCAGCCGGAAACCGGATCACCGAAGATAAGATCACAGCCTTTGCAGCTGATGCGCGAGAATGTGGCGAACGGCGCCACCCCATTCCGACGCGCCTACCTGGGTTCGGTCATCGACCAGGTCGACGACGCCGAAATCCGCATACATGGACGGCGTGACGTTTCGGAGCGGCTTGTGATGGGCGGAGGGGATGCTCCGGCAGGAGTGCCCAGTTTTGTTCGTAAGTGGCGCACCCGACAGGATTCGAACCTGTGACCTCTGCCTTCGGAGGGCGATCAGACGGGTTTGCGGGGGTTTGCGGGTTCCAAATCTGATGCACTAAGTTGTTATCATCGTTGTGGTTTCCATTGCTGACCTTTGCCCTCGTTTGCTATGGTTCTGCGTGATTTGGAACCCCGGCGGAACCCCGAATGGAACCCCAAAAGGCGAAGCAAAGGTCTGAGAACGCTTCACTTCCTCGCCAAGCTGGAACCCGGAAGAAGCGTCTGAGCCTGCAAGACGTGCGCGACCTCCAACCCGGGCAGGTGATCCAGGACCCGTCGCTTTCGGGGTTCGGAGCCCGCCGACGGGCCGGCGATGCCGTCACCTATTTCCTGCTTTACTATACGGCAGAGGGTCGCCGACGCCGCTACACCATCGGCGTCCACGGCGCGCCCTGGACGCCGGACGAGGCCCGCCAGAAGGCGCTGGAGCTTCTCGCCGAGGCCAAGGTGAAGGGCGCTGATCCGGCGGCCGAGAAGCGCGAGCGGCGCGAGGCACCGACCGTCGCCGAACTCTGCGATCTCTATCTCGCGGATGCCGAAAGCGGGCGGCTGCTCACGCGGCGCGGCGTGGCGAAGAAGCCATCGACGCTGGCGACGGACAAGGGCCGCATCGCTCGGCACATCAAGCCCGTGCTCGGCGCGCTGAAGGTGAAGGCGGTGACGCGCACTGACGTCGAGCGCTTCATGCACGCCATCGCCGAAGGAGCGACGGCGCAGCGGACCAAGCTGGCGAAGAAGCGCGCGCTCGCCAACGTGCGCGGCGGCAAAGGCACGGCGTCGCGCACCATCGGCCTGCTCGGGGCGATCTTCACCTATGCCGAGCGCAAGCGGATGATAGACCGCAACCCGGTGCGTGGCGTGGTGCGGTATGCCGATGGGCGGCGGGAGCGTCGCCTATCGGACGAGGAATACGCCGCGCTCGGTCAGGGCCTGCTCGCGGCGGTGCAGCCTACAGCCGGCGGCAAGGCGAGCGACGCCGGCATGTGGCCGCCAGCCATCGCGGCAGCGCGGTTCCTAGCGTTGACAGGCTGGCGCAGCGGAGAGGCGCTGACCCTCCGCTGGAGCATGATCGACCTGCCGCGCCGCATGGCGCGCTTGCCGGACACCAAGACCGGCCAGAGTCTGCGCCCGCTCTCAGCCGCGGTATGCCGGTTGCTGGAGGTGCAGCGCACTGGCCGTTCCGATGCGCTCGTGTTCCCGCCGTCGCGCGGGCAGACCACGATGACCGGGTTTCCCTCCTTCTTCGCCCGGATTGCCAAGCTTGGCGGCCTGCCACCAGACGTTACTCCCCACGTCCTTCGCCATTCCTACGCCAGCCTCGCCAACGATCTCGGCTTCACCGAAGCTACGATCGGCATGCTGATCGGCCACAAGGGCGGCGCGAGCGTCACGCGCGGCTATATCCACCTTGGCGATGCGCTAGCGGCGGCTGCCGATAGGATCGCGACGACGATCGCGCGGAAGCTGGATGGGGAGATCTCTGCCGATGTTTTGCCAGGGCCGCCTGCGTGGGCCACATCACAATGACATCGGGACCGCTTTCGCCAGCAGCAGGCGGGTTGCTGTTTTCTGAGCATGGAGGCGGCCGTGAGCATCGCCGGGCTCGCCGTTCGCACGATTTCCGCAAGAGCGGAGACTTTTGATAGTGTCAAAGCCCTGCCGCTTTCCCGCAACTGTCCCGGACATATTCCAGCCGTCGCTTGAGGATGCGACGAAAGAGGAGATCGACATATTCGCTTCCCATAAGCTTCAGCCTTTATGGCGGACGCTTATTGATCATAAAGCAAAAATGATCGCGGAAGGCTGGCACCCAACAGATGCTGTTGCTGCACTTGTTGGCGCGGTGCTCACTCCTCTTCGAATGGGTTATGATGCTGCTGGATCACTCAACCATCGAGTTCGCGGGTCTATTCATGCGAAAAAGAGGAAGCGAGCAGCGGAGCTTGCAACCGAATTGGCGACACTCTTGGATGAGATCGCTCGCGAGCCTCTACCACCTGATGCCGCAATTTCTGTTGGTGCCTTGCTGCCGGAACGGTGGCAGGCGCCGACGTACTTCCGAGTAGAGCGACCATCGAACCTTCTAATGCGGATGGCTGAGCGGCTAGATCAACCGCCGAAATTCACGGACGCGCCAGGTCTGGCAAGTCAGAAGCGCGGCTGGCGCGGCTTCCTCCGCGAAGTATCTGCTAACCTTAAAGAGTACGGATTCGAGCTTCGGGAGGTGGACGCAGTCGCTTTAGTGCAAGCCATTTGCAGATCTGCTGGGGTCCCTGAGCCGGGACGAGATGCCGTTCATGATGCAATGCGCAAGGGGTGATTTTCGCGCTTGTAGCGGTTGAAAACACCCGGTGCTGGCCGATCAGATGAGTGGATAATCGCTGACTATCGCAACAGCGGGCGCTTGCCCGCAAAGACGGTGGTTCGATGACAAGCTCTCCCAATAGCGCGGATGCGCTCCTGACCCGCGAGGCTGCCGCCTCCGCTCTGACCGCGGCGGGGTATCCCGTCTCGCCGCGCACCCTCGCCACCAAGGCAACCCGCGGCGGTGGCCCGCCCTATAGCCTCTTCTCTCGTCGGGCGCTCTATCGGTGGGGCGATACATTGGAATGGGCGCGGAGCCTGATGTCGCCACCGCGCCGCAGCACGTCCGAAGCCGACGCTCAACGTGAGGTGAGGTGATGGACGTTCATCCCGACTACGCTTGGTTGCTCAAGGTATTCACGAAAGCGGCAAATGCCGCAACCGAACCGCGCTTCAAGGTCGTCGATGGCCTGACCTACAGGCCTCATGACCCTTGGGGCGCGGTCAGCACACCCGATGCTCGTCCCATCGGGCGCGATTGTCACATCTCCATACACCCCGATGGCCAAGGTCTTTGGGAGGTTTTGGAGTCGGACGAGGGCGGCGGTACCTGCTGGGGTCAGCTGACAAAAGCAGAGGCTCTCGCGATCGGCCTCGAATACGTCCTGAAAGTTGGTGCGACGCTCACGCTTCGGAACGAGCGGGATTAGCGATGAGCCCGCCGCTGAACATCGGGTCCGAATTCGCGCCACATCTTACCGGTGTGCCGTCCACATATTGCGAGCCGTCACCGTTGCCGAACCTCTCGACCGCCGCGCGGAGGCTCGGAGGGCAGGTGAGCGGAGGGCAAGTGCTCTGCCCTGGCCCTGGCCACAGCGCCGCCGACCGATCGCTTGCGGTCCGTTTCGAGCCGGACGCGCCCGATGGCTTCGTGGTGCACAGCTTCGCCGGGGACGATACGATCTTCTGCCGTGACCATGTCCGGTCGCGCCTGGGGCTCGATCCCTTTGGCTTGGATCGAAACGGTGCCGCATTGCCCAGTAGTCGTGCCGAGGCCGAATACATCTATCGGCTTAAGGATGGCACCCCCTTCCTGAAAGTGACGCGGTGGCCCGTGCGTCCGGATGGAGGCAAGTCCTTCTCTCAGTCGCGGTGGGACGGGAAGGAATGGAGCAAGGGCAAGCCGCCGGGCAATCCGATCCCTTACCGTTTGCCCGAACTTCTCGCCTCGCCTGACGCACCAGTCTTCGTCTGCGAGGGCGAGAAGGACGCGAACAACCTGGCTGCTCACGGTCTCGTCGCGACGACCAACCCGGAGGGCGCGGGCAAGTGGCGACCGGCGCTCAACCGATGGTTCGAGGGGCGCTCTGTCTACGTCATTGCCGACAACGACGAGCCAGGATGGAGGCACGCGGCCGAGGTGGCGCGCCAATTGCGCGTCGTTGCTTCCAAGATCAAGGTCGTTGAGCTGCCTGGCCTGCCAGAGAAGGGTGACGTGTCCGAATGGATCGCTTGCGGCGGCGACCCATCGGAACTGCTCTCGCTTTGCCGGGAATTGCCGGACTCAAACGCCGAGGCGGATAACCGCTTCGCACTTTCGCGGTTCAGCTTCGATGGTGAATCGTCGATCGAGCCGCCGAGTTGGCTGATCAAGGGCCTTCTCCCGCCTGAAGGTATCGCATTTATTGGCGGACAGTCCGGCTCCGGAAAGACCTTCATTGGGATCGACCTGGCACGGGCTCTTGCCACGGCGACGGCCTTTTTTGGTCGAGCCTGCAAAGAAAAGGTCGGGGTCGTCATCCTTGCAGCGGAGGGCGCACCGACCTTGGGGATGCGGATCACGGTCGCGAAGCTGGCGGTTTCGGTGGACGCGAAGCTTCCGATTGCCTGGCTGGGCGATGTTCCAGATCTTCTCAAGCTTCAGAATGTCTCTGACGTGGCCAAGCATGTACGCTGCCTCAACGACTTCTTCAGGGAACGGCACGGCGTGCGGCTTGGCGCGATCATCATCGATACCGTCGCCGCAGCATTCAACCTGGATGACATGAACAACGGCGCCGAAGCGGCAAAGGTCATCGACGCATGTCGGAAGCTCGGAACGGCCACAGGCGCGCTGGTGATCCCGATTCACCACTACGGAAAGGACGCATCGTCCGGCCTTCTCGGGTCGCACATCTTCCGCGCTGGTGCCGACGTGATCCTGTCCGTCTTGGCCGATCGCGATAACACGGCCGGTATCGTCAAGGACCGTTCGCTTGCCTTAGCGAAGTCGCGGACAGGCATCGAAGGCCCCATTGCGCCCTTCGAGCTGGAGTTCATGCAGCTTGGTACGGATGACGATGGCGATGAGTTCGGCGCGTGCGTCGTCAAGCCCGATTTGGAAAACGCGCAGAAAGTCGTGAGCAAGGGCAAGCAACGATCGCTGCCGCGGGGCGAACGGGCGCTCAAGTCAGCCATCGAAGAGGCTTTGGGAGCAAGTTCCCAGAGGGTGCAAGTGATGGGCGACGGCCCATTCGTTTCGGCTGTCCGCCTGGGCAGCGTGCGCGAAGCCTTCTCGCGGTTCTACATGATCGACGAAGACGACGCGGCCAAGAAAGCCGATGCGCTTCGGAAGGCGTTCAAGCGTGCCTTGGATCGCCTCGGCCCTTCTTATAGCTCTGGAAGCTGGGCAAGCGAGAACTGGATTTGGGTGAAGTGAAATGCGGACATTTCGGACAAGCCGGACTTGTCCCCATTTGTCCGGGCCTTCCGATGCGGACATTCCGGACGGACGGACACACCCCTTAAGGGGTGTCCGGCGGTCCGAAGGTCGCTGCGCGATGGCACCGTAAATCGCAAGATACTAGGCTGTCTGGCACCTTAAGACGCCAAAAAATGAGGTAAGGGCACTTCGAAGCGCCAAGATTTGTCAAAGAAGCTTACTTCTGATAGGCATCTCAAGACGCCATTACGCAACCCCCAGGAGCCTTGAGCCGCCATGGCCGCCCGGAACCCTCTGTTTGCTGCGCCGCCTTACGAGGTCGAGCAAGCACTGAAGATGCTCGGGGCGAACATTCGCACCGCGCGCCTCAGGCGCAACCTCTCCATCGCTGAAGTGGCGGCCAAGATCGGAGTTGACCGTCATGTCGTCGGAGACGCGGAGCGCGGCAAGCCGTCGACCGGCATCGCAATCTACGCCGGGCTTCTCTGGTCGATGGGCCTTGCGGACCAGCTTGCCCGCGTCGCCGCGCCCGAGACGGACGAAGAGGGAGCCATGCTGGCGAAGGCGCAAGGCCGCGCGAGGGCCGGCGGTCGGAAAGTCCTCGACAATGATTTTTGAGCTGACGAAGCGGAGGCGGCCGGAGATAGGCGCCGATGCGTGCTTCGTCTACGTCACGTTGCCCGGCGAAACGGAGGCCGTCACCGCAGGGCGATATGTCCGCGAGACGACCCGGCTGGGGGCGGTGACCGGCCGCTTTGTTTATTGCCGCAGTTATCTCGCACGCACTAATGCGGTAGAAGTCGATCCAGTCGAATTGAAGCTCGGAACCAGAACCTATGAGACAGCGCTGCTCAAGGGCACGTTTGGCGCGCTGCGCGACGCAGGGCCGGATTATTGGGGCCGGCGGGTAATCGAAAAGCACGCTGGCGTCGTTGAACTCGGCGAACTCGACTACCTGCTGCATTTACCCGACGATCGCGCTGGCGCGCTTGGCTTCGGGCTTGGTGCACAGCCGCCAGCTCCCATCCGACGCTTCAACCGAACGCTCGATCTGGCGCGGCTTCAGGAGATCGCTGACTGGTTTATCCGCGACGACCCGCCTCGCGCGACTGAGGAGGCTGCGCAGGTCGAGGAATTGCTGCTCATCGGCACATCAATGGGCGGTGCCCGTCCGAAAGCGGTGGTCGAGGATGCAAGGGGCCTTTGGCTCGCCAAGTTCAACCGCGCCGACGATAAGTGGAACATGGCCCGCGTTGAGCACGCCATGCTTGAGCTCGCACGCGCCTGCGGCCTCGTCTCTGCCGAAAGCCGCGTCGATGTCGTTGGCGACAAGGACGTTCTCCTGGTCAAGCGCTTTGATCGTAAAAAGGTCGAAGGCGGTTATACACGGGCGCGGATGGTGAGCGCGTTGACGCTTCTGCGAGCCGATGAGAGCCAGCGTGAGCGCTGGTCCTACGTCGTGCTGGCGGAGGAGCTGCGCCGCATCAGCGCCGACCCCAAGCGCGATGCGGTCGAACTCTTCCGGCGCATGGCGTTCAACGCGCTCATCTCGAACACTGATGATCATCCGCGCAATCACGCCGTTATTGCGCTTGGCCGCTCCTGGGGCCTGTCACCGGCCTATGATCTCACCCCATCGTCGCCGATCAGTCTCGATCGTCGAGATCTTGCGATGGCTGCGGGCGATCTGGGGCGGTGGGCGAATGCACGCAATCTTCTTAGCCAGGCTCCGCGCTTTCTCCTCTCGCCCGAAGAAGCCGGCACCATCCTCGATGGAATGGAAGTCGTCGTGCGCGAGCGCTGGCATGGAATTGCACGCTCGGCAGGTGTGTCGGAGAACGATTGCGCTTCGATCTCGGGCGCTTTTGCCTATATAGGCTTCCGCGCC
The DNA here is from genome assembly GCA_031412095.1 of Allobosea sp. GTDB lineage: Bacteria > Pseudomonadota > Alphaproteobacteria > Rhizobiales > Beijerinckiaceae > Allobosea. The sequence continues at coordinate 56,210 of JANOCI010000046.1, forward strand.
TGAGGAGGTCCCCCCTTCTAGGTTCTTCCTGGCGCCCTGCGTATGCGGGGGGCAAAGGCGCGAACCTACGCTAGCGACAGCTATGAAAAACTGGTTCGCACCCTGCGATACGCACCGCAGGTTCACGGGCGAGGGTTCGCGGGCAAGTTACTGATTTCACTTGAGTCGTCTCTCCCTTGGGGTGCGCACCAGTTGCCCGGTTCGCAGGTGCGCACCTCAATTGGCAGATGCGCACCCGGCGACGGTTCGCAACCCCACTCACTTATGCGCCGCCAACACGCTCGGGACGCCCTGTGAGCCCGCGACGACCGTACCAGGCGGCCGTTAGCGGGCGAGATAATCAGCTAGCCTTCTGAGCCGTAGGGTGGCCCTCAGCCCGCGCTACGATCGCCAGAATCGCACAGTCGCGATAGCGCGCCATCGCTTTCGGGCTCGTCGATACTGGGTTGATGACAACCGCCTTCAGGCCATCAACGTCGTTGGCCTCTGCCAAGGCAACCAAAGAAGCGAGCTTCGCCCGAAACCGCGCATGTGTCGGTTTTGAGAAATCCGGCGCTGCCGGAAGTGCGCCCACCTGCGCCTGCTCGATAATCGCCCTGCGCTTGCCCGGCTTCGGGCTGGTCGGCCAAGACGCGGTATTCGCCTGTGCAGGCGGATGGTCGGCCAGCGCTGGATCGGTGATGTTGATTGCGGGCTCGCCCTTGTCGATGGCTTGCCAGCCGAATCGGCCATCGGGCGTCTTGAACACTTCGAACTCGCCGGGCTTCAGCCCAGTGCGCTGCGCACCGCGCTGGGCATTGAACTTCTTGTCGTAGGTCGTGGCTTCCGTGGTCATGGTCGTGCTCCTTAAGGATTGGGTTCAGTTCGAAGTGACAAGCGCCGAGCGGCCTTCACCGGTGACGCCGTAGATCAGCGGCAGGCGCTTGCCGAACGGGCTGGGGTTTTCGGCAACGAGGCGCATCGCTTCGATCCGCGCTTCTTCGAGGCTCGGCGCGCTCGCCCGGGCGTAGCGCCCGGTTCCGAGGAACAGGGCAACGTCGAAGCGGACGGCTTGGGCGAGAACCGCAACGTTGGCGGCGTCGGCGGGATGAACTTTGCGGCGGCTTTTCATGAGCGATCTCCGTGGGTTACGGGACCACAGACAGCCTCGACTATAAAACGAGAGCAACAGGTAACTTACTGAATTATTTGTCATTAATGGGCTTCTCGATGTCCGCCCGTCGGCAAGGTCGGCGTCGTTATGCCCAATTTGTTTTTTTGGGCATAATGCTCTTGCATACGGTCGGAATCGACGGCATTATCCGCAAAACTAAGATTTGGGTATAATAGCCAGTGAAGCCACTTAGCCTTGCCCATCAGACCATGTTCTCGGACTTGATCCAGCGATGCCTGGATGCCGAGTTCGATGAGACGTTTCCTGAGAACGGCTCGTTCGCCAAGGTGAAAGGCGCAAACGGCCAGCAGTTCTGGTACTATAAGGGCTACAACCGCGGCGAAGCGAACGCCGACAGCAAGCGCTTCTCAAAATACGTCGGCCCGGTCGCGGACCTCGACGTGACAGCACGTGTTGAACGCTTCCAGAGAGTCAAAGCCAACTATCGCGAACGCCGTTCACTCGTAACCTCTTTGACGGCAGCGGGATTGCCTTCACCTCCTGCGCTCGTTGGCGAAATTGTTGATGTGCTATGGCGGGCTGGATTGTTTCGTCTGCATGGCGTTCTGGTTGGCACCGCCGCTTTCCAGACCTATGCAGGGCTGCTCGGCGTGCGATTGCCAAGCGCGCCGCTCATGACCGGCGACGTCGACTTTGCCCAGTTCCATTCCATTTCCGTTTCGGTCGACGATTCAATTCCGCCCGTGCTCGAAGCCTTGCGGCAGGTGGACTCGACGTTCCGCGAAATCCCGAGCCTTGCAAATCCGATGGCGACAACCAGTTTCAGCAATGCAGCGGGCTTCAAGGTCGAATTCCTTACACCGAACCGAAGCAAGGACGACTTTGCAGGCGAACCGGCTCCTATGCCAGCGCTTGGCGGCGCCTCTGCGCAACCCCTTCGCTATCTCGACTTTCTGATCCATCAGCCCGTCCGTTCAGTGCTGCTGCACAAGGGCGGCGTTGCGGTTCTCGTTCCATCACCGGAGCGATTTGCAGTCCACAAGCTGATCGTCTCAGAGCTACGCCGTGCTGACCGCGACAGCGCGAGCAAGGCCCGCAAAGATCTGGAACAGGCGTCGGTGATGATCGAAGCGCTCGCAAACAGGTCATCCAGGCTTGATCTCGGCTTCGCCTACATCGAAGCGCGCGACCGTGGACCGAAGTGGCGCGAAGCGCTTGAGGGGGCGAGAAAAAAGCTCTCGAACCCTCTATTGGAAGGTGAGTTAGACGCAGCAATTCTGGAAGCGGGAGCACCAGATGCGAAGTATTGATCTGTGCTCACGTCCCTCGCAAATTCATATTGATCGCAATTCTGAAATTCTTCTGATCGTAACCCATACTCCTTTTGCGCCTTGCGCAACTACTCGTCTGGATTGTTCGCAAAAATGACCGGCCACTCAAAGACAATAATGTCTGGAATTCGAGACAACCACTCCCGGGGAAGCGTGGCTGATTTCCTTAGAGAAAAAGTGTCGGCCGGCAGCGAGCTGTCGGTGGTTTCTGCATACTTCACGATCCACGCTTATCAGGCGCTCCGCGAGAAACTTGATCCCGTTCAGCGGGTTCGCTTCCTGTTCGGTGAGCCGCGTTTCATCGGTTCACTCGACCCCGAAAAGACCGAGCGGAAGCGATTTGCAATTGAGGACGACGGTCTGGAACTCGCAAACCGCCTACAGCAAAGGCAGGTCGCTTTCGATTGCGCACGCTGGCTGGACGAAAAGGTCGATGTTCGTTCAGTTCTCGATGCGAACTTCGTGCACGGGAAGATGTATCACATTGATGATGGACGGCGCGAACACGCGATCGTCGGGAGTTCAAATTTCACGCGTCGTGGCTTGGGCATATCGAGCACGCCGAACATTGAGCTGAACCTCATTGTCGACAGCGATCGGGATCGCTCGGACCTGAAGTCATGGTTCGATGCAATTTGGGATGACGAGAAGCTCGTATCAGACGTCAAGGACGAGGTTTTGCGCTATCTTGAGCAGCTATATGTCAACCATGCGCCGGAGTTCATCTACTTCAAGACACTTTATCATGTCTTCGAACGCTTCATCTCAGGCCAGGACGCCGACGCGGCTCTTTTTGAGCAGACCGCGATCATCGACACCGAAATCTGGAAAGCGTTGTTCGATTTCCAGAAAGACGGCGTGAAGGGAGCGATCCACAAGATCAACGCACACAACGGCTGCATTTTAGCCGATAGCGTGGGGCTTGGAAAAACCTATTCGGCACTAGCCGTCATCAAATACTTCGAGCTTCGCAATCATAGGGTGTTGGTCCTATGCCCGAAAAAGCTGCGCGACAATTGGACAGTCTTCCTTGCGCAGAACAACAGCGACCTGAACCCCTTTCTGAAGGATCGTTTCAGCTACACGGTGCTTTCGCATACCGATCTGTCGCGCGAGTCCGGGAAGGTTGACGGGGTCGATCTCGCTACGATCAATTGGAGCAATTTCGATCTGATCGTGATCGATGAATCTCACAATTTCAGAAACAACACCAAAGGCAAGCGCGACGAAGAGGGGAACATTGTTCAGAAGAGCCGTTACGAGCGATTAATGGACGATGTGATCAAGAAGGGCGTGAAGACCAAAATTCTTTTGCTGTCCGCGACCCCGGTCAACAACGACCTCCGCGATCTACGCAACCAAATCTATTTTGTCACCGAAGGCCGTGATGCCGCATTCGCGCCCGATCTGGCAATCAACAGCATCAAGGACACACTGGCCACGGCACAAAAGACGTTCATGGAATGGGCGCGTCGCAGCGGAGAGCGCGATGCCCGCGATCTCATGGATCGGCTGCCCGCGTCGTTTTTCACGCTTCTTGACGAATTGACGATTGCCCGGTCCCGAAACCACATCAAAAAATACTATCGCGCCTCGCTCGAAAAGATCGGGCACTTTCCCAAGCGCCGAAAGCCCGGATCGATATTCTCGGACATCGACCTGAAGGGCCGTTTTCTGTCCTACGACCAGCTGAACGATGAGATAGACAAGTACGAGCTGTCGCTATTCAATCCCTCGCGCTACGTGCTGCCGGCCTATGCGGCGCAATACGAGGAACGCAAAATCGCGAACTTCTCGCAGGCCAATCGCGAAAAGTTCCTGATTGGCATGATCAAGGTCAACTTCCTGAAGCGGCTAGAAAGCTCTGTTCACGCCTTTGCCATCACAATGGAAAGAACCGTCTCAAAGATCGAGGCTCTCGAAGAGAGGCTGCGCGCATACAAGGATCACGCAAAGGCAGCCGAAGATGCGCTTCAGCCCGATCTGTTTGCTGCCGAGGACGAGGATGACGATGACCTCACCCAGGCATTTCAAGTAGGCACAAAGCTGAAATTCGAAATGGCCCACCTCCGGGTCGATGATTGGCTCGCAGCACTGGTCAAAGACAAACAGCAACTTTCACGCCTGGCGAACGATGCGAAGGCAATCGACGAGAGTCGTGACGCCAAGCTGGCGAAGCTCAAGGAATTGATCGAACAGAAGGTCCGGCACCCGGATCGCAACAGTCAGGGCGAGGAAAACCGCAAGGTGATCGTGTTCTGTGCGTTTGCCGACACGGCGGCCTATCTTTATGAGGCGCTGGAACCTTGGGCACGGAAGACGTTGGGGCTTCATATTGCGCTAGTGTCTGGCGGCTCCAAACCGAACCGCACGACGTTCGGCAAAGCCGAATTCTCGCAGATCCTTACCAATTTCTCGCCTCGCGCCAAGCAGCGCGCGAAGATCAAATCGATGCCGCAAGACGGCGAAATCGACATCATGATCGCGACTGACTGTATCTCCGAGGGCCAGAACCTTCAGGATTGCGACTATCTGATCAACTACGACATCCACTGGAACCCTGTTCGGATTATCCAGCGCTTCGGCCGCATCGATCGTATCGGCAGCCTCAATCACGAAATTCAGCTCGTAAACTTCTGGCCGACACCCGACCTCAACAAATACATCAACCTGAAAAATCGCGTTGAGGCGCGCATGGCGCTCGTCGATATCGCCGCCACCAATGAGGACAACATCCTTAACGTCAAAGATATCGAGGAACTCGTGCAGAACGATCTTCGCTATCGCGATAAGCAATTGCTGCGGCTGAAGGATGAGGTGCTTGATCTCGAAGACTTCCATGAAACGGTCGCGCTCAACGAATTCACGCTCGACGATTTTCGGGCAGAACTGCTGGGCTTCATCGAGGCAAACCGCGAGCACCTGGCTGACGCGCCGCTCGGGCTCTATGCGGTCGTGCCGCCCCATGCCGAACACCAGTCTGTCCAACCGGGCACGATCTACTGCCTCAAGCAGCGTGTGCCGTCGGCAGGAACGGAGACGGTCAATCCGTTGCAGCCCTATTTCCTGGTCTATGTCCGCGAGACGGGAGAGGTGCGCTACAATTTCACGGCGCCCAAGCAGGTGCTGGAAATCTTCCGCGCTCTTTGCCAGGGCAAGACCGAACCTTATGCCAAGCTGTGCGAACTGTTCGACGCACAGACCAATGATGGCAAGAACATGCAGCGTTACAGCGCGCTTCTGGATTCGGCGATCAGCGCAATAGCCTCGCAGTCGGACAAGAAGAACCTCGGCAATCTCTTTGCCGGCCGGGGCAGCAAGCTGGTTGACGATACCAAGCTGCCGAAGACCGCGACCGATTTCGATCTCGTCACGTGGCTGGTCATCATGAAGCCCGAGGAGACCGGCAATGAGTGACACCCGGTCGCAGGTTCAGGCGGCGCTGAAGGCGCTTGCAAGCCAGGCCAAAAAGGGAAGCCGCCACCGAACTGTTCGGCGCGCTGGGTTATGCCAGTCGCAAGACGGTCGATCTTGACGGCGCTTCTACGTCCTTCCTCAAGTTTGTGGATCGTGACGGCAGGCTGGCGGCAAAGCGTGAAGCTCAAGTCGAGAAGTGGCGGCGGGTCGATTTCCTGTTCCAGCTCACCAACGATGAAATCCCGATCCTTGCCCAGGGCACGCCTGACATGTTCGCGGGCCAACAGGATTATCGCACCTCGATCATTGAATCCTTCGTCTTTCTCGCCATCGAACTGGCAGATGAAGAGTGGAGCCGCGGCGCGCTCGCCGGCATCACGCGCGAGGTCAATCGGCTCTTCCCGATGCCGGCCGTCATCCTGTTCAGGCATGGCGGCCTGGCTTCGCTTGCCGTCATCGACCGTCGCCCGAATAAGAAGGACGGCTCGCGCGATGTCGTCGAGAAGCGCATCTCGATCGTCAAGGACATCAACCTTGCGGACCCGCACCGAGGGCACGTCGCTATCCTCTGCGATATCGCTCTGTCGGCCGTGAAGGTGCGCGGCCGGGGCACGCCCACCAACTTCCGCGATCTCTATGACGGCTGGATCGAGGCGCTGTCGGCGCAGACGCTGAACACGCGCTTCTATCGCGAGCTGGCCAACTGGTTCTTCTGGTCCACGAAGATCGTCGAGTTTCCTGCTGCCGTCCGGGCGCGGGGGAACGAGACCACCGACAAGGCGAAGAAGGAAGCCTTCGAGGCGCAGAATCAGATCGCCGTCATCCGGCTGCTCACCCGGCTGATCTTCGTCTGGTTCATCAAGGAAAAGGGCCTCGTGCCCGAGGCGTTGTTTGATCCGGTCGAACTCAAGGCCCTCCTGAACGAGGAGCCCGCGACCCATCGCGACAGCAGCACCTATTACAAGGCCGTTCTGCAGAACCTGTTCTTTGCCACGCTCAACACCGAGATGTCGGAGGATCGCAAATGGCGCACCAAGGGCAGCGGCGGCGGGCTGGACGGGCAATATCTCATTCACACGGTCTATCGCTTCCGCGACGCCTTCCGCGATCCCGACAAGGCCCTTGGCCTGTTCAAGCAGGTGCCGTTCCTGAACGGTGGCCTGTTCGAATGCCTGGATCGCGAGGTCTCCACCCGCGATTTGGAACGCAATCCAGACCTGAAAAAGCGGCTCGTCAAAGAAGGCTCACGCGACGTCATCCGCATCGATGGCTTTTCCGAGCGGCCAGACAACCCCTTGAAAGTGCCGAACAAGATTTTCTTCGCCTCCAAGGAAGAGGTCGATCTCAGCGAGGAATACGACTCCAAGTCAAAATCCTCCGAAAAGGTGGACGGCCTGATCGAACTCTTCTCCCGTTACAAGTTCACGGTCGAGGAGAACACGCCGGTCGAGGAAGAGGTCGCGCTCGATCCCGAATTGCTGGGCAAGGTGTTCGAGAACCTTCTCGCCAGCTACAACGCCGACACCCGCACCACGGCGCGCAAGAAGTCCGGCTCGTTCTACACCCCGCGCGAAGTGGTCGACTACATGGTCGATGAGGCGCTGGTCGCCTATTTCGAGCGGCGGCTGGCGGCGAAGTATGCTGCGCCCATCGCGCGCAAGCCGCGCCAGCAGGCGCTGGATATGGCAATGCCGGGTGAGTTCGACCTCACCGTCAACCCGCAACCAAACGGGGCGCACGAAGCACCCGCCAGCGATCTCGGGCCGCGCCTGCGCAATCTTCTGTCCTTCAAGGAGAGTGGCAATCCGTTCTCATCCGCCGAGACCGATCAACTGATCGCGGCCATCGACAATCTGAAGGCGCTGGACCCCGCTTGCGGTTCGGGCGCCTTTCCGATGGGCCTTTTACAGAAGCTGATCCACGTGCTGCACCGGCTGGACCCGGACAATGCGCGTTGGAAAGCGCAGAACCGCCGGCCGCTGGAATTGCGCTTGGCGGCGGCAAAGCAGACGCCCGATCCCTCGCGGCGCGAAACCGAAATCGAGGAAGCCGAAGCGGCGCTGGCCAAGCTCGACCTCGATTTCTCGGATGCCAACAAGCCGGACTACGCCCGCAAGCTCTATCTCATCGACAAGTGCCTGTTCGGCGTCGATATCCAGCCCATTGCGGTGCAGATCGCCAAGCTGCGCTTCTTCATCTCGCTGGTGGTGAGCCAGAAGATCGACCGCGAGCAGGACAACGCCAACATCACGGCGCTGCCGAACCTTGAGACCAAGCTTGTCGCGGCCAACAGCTTGATCCCAATCGAGCGTGAGGACACACAGGATCTGTTTCGCAATCCGAACATCGCAAAGAAGGAAGCGGAACTGCGCGCGATGAATGCGCGCTATTTCTCGGCCCGCACCGCAAAGACCAAGCGCCTGCGCCGTGAGGATATCGCCCGGCTTCGCGATGAATTGGCGGAATTGCTCAAATCAGATCGCGGCCTGCCGGAAACCGACGCCAAGCTGATGGCAGCCTGGGACCCGTTCGACCAGAACGCCGCCGCGCCCTTCTTCGATCCTGAATGGATGTTCGGCCTGTCCTCACGGTTTGATCTGGTCATCGGCAATCCGCCCTATGTGCGGCAGGAGGCGATCAAGGATCAGAAGCCCGAGTTCCAGAAATACTATTCCGGCACTAAAGCCGTGCCCGGTGCCTATGCCGGCACGGCAGACCTCTTCGTCTATTTCATCCAGCGCGGCATCGAGTTGCTGAACCCCGGCGGGGCCTTCGCCTACATCACCTCGAACAAATGGTATCGCGCCAAATATGGCACGAACCTGCGCGGCTGGCTGAATCGGCAGACGGAGCTGCGCCGCATCGTCGATTTCGGCGATGCCGAGGTGTTCGATGCCATCGCTTATCCCACCATCATCATCGCCACGCGGCGCGATGCGCCGGTGCAACAGCCGGGCGAACGGGATTCCTTGCGCGTGATGAACTGGCCGCAGGAACTCACCAGGGACGATATCCCCGGCTTTTCGAAGTTGGTGGACGAGATCGGCTTCGACATGCCGCAGAAGGCGCTTAGTCTTGATGGATGGCAATTGGAGCCGTTGGCGCGGCGCGGGCTATTGGAGCGCATCCGCGCGGCAGGCATGCCGCTCGGCCAATATGTCGAGGGGCGCTTCTATCGCGGCATCCTGACCGGCTTCAACGACGCCTTCGTCATCGACGGGCCGACCAAGGATCGGCTGATCGCCGAACACGCCAGTTCCGCCGAGATCATCAAACCCTTCCTGCGCGGCCGCGACATCAAGCGTTGGCGCGTGGAGCCGCAGGACTTGTGGTTGATATTCGTGCCTTGGCATTTCCCGCTGCATTTGGACAAGTCGGTGACCGGTGCATCTGCCAAGGCAGAGGCGCTTTTCAAGGAAGGCTATCCTGCTATCTATGCTCACCTTGAGACATTCAAGGAGCAACTCTGGGCGCGCAACAAGGCTGAAACGGGAGTTCGTTACGAATGGTACGCGCTGCAAAGATGGGCATCCGAATACTGGCAAGAGTTTCAGCACCCAAAAATCGTGGTGCCCGCGATCCAGAACAAGGTCGACTATGCACCTGATTTGACCGGGTTCTTCGGCAATGACAAGACGAGCATAATTGTAAGCGAGCGCTGGACCTATCTGCTCGCGGTTCTGAATTCACCTGTTTCCTGGTGGCTGACCCAGAATCTTTTCGCCAGCAAGCAAGGCGGCTTTTACGAGTTCAAGCCGATGTATATGGCGCAGGTGCCAATCCCGTCATCCTCCGAGCGCAATCGCGAACTGATGGACGGCCCGGTAAAGGCGATTGTCGCAGGTGCATCCGACAACCGCCTAGAACAACTCCTCAACGGCTTCGTCTACGAACTCTTCTTCAAGGACGATCTCCACGCCCGCGGCCTGACCCTGTTCGATGAGGCCGAACGCGCCGGCCTTGATAAGCTCGTCGGCCTCGAAGGCGCGGCGCTGGTGAAGGCGGCGGAAAGCTTCGCCGCCACCCATCTCGTGCCCGGCGCGCGCCTGCGCACCATGCTCTCCGACCTCGCCACCCTCGACGTCGTCCGCATCATTGAGGGCCGGGAATGAGCGACTCCGACCTGTTTCCTGCCGCGCCGGTCGCCGCAGTCCCTGCCGCTGCGGCCCCCGTCATCACCCCGCCGCGCATCAAATCCTTCACCCTCTGCGACTTCCGCGCCTTCGCTGGCCCGGCACCCGTCACCTTCAACCTCGACGGCAAGAACCTGCTGATCTACGGTGAAAACGGCGCAGGCAAGTCATCGGTGTTTCACGCGCTCGATGAGTTCTTCGCCCTTCCAAGCCCAACGGCCAATGCTGAGACTCGGCGCGCCAGGCTGGCTGCGATGGCGAACCGGTTCACCCAAAAGATTCGCTGCAAAGTCATTCGTGATTTTTGGGACGAGGATGGGGTTCGTCAACCGGCGGGTTCCGAGATCGATGTCCGCGAATGCATCGCCAGCGCGGCGCTGGAAGCCGGCGCGCTGGAGCTTATGTCGCGCGATAATGCCGGCGTGGTCGAGTTGTTCTTCACGGATGGCGTATCAGCCCGGTGGGACAAGGCGAGCCATCCGATCGACACGGCGACAGGCGGCCAAAGGATCGTCGTCAACGCGGCCTATCGCAAGGCCATCCTCGACTATCGCTCGCTGTTGGAGACCAACTTCCGGCACGGCTCTGGTGCAGTTAACCTGTTCGACGTCTGCATCAACGTTTTACTACGCGACTATCCCGTGCTGCATGACGGCCGGGAATGGCGGCTGTTCGATTTGTGGATGGAGCTGATCCACCTCGTCGATGTCGAAGCGCGAGGGCGCGCAAAGCTCGGAAAGACCGAGAAGCCGAAGGTGCTCGCTCTGCTGCCGTCCATCAACGAGGGCGTCAGGCAAGCGCTTGCGGCGGTCCTCCCAAAGATTAAGCCGTTGCTGGTCGATCTGGGCTGGGACGACATCGAGATCACCGCGCTCGACTTTGCCGGTGTCACCTATCGCGATCAGGCCACAATCTCTCCGCTGATGCGGATCGAAACCAAGCAGATCGGCGTCTCCCTGACGTTTCGCGGACAGCCTATCGAGCGCCCGCAGGCCTTCCTGAACGAAGCGCGCCTGTCCGCGCTGGCGCTCGCCATCTACTTCGCGGGACGGCAGGTATGCGCTGCGAGCACGCAAGCCGACACGCCACGTCTGATCGTGCTCGACGACGTGCTGGTGGGCCTCGACCAATCGAACAGGATGCCGGTGCTGCGCATGCTCGACCAGCACTTCGCCGATTGGCAGATTGTGCTCCTCACTCATGATCGCGTTTGGTACGAGATGACACGCTTTCATTTCGACAGTCGCCCCGATTGGGCGGCCGTTGAGATGTTTGAAGAGAAGGAGCCCGACGGCACGCCGCGCCCCATCGTCCGGCCGTCGAACATCGACGCCGTCGCCGCGAACATCTGCAAGGCCCGCGCCTTCCATGGCCAAAACGAGTACGCCGCCGCCGCGGTCCATGCGCGGGTGGCGTTTGAGCTGTCATTGAAGAAGCTCTGCGAGCGCAAAAGCATCCCGGTGCGCTTCAAGTCCGATCCGCGCCAGCTGTCTTCTGATGAACTGCTGAAGGCCATAGAAGCATGGCTTGGCAACCCTGGCCATGTCGGCATAAAGGCGGCCGTCGATCCGGCGATTGTCGCATTGAAGCTCTGGCGCAAGGTCGTCCTCAACCCATTCTCGCATTCAACGCCCGTCAGCCTTACGGCCGCCGAGGTCATCGGCGCGATCCATGCCGTTGCGAAACTCCAAGCCGATTTCCAGCACCACATTCCGAGATAGATCGAGCCGCTCCCATGTCCGACATCAAACTCTTTCGCATCGGCCAAGGCGGCGTCTCCGAGCTTTCCGGCACAACCGACACCATCGAGAAATCCTTGCAGACGCTGTTCGAGCGAAACCTTGAAGCGCTGCTTGGCGTGCGCTTTCTGGCCAGCGAATTCACCACCAGCAATGGCGCGCGGATCGACACGCTGGGGCTCGACGAGAACGGCTGCCCGGTGATCCTCGAATACAAGCGCTCGGTGAACGAGAACGTCATCAACCAGGGCCTGTTCTATCTCGACTGGCTGATGGACCATCGCAAGGATTTCCAGTGGCTGGTGCTGGAAAAGCTCGGCAAGAAGGAGGCGGAAGCTGTCGATTGGTCGGCGCCACGCCTGATCTGCATCGCTGGCGACTTCAACAAATATGACGACCACGCGGTCAAGCAGATGCAGCGCAACATCGAGCTGATCCGCTATCGCCGCTTCGGCGCCGATCTCCTGATGCTCGATCTCGTGGCCGCGACGACGGTGAAGAGCGTTTCGTCTTCGGTTCCGAACAATCAGGGAAGCGAGGGTGTCGGACCCGGCAAGGGCGGAAACAAGACCATCGGCACAGTGATCGAGGAACTCGATCCCGGCATGCGCGACCGCTTTGAAGCTCTGCGCGCTTATCTGCTGGCTCTGGGCGACGACGTGCAGGAAACCACTCTGCGCTTCTACATCGCTTTCAAGCGCATCAAAAATTTCGCTTGCGTCGAATTCCGGCCGACCACCGGGCGCATCAACGTCTTCGTCAAGGTCAACCCGGCCTCCATCACGCTGGAACCCGGTTTCACGCGCGATGTCTCCAACGTCGGCCACTTCGGCACCGGCGATCTCGAAATCACGCTCTCGAAGCCCGAGGATCTGGAAAAGGCGCTGCCGCTGATCAAGCGCAGCTACGAGGATTCATGATGGGGCTTCGTCGGTGAAATCATGAACCAGCTTCCAGAAAAGCCACGTCGGATTTGGCTCCGCTCATTCTACGGGTTTAACCCGGAAGACGCGGGTTACATCGGCTGGACGGAAGAAGGGCCTCGAGACCGGATGCTGGGTCTTATCGCTGATGGCGATCTCTTCATGATCTACGGCGCAAGCACCGCTGAAACGGCCAAGCATCATCGAAACCGGATTCTTGGTTTTTTGCAGGTGCGGGCCATTACGATGCGCGACATTGACAAGGCATCCGCTGCTGCAATGAACGAGAAGAAAGCAAGAGGCTGGCAAGACAAGTGGACCTTCGCGATTCCTGTGATGCGCGCCTGGCGCGTTGATGAACCCGTCATTCTTGAGTCAATTGCACCGACGACTTACCGTCCGGAAGCCGGGCAGGCCATTGCCGTCTGGAACCCGCCGCTATTGCCTGAAGAAATTGATCTCTCCCTGAAGTTGAGTGTGACCGAAGTCAGCGTCTTCGGTGAGCCGCCGCTCCCGGAGACTGCGCTGAAGAAAAGTCGATTTGTCCAAGCGTTTCAGCCATCGAGGGCGTTTCCTGGCACTTTCGGCATACAAACTTCAGTTTACGAGGATGGCCCGACGTTTTTGTATCTGGCGCAATTCGAAGGTGATGGCTTCGCTCTTCTTGGGCAATCCAAACCTCTATTCGACAAAACATTTTTGTTGAAGATCGGTATTTCGAATGACAAGAACCGGCGACTTTCCGAGTTGAATTCGGGTTTCCCGCCGGCGTGTCTCGGCAAATGGAAGTTAGCTCTAGTTTCAGAAGCATTCGACAATCGGCAAGCTGCGGAGGTGGCCGAAAGCGCCTTCAAGCAAACTGCCAAAAAGAAGCTGACAAGTTTGGGCGGAGAATTTTTCCGCGGCGAGCTATCAGCAGCCGAGATGATATTCGCAACAATTCCCGGCGTGGCCCGCTTCGGGACGCGATAAAGTCTGGAGGCAAAATTTCAATGCCCGCCTTCTTCCGCTTCATTGATGTCGACTATTCCGGCGCGCCCGGCGCCGACGCCCGATGAAGTTATTCTGGCACGCGAGGGCTTCTGGAAATGGATACTTTTGACCCGCGGCGTTGATGGATTGAACAGGAACTGAGGATTGCCCGATGCTGACCAGCCGATATGACGAAGCCTTTCGATATGCGCACGATCTGCACCGCGATCAGACGCGCAAGGGCACGCCGATCCCATATGTCGCCCACCTGATCAGCGTTTCGGCGATCGTGATCGAACATGGCGGCAGCGAGGATCAGGCCATCGGCGCGCTCCTTCACGACGCCGCCGAGGATCAGGGCGGGCGGGAAACCCTTGAAAAAATCAGGCGGCGTTTCGGCGATGCCGTCGCCGAGATCGTCCATGATTGCACCGACGCCTGGGAGGAGCCCAAGCCCGAGTGGCGACCGCGCAAGGAAGCTTACCTCGCCACGTTGCCGAAGAAGTCGCCGCGATCCTTGCTCGTTTCGCTCGCCGACAAGACCCACAATGCCGAGGCCATCCTGTTCGACTATCGCGCCCTTGGCGATCCGCTCTGGCAACGCTTCACCGGCGGCGCGGATGGGACTCGCTGGTACTATGGCGCGTTGGCCGATGTTTTCGCGCAAAGTCTGCCCGGTCGCCTTCAGGATCGAATGGCGCGGGCGGTAAAGGGGTTTGCTGAATGACCGGCAACAAAGATTCTGATGAGGTCATCAGGTTCATGGCGCTGTTCCAAAAGCTCCGGAAAATCGTCGGAGATGATCCAACGGACTTGGAAAAGCGCGCCGCTGATGACGAATTGCTGAGCCGGCTGTGCAGCGATTTGGGGTTCGTCGCTCTATTCCTGTCGATGAATGAAAAGCGGCAGCGCAGGCTATTCTCGGCACCAGTCGACCCGAAGTTCATCGAGGCTTGGCGCACCTACGAGGAAAAGTACGATTCCCACATATCCGGTATATTTCTGTCCGGCATAGACCTCGGTCTTGGCGAAGCATCCCGCGAGAAGCGGTCGCGCACCGATGTACTTTGGGAAAACGCCGACGATGAAGCGAAGGAACAAGCATCAGCTCTGGAAGGAGCGATCGAATTTGCATTTGAGCAGGCCACTGATGACTGGCGCGATTTTGGGGAAAGTTTCAGGGAGAGCATTGAGGAGGGAAACTCCGCCTGGGAGCGGCTAAAGAAGGAGACGGGTTTCGACCTCCGCAGTGTGTTCAGAAGACGCGAGTTAGTCCCTTTCGTACTAATTCCGCGGCACGTTTCGCAACATCATGGAGACCAAGAAAAGCTCTCTCTTCTCACCCATCTTCAGGAGGCGCACGATGCCTTTATCTTCGGCGTTCATTTTGCGGCATTGGCATTGATGCGCTCGGTTCTCGAAACAACTTTGAAAACGCACTATAATGCACCGGGCAAGGATTTGAAGGAGAGGATCGACAATTGCGATGGGTTACCACATCGCTGTTCAAAATTCGCCCTTCATCGAATACGAAATCTTGCGAACGACGTTCTTCATTTCGAAAGAGATCGAATTCGTATTCCTGATAACTTTGAAAAGGAAATTTTGCGACTGCTGAACGTCTTGCGCGCGCTTATCGAAGCCGCGCCTCCTTCTCGGCTCAGATAACTAAATGCCCGCCTTCTCCCGCTTCATCGGCGTCGACTATTCGGGTGCGGAGACGCCTACCGCCAGCCTGAAAGGCTTGCGCGTCTATACGGCTGAGGGTGATGCGCCGCCGGTCGAGGTGCCGCCGCCGCCATCGGCCAAGAAGTATTGGACGCGGCGCGGGATCGCGGAATGGCTGGTCGAACGACTTGCTGAGGAAGCACCGACGCTGGTGGGCATCGACCACGGCTTCTCTTTCCCGCTGCGCTACTTCGAGGTTTACGGGCTGTTGCCGGATTGGACGTGCTTCCTCGATGATTTCCAGCGGCATTGGCCGACGGACGAGGATCACGTCTATGTGGATTTCGTCCGTGATGACGTTGCCAGCAACGGTGCAAAGCGCATGGGCAATGCGCGCTGGCGGCGCCTGACGGAAGAATGCGCCGGTTCGGCGAAGACGGTCTTTCACTTCGATGTTCAGGCGCAGGTCGCAAAATCGACCCATGTCGGCATTCCGCGTCTGCGGTTCATCCGGCAGCGCTTTGGCAAACACGTGTACTTCTGGCCGTTCGATGGCTGGGACATTCCGGCCGAGCGGTCAGCCATCGCCGAGGTTTACCCGGCCCTGTGGTCGCGCGGCTTCGCCAACGAGGAACGCACCGGCAATCAGCAAGACGCCTTCAGCATTGCCGCCTGGCTTTCCCGCGCCGACCGTGATGGCAGCCTTTCTGCGTTTCTCAAGCCCGACTTGAATCCTGCGGAACGCACCGTCGCACAGGTGGAGGGATGGATTCTGGGAGTCGAAGGAAGCCAAACTCCCAAAAAAACCGTCTACCCGACGGCAACTTCCTCAATCAAGACTCATTGACCAGTCGTCGATGCGCAGTTTGATCAGCGTCGTTTTTGGAACCCCTGTGGAACCCCGCGCCATTTCCGGCAGGGCAGCTATTCAACGAAGCTATTGAAATGATTGGCGCACCCGACAGGATTCGAACCTGTGACCTCTGCCTTCGGAGGGCAGCGCTCTATCCAGCTGAGCTACGGGTGCGTGCGCGGTAGGTGGATAGCTGATCCGCCTGCGTGCGGCAACATCGAACTGCGAACGAGCAAGGCAAGCCAAGGAGGCAAGCCAAGGGAAGAACGCGCGGAGTGCCAGGCGCAAGGAGGTGGGCGGCCGCCGTGGCCACCGCGGTCAGGCTGCCTCGAGCAGGAGCGCGATGCCCTGGCCGACGCCGATGCACATCGTGCACAAAGCGCGGCGCGCGCCTCGATCCTTCAGCTCGATGGCGGCGGTCAGCGCAAGGCGTGCGCCTGACATGCCGAGCGGGTGCCCTAGCGCGATGGCGCCGCCATTGGGGTTCACATGGGCCGCATCGTCCGGCAGGCCGAACTGGCGGGTCACGGCGAGCGCCTGGGCCGCGAACGCCTCGTTGAGCTCGACGATGTCAACGTCCGCGATCGAGAGGCCGTGCCGCTGCAGCAGCTTCAAGGTCGCGGGCAATGGACCGATGCCCATGAGGCGTGGCGCGACGGCGGCGGCGGCCATTCCGGCGATCCGCGCCAAGGGATCGAGTCCAAGGCTGCGGCAGGCCGTTTCGGACGCGATCATGAGGGCGGCCGCCCCGTCGTTGACGCCGGATGCGTTACCGGCCGTGACCGTGCCGCCCTCTTTCCGGAAAGGCGTGCCCAGCCTTGCGAGCGACTCGAGCGTCGTGGCGCGCGGATGCTCATCCAGCGCCACGACGGCCGGATCGCCCTTGCGCTGGGGGACGTGCACGGGCTCGATCTCGCGGCCCAGCCGCCCGCTGTGCTGCGCCGCGAGCGCGCGGTCTTGGGAACGCAGGGCGAAAGCGTCCTGATCGGCACGGGACACGCCGAACTCGGCCGCGACGTTCTCGGCTGTCTCGGGCATCGAATCGATGCCATGGGCGGCTTTCATCAGCGGGTTGACGAAACGCCAGCCGATGGTGGTGTCGTGGACCTCGTTGGCGCGCGAGAAGGCTTCCGCCGCCTTGGGCATCACGAAAGGCGCGCGCGACATGCTCTCGACCCCGCCGGCGATCACGAGCTCAGCCTCGCCGGCACGGATGGCGCGCGCCGCTTGCCCGACCGCATCGAGCCCCGAGCCGCACAGCCGGTTGATCGTCGTGCCGGTCACGCCATCGAGCCCCGATAGCAGAGCCGCCATGCGGGCGACGTTCCGGTTGTCCTCGCCCGCCTGGTTGGCGCATCCCATGATGATGTCATCGACGGCGTCGGCCCTGACCTGCGGCAGACGCGCCATCAGCGCCCTCACCGCGTGGGCGGCAAGGTCGTCCGGCCTCACCGCAGAGAGCGCGCCGGCATAGCGCCCGATCGGCGTGCGGACACCGGCGACGAGATAAGCTTCTGGCATCGGACATGACCTGCGGAGCGGGGCGATATGTTGCGGCGAATGACGTCAGGCAGCAGACAATGGCACTTGGCCGGCTGCGTCAACGCCGCATAGTTCGATCTACGAACAAGCGGCTCGCCGGGCCGACACTGCGGACGGGCGACCTGGCGCCGGGCCGGGTCTGGCGCGGGGCATGGTTTGGCGCGGGGCAGGGCTCAGCGCCGGCCAGGGCTTGGCGCCGGGCAGGGCTTGGCACCGGCTACGAGATATTTTAGGCTTAAAACATTGGCAGCCGTGCGAAGCGCATGCGGTGGCCGCGCAACAGGTCCGCCGATGCGATCAGCCGCCCTCGAACAGAGCCTTGCGGGACAGCACGCCCTCATCACGGGGGCGAGCCGCGGCATAGGGCTGGCGATCGCGCGGGCGCTGGAGGCCGAGGGTGCGGCGCTCACGCTGGTGGCTCGGAGCTGGGAGGATGCCGCCGCCGATGCGCCGCGGGGCCTCAGGCTCAGCGCGGATGTGACGGACGAAGCGGCGCTTTGCGCCTGCGTGGCCGATGCGGCTGCGGCCCACGGCCCTGTGAGCATCCTGGTCAACAACGCCGGCGGCGCGGAGACGGCTCCCATCGCGCGCACGGACGCCGGGCTGGTGCGGCGCATGCTGGCGCTCAATCTTGAAAGCGTCTTCGCGCTCACGCGCCTCGTCCTGCCGGATATGATCGCATCGGGCTCCGGCCGCATTGTGAACATCGCGAGCACGGCCGGGCTGAAGGGCTACGCCTATGCCAGCGCCTATGCTGCGGCCAAGCACGGCGTGGTCGGGCTGACGCGCTCGCTGGCGCTCGAGCTTGCCAGGACCGGAGTGACCGTCAATGCGGTCTGCCCCGGCTACGCCGACACCAGCCTCGTGGCCGACGCGGCGCGCCTCATCGCCGAAAAGACCGGCAAGAGCGCGGAGCAGGCCCTCATGTCGTTTTCAGGCGCAAATCCCCAAGGGCGGCTGATCGCGCCCGAGGAGGTCGCCGCCGCGGTCGTCTATCTGGCAGGGCGGGCCGCGCGCGGCATCAACGGCGCAGCCCTGAGCCTGTCCGGCGGGGAGATCTGAGCATGGAACGGCCGGGCGCGTTCATCGATGCCGAGACCGTGGCGCTGGAGCGTCCGCGTGACCATAAGGCGGAGCTCAGGCTCTGGCTCAGGCTGCTGACCTGCACGACGCTGGTCGAGGACGACATCCGGGCCCGCTTGCGCAGCGCCTTCGACGTGACGTTGCCGCGCTTCGACCTGATGGCGCAGCTGCACAAGGCTCCCGGCGGCTTGACGCTCAGCCAGCTGTCCAGCCGCATGATGGTCAGCAACGGCAACCTGACGGCGCTGGTCGAGCGGTTGGCGGAGGCGGGGCAGATCGAGCGGCGCGTCACCGCTGCCGACAGGCGCGTCGTCAACGTCACGCTGACGGCGGCTGGCGAGCGTGCGTTCGCGGCGATGGCGGCGCAGCACGAGGGCTGGATCGCGGAGCTTTTCGCCGGGCTTGGACATGGCGAGGTCGAGCAGCTCATGGCGCTGCTGGGCAAGCTGAAGGGCTCGGTGCGGGCTGCCGCGCGCAGCGGCGCGAACTCCGAAGCGGCGGTCAAGCCTGCCGTCCGACACAAGACAGGACATCAGCGATGACCGGACCCATGCGCCGCGCCGACCACTTTCGCCTCGATGTCGCCGGCAGGCTGGCGACCGTGACGCTCGATCGCCCCGACAAGAAGAACCCGCTGACGTTCGAGAGCTACGCAGAGCTGGTTCGGTTCTTCCGGCAGCTTCAGGACGACGACGCCGTGAAGGCCGTTGTCGTCACCGGCGCGGGCGGCAACTTCTGCTCCGGCGGCGATGTGTTCGAGATCATCCAGCCGCTGCTCGCCAAGGACACGAAGGGGCTGATGAGGTTCACCGAGATGACGGGCGACCTTGTCAAGGCCATCAAGGCCTGCCCGCAGCCCGTGGTCGCCGCGATCGACGGCGTCTGCGTCGGCGCGGGCGCGATCATCGCCATGGCCTCGGATGTGCGCCTCGGCACGGCGCGGGCCAAGGTGGCGTTCCTGTTCAACAAGGTGGGCCTCGCCGGCTGCGACATGGGGGCGTGCGCCATGCTGCCGCGCATCATCGGCTATGGACGGGCGTCGGAGCTGCTGCTCACAGGCCGTGTCATGGGCGGGGAGGAGGCCGAGCGCTGGGGCTTCTTCACCCGGCTGGCGCAGCCGGAGGCGGTCTTCGCTGAGGCCTCGGCGCTGGCGTCCGCATTGGCCGACGGCCCGACCTTCGCCAACGAGATGACCAAGAAGATGCTCGCGATGGAATGGGCCATGAGCCTCGAGGAGGCCATCAAGGCCGAGGCGGTCGCGCAGGCGCTATGCATGACGACGCAGGATTTCCGCCGCGCCTACGAGGCGTTCGCCGAGCGGCGGCAGCCTGTCTTCATGGGCGATTGAGGGCAGGCCATGGCGGACCGCACCTTTCTCGATTGGCCTTTCCTGGATGACGGGCACCGCGCGCTGCGCCGCGAGCTTGATGCATGGGCCGCCGGCCACGTGCCGGATCTGGTCGATCATCATGATCCGGACGGCTCCTGCCGCCGGCTCGTGGCGGCTTTGGGCCGGGCCGGCTTCCTGCGCCATGCCGTGCCCGCTGCGCATGGCGGCGCGTCTGCGGTGCTCGATGTCCGCGCCTTGTGCATCGCCCGCGAGACCCTGGCCTATCATGCCGGGTTGGCGGATTTCGCATTCGCCATGCAGGGGCTCGGCTCCGGGCCGATCAGCCTGTTCGGCTCCGAAGACCTGAAGGCCCGCTATCTGCCCCGCGTAGCTGCCGGCAGCGCCGTTGCGGCCTTCGCCCTGTCGGAGGCCGACGCGGGCTCCGACGTGGCCGCCATGTCTTGCAGCGCCACGCCGGATGGCGCGGGACATGTACGGCTCAATGGCGAGAAGACCTGGATATCCAATGGCGGCATCGCCGATCATTACGTCGTGTTCGCGCGTGACGCCGAGCGTGAGCCGGCCGCGTCCGGCGGACGAGGCGACGCATCCCGAGGCGGCGCGCGCGGCATCGGCGCGTATGTCGTGGAGGCAGGCGCGCCCGGCTTCGAGATCGTCGAGCGCATCGACGTCACCGCGCCTCATCCGCTCGCGAGGCTTCGCTTCAGCGATTGCCGCGTCGAGCTAAGCCGGCGCATCGGCGGCGCGGGGGACGGCTTCAAGGTCGCGATGGCGACCCTGGACGTGTTCCGCTCGACCGTCGGCGCCGCCGCGCTCGGCATGGCGCGGCGGGCGTTGGACGAGGCCACGTCCCGCGCTGCGAGCCGACCGATGATGGGCGGAGTGCTGGCGGACCTGCAGCTCACGCAGGCGGCGCTGGCCGACAGCGCGACCGACATCGATGCGGCGGCCTTGCTGATCTACCGTGCGGCCTGGACGAAGGACAAGGGCGCTGCCCGCATCACGCGCGAAGCTGCGATGGCGAAGATGTTCGCGACGGAGATGGCGCAGCGGGTGATCGACCGCGCCATCCAGATCTTCGGCGGGGAAGGCGTGCGGGTCGGCTCGAAGGTCGAGGAGCTTTACCGCGAGGTGAGGGCGCTGCGCATTTATGAGGGCGCAACCGAAGTGCAGAAGGTCATCATCGCCCGCGCGGTCCTTGCGGGCCATGCGCAAGGGCTTGGAACCCTGGAGGAGGGCGGCCGTGGCCATCAGCGCCCATGAGGACACCTTCGCGAGGGACCATCTGCCCGCGCGCGGGCAGTGGCCCGATCTCGTGTTCGGCCTGGCGGAGCTTCACTATCCCGAAAAGCTGAACGCGGTCAGCGAGTTGCTGGACAGCCACGTCGCCGATGGCCGCGGGCTGGCGGACTGTCTTGTGGCGGAGGATGGCGCGGTCTGGAGCTATGCCGAAACCGCCCTGCGCGTCGACCGCGTCGCGCATGCGTTGACGCGCAAGCTCGGGCTGAGGCCCGGCGGCCGGGTGCTGCTGCGCGCGCCGAACAGCCCCATGCTGGCCGTCGTCTATCTCGCGATCCTCAAGGCCGGCGGCATCGTGGTGGCGACGATGCCGATGCTGCGCGCCAAGGAATTGGGCTTCATCATCAGGAAGGCCAGGATCGGCCTGGCGCTGTGCGATCCGCGCCTGCTGGAAGAATTGCACCACGCCGCCGGGCAAGAGCCGGACCTTGCCCGCATCGTCACGCTGGGCGAGGAGCTGGACGCGCTGACGGCTGACGCGCCGGCCACGTTCCAGGCATGCCCCACGGCCGCCGACGATGTCTGCTTGATCAGCTTCACCTCGGGCACGACGGGCGAGCCCAAGGCCACGATGCACATGCACCGTGACCTGCTCGCGGTTTGCGATTGCTATGGCCGCCACGTCCTCAAGGCGCGGGCCGACGACCGCTTCATCGGCTCGCCGCCGCTCGCCTTCACCTTCGGGCTTGGCGGGCTGGTCCTCTTCCCGTTGCGGGTTGGCGCGTCGACGATCCTGCTCCAACGCTCGTCGCCGGACGACCTGCTTGCGGCGATGGGCACGTTGAAGCCGACGGTTTGCTTCACGGCCCCGACAGCCTACCGCGCCATGCTGGCAAAGATGACGCCCGGCGTCACCGATGCGCTTCGGATCTGCGTCTCCGCCGGCGAGGCGCTCCCGCTCGCGACCTTCGAGGCGTGGAAGGCCGGGACCGGCCTCACGCTTCAGGACGGGATCGGCGCCACGGAGATGCTCCACATCTTCATTTCGGCCTGCGTCGAGGATGTCCGTCCCGGCGCGACGGGCAAGGCCGTTCCCGGCTTCGAGGCGAAGATTCTCGACGAGCACGGGGCGGAATTGCCGCCGGGAAGCATCGGCAGGCTGGCGGTGCGCGGCCCCACAGGCTGCCGCTATCTCGCAGACCCGCGGCAGTCGCGCTATGTCGAGCGCGGCTGGAACATCACCGGCGACACCTACGTCATGGATGCCGATGGCTATTTCTGGTATCAGGCACGCTCGGACGACATGATCATCTCGGCCGGCTACAACATCGCCGGACCGGAGGTCGAAGCTTCGCTCCTCACCCACCCTGCCGTCGCGGAGTGCGGCGTCGTCGGCGTCGCCGATGACGACCGGGGCATGATCGTCAAAGCCTTCGTGGTCCTTGGCCCAGGCTTCCAGCCGGATGACATGATGATCCGTACGCTTCAGGACCACGTCAAGGCGGACATCGCGCCCTACAAGTATCCCCGCGCCGTCAGCTTCGTAGCGGCGCTTCCACGCACCGAAACCGGAAAGCTGCAGCGCTTCCAGTTGCGCATGATGGCGAATGCGGGTGCGGATGTCGACCGGAGGACGCCATGAGCGACGTTCGAGCCACCACGCCTGCCATGGCGGCCTTGCGGCGCGCCGCCGAACAGGGCGAACCGCCTGTGGTCACGCTTCAGCCGTCAGGCTGGCCGATGCCGAAAGGCTATGCCAACGGCATGCTGGCCGAGGGCAGGGCCGTCTTCGTCGGCGGGCAGATCGGCTGGGACGAGCACGGCCGCTTCGCCGAAGGCCTGTCGGCCCAGGTCCGCAGGACGCTCGAAAACACGCTGGCGATCCTGGCGGAGGCAGGGGCAGGGCCGGCCCATGTCGTCCGGATGACGTGGTACGTCTGCTCGATCGCCGAATATCTGGCGGCGTTGCCGGAAATAGGCGCAGCCTACCGCGAGACGTTCGGGCGGCATTATCCTGCGATGGCGCTTGTCGAGGTGGTCAGACTGGTCGAGGCGGCCGCGCGGGTCGAGATCGAGACGACCGCAATGATCTGACGATCAGGAATTCGTTCGACTTCGTCCTTGCCAGCAGCCTTGCGCTGCCACAATGATGCCACGATGTGCGTAGGGCGGGGCGTCGGGTCGCGGGCGGGAATCACGGTTTGCGGCCCGGCCGCAGGCGTCCTTGCCGTTTTCCTCAGTGCAGGGCCAGCGATGGCGGGCTTCCTTCAGGCCGAAGGCGCCTATCAGCTGATCTCCACCACCAGCGCGAGCCGATTTTCGCAAGGCTTCGATGCGAAGGGCAGCCTGAAGCGCAGCGCGGCCTTCTCGAAGACGAGCCTCGACGTACACCTCGCCTACGGTTTCAGCCCTGCGGTGACCCTGGTCGGCGACCTGTCGTCGGAGCGCCTGCTGCCGCAGGTGGTCGGCGATCCGGGTGCGGCGTCGCCGTGGTCGGCCATGGCCGGCCCGCGCATCGCTTTGTGGAAGGAGGGCGCGACGGCGCTGTCGGTGCAGCTTCTGGCGGGCGCAGGTCAGGCGGCCGCCGCCTCCGGATTCGTTGGCGACGCACGCCTGATGGCGGCTCACAGCTTCGAGATCGGCGGATTGCCGGCATTCGTCGATGTCCAGCTCGGCTACCGGCGAGGCGCCCCCGGCGCCCGGTCCGAACTGCGCCTCGATGGAACGTTCGGGGTCAGGCCGCATGAGAAATGGCTCCTGCTGGCGCAGCTGTTCACCGCAAGGGCGATCGCCGCCCGGGGCCAGCCGCACGCCATGCGCGTGAAGGGTCAGGTCAGCGCCGTCTGGCATGTCGGCGAGACATGGTCCGTGCAGGCCGCGGCCTTCACCACGCTCGCCGGCTTCAACGCAGCGCAGGAGAGCGGCCTGTCGCTCGGGCTCTGGCGGCGGTTCTAGGCCGGCGCCGGACAAGGCGGATCATGGCCTGGTAAAAAGGGGCTTCGTTTTGCGGCAGGATGCACTAGCCTTGACGCAAAGCGCCCCGCATTCTTCGAGGAACATCCCAATGACCCAGCATTTCGCCAATCTCATCGCCGGGGAGAGCGTCTCCGCCGCCCAGGCCACCTCGAACGTCAATCCATCGAACACCGACGACGTCATCGGCGAGTTCGCCTCCGGGAGCAGGGAGGACGCCGACCGCGCGGTGGCCGCAGCCAGGGAGGCGTTCGGCGGCTGGAGCCGCTCGAACCCGCAGGAACGACATGACATCTTGAAGAAGGCTTCCGACGAGGTCATGGCGCGCAAGGACGAACTGGGCCGCATCCTTGCCCGCGAGGAGGGCAAGACGCTGCCGGAGGGCGTCGGGGAGGCGACCCGTGCAGGGCAGGTGCTGGCGTTCTTCGCAGGCGAGGCGTTGCGCCTTGCGGGCGAGACGCTGCCTTCGGTGCGGCCCGGGGTCGGCGTCGAGGTCACGCGCGAGCCGCTGGGCGTCATCGGCATGATCACGCCATGGAACTTCCCCATCGCGATCCCCGCCTGGAAGATCGCGCCGGCTTTGGCGCATGGCAACTGCGTCGTCATCAAGCCTGCGGAGCTCGTGCCGCATTCGGCATGGGCGCTTGTCGACATCCTCCAGCGCGCCGGGCTGCCCAAGGGCGTGCTCAGTCTCGTCATGGGCAAGGGCTCCGTCGTCGGCCAGGCCTTGCTCGAGAATGCCGGCGTGGCCGGCATCTCCTTCACTGGCTCCGTCAGCACGGGCCGCCGCATCGCGGAGGCCTGCATCGCGTCGTCGCCCATGAAGAAGGTGCAGCTCGAGATGGGCGGCAAGAACCCGATGGTCGTGCTGGACGACGCGGACCTGAAGGTCGCCGTCGAATGCGCGCTCAACGGCGCGTTCTTCTCGACTGGCCAGCGCTGCACGGCCTCCTCTCGCCTGATCGTGACGGACGGCATCCACGACGCCTTCGTCGCCGCCCTCACCGAGCGCATGAAGGGCCTGGTCGTTGGCGATGCGCTGAAGGCGGGCGTGCAGATAGGCCCGGTGGTGGACCAGAGCCAGCTTGAGCAGGACGAAAAGTACATCGGCATCGGCCGCGGGGAAGGCGCGACGCTGCACTGGGGCGGCGAGCGGCTCAACCGTGACACGCCGGGCTTCTACCTGCAGCCGGCGCTGTTCACCGACGTCGCCAACTCGATGCGGATCGCGCGCGAGGAGATCTTCGGCCCGGTCGCCGCCGTCATCAGGGTCAAGGATTACGACGAGGCGCTCATGGTGGCCAATGACACAGAGTTCGGCCTGTCCTCGGGCATCTGCACGTCGAGCCTGAAGTACGCTACGCATTTCAAGCGCAACGCCGAGGCCGGTATGGTCATGGTAAACCTGCCGACCGCCGGCGTCGATTACCATGTGCCGTTCGGGGGCCGGAAGGGTTCGAGCTACGGCCCGCGCGAACAGGGCGGCTACGCCAGGGAGTTCTACACCACGGTCAAGACGGCCTACAGCTTCGCGGGCTGAAAGCCGCTTCAGTCCATGAATGTCACGGTCTTGTGCCCGTTGATCAGGACCCGGCCCTCGAGATGATAGCGCAGGGCCCGCGCCAGCACCCTGCGTTCGATGTCCCGGCCTTTGCGGACCAGGTCCTCGGGCGTGTCGCGATGGCTGATGCGCTCGACGTCCTGCTCGATGATCGGGCCTTCGTCGAGGTCGGGCGTGGCGTAATGGGCGGTGGCGCCGATCAGCTTCACCCCGCGGGCATGGGCCTGATGATAGGGCTTCGCTCCCTTGAAGCCGGGCAGGAACGAGTGATGGATGTTGATGCAGCGGCCGTGCAGCCGCGCGCTCATGCTGTCCGAAAGCACCTGCATGTAGCGCGCCAGCACGACGATCTCGCTGTCCGTGGACTTGATGAGCGCCCAAAGCTCGGTTTCCTGCTCGAGCTTGGTCTCCTTCGTCACGGGCAGGTGGTGGAACGGGATATCGCCGAAATCGACATGCGCGAAGTTCGCGCGGCCGTGGTTCGAGACGATGGCCGATACGGTCATCTGCAATTCGCCGATTCGCATGCGGTAGATGAGGTCCACGAGGCAATGGTCGAATTTCGACACCATGAGCATGACCCGGCGTCTCTCCGCCCGGCCGCGCATGGCCCAGGCCATGTCCCATCTGGCGGCGATCTGCGCAAAGCCTCCCTTGAGCGTTGCGAGGTCATGCTCGCCCTTCACGACCGCGAACACCACCCGCATGAAGAAGCGCTCCGACTCAAGGTCGTCGAATTGCTGCGCATCGAGAATGTTGCAGCCGGCATCCGCGAGGAAGCGCGAGACGTCGGCCACGATGCCGGGTCGGTCGAGGCAGGACAAAGTCAGGATGAAGGCCATGGGTCCGCTGCGGAGTTCGAGTCTTCCGGCATGAGGCGCCGGCAATGCGGAACCTCATGCCGCAGTCGGCGTCATCCGGCAATGGCGTCGATGCTTCGCTCTTCCTGCGCCGCGTGCCGCTCCCGCTCGCCTTCGCCTGGCTCCAGCGCGGCCCATTCAAGGCCGCCTGCGTAGCGCCAGGCCATCCGCCCTTCCTCGTCCAGCGAAAACAGGTGCATCCAGCGGTTGTCGAACAGCGCCCTCACGCCTTCGTGGCGCCGCAGCACGTCCCCGACCGCCTCGCGAGGCGCTTCGATGCAGACTGAAAGGCGCAACGGCTCGTGGGCGAGCTTCTGTCCGTCATGGACCGATTGCCACGGCAGGCCGGCGCGCAACGTCCCTCCATTGCCTTCGACGACGCCGATCCCGCCGCTGACATTGTGCAGCAGCTTGTTGCCGCCGCCGAACGCCTCGGGCGCGACGACCGAGCCGTAATACTGCAGGCTGATCCAGCTTGCGACGACGACAGGCGCGGTCAGGATCAGCTCCAGCACGCCGAAGCCGCTGTCCTGCCGCCAGTCGTAATCATGCAGGAAGGCGCGCCCCTCCAGGCTCTTTCCGGCCGTGCGGCGGCGCGGCGCGGCGATGAACGCCTTGCAGCCCGCCAGCGCCCATTCCGGCCTGAGCTCCGCCCAATCGCGGCTACGCTGCGCCACCTGCGAGCCGTCCGCGGCGCGCGGCAGCCTGACGGCCCTCTCGGTGCGGGCAAGCTGGCCTGCGGCGTCGAGCCAGCGCCGCGCCCGGGCCAGGTCGTCGGCATGGTTCGGCGACGGGTGGTCGGCGTCATATGTCAGGACGGCGTCGGTGGTGGTGTCATGCAGGGCGCCGACGAACAGCGTGTCCTGCGGAATGTGGATGCCTTTCTCCGCCAGCCCGGCCCGCACCTGCTGGTCGTTGAGGATCCCGGCCAGAAGCCTGGCGTTGACTTCGCCGGAATAGCCCCCGCACGCGCCGCAATGCAGGGCGCTGGCATGAGGGTTGTTGACGACGTTCGCGCCGTGACCCGCCAGAAGCACGAGGCGGGCGAACGGTCCGGTCAGCGACATGGCGCGCAGCACGGCCTCTGCCGCCGCGGTCCGGGCTCCCAGATCCAGAGGCGGATCGAGGCGAGGCGCGGGCTCCTGCGCAGGGGGCGAGGACCGGAGCCCGAGCCCGTCGCCCACCAGCTTAGCTGCATAGACCGGCCCGGTCGCCTCGACGAAGGCGAACGATGAGACCGCCGCAAGCTTGAAGCGCCCCCAGGCCCGTCTGGCCCGCGCCGCGTAGCGCGCGGCGCGGTCCGCCTCGGCGTCGTCGCCCGTGCCGGAGCAGGTGAACACGCCGGGATTGAGCAGGACCGGCAGGCGGAGCTCCCGCACGTCCGAAGCGAAGCGCCTGTGCCCCGTGCCCAGGCCGAAGAAGCCTGCGAAGCCGAGGGTCTGGATTTCGGGGCCGGCTGCCTCGAGTGCGCGGCGGAAGACCTCGGAGCGCACGTCGATGCAGAAGGCGGCCTGCAGCGCCGGGCGCGTTGCGCCGACGGCAGGCTGGCTGCCGGCCAGGATGGCTGCAATCCGCCGCTGCTCCGCTCTTTCCGCCGCCTCCTGCAGCAACGCGTCGGCCGCATGGCCTGCGGCTGGAACGACGGGGCCGGCATGCGCATGGCGGATCGCGGCCCATTCGCGGGAGATCTGGCCGCCATATTGCATCAGCAGGGCCTCCTCCCAGATCAGGCGGATGACGAGGACGTCCCTGATCGTGTCGTCGCCCGCGCCCGCCAGTTCAGCCTGCCACAGCTTGTAGCGGGCGAACTGCGCGTAGCCGCCCAGCGTCATCAGCAATTGGTGGAAATACGTGTCGAGCGCTTCCGCCGGCAGCCCGAGACGCCTCACCGCGCGTGCAAGGGCTTCATCCGCCGTTTCAGGACAGTCGGCCACATGGGCGGCGAAGCCGGTCAGCCCGGCGATCTCCGGCGTCAGGTCATGGGTCGCGGCGGCGCGCCAGGCGGAATACGCGCTCTTGCCGCGCGGCGCCGCCCAGAGCGCCTGGCCTTCGTCGAAGTAGCCGGCCGCCCAAGCCCCGAATCGCTCGGCGATCAGGCCGGGCCAGTCGATGCCGGATGCCTTCGCCGCAAAGTCCGCCACCGTCGGAAAAGCCCGTACCGGCGGCGCTGCCTTGCCGGCTGCGGCCTTGAGCGCGGCGATGTCGGACGGCCCGGCATCGGACTGCCGCGCGGCCAGCGCACCGGCCAGATCTTCGTCGCTGATCGAGCCATCGGCGATCTGCGCGCCATACCAGGCGCGCGGCATGGCGATCTTCACGCCGGCCACCCGTTCAAGGCGCGCCGCAGCAGCAGCCAGCGTCTCGCCCGACTGGCCGAGGAACGGGTTGACCGCAACGCTCGAGGACAGGGGCCAGAGCGGCGGGACGGCGCGGGCCGCGGCATCGGCCGAGGCGGCGATCTGGGCCTGGGAGACCGGCTGGCGTGATGCGTCGAATGTCATCTTCAAGTCCTTCGGAATGGCTGGATATGCGGCGCCGGCTTTTCGGCGCGTGCGTGCGGTGGCGTCGCTCAGGAATTGCGGCGGG
>JANOCI010000047.1:0-62808 GCA_031412095.1 Allobosea sp.
TCGAAGGCCCAAAGCGCATGCGGCTCGCCGAACTGGCCGTCGCTCATGCCTTGCCCGCCCCAGGAGCCGAGTGGCTCGCCGCTCGCCGAGAACCTGTGAACCTGGGATGCGGCGTATCCATCGCTCACATAGATGTCGCCGCCGCTCGAGACGGCGACGTCCGATGGATGATTGAACGGCCGGAGCGGGCCGCCGCGCTCGCCCAAGGCTCCGATCCGCCGCCCCCCGGCATCGAAGATGATCACCTCGTGCATGTCGCGGTCGACCACCAGCACCCGGCCTTGCCTGTCGGCGGTCAGGAGGTGCGCATCGGCGATGTCCTTGCCGCCCCAGCCGTGAAGATGGCGGCCGGCAGGATCAAGCTCGATCACGCGCGCATCGTCGGGCTCTGTCAGCGGGTCATGGCGCAGCAGCACGAACACATGGCCTCGCGCGTCCGCCGCCACATCGGTCACGAAGCCGGCGTTCCCGGGCCAGGAGCCGAAGGGCCGTTCGACCCTGTAGCGGCGCTTGCCGAGCGCCACGGTCAAGCTGTGCCCGGTCAAGCTGGGCCCGCTCATGAACGCCCGCCATCGACGGACAATATCTGCCCGGTGATCCAGCCCGCCTGCAAGCTGGCGAGGAACAGGACGGCATGGGCGATGTCTTCCGCCGTGCCGAGCCGCCGTGTGTGGATGCCTGCGATCAGCCGCGCCTGGCCATCTTCGCCATAAGAGCGCCACTGCCGCTCCGTGGCGGGGTTCGAGCGGACGAAGCCGGGAGCCACCGCGTTGCAGGTGATGCCGGACGGCCCGAGATCCTGGCTGAGCTGCTTTGTCAGGCCGACCAGCGCGTGCTTTGCGGCCGTGTAGGCCTGGATGCCGGTGAGGCTGGGCCTCAGGCCCGCTCCCGACGCAATGTTGACGATGCGCCCGTAGCCTGCCGCCTGCATCGGCGCAGACGCCGCCTGCGACAGCCAGAAGGCTCCGTCGACGTTCGCTTCGAACACGGCGCGCCAGCTTTCCGGCGTGACGGCGCTGATCGGCCCGCCGGTCTGGCCGCGCACGCCGCCGGCGGCGTTGACGACGATGTCCAGCCGTCCGGTCCGCGCCAGGATGTCCGAGACGGCCATCTGGCATTCGCTGCGCTCGCCGATGTCCGCCGCCAGGCCGACGAGATCGTTTGCGCCGGCGAAGGCTTCCAGTCCTTCGGCGTCGATGTCCGACACGATGACCGTCGCACCCGCTTCAGCGAGGGCCAGCGCTATGGCCTGCCCGATGCCCTGCGCCGCGCCCGTGACGAGCGCCACCTGATCGTCAAAGCGGATGTGCATGGTTCGCCGCCTCCGCCGTTGCGGTCAGCTTCTCGAAGGTCGCGGCGGCCATGGGCTCGCGCCCGTCCTCGATGTCGTGGATCAGAGCCACCAGATGCCGGATTGCAGGGGTGTGCACGCCTGCTTCGGCGCCGAGTTCGGCGATGATGCCGATCTGCGGGTCGATCTCCGTCTTGCGCTTGCGCACGGCCAGGTCGCGGTGGATGCCCGAATGGGTCTTGGCTCCATGCCGGTTGAAATCCGCCAGGGCGGCGATCGATGCGCGTGCGCCATCCGCTGGCGCGCCGGGCGCAAAGCAGGCCGGATCGAACCCGTTGAAGCCGACCGCCTTGACCCCGCGGGCTGCGGCGACCGCCATGACTTCGCGCGCCAGCCGGTCGAACGCCGCGAAACGCCCGGGGTCATCGAAGTTCGCGCTCATCGAATCAGGCGTCAGTGCGGTGGCGAACAGCATCGCGCCATAGGCGAGCTTGCCCCACAGATAGCCCCAGATGTTGTCGGTCAGCACCGCGTTCGGCTCGAAGATCTGCAGCCATGCGTGCATCTGGAGCGTGCGCTCGCGCACGGCGCCGTCGATCTCGCCGACGACCACGGCGGCGCGGTTGCCGAGCAGGATCTCGCCCGGCCCGAGCCAGTCGGCGCCGAAATTGACGAAGCATCCCATGGTGCGTGCGTGGCCGACGGCGCGCGCGATGGCGATTTCGTTGAGGCCGTTCTGCGCCGAAAGCACATATCCGCCATCAGAGAGGTGCGGCAGGAGTTGCGTCAGGGCGGCCTCGGTCGCCTGCGCCTTCACCGCCAGCACGATGATGTCGTACTGGCCCCTGACCTTTTCGGGCGTGACGCAGGGCACGAGCTGCCGGAAGGCCTCGACCGGGCCGCTGATGTTAAGCCCGGCCGTGCTGCAGGCCGCCGCATGCTCGGCCACGATGTCGACCATCAGCACATCGAGGCCGGCGCGCGACCAATACGCCCCGAGCGTGCCGCCGATGGCGCCAGCCCCCCAGATCAGGATCGTGGAAGGCTGGCTGCCGCGCGGCGTAGCCATCGTGCTCAGCGCGCCGGCTTGATGTTCATCGCCAGCGTGTCCTCGTCGACGCGGGCCTTGATCGTGACCTTGTCCTTCTGCATCGCCCAGGCGGAGCCGACCGCGACGATCGGCAGGCGCTGCTTGTCGGCGTCGAGCAGGGCGTTGGCATCCTCGAGGAATTTGCGGCGCTTGCCTTCGTCCAGCTCCACCGCGGCGTCCTGCAGCAACTTGTCCATCACCGGGTTCTTGTAGCCCAGCACGTTGAACGCGCCCATGCGCCGCTCGCGGTCGTTCGAGTGGGCGAGCGACGACAGCGTGTAGTGCGACTCGCCCGTTAGCGTGCCCCAGCCGGACATCGAGAACGAGTATTCGGCACGGGTGCGGGCCGGGAAGAACACCGCTGCGGGTTGCGCGTTGGCCTGCACCTCGATGCCGATGCCCGCCAGCATCTGCGCGATGCCGGTGCCGACCTGCCTGTCACCGGGCAGACGGTCCTGCGTGAACGAGAACTGGGTCTTGAAGCCGTTGGGATAGCCCGCCTCGGTCAGGAGCCTGCGCGCGGCGGCCATGTCATGCGGGCGCGGCGGCAAGGCCTTGTTGAAGCCGAAGATCGACGGCGTCACCATCTGGTTGACCGGCACGCCGAGGCCTTCCATCGCGATCTCCGCCAGGGCCTTGCGGTCGATAGCAAGGTCGATGGCTTGCCGGACGCGCAGATCAAGGAAGGGGTTCTTGTCGAGGGCCGAACCGTCCTTCGCCGTGGTGTTCAGGGCTTTCTCGCGCATGTCGAGTTCGACGTTGAACACATAGACCGTGTCGATGGTCTGGACGTTGAGCTTCGGATCGCGCTTCAGCGCCGCTACGTCCGTGGCCGGCACGCGGGTGATCAGGTCAAGCTGCCCGGCTTTCAACTGCGCCACGCGGGCGGCATCATTGGCGATTTCCTTGCGGACA
Source organism: Allobosea sp. (assembly GCA_031412095.1). Taxonomy (GTDB): domain Bacteria; phylum Pseudomonadota; class Alphaproteobacteria; order Rhizobiales; family Beijerinckiaceae; genus Allobosea. The sequence goes on from JANOCI010000047.1 coordinate 3,297, forward strand.
TGCCGTGCCCATGGCTCTTTCGGACCCCAGTAGCCGTCGAAGCGCTCCAGCACGAGATCGCCCTTGGGCTGCCAGGAGACGTAGCGGTAAGGCCCGGTGCCGATGGCGGCCTTGCCCGTGTTGAACGCCTCGTTGGCGCTCTCCTTGGTGAGGCCGGCCGCCGCCTTTGAGGACACGATGAACAGGCGAATGAAATCATAGGGCAGGATCGGAGCCGGGCCATCTGTCATGATGTGCAACGTGTGCGCATCGATGACCTTGGTTTCCTTGACGCGGCGCACATAGATGGTCGTCGGGTTTGGGCCAGACACCGTCGGGATGCGCTCGATCGAGAACTTCACGTCCTCCGCAGTGAAGTCGGAGCCGTCATGGAACTTGACGCCCCTGCGCAGCTTGAACTCCCATGTCGTGTCGTTGAGCAGCTTCCAGCTTTCGGCCAGGCGAGGCTCGACCTCGAGCCCGTCGCCCGACCAGGTCAGCGTGTCGAACACATGCTTCAGCGCCTCGGCATGCGTGCCGCTAGCCGTGAAGTGCGGGTCGATCGAGTCCGGCCCGCCACGCACGCCGATCGTCAATGTCTGGGCGCTGGCGGCGTCAACCTGAGCAAGCGTCAGCGACGTGGCGAGGGCCGACGCGCAGACGAGTCCAAGGGTGACGGAACGTCGCGAATTGCCTGCTGTGTGTCGCATGATCGAATCTCCGGATCCTGATGATCGGACGCCGCGGCGGCGTCGGCCAGACATCGCATTCAAGGCCGAACTTCGCCGTCAGTCAATTCCTTGTGGAACCAATTTTTGCATCTATAATCCGCGTCGGGCATTGGAAAGTTCGGAATGGAACCGTTGAAGCCAAGTAGCGATGGGTTTGCCGCATATGCTGCGCCGGACGGCATCGGCGCTGAGATGATGGCGCGCCAGCGGCTGGACGCCTTCACCCATGCGCGCTTGTGGAAGAACCCGTGCGGCTTCGCGGCGCGCTTCAACTATCTTGGCCTGCGCTATAACCAGCCGCTCTATGGCTGGGTCCAGGAGCGCTTCGGGCTGGCGCGGATCGAGTTCGTCGTGATCTACAGCCTCGCGCTTCACGACGGCATCACCGCAAGCGAGATCGCCGCATCCACGGCGTTTCCGAAAAACACGCTGAGCCGGGCCGTCAACCGGCTGGTCAGGCTCAGCCTCGTCGAGCGCCGCACCGATCTGGTGGATCGCCGCCAGCAGTTCCTCTCCCTCACGCAGGCCGGCCGCATGATCTTCGACGAGGCGCTGCCGCGCTTCGTCGCGCTCGAGGAGGAGATGCTGGCGCCGCTCTCGCTCGTCGAGCGCGAGACGCTGTCGACGCTGATGGCCCGTGTGGTCCTTGCGATGTTCGAGACCGGCGATCCAGCGGGCGGCGACGCCGGCGAGGACGCCAAGGCCATGGGAAGCTGACCGATGCGCATCGCCAAGATGAACTGGATGCAGGTGGAGGAACTCTCCCGCAGCGAAAAGCGTGCCGTGCTGCCTGTAGGCTCCACCGAGCAGCATGCGTGGCTGAGTCTGTGCGTCGACGCCATCCTGTCGGAGAAAGTCGCCCTCGATGCGGTCGAAGGCCTCGGCATCCCGGTCTTCCCGGTGATCAATTACGGCCTTACGCCGAGCTTCGTCGATTATCCCGGCACGGTGACCGTGCGGCTGTCGACCCTGTGCGCCGTCATCACGGACGTCCTGGACGGCATGGTGCGGGCGGGGTTCACGTGCATCGCCATCATCAACGGGCATGGCGGAAATTCGCCGGCGCATGGTGCGGTGCTCGAATGGCTCGACGCCAACCGCGGCGTCCAGGTCAAGTGGCACAACTGGTGGTCGGCCCCCAGAACCATGGCGCACGTGCAGGCCATCGACCCTGTGGCCAGCCACGCTTCATGGATGGAGAACTTTCCCTGGACCAGGCTGGAGGGCAGCCCGATGCCTGTCGAGGGCAAACCGATGCTCGACATCGCGCGCTTCCAGCAACTCGACCCCGGCGCCAAGAAAGCCATGCTCGGCGACGGCAACTATGGCGGGCTCTACCAGCGCCCGGACGAGGACATGCTTGCGATCTGGAAAACAGCGGTGGCGGAAACCCGCGCCGTGATCACGGACGGCTGGGCGTGAGCGTGGCTATACTGCTCCCGCGTCATTCCGGTTGGCACGGGTGTCATCTCCGGCGACCCCAAGGGTCGGGCATGACACCGTATGACCGCAAAATCGTGGCATCGCCCTCATGCTAGGCTTCATCATTCAGCGGCTGATGCAGGCCTGCGTGGTCATGCTGGTGATTTCCGTGCTGGTGTTCGTGGGCGTCTACGCCGTCGGAAACCCGATCGACGTGCTGATCTCGCCCGATGCGACGCAGTTGATCCGCGAGCAGACAATCAAGGCCTACGGGCTCGACCAGCCTCTCTGGAAGCAGTACCTCGATTTCCTGAACCGCCTCGTACGGGGCGATTTCGGCCGCTCCTTCGTGTTCAACATGCCCGTTCTGGAGCTGATCTTCCAGAAGCTGCCCGCAACGCTTGAGCTGACGCTCCTCGCCGTGCTGGGCGCGACGCTGCTGGGCGTGCCGCTCGGCATCTATGCCGGCTACAGGCCGGACAGCGCGGCGTCGAAGGCGATCATGGCGATCTCGATCCTCGGCTTTTCCGTGCCGACGTTCTGGATCGGCCTTGTCCTGATCTTCACCTTCGCGGTGACGCTTGGCTGGCTGCCGGCAGGCAGCAGGGGCGAAACCGCAAGCCTGTTCGGCATCCAGTGGAGCTTCCTGACTGCGAACGGCCTGATGCACCTGTTCCTCCCCGCATTGAACCTGTCCCTGTTCAAGTTCGCCATGATGGTCAGGCTGGCCCGCGCCGGCACGCGCGAGACCATGCTCACCGACACCGTCAAGTTCGCGCGCGCCGCCGGCCTCAGCGAATGGACCATCCTGCGCCGGCACGTGCTGCGCCTCATCGCCATTCCCATCGTCACGGTGTTCGGCCTCGAGCTCGGCTCGACGCTGGCCTTCGCGGTCGTCACCGAGACGATCTTCTCCTGGCCTGGCATCGGCAAGCTGATCATCGACAGCATCTCGACGCTGGACCGCCCGGTGATGGTGGCGTACCTGATGCTGGTGGCGTTCCTGTTCATCGTGATCAACCTCAGCGTCGACATCGCCTACGCGGCGCTTGATCCGCGCCTGCGCACACGCAGGGCGGCTTGATGGACCCGACATCCCCGTTTGCCCGCTTCTGGGACGAGTTCAGGCGCAACCGCGTTGCGGTCGCGGCGCTCGGCGTGGTGCTGGCCATCATGCTGCTTGCGCTGGCAGCGCCGCTGATCTCGCCGCAGGACCCGTATGACCTGGCCAATCTGGTCCTGATGGATGCGCGCCGCCCGCCCGGCCATGTCGGCTCGAAAGGCTTCACGCATTGGCTGGGCACAGACGCGCAGGGGCGGGACCTACTGTCGGCGATCCTCTACGGGCTGCGCATCTCCATCCAGATCGGCATCATCGCCGGCTCCATCGCCTTCGTGCTAGGCGCGACGCTCGGCGCCTTCGCCGCTTATTTCGGCGGCCGGATCGAGGCGCTGATCATGCGCATCATCGACCTGCAGCTTTCGTTTCCTGCGATCCTGCTGGCGCTGGTGCTGGCGGCGCTGCTGGGGCAGGGCAAATGGCCCCTGATCGCCGCGCTGGTCACCGCTCAATACGCCTATTTCGCCCGCACCGCGCATGGAGCGGCCTCCACCGAGCGCTCGAAGGACTATGTCGACGCAGCTCTTTCCACGCCGCTCGCAGCGCGCCGCGTCGTCTTCCGCCACATCCTGCCGAACTGCCTGCCGCCGCTGATCGTGGTCGCGACCGTGCAGATCGCCAATTCGATCGCCCTCGAGGCCACCCTGTCGTTCCTCGGGCTCGGCCTGCCGGTGACCGAGCCGTCCCTCGGCATGCTCATCGCCAACGGTTTCCAGTACATGCTGTCCGGCCGCTACTGGATCTCGATATACCCCGGCGTGGCGCTGATCGTGCTGATCGTCGCGATCAACCTCGTCGGCGATCAGGTGCGCGACCAGATCAACCCGAGGCTGCGCCGATGAGCGCGCTGCTGGAGGTCTCCGGGCTCACCACCCGCTTCGACACGCGCGCGGGCTTGCTGAAAGCCGTCGAGGACGTGTCGTTTTCTGTCGCGGAAGGGGAGATCATCGGGCTTGTCGGCGAGTCGGGCTCCGGCAAGAGCGTCACCGGTTTCTCGATCCTGGGCCTGGTCGACCCGCCGGGCCGCATCGTCTCCGGATCGGTGAAGCTGAACGGCCGCGAACTGGTGGGCCTCGGGCACGACGCGCTGCGCTCGATGCGCGGGCGGGAGATCGCCATGGTCTTTCAGGACCCGTCCGCCACGCTGAACCCTGTCCTGACCATCGGCAGGCAGATGCGGCTGGCCATCCTCGCGCACGAGCGGATGAGCGAGCAGGCGGCGAGCGACCGGTGCATCGAGGTCCTCGCCACCGTCGGCATTCCGGACGCGGCCCGCAGGCTGGAGAACTATCCCCATCAGTTTTCCGGGGGCATGCGCCAACGCGTCGCCATCGCCATCGCGCTGCTGAACCGGCCCAAGCTGATCATCTGCGACGAACCCACGACCGCGCTGGACGTGTCGATCCAGGCGCAGATCCTGACCGAGATGAAATCGCTGGCCGCGCGGCTCGGCACGGCGATGATCTGGATCAGCCATGATCTCGCGACGGTGTCGTCGGTCGCCTCGCGCCTTCTGGTGATGTACGCGGGGCGGCTGATCGAGGCTGGTCCGGTGGCGGACGTGCTGCGCAGCCCGCGCCACCCCTATGCCCGCGGCCTGCTCAACTCCTTGCCGGGCTTGGCGAAGCCCGGCCATGACCTTGTGCAGATACCTGGCTCGATGCCCTCGTTGATCGACATGCCCGAAGGTTGCGCCTTCCGGCCCCGCTGCGGTTTTGCGGACGCGGCCTGCGCGGCCATGCCGACGCTGTCGGCTTCCGGGCCGCGCAGCGTGCGCTGCCATCACCCGCTCGGCCAGTTGGCTGAAGCAGGAGCGCCACAGTCATGAGCGTTTCGTCCCTGGTCCAGGTTCAGGCTGTCTCGAAACGCTTCGCCCCCTCCGTCAGCATCGGCGAGCGCATCGCGGCCTGGCTCGGCAGCCCGGTGGAGACCCACATCGTGCATGCCGTCGACGGCGTCTCTTTCGACATCCGCAAGGGCGAGGTGCTCGGGCTGGTGGGCGAGTCCGGCTGCGGCAAGTCCACCCTCGGGCGGATCATCGCCGGCATCCATCCACCAAGCGAAGGCAGCGCGCTGATGGACGGCAAGGCCGTCATGGGCACGGGGCGCACGCCGCTCAAGACTACAACGCGCATCCAGATGGTATTCCAGGACCCGTTCGCCTCGCTCGATCCGCGCGTCCGGATCGGCGACACAATCAGCGAGGGGCCGCTGGCGCATGGTTTCGTCGGCAACGGCGACGCCAAGGCCTATGTGGCGAAATGGCTGAAGGCGGTGGGCCTGCCGGAAGAAGCGGCGCAGCGCTTTCCCCACCAGTTCTCCGGCGGCCAGCGCCAGCGCGTGGCGATCGCGCGCGCCCTCGCGATGCAGCCGGATGTGCTGGTGTGCGACGAGCCCGTGGCGTCGCTCGATGTGTCGATCCAGGCGCAGATCATCAATCTCTTCCTCAAGCTCAGGCGCGAGCTCGACGTCACGATGCTGTTCATCAGCCATGACCTCGGCGTGGTGCGGCACATTTCGGACCGCGTGGCGATCATGTACCTTGGCCGCATCGTCGAGATCGGCCCGACGGCCGCCATCTATGCTTCGCCGCGCCACCCCTACACCCGCGCCTTGCTCGATTCCGTGCCCAAGCTGGTCACGGGCAGCGATGAACTGGTGACGTTCAAGCCGATCCAGGGCGAATTGCCGTCGCCCTTGTCACCGCCGCCGGGCTGCCATTTCCATCTGCGCTGCCCGTTCGCGCAGGAGCGCTGCAAGGTCGATGCGCCTCGGCTCGATGGCGCCGCGCAGGCTGTATCATGCCATTATCCGCTGAGTTGAGAGGCTGAACGCCATGGATACTGCCCCGCAGCAACCCTGGCAATGGCCCGAGGATGAATGGCGCCGCCGCGTGGCGCAGGTCCGGGCCGGCCGCTCGCTGAAGCCCGCGGCCTGGCCTGGAGGCAAGCGCTGCGCCGTGGCGCTCTCGTTCGACAGCGACCACGACACCAACGAACTGCGCGATGGCGGCGAGTCGATCGGGCGCATGTCGTGGGGCCAATACGGCACGCGGGTCGGCGTGCCTCGCATCCTCGGGGTGCTGAAGCGCGAAGAGATCAGCGCCTCGTTCTTCGTGCCAGCCGTGGCCGCAAAGCTTTATCCCGACGAGCAGCGCAGGGTCGTCGCGGAGGGCCACGAGATCGGCCTTCATGGCTGGATCCATGAGCTGAACTCCGTGCTGCCCGAAGAGGTGGAGCGCGACCTTCATCTGCGCGCCTCGGATGCGCTTGAGACGATCACCGGCGTCCGCCCGGTCGGAATGCGCACGCCGTCCTGGGATTTCTCCCCGGCCACGCTCAGGATCCAGCGCGAGATGGGCCTGCTCTATGACTCGTCCCTCATGGCGGACGACGATCCTTATGAATTGCTCGAGCACGGCGAGCCGACCGGCATCGTCGAGTTGCCCGTCGAGTGGATCAGGGACGATGCGCCGTACTTCAACATGAACCGGCATCAGGCGCTGAGGCCTTACACGCCCCCGCCCGCGGTGCTCGACATCTTCATCCGCGAGTTCGACCGGGCGCATGAGGAGGGCGGGCTTTTCCTGCTCACCATGCACCCGCACGTCATCGCCTACCGCTCGCGCATCTTCATCCTGGAAGAGCTGATCCGGCACATCAAGGCCAAGGGCGGCGCGTGGTTCGGCACGCACGCCGAGGTGGCGCGCTGCGTTGCGAAAAAGCTCGAGGGATGAAAGCGGCCACGGAACGACGGCAATATCTCAAAGAATCGCAACTCCACACATCCTCCTCCTGAGCCCGTCGAAGGAGGAGCTTCAGTTCGTGCGGCGCCGAAGCTCCTCCTTCGACGGGCTGAGGATGAGGATCGATGATTGAACAGGCCTAGCTGCCGTTTTGTTCGCGGCGCAAGGTCGGCAGGCCGATGCCTGCCGCCTGAAAGCCGCCGTCCACCGCGATGATCTGGCCCGTGATGTAGCTGGCGCGATCGCTGCACAGGAAGAATATGGCTTCCGCCAGCTCGTCCTCCAGACCGTAGCGGTTGAGCGGGATCGCGTCGTGATAATCCTTGCGGATGGCTGGCGAATGCACCGCCTTGGCCATGGCTGTGTCGACTGGGCCGGGCGCTACGCCGTTGACGCGGATGCCGATCGAGGCAAGCTCGACGGCCTGCTGCTTGGTCAGATGCGCCAGCGCCGCCTTGCTGGTTCCGTAAGCCACCCTCAACGTCGAGGCGCGCAGGCCCGAAATGGACGTGACGTTGACCACAGCGCCGCCGCCGCCGTCGCGCATCAGGGGAGCGGCGGCCTGCACCAGAAGGAACGGCCCGGTGACGTTGACCGCCAACACGCGGTTCCACTCCGCCGGCGTCGTCTCCAGTATGGGCTTGAACACAGCCATGCCGGCATTGTTGACCAGTGCGTCGAGCCGCCCGAAGCGCTCTCGCACGACCGAGATGGCGATGCGGACTTGCGCGGGGTCCGCCACGTCCGACGGCAGACCCGTTGTCCGCTCCGGCAATGCGATCGCGGCCAGCGCCGCGTTGAGTTCCGCCTCCTCGATGTCGAGCATGGCGACGTTCCAGCCATCGGCCAGGAAGCGCCTCGCTGTGGCCAGCCCGATGCCGCGCGCGGCCCCGGTGACGAGCGCGACCCGCGTGATGGATGCTGATGACATGCGCTTTCCTTCGGGAGCCATTGCCGCGCCGGATGGAGAGGCTGAGCAGCTGCATCCTTAAAGGCTTATCGGGCCTTTAAGAAGGCTGCCGGTTCAGAAATTCACCTTGTCCGCGCCCTTGAGCTCCAGCATTTCGCGGGCATCAGCCGGCGTCGCGATCTCCAAACCCATCGCCTCGACGATCTGCCGCGCGGCGCGGACCTGGTCGGCGTTCGACTTCGCCAGCTTGCCGGCCCCGAGCCAGAGCGAATCCTCCAGCCCGACCCTGAGGTTGCCGCCCATCGACACGGCCTGCGCGGCGATGGCGAGTTGATGGCGGCCCGCGCCCAGCACCGACCAGTGGTAGTTGGCCCCGAACAGCCTGTCGGCCGTGCGCTTCATGTGCGCCACGTCCTCGGGGTGCGGGCCGATGCCGCCCAGGATGCCGAACACCGACTGCACGAAGAAGGGCGGCTTCACCAGCCCGCGGTCCGCAAAGTGCGCCAGCGTGTAGAGATGGCCGATGTCGTAGCACTCGATTTCGAAGCGCGTGCCGTTCTCGGCGCACGAGGTCAGGATGTTCTCGATGTCCGTGAACGTGTTCTTGAAGATGCGGTCGCGCGAGCCTTCCAGGTAAGGCCGCTCCCAATCGTGCTTCAAGTCGGTGAAGCGCTGGAGCATCGGGTAAAGCCCGAAATTCATCGAACCCATGTTGAGCGACGCGACCTCGGGCTTGAACGTCGCGCAGGGTCGCAGGCGCTCCTCGATGCCCATGGTGGGCGAGCCGCCGGTGGTGATGTTGATGACCGCGTCGCAGCGCTGCTTGATCACCTTCAGGAACGGCTCGAACGCTTCCGGCGACTGGTCCGGCTTGCCGGTCACCGGATCGCGGGCATGCACATGCACGAGCGCAGCGCCCGCTTCCGCCGCGCCGATGGCGGCGTCGGCGATCTCGCTCGCGGTGACCGGCAGATGCGGCGACATGGACGGGGTGTGGATCGCCCCTGTCACGGCGCAGGTGATCATGACCTTGCGGTTTTTAGCCATGCGGGTGCTCCTATGCCGGTTTGCGCGATGCGGCGCGTTTGTGGGCCTTAAGGGCCGCCAGCCGACCGTCGCGCCAGTTGGACAGTTTCTTGACCCGTTCGGACGTCTGCGGAAAGGCCCATTGCGACATGATCGTGTCGACCACGCCCTGGGTGAAGGCGGGCCGCCCCTCGCTTTGCCTGACCATGTCGTCGAGCGAAGGGCCATAGCGCGCGGCGTAATCGGGAATGCCGCCGGGCGCGTTGAGTTCGATCGTCTCGAACGGACCCATGAACGACCAGCGCAGGCCCAGCCCCTCGCGGATCGTGGTGTCCAGGTCCTGCGGCGAGCACACGCCGTCGCCGACGATCCGGAACGCCTCGGCGAGAAGAACCGCCTGCAGCCTGTTGAGGACGAAGCCCGGGCTCTCCTTGTTGAGCACGATGGGCGCCTGTCCCGCGCGTGCGTAGATGCGGCGCGCGCGCTCTGTGGCCTTCGGATCGGTCCATGGCGCAGGCGCGATCTCGACGATGGGAGCCAGGTGCGGAGGATTGACCGGGTGGCCCACGAGGCAACGCGCGCGGCCCTTCAGCCCCTCGCTGAAGCGCGAGGCCACGATGAACGAGGTGGACGACGCGAGGACCGTCGAGGGCGCTGCGATGGCGTCCATCTCGGAGAAAAGCGCAGCTTTGGCCTCGATCGTCTCCGGCCCGCTCTCCTGCGCCAGCGCTGCGCCTTTCAGCGCGTCGGCGAGGTCCGCGCCTACCCGGATGAGGCCCAGCGAGGCGGCGGGGTCGGTGACGAGCCCGTGCGCCGCGAGCTCTTTGAGGCTCCTGCCGATATGGGCGCGCGCTGCCTTGGCTACGCCCGGCACGGCATCATGCAGCGCCACCTCGAAGCCATGGCTGGCGAAGACCGTCGCCCACGACCGCCCGATCAGGCCGGTTCCGATGATGGCGATGGCGGTCATGGCGCCGGGCACTGGGTGTCATTCCCGGCGGCGCGGAGCGACGGGAAGGGAAACCACCACTGAGCAAAGGCATGGATCCCCTTCCCGACGCCTGCGGCGTCGCCGGGGATGACACCGTCAATCATAGCCACAGCACCTTCCTCCTGAGCGGCAAATCGTTCAGCAGAACATCCGATGGACCCACATGCTGCACCGCGCCGCGCTCCAGCACGACTGCACGGTCCGACAGCGCCAGCGCCAGGTCGAGATGGTGATCGACGATGATGATCGAGATCTCATGGCGCAGCTTGTCGAACGCCTCGAAGAGCTCCTCGACGATCGCCGGCGCCAAACCCTCGAACGGCTCGTCGAGCAGCAGTATGCGGGTGTCGCCCGACAGCGCGCGCGCCACGGCCACCATCTGCTGCTCGCCGCCCGAAAGGTAGTCGGCGGGGGACGACCAGCGCTCCTTGATGCGCGGGAAGAAGGCGAAGATCTTGTCGGCCTCCCAATGGGTGCCGGCCCCTGTGAGGCGCTTCAGCGAGCCGAGCTCCATGTTCTCCTTCACCGACATCCCCGCGAAGAGCCCACGGCCCTGCGGCACGTAGGACACGCCGCGCCGCGTGATGAAGGCGGATGGCTGCCGCGCCAGCGCTTCGCCGGCCAGCACGATTTCGCCCTTGGCCGGCGGCGTGACGCCGACGATGGCCTTCAGCAGCGTCGATTTGCCGGCCCCGTTGCGGCCCAGCAGCGCGACGATCTCGTTCCTGCGCACGTCAAACGACACATCGCGCAGGATATGGCTCTTGCCATAGTAGGCGTCGACGTTCGAGACGGTCAGCAGCACCTCGTCGATCGCGGCGCTGGGGCGCGGCTTGCCGGCCAGCGCGTGCGAGCCGGAGCCGATGTAGACCTCCTGCACGCGGGGCGAACTGCGCGCATTCTCGACGTCGCCGTCGACCAGCACCTGCCCCTCGTTCATCACCGTGACATGGTCGGCGATCTGGAACACCCGGTCGATGTCGTGCTCCACCAGAAGCACAGGCATGTCCTTCGAGATGGACTTGATGAGGTTGCCGACGCGCTCGCGCTCCGCTGCCGCCAGCCCGGCCAGCGGCTCGTCCAACAGCAGCACGCGCGGGCGCGTCGCCAGTGCAAGGCTCATGTCCAGCAGACGCTGGCCGCCATAGCTGAGCGAGCCGGCTTCGGCATGCTCGACGCCCGCGAGCCCCATCGTCTGGATGACCGCCGCGGTCTGGCTGTTGACCTCGTCCAGCGATGCCGAAGCGCGCCACCCGCTGAAGGCCTGCGGGAAGCGGGCCTGGACCGCGAGGCGCACGTTCTCCTGGATGCTCAATGTCGGGAACAGGTTCGTGATCTGGAAGGAGCGGCCGATGCCAGCCCGCGTGATGGCTTCCGGCGCGAGCCCGCCGATCTGCCGCCCGGCCAGCGCGACGCTGCCGCCGTCGGGCGCATACATTCCCGAGATCAGGTTGAAGGCCGTCGTCTTGCCGGCGCCGTTCGGACCGATCAGCGCATGCAGGGTGCGGTCCTTGATGTCGATGTCGACGCCCTGCACGGCCTTGATGCCGCCGAAGGCCTTGGCGATGCCGCTGACCTTGAGTAGCGATCCTGCGATCATCGGCGGATGCTTCAGGAAGTCGGGCAGCGAGACCTCGCCCGCCCGGCGCGCCGACATGGCGGCGTCCTCTGCCACGGACCTGCGGAACGGCTTCAAAAGCCTTTCAGCGACGCCCACCAGCCCGGTCGGCGAGAACACGATGAAGCCCACGAAGAGCAGCCCGAACCAGAGCAGCCAGTTTTCGGTGGCGCTCGAGAGGTAGTCGCGGAAGATCACGAAGAACAGCGCGCCGAGCGCCGGGCCCAGGAAAGAGCGCATGCCGCCGATGACCACCATGGCCAGCAACTCGCCCGAGAACGCCACCGAGATCGGCTCCGCCGAGGTCATGCGGTTGTTGAACAGCAGGAGCGTGCCGGCAAGGCCGGTGATCGTGGCCGAGACGGTGAACGCGACCAGCTTGTAGCGATCGGTCGCGTAGCCGATGAAGCGCGCGCGCTGCTCGTTCTCGCGGATGGCGACGAGCACCGAACCGATCGGTGACCGGTGGAAGCGCCAGAGCACGTAGACGACGACGAAGGCGATGCTGGCGACAAGCACGTAATAGGGCAGGGCGACGTCGAAATCGACGCCTGCGAAGGCGGGCCGTTTGATTCCGCCGAGGCCGTCCTCGCCGCCGGTCACCGCCGTCCAGCGGAAGGCGATGGCGTAGAGCATCGCGGCCAGCGCCAGAGTCAGCAGGGAGAAGTAGACCCCTTTGCGCCTGAGGATCAAAGCGCCGAACAGCGCCGAGACCACCGCCACCAGCGCAACCGCGCCCAGCACCGGCAGCACGAAATGGCCGGGCAGCAGCTCCTTCTGGATCAGCCCCGCTGCGTAGGCCGCCATGCCGAACCAGGCGCCATGGCCGAAGGAGACCAGGCCGGTGAAGCCTACCAGGATGTTCAGCGCCATGCAGGCGGTCGCGAACACCACGACCTCGGTGGCCGAGGTCGTGCCGAGCCCGATGAAGCGCATCAAGAAAGGCAGCCCCAGCAGGGCGGCGGCGGCGATCAGCAGCGGCAGGCGGTCCTTGACGATGTCTGGCATGGCCGTCACTCGAAGCGCTGGATGCGCTCGCCGAACAGGCCGCGCGGCCGGAACAGCAGGACAAGCAGCATCATCAGGTAGATGACGGCGGTGGACCATTGCGGGTAGCCGAAGGCGATGGTCGCGCCCTTGACCAGCCCCACGAGGAGCGCCGCCACGACGACGCCCCAGAAGGAGCCGAGCCCGCCGATGACCACTACGACGAAGGCGGGCGTGATGATCTCCTGGCCCATGGCGGGATGGATCGAGTAGATCGGGGCCAGCAGCACGCCGGCGAGGCCGGCCAGCCCGATGCCGATGCCCGCCACGGCCATCATGTAGGGCGAAAGCGATATGCCCAGCGCGCCCACCATGTCGGGGTTCTGCACGCCGGCCTTGACCACACGCCCGAAGGCGGTGCGGTTCAGGAGGAACCACAGCGCGATGACGCAGGCCGCGGCGATCAGGATCAGCGTTGCGCGGTAGCGCGAATAGATGAAGTCGCCGAGCAGGATTTGCCCACGCAGCCAGGGCGGGATGGAATACGACAGCGGCGGCGCGCCGAAGATCATGCGCAAGGCCTGCTCGGCCACCAGCGCCAGCCCGAATGTCAGCAGCAGGGAGAGGATCGGGTCGGCCCTATAGAAGCGCTGGAACAGCACCCGTTCGAACACGATGCCGAGCAGCGCCACCAGCAGCGGGGACACGATCAGCGCGCCTCCGAAGCCGATATGAGGGCCGAGCGCGACGGTGAGGTAAGCCCCGATGGCGTAGAACGCCCCGTGCGCCAGGTTCACGATTCCGCCCAGCGAGAAGATCAGCGACAGGCCGAGCGCGATGAGCAGGTAGTAGACCCCGTCAAGCAGTCCGTTCGCGATTTGCTGGATGAAGATCGTGGACAAAATCTTGCTCTATTCCTTGTTGTCATCCCCGGCGAGCCGAAGGCGAGGGAAGGGGATCCACGAAAAGCGCCGATATGGATTCCCTTCCCCTCCGCGCCAGAGCGCTACGGCCGGGAATGACACGTTTAGGCCCTCACGCCGCGAACTTGCACTCGTTCTCTTCCGCCGTCGACGCGATGACCTCGAGGCTTTCGCCCGGGCCAGGCACCGCAGCTGACGACGTGAAGATGTCGTACTGGTTCTTTGCGGCGTTGCCGACCGCCTGCACCGTGTACATCTCGTGCATCATCTGGTGGTCCGAGGCGCGGAAATAGCCCTCACGCGTCTTCAGCATGTCGAACTTCGCGCCCTTCTCCCAATGCTCGATGATCTTGGCGGAATCCGTGGATTTCAGATCGTTCATGGTCTGTGCGAAGATCTTGACCGCCATGTAGTCGCCCCAGGCCTGGTTCTCCGGCGGCTTGCCATATTTCTTGGTGAAAGCGCCGACGAAGGCCTTGGTTCCGGGCGTGTCGATGAGATGATGCCAGACGACGGGCCATGTGCCGCCGAAGTTGTCCTTGCCCGCTGCCCATGCCAACGCCGTGTCGAAGCCGAAGCCGGCCACGGGGAAGGTCAGGCCGAATTCGGCATACTGCTTGAGGAAGTTGGTGATCTGGTTGCCGGCAAGGTTCGAGATCACGAGGTCAGGCTTGGCGTTGCGGATGTCCAGCAGCATGGCCGAGAAGTCCGTGAGATCAGTCGGAACCAGCTTGTCGGCGGCGAACTGCCCGCCATTGGCCTCCATGAAGCGCTTGGCGACCTTGAGCAGGTCATGTCCGAAGGCGTAGTCGGCGGTCAGCGAAAACCACTTCTTGCCGCGTACAAGCCCCTGCTGCATCAGCGAGCGTCCGCAGGTCTTCACATACATCGAGTTCTGGCTCTCGACGTGGAACATGAACTTGTTGCAGTTCGCGCCGCGCAGCGCGTCGGAATTGCCGCCCGTGTTGACGTAGAGCGTCTTCGTGCGCTGGGCGACCTGGGCGATCGTCAGGCAGGCGGCGGATGAGATCTCCCCGATGATGCACGCCACCTTGTCGCGCTCGATCATCCGTTCGGCCTTCGTGGACGCCGTCTGGGGGTTGACCGAGTCTTCCTTCAGGATGTCCAGCTTGCGGCCCATGATGCCGCCGGCGGCGTTGATCTCCTCGACGGCAAGGTCCGCCGCCATCACGGCGAATTCGCCGAGCGGCCCGAGGAAGCCGGTGCGCGGCGTCAGGTGCCCGAAGCGGATCGCGTCCGCCGACTGCGCGAGGATGACCGAGGGGCGCGCGATGAGCGCGGTCGCTGCGACGCCGCCTGCGGCGGACAGCAATGCGCGGCGCGAGATCGATGACGTGGGCGTTTTCAACATGGCGGTGCCTCCTGCGGCGACTGGCTTGGCGTCTTGTCCCTGTGCGGCGGGTTGGCCCCGCAGCGTTGATTCGTGCAAGCGTTTGCGGCTTGCCGTGATCTGTGATCACAGTTATCGTCTTCGAAAGACCAGGGCTTGTCCAGCGTTAATTCGCGCTTGCGCCGGCTGGATGCCTGTCACGAAGGACGCTCGCTGCATGTCAGCCATCAAGGCCTTGTCCTCCGCAGCGCCGCTCGAGCGGCAGACGCTCGGCGACCAGGTCTACGCCCACATCCGCAGGCTGCTCATCTCCGGCCGGCTCGCGCCCGGCGACAGGCTGTCCCTGCGTTCGGTGGCCGACGCGCTCGGCGTGTCGATGATGCCGGTGCGGGAGGCTGTCAGCCGGCTTGTGGCCGACCGCGCGCTCGAGGTCACGCCGAACCGCGCGCTTCGCGTGCCGGAGATGAGGCGCCGCCAGTTCCAGGACCTCGCCCTGATCCGCGCCGAGATCGAAGGCCTCGCCGCCGCCAGCGCAGCGCTGAACCGCACGGCGTCGCAGGTCACGGAGATCGCCGCAGCGGAGCAGCGTTTCCGGATGCTCTCCCGCGCGCGCGATCCGGATCTGGTCGAGGCGGTGGAGTGCAACCAGGCCTTCCATTTCGCGGTCTACGAAGCCTCGGGCCTGCCTGACCTCGTCGAGATCATCGGAGGCCTGTGGCTGAAGGTCGGGCCTGTCATCAATCTCGACCTGCGCGAGAATCCCGAGCGGCTGGCCACCGGCTCGGCCGCGCCGCTGCACGCGGAGGCGCTGGCCGCCATCCGGGACGGCGACGGCGAGCGCGCGCGCAAGGCCATCGCAGCCGACATCCGCGGCGCGGCGGACTTCATCTTGTCACGCAACCGCCTGCCGGACTGAGCTGGCTGAAAAGGAAACCGCAATGGACTTGCAATTGAACGGCGCCCGCGTCCTCGTGACCGCCGGCGCAGGCGGGATCGGCCTCGAGATCGCCCGCGCCTTCATCGCCGAAGACGCGAAGGTGCATGTCTGCGACGTCGATTCCGATGCGCTCGGCGCACTGCGCCAGAGCGACCCGGCCATAAGCGCGTCCTGGGCGGATGTCGCGGACCGCAGCGCTGTCGGCACCCTGTTCAGCACTGCGGTGCAAGCGATGGGCGGCCTCGACGTGCTGGTCAACAACGCCGGCATCGCCGGCCCGACCGGCAGGGCAGAGGAGATCAATCCCGAGGATTGGGACCGCTGCATCCAGGTCTGCCTCACCAGCCAGTTCAACTGCGCGCGGCTGGCCATACCGCATCTGCGCCGCAGCGCGAACGCGTCCATCGTCAATCTCTCCTCGGCGGCCGGAAAGGTCGGCTTTCCGCTGCGCAGCCCCTATTCGGCGGCGAAATGGGGCGTAATCGGCTTCACGAAGTCGCTTGCGATGGAGCTTGGGCCCGAAGGCATCCGGGTCAACGCGATCCTGCCGGGCATCGTCACCGGCGAACGCATCAGGCGCGTCTTCGAGGCGAAGGCGCAGCAGCGCGGCATCTCCTTCGCCGAGATGGAGGCCGTCATGCTGCAGCACACGTCGATGAAATCCTATGTGACCCCGCAGCAGATCGCCGATCAGATCGTGTTCATCGCCAGCCCGCGCGGCCGCACGATCTCCGGCCAGGCCATCTCGGTCTGCGCCGACACCCAGATGCTGGGGTGAGCCAGGCCGCTCCGGCGCATCGGGCGGATTTTTTGGCCGGCCTTCGAGGCCGGGGAGCGGGCATGCTCTCCTGAACGACCCGGCGCATCTCACGCAGATGTCATGATGTTGCCATAAGCAGAACAGTGTTGGCAGAGTTGTTGCAAGGTTGATAAACAACTCGCCTTGGCTGTCGTTCTGGTCGGTCTTGCTTCGGCTTCCCGTGCTGCGCCCGCCATGCTTCGGACGATGTCGTGCGCAATGCAGGGCCTGAAGGGACGGAATGTCTGTAAAGCTCTCCATCTGTCTCATCGGAGCATGGCGCCTGAGCATCGGAGGCGCGGAGATCCGGATCGCCAACCGCAAGACGTCGGCCATTCTCGCCTGCCTTGCCTTGAGCGAGACGCCGCGCCTGTCCCGCGAGCGGCTGCTCGGCATGCTCTGGAGCGAGGCTGACGGAGACAGGGCGCGGGCATCCTTGCGGCAGGCGCTGCATGAACTGCGCGATTGCGTCGCCTTGGCGGGGTTCGACGGGTTCGAGACCGACAAGCTGCAGGTCGGCCTTCGTCCGGGGTCGTTCGTCACCGACGTGCAGGAGGTCATGCAGGCCGCGGAACGGGGCGAGGCGCATGCGCTGGCGCTTACGGAGACCAGCCTGGCGGATGAGCTGCTGCGGCCCCTCGAATCGATCGATCCTGCGTTTGAAGCCTGGGTCAGCGGCAAGCGCCGCTTCATCGAGGACACGCTGACCCGGCTGTACGAAAAGGCGCTGGCTCGCGAGGCGACCTCGCCCCCTGAGCGCGAGGCGCTTGCGCGCGCCCTGGCAGGCATCGACCCCACCAACGAAATCGCCGTGCGCCAGCAGATGATCGCCCGCTTCGAGAGAGGCGACAGCGCCGGAGCGCTGCATGCCTACAAGAACCTGTGGGACCTGCTGAGCGAGGAGTTCGACACTGAGCCCTCGCGGATGACGCAGGATCTGTTCGTGCAGATCAAGATGGCGGAGGAGCGTGCAGGCCAGAGCGGCAGCGCACAGGCCGAAGGCCAACTCAGGAAAGCAAGGCCGGTCGCGCTGCGAAACGCCCGGGCCGAGCGGCTGGTCATCGCCGTCGCCCCGTTCGAGGTCGATGGCGTGCCTCACGACAGGCAATATCTGGTGCATGGCTTCCGCCGCGACCTGCTGTCGTCGCTGGTCCGGTTCCGTGAATGGCTGGTGCGCGAGGCCGTCGCCCCGGCCCAGGCCGCCACGAGCCACGACGAGTACGCCATCGAAGCCAGCGCGTTCGCCGAAAGTGACGGCCTGCGCCTGGCCTTGATGCTCAAGGACAACGCTTCGGGCGTCTATCTCTGGAGCGAGCGTTTCCGCGTCTCGGTCGAGCGCTGGGCCGAGACGCAGCAGTCGATCGTCCGGCGGGTCGCGGCGGTGCTGAACGTCCAGATCTCGTCGGGCAGGCTGGCGCAGCTCGCGGACCGGGGCAGCGAGGACGCGACCGCCTATGACCGCTGGCTGAAGGCGCAAGTCGAGACATTCTCCTGGAATCCGGTGCCGTGGACGAATGCGCTGGCCGCCATGCGGACGCTGGCGAAGGAGCGCCCCGGCTTTTCGCCGGCCTTCAGTTCTGTGTCCCAGATGCTCAATTCGAGCCAGTTCGTGCTCATCGGCAAGATACCCGACGCCGCCCATGTGGCGGAGGCCATCGACCACGGCCTCGAGGCGACGCGGCTCGATCCTGTCGACACGCGCGGGCACCTGGCCCTCGGCTGGGCCTACGCCATGGGCGGCCAGCATGACCGCGCCGTGGTGCATCACGACCTGGCGGTCGAGCTCAACGACAATGATCCGTGGACGCTGATGTCCGGCGGGCTAGGGGCTGGCTGCCGCCTGAGGCACGACATCGCGTTGGCGAGGGCCGAGCGCGCGATGGAGCTCAGCATCGCCCCGGGCCCGATGCATCTGCTTTACTGGGCCAACATCGCCTTCCTGCGCGGGGATTACGAAACCTGCGTCGGCATTGACCCGGCTGTTTGGCGGAACCGCACGTATTCAGGCGGCTGGCACGTGGCGGCGCTTGGCCAGCTTGGACGCCGCAAGGAGGCGAAGCTCGCCTTCGAGGATTTCGCAGGCCGGATCAGGAACGCCTGGCTGAGCGGGCCGCCGCCCGATGACGCCGCCATCGGATGCTGGTTCCTCAAGCTCTGGCCGTTCATCAACGAGGCTGAGTGGGCCAAGCTGCGGGACGGATTCGCAAAAGCCGGGGTCGATGTCAGCGCCGCGCGCTTCAGCCTCGGCAGGGAATGACAGCGCAAGTCGGCTGTTCAAGACGGCATGGACGGCGCAAGCCGGCTGGTCACAGCATGACGGCGCGGGCCGGCTGGTCAGAACGGCATGACGCCGCCGTGCAGCCGCCGCCCGCCGCCGCTTTTGGCCCAGGCTTTCGCCAGACGTATGGTCGTGGCGGTCTCGGAGAACGGCTGCAGGTCCGGACAGATGGCGCGGACCACCGGCACGTCGATCCCGCGCTGCGTGAGGTCGACGAGGATGATGCGCAGGCCATGCGGTGCCAGCGCCTGAAGCAGGCTCCGGCCCTCGCGAATGTCGGAAGCAGCCGTCGCCGCGCCCTCTCCGCACGGCTCGAGCAAGCCGCAGGAAGAGGCGGCGAAAGCGGCGCGCGCCAGGTGCCGCTTGTCCGCATCGTTGAGCGCATGATCGCCGCTCTCCGTCCGCTTGGCTGAGGCTATGGCCGCGGCCATCTCCATCTGGCCCATCTCGCGCAGCGCTGCGCAGGCCGCATCTTTGAATGTCAGCCTGGCCGCGATGCCGACCGCGAGCCCGCGCCCCGATTGGTCCGTCGACGCCGCCGCCACCGCAGGCACGCCATGGTCGGTCGTGATGTCGAGAAGCTGCGTGCGGCGCGTGCCATGTCCCTGCCGCATGGCGGCCAGCTGGCTCATCGCCGCATGATGCGCGAGCGAGGAAGGCGAAAGGAGCCGCGGCCTTGAACCTCCCAGCCACCAGAGCGCGGCGGCGTCGCGCTCGATCAGCTCCAGGATGGCGCGCTCCGCCGCAGCCTCGTGGGAAGGGCCTGCCGCGACCCCGGTGCTCAACGCCGCCGGCGGCTGAATGACCCGCGCCGATGGCGGCCGGCGCCACACCAGATCGGCTGGCGCATGGACGGCGCGGCCCGTGGCGGCATCGCGGCCCTCGGCCCAGTCGAGGCACGACGCCATGGGGCCGGCCACATGCCCGATCCAGCCCCTGCAGGCCCAATGAAGATCGCCATCCGACGCGGGCGACGGTTTGGCCGCGCTGCCGTGCTGCTCGAACTGGCACCAGGCCTCGGCTGCCTCGCCAAGGCAGGAGACGGCCGCGTCGGCGAGGGTCATGCCGTTGCCGGTCACGCTGTAGCCCTGCTGTCCATGAGCTGCTGCAAAGGCCGGCGGCAGGTCAACCATCGCGCCGATCAGCTTCAGCCCTGGCGCTTCGGCCGGCGTGATGAGGAACGCCCGCGCCAGGCGCTGCGCCATGCTGAGCAGCGCAGGGCCGGCATCCTTCCGCGCACCGAGCGCCTGGACGAGGAACGATGGGTCGATTGGCTCGATCATGGCCCATCATGGCCGCATTCGCAGCCGGTGTGGAGGCCTGATCGACATGCGTCCAGCCCAAAACCAGACGCCGGACAGGCTCCAGATGCGGATGCAGCGCGTGCGCTCCGAGGAACACCACCATGACCGCCGCAGCGATCCTGATGGGCCTGAACAGGCGGCCCGCCGCATCCTGCACGGCGCGCAGCGAAAGCAGCTGCGCCGCCGCGAGATTGACCGCGACGGAGGCCACGAGCACCAGCGTGGCCGTCGCCGCCAGTCCTGAGCCGTGAAGCCAGACATTGCCGTCCATCAGGATCGCCGGCATGAAATAGGCCGCCGTGACCGGGTTGGTCAGGCTGCAGGCAAAGCCTACCCTGCCGTGCCGGGCTGCGACGTCGGGCGGCCTTGAGCTCAGCCCGCGGATGGCGGCAGGCGGCCTCAGCTGCAGCAACCGCCACGCGGCGTACAGCACGAGGCCGCCGCTGATCAGGGCGAGCCCCGTGACGGTTCCGTCGGGCACGACGCCGCTCGCAGCGCCGAGCGACATCGCGACAAGCAGCGTCGCCGAGCCAGATCCGATCGCGGCCACGATCGGAAAGGCCTTCCGCAGCCCATGCGTCGACGCCACGGCGAACACGATCATCATGTTCGCGCCCGGGACGATGAGGATCATCAGATACCCCAGGAGGAAGAGCCCAAGCCAGCCGGCCGTCGCTGCGAAAGCCGGCATGTCGACCGTCAGCGCCTGCATGGGGCCACGCTCCGCTCCATGGCGTCGCGCATCATGGCGTCGCAGCCAACTGGAGGCAGGCCGCCGCCAGGACGATCACCACCCAGCCCAGCAGCCATCTGTAGAAGCTTGCCTCGGCATTCGAGGCTGGAGTGGGAGCGGACGCCGTGATCGCGCGCGCCCTCACGGCGGGTCTCGCCGGCGTGGGACGATCCACCGCGTTTACCGTGCTTGCCGGGCGGATCATCGCCGTGTCCACCCTTGCGGGATGCGGCCTCTTCAGTATGCGATGCGTCGTTGGGTCCATGGCGGCTCTCCTGTCGTGGTGCGCCGGGAAGGGCGCGCTTGACGGGAGCAGCTAGGGCAAGCGACATTAACCTAGCGTCATTCGCGACTTGACGCTGGGTTGACGCCACCTCCTGCAGGCTTGGCCAGATTTTGCAGTGACAGCATCGACATCGGGCGCAGCGGGATGCGCGCAAGGTGGCGCGACGCCGAGGCCGAGAGAAGGAGGGAGCGCCGATGCACGGCTGGACATTGCCCGAAAAGACGCTGGCAGGAGCCCCGCGCCTGTTCGGGCTGCCGGCGAAACGCCGCATCGAGCCGCCTTCCGCACCTGATGAACTAGCTGAGCCACTCCCAGGTGCTGAAGGCGCCGCGAACGCAGACCGGGCTGACAACGCCGACGACGCCGAAATGGCGGAAGCATTTGATCCGGAGGAGCAGCGGCGGGCTCAGCACCGGCTTCTGACCAAGCTTTCGACGAGGGCGCAGCTTCACGACGTCAGCGGCCATTCGCGCATGGCGTTCTGGAAGGACAAGCTGGCACCAGACGCAGCGCCGCATGACAATCCGGACATTCCATCCGGCTACACCTACCTGCTCCAGCTCATCGCGCACGACATGGTGGACACCGGGCCGGCGGCGATGGCCGCCGGTTCGGGCGGGCACAACGCGAGGACGCGCCCGCTGATGCTCGACACGATCTACGGGGGCGGGCCCGATTGTTCGCCTTCGGTCTACCGGGCGACGGACCGGGTGAGCGACCCGGCGGGATTTCCCGACCTGAAACGTGCGCCCCGCAGGTTCCTCAGGATCGACGCTGCGGAAGGCCGCGAGCCTGCGGAGCCGCGTTTCTGCCCTTTCAAGGACATCGCCCGAGGCGAGCAGCTTGTGCTGGATCCGGTGCTCGGCGACGGACTCCGCCCATGCGATCCGCTGATCGCGGATGCCCGCAACGACGCGCATGCGATCATGTCGCAGATGACCGTGCTGTTCCACGCATTCCACAACGTCGTCATGGGCGCGATCAAGGAACGCGACGGAGGCGCGTCCAGGATCGAGATGGCCTACCGCCGCTTCCTGTGCGCCCGTGCGCTGGTCACGCTGGTCTACCGCAGGATCGTCAGGGAGGATGTGCTGGGCAGGATCCTGCATCCAGGCGTGAAGGGGCTCTATGCGCAGGGCGGCTGGTCCGCGCCTCTGCTGGCGAGGTTCCGCGGCGTCCCCGTGGAGTTCAGCCGCGGCGTCTTCAGGTTCGGGCACTCGATGGTGCGCGACACCTACGCCATCAACGGCTCCGTGCCCCACGGGCATGCGGACGGTCGTTTCCTCGTCATGAATAGCGCATACCGGCCCGAGCTCATGCCGCTCAAGAGCGACTGGATGATCGACTGGGCCTACTTCTTCGACATGCGCGGCGACGACCCGTCCATGCCCGCGCCCAATCTCAGCCATCGGATCGGCCCGCGCTACGCCAACGCCATCGAACTTTCCGAGGAGTTCGAAGCCAAGTCGGATGTCGACAACCGCGGCTTGATGCATCGCGACTTGAAATCGTCTCTCTACGGCGAGCTGACGCCGGTTCCGGAACTGCTGGAGACCTTGCGGACGGCGCTTGAGCGGGCGCATCCCGGCTTGGGCGAAGGCCTGCTGCCAATGTGGCCTGAATGGCATGCGAGAATTGAAGCGTGGCTCTCGGAGGATGTCGGCGAGCAGCAGCACCGGCTGTCCGCGGAGGACCGGAGCAAGTTGGCCGACGACCCTCCGATGCCATTCTTCGTCGGCTTCGAGGCGGCCATGCGCGCGGACCGGCCCGTCCCCGATTCAGCCGGGATGGGGCGGCGGCTCGGCCCGATCGGGTCGTTCATGGTCGCGGAATGCGTCCTTGGCTCCTTGCGCTCGCTCTCGATTGTCGAAGGCGAGCATTCGATGCCGCTGTCGGACGCCCTGGCGGCCGCCTGCAGGCTCTATCTGGGCGATGCGGACGCCGGCGCCGTGCCGGGACTGACCGACACGCCGGACCCGCCACAGACCATGCCTGACCTGCTCAAGTTCATGAAGGCGGCGGGCGCCTTCATTCCCCTACCCTGAAGCTGGCTGCCGCCCGCGCACGGAGCGCCGGCCACAAACCTGAACGGAGTACCGACACATGGCGCCCAACATGAAGAGCTTCGAGCCTGCAAACCGCGAACGGTGGGGCATGCTGGTCAAGAGCTGGTCCACGGGCCGCAATTACTTCGATCCGTCGGAGCCCGCGCCGAGCATTCCCCGGACGCTCCAGGAATTGAAGGATCAATGCGAGATGTACCGCTGCGGCGCGAAGATCGCCGACTGGATAACGGATATTGCGGTGCTCACCTACGGCCCGTCCGTGCTTGGCATCCGCATTCCGCCGGCCGCGATGATCGAGCGTAGCGAAGCCATGATCAGGAACGCGAACACGCCCATCGAAGGGACAGAGCAACCAGACCCGGACCTGATCCCGGGAGATTATCCGCTGCCGGATTTCTATCTGGAGTTCATGCGCCTGCGCCCGTTCGAGCGCGATCTCGACAAGCTCATGGAGTTTCACCACAAGCGCATCGGCGAATACACGGTCAACAGCTGCACGTGACGCCGCCCGGTCCCGTCGTCGGCGACGCGGCGGGCCGATCGGCCCCGCAATCCCGCCGTCGCGCCGGTCAGGCGAACAGGCTCTTCGGCAGCATTCCGTGAATGCCTTTCGCCGTGTTGACGGTCTGCGTCACATGGAAATCGACGCCGACGCTGCACAGCGTGTAGGCGTCGAGGCGCGAGAGATTGCGCGTGGTGACGAGATACTCGATCATGTCCTTGAGCGCGATCTCCATGCAGCGGTCGAGGCTGGCGTCGAAGCCCATCGTGATGACATGGGTCGGTGTCTCGGCCCGCGGGTTGGCCAGGGTCATGTCCTTCCGCACGATGAACTCGAACGTGCCCTGCAGGGCCGTCTCGATGGCCGTCAGGCAGACCTCGCCGTCGCCCTGCGCGCCATGCCCGTCGCCGCAGGAGAAGTTGGCCCCCGGCACGTGCACGGGAAGATAGAGCGTCGCGCCTGCCGTCAGCTGCTTGTTGTCGATGTTGCCGCCGAAGGCGCGCGGGATGACGGAGGTGCAGCGGCCCCAGCTCTTCGGAGGCGAAACCCCCATGATGCCAAAGAACGGCTTCAGCGGAATGTCCACGCCGAACGGCAGCTTGCCCAGCATGGCGTCGGCATCGAGCGGTATGTTCAGGATGCGGCCTTCCGGAAATTCATCCGGCAACGTCCCGCCCAGCGGCCTGATGAAGTTGAAGCCCCAATCCTGCCGAAGCTTCACGTCCTTGATGCGCACCTCCAGCACATCGCCGGGCATCGCGCCCTCGACGGCGACGGGGCCGGTGAGGATGTGCGGCGCTCCTGCGAAGCGCTCGCACTGCCTGTGCACCTCGAACAGCTCCGGCGGCGTATGGAACGGCGCGGGCGGCACCATTTCGGGCGGGCCTGTCAGTGTGTCGATGGTGACTGTGTCGCCGCTCTTCACCGTCAGGAAGGCGGGGCGCGCAGCCTCGAAATAGCCCCAGTGGCAATGCGCCGCGCTGGCCTTCAGATGATGATGGGTCATGAAGAATCCTTGTGACATCCCGGCGCGGCGTTGATCGGCTGTGCCGGATCGCATCCGCGCCGTCAATCGCGCTCAGGCCGCGCTGCCGGCCCGCGCTCCTTCGGTCAGCACCGCCACGTCCTCCGGCGTCAGCGGAACGCGGCATCCGCTCCGGACCAGTTCAGCGAAGCCTTCGTTCGGCAGCATCACGGTCAGGCAATACAGCTTCTCCGTGCCCGTGTTGACCACCTCATGGTCATGGCCCGGCCTGACGATGAAGCTCTCGCCCTGCTTCACGGCGGTCTCCTCGCCGTTGCAGATCGATTTGCCCTCGCCTGACAGGACATAGAACATCTCGTGCGCATGGCCATGGTGATGCCAGGGAGTCTTGCCGCCGGGTTCGAACACTTCCACGAAGATCGAGAACGGAACGTTGTCGCGGATCGGATCGGCGATCATCGCGAAGTAGTTGGTGTCCTTGTCGGAGATCCTGAATGTCTCCAGATCGCCGATGCGGCGGGTGATGACCGGGTTCAGCACATCGTCGGGCGTCGTCATGTCTGCGCTCATCAAGGTCTCTCCTGTCGCCTCAAGGCTGGCCTGCCGTGACGCCTCATGGACGTGGTGTCGCCAAACTGTGTCGTCGCAGAGTCCGCAGCCTGGCCGTTCGGGCCGCCGCCCAACGTAGCAAGAGACGGGCCATGGAGACCTGCGAGACTGAAGATATCCGCCGCCCGCCTTGCACATCGCGCAGCCAGTCGCGCATGATGGCCAGCGATGGAGGTTGCCCGAAGACGGCGGCGAAAGCAGGAGCGATGCGTGGAGATCGACAGGCCGGAGGTCAAGGCGGAAGTGGAGGCGGCGTTCCAGGCTTATGAGCGTGCGCTGACGGGCAACGACGTGGCCACGCTCGACGCGCTCTTCCTTGAGAGCGACCGCACGATCCGCTATGGGATGGCCGAAAATCTGTACGGCCACGACGAGATCGCGGCCTTCCGCGCCTCCCGGCCGTCCGCGGGGCTGCAGCGAAGCCTCGAGCGGACCGTCATCACCACCTACGGGCATGACATGGCGACGGCATGCACGCTGTTCCGCCGCCCGTCCGCCGCAGGTAAGATCGGTCGTCAGAGCCAGGTCTGGATGCGCACGCCGGATGGCTGGCGCGTCGTCGCGGCCCATGTGAGCCTCATCGACGCTTGAGGCGGCGCGAGGGCTCGCCGCCGATCTCGCGCAAGCTCGGGCCAGGAACGCCCGTTCACAACGGCCTGGAGCGAAACGCCGCAACCGGCCGGATCGAACCCATGTCGAGGTCGAATGACAGGCCTTGTGCAGCCGGCAGGGCCTCGCTGCTTTCGGCCCAGTCCTTGTACGCGCCGAGATTGAAGACGTAGCGAAAGCCCAGATCCTTCAGGATCTTGCCGCCGAAAGCCGCATTGGTCCCGTTGGCGCAGTACACGATGACCGGCTTCGCCATGTCGAAGCGTTTGTCCTGCGACGGCGATGAGGGGTCCGCGCGTGCGCCAAGATCGAGGATCGAGACCGCGAGCGCGCCGCTCACCATGCCGGTGATGCCGACATCATCCTCGGCGCGCAGATCGACGACGACGGCCTCGCTGTGCGCGATCATCTCCTTCGCCTGCGGCGGCGATATTCTGGGGACCAACGCATTCGCGTCGTCGAGCAGCCGCTTCCGCTCGGTCGTCATCTGCCAGTCCGGATGGAAGGTCATCGTCCTGTCCGCCCTCTCCTGGGCCATCGCGGCGCGCGCTGGCGCGCCGTGCGAGTGCCCGTCGTTGTTGTCTTTCATTATTCAGCGATTCGCCGGAGCGCGCCTTGGGACCGCCCGGCATGGCATTTCCGTCAAATCAAAGCGGCACGCAGCCGGGACAGACCAGAATTGGCCACACCCGTGGCGTAACTCTTATGGATGCGTCGGCTCGCCTCATCAAATCGAACATTTTGATACGGACATAAGCATAAGTTTGACGTAACGTCAGGTAGGGCTTCCTGTACGAGAACCGACCCATGCGGCATCTCAATCTCGATCAGCTGATGACCCTGTCCAAGGTGATCGAGCTTGCGGGTTTTTCCGCCGCCGCGCGCGAGCTGAACCTGACGCAGCCTGCGGTGAGCATGCAGGTCCGCGAGCTCGAGAGCCGGCTGGGGATCCAGCTCATCCAGCGCTCGGGCGGCAAGGTCATGGGCACCGTCGCCGGAATGGAGCTGGTGAAGCACGCCTATCGCCTGCACCGGGAAAGCGAGATCGCCCTGGCAGCCATGCGGCGCTACCGCGAGGGCTGGGTTGGGCGTGTCAGGATCGGAGCGAGCACGACGGTGCTGATCTATCACCTGCCGACAGCGCTGCAGGCGCTGCGGCGTGACCATCCCGAAATCGAGATCGTCGTGAAGACGGGCACCTCGACGGCTCTCGTGGAGAGCCTCCATCGGCACGAGATCGACATCGCCGTGGCGACGCTGCCGGCCGATGCCGGCAATCTCGAGATTGTCCCGCTGCTGACCGAGCAGCTCGTCGCCATCTTCCCGGCCTCCATGTCGGGCATTCCGCCGGTGGCGACGCCGGCGCTGATGGCCCGATTTCCGCTGATCCTCGAAGGCCTGCCGGCCCAGTTGCGCAAGATGATCGACGCATGGTTCCTTGCGGCTGGCAGCGCTCCCCAACCTGCCATGGAGCTCGACAACCTCGAGGCCATCAAGACAAGCGTGGCGGCAGGGCTCGCCGCCTCGATCGTGCCTTCGGTGGTCGTCCAGAATGTCATGAACAATGCCGCCATCGCGTCGCGCCGCCTGGAGCCGTCGCTGTCGCGCACTGTCGGGCTCCTGGCCCTGCGCAACGGGCCGGACGACCCGGCGGTGGCGCATGCAAAGGCGGCGCTTTTCGGCCTGTCCGCACATGCGCCATGACGCCTGGGGGCGGCTGTGCCGATCATTTCAGCGCGTGCCTGTTTTTGTCGCAGCGATGTCGGCCGGCGGCGGAAGCGAGGGCGCTTGGGCTTCATCCAGCTCCGCAGCCGCTGCCCAAGCCTGCGCGGCGGGCGGGTTGCAAGTAGCCGGCGGCGCGGATTACATCATGCGTCCATCCGGACGGCCACCCGACGGAAAACCATCAGACCATGCCTGAGCCGCTGTTTCGCAAGCTGCCGGATTTAGCGCCGGGCGCACGGATCGCCGTGACGGTCGATGGCGAGGCCGTGTCGGTCGGCGCCGGCGACAGCGCAGCCGCCGCAGCGCTGCTGGCCGGCGTGCCTGCGACGCGCACGCATCCCGCCGGAGGAGAGCCGCGCGCACCGTACTGCATGATGGGCGTGTGCTTCGAGTGCCTGATGGTGATCGACGGCGCGCCGTCCCGGCAGGCCTGCCTCGTGACGGTGCGGGACGGAATGCGCATCGAACGGCAGGATGGCCGGCCGCGCATTCCTTCGCCCCGTTCGCCTTCATGACAGCCGGCAACGGCGCGTTCGACGTCGTCGTCATCGGAGCCGGGCCGGCAGGCATGGCAGCCGCCATCGCCGCCTCGCAGGCCGGCGCAGCGGTCCTCGTCCTCGATGAGCAGGCGGCGCCCGGCGGGCAGGTCCATCGCGCCATCGAAAGCCGCATCCTCAAAGGCCGCGACGACATTGATGGCCTGGCCTTGGTGCGGGCCTTCAGGGCGAGTTCGGCCGAGCGCTGGCCCGGAGCGGCGGTCTGGCAGATCGAGCCGATGCCTGAAGCCAGCGATCGGGGGTTCACGGTCTCGATCATCCGTGCAGGCGCCGCGCAGCGGCTGGCGGCCCGGCAGGTCATCGTGGCCACAGGCGCAAACGAACGCCCGGTCCCCATCGTTGGCTGGACGCTTCCGGGGGTGATGACCGTAGGCGCAGCGCAGATCCTGCTCAAGACCGGCGGCAATGTCCCGGCTGGCCGCACCGTCATCGCGGGGCAGGGGCCGCTCGTGCTGCTGTATGCGTCGCAGATGCTGGCCGCCGGCGTCAGGCCCGCCGCGATCCTCGACACGACGGCGCCCGGCGCGCTGCGCAGCGCCCTCCGCCATCTGCCCGGAGCGCTGGCCGACTTGGGCCAGATCGCCAGGGGCCTCGGCTTCATGGCCGCGATCCGGAAAGCCGGCGTGCCGGTGATGAGGGGGGTCCGCGACGTGAAGGCTGAGGGGCGCGGCAGGCTGGAGGAGGTCCATCATCTTTCGGCCGGACGCTGGCGGACCATGCCGGCGGACCTCCTCCTGCTGCACGAGGGCGTGACGCCGCACACGCACCCCGCGATGTCGGCCGGCGCAGCGCATGGCTGGGATGCCGCGCAGCTCTGCTGGCGGCCATTGCTTGACGGCGATGGCGAAACCACGGTCCGCGGCCTTCGTGTCGCCGGAGACGGCGGGGGCATCGCAGGCTGGCGGCTGGCGGCGATGGACGGCGAGCGCGTGGGCCTCGCTGCGGCGCGTGCGCTTGGCCTGTCGCGCCGGCATGGCCCGTCGGAAGCCGACCTGCAGCGCCGCTCGGCGCGCCACCGGCCGCTGCGCCGCTTCCTCGACGCCTATAATCGGCCCCGCACCGCGATCCTGTGCCCTGCGGACGACGTCGTCGTCTGCCGCTGCGAGAACAGGACCGCCGGAGACATCCGCGCCGCCGTGGAAGCCGGCTGCCTCGGCCCCAATCAGGTCAAGGTCATGACCCGTTGCGGCATGGGGCCCTGCCAGGGGCGCGAATGCGCCTTGACCTTGAGCGCGCTGGTGGCCGAAGCCCGCCGGATGACGCCGGACGCGGTGGGCCATCTCACCATACGCCCGCCGTTGAAACCGCTGACGCTCGGCGAACTCGCCAGTCTTCCAGCCAGCGTTCAGGCCGCGCAGGCGCTGCCTTGAACTTTGCAACCTCGCAGGTGTCATCCCCGGCGGCCCAACGGGCCGGGAAGGGGATCCACGAGGGCGAAGCAAGGAGGTTGGATCCGCTTTCGTCGCCTTCGGCTCGCCGGGGATGACACCGCGGGATCAACGACTTCAGGTCATGGAACCTGATCGTCAGCTTCACGGTTGACGCTCGCAGTCGTCCAGACCAAAATGCCGAGCGCTGTCGGCCATGTAGGGTCGCCAGATCCGACATGCTTGCCCCGAAAGCTTTCATCGACATGCTGTCTTACGTATTGCGGCGATTGCTGGCCACGTTCCCGGTCATGCTCGTCGTCGCCATCATCGTGTTCTCGCTGCTCTACCTCAGTCCCGGCGACCCGGCGACGGTACTGGCGGGAGAGCAGGCGACGACGGAGGAGGTCGAGCAACTCAGGGTCTCGCTCGGGTTGAACGAGCCTTTCCTGACACGTTTCCTGTCCTGGTTCGGCGGCGTCCTCACCGGCGATCTCGGGGCCTCGATGTTTTCGGGAAGGTCCGTGTCGAGCCTGATCGTCCAGCGGCTCGAGCCCACCATCGCGCTCACCCTGTGCGCGCTGACGCTGGCCGTGGCCATCGCGCTGCCGCTCGGCATCATCGCTGCCTGGCGCGCCGGGCGCTTCGCCGACAGGTTCGCCATGGGGTTCGCGGTCCTGGGCTTTTCGGTGCCGGTGTTCGTGCTGTCATATATCCTCATCCTGGTGTTCTCGACGCAGCTGAGATGGCTGCCCGTGCAGGGCTACACGCCGCTGTCCGAGGGCTTGTGGCCATTCCTCAGGCACATGATCCTGCCGTCCGCGTCGCTGGGGCTGGTCTATGCCGCGCTCATCGCGCGCATCACGCGGGCCACCATGATGGACGTCCTGAGCCAGGACTACATCCGCACGGCCCGCGCGAAGGGGCTCGGCATGGGGCCGGTGCTGATCAGCCATGCGTTGAAGAACGCCGCGATCCCCATCGTGACGGTGATCGGCATCGGATTTGCGCTGCTCATCAGCGGTGTCGTGGTCACCGAGACCGTGTTCAACATCCCCGGCGTCGGCAGGCTGACGGTGGACGCCATCCTGCGCCGCGATTATCCGGTGATCCAGGGCGTCGTGCTGATCTTTTCGGCCTGCTACGTCCTCGTCAACCTGCTCGTCGACCTCAGCTACGGCCTGTTCGATCCAAGGGTGCGGCGATGACCGGACCCATCAGGAACGCACGCGCGGCGATGACCGGACCCATCGTGAACCTGCGTGCGGCCGTGTCCGGGTCGCGTCTCTGATGCTCGGGTCCATGCTGCGCGAGGTGCGTCATCACCCCACAGCCCTCCTCGGGGCTGTGATCCTCACGATGATCGTGCTGGCCGCGGTGCTGGCGCCCGTGCTCGGCACGGTCGATCCAATGCGCATATCGCCGCTGAACCGCATGAAGCCGCCGAGCGGCGCGCTCTGGTTCGGCGCCGACCTCGTCGGCCGCGACGTCTATAGCCGCACGGTCTACGGCGCGCGCGTCTCGCTCATCGTCGGGCTTTCGGTTGCGGTCGTCGCGATCAGCATCGGGCTGGTGATCGGGCTGCTCAGCGGCTTCGTGCGCTGGTTCGACGGCATCGCCATGCGGATCATGGATGGCATGATGTCGATCCCCTCGATCCTGCTGGCCGTGGCGCTCATCGCGCTGACCGGCGCGAGCCTGCGCAACGTCGTGATCGCGATCTCGGTATCGGAGGTGCCCCGCGTGGCGCGGCTGATGCGCAGCGTCGTGCTGTCCTTGCGCGAACAGCCCTATGTCGAAGCCGCGATCGCGGTCGGCACGCGCTTCCACCTGATCTTGTGGCGGCACATTCTGCCGAACGCCGTCGCGCCGCTTCTGGTGCAGGGCAGCTACATCTTCGCCTCCGCCGTGCTGGTCGAGGCCGCGCTCAGCTTCATCGGGGCCGGCACGCCGCCCTCCATCGCGAGCTGGGGCAACATCATCGCCGAGGGCCGTGCCGTGTTCCAGATCGCGCCGCACATGGTGCTGTTTCCCGGCATTGCCCTGGCGCTGACTGTCCTCGCCGTCAACCTGATCGGCGACGGCCTGCGCGACGCCTTCGACCCGCGCTTCGTGGGGCGGATGTGAGCGCGATGGCCAGCCCCGAGGCGTCCACCCCGCCGCTTCTCGACGTGCGGCATCTGTCGGTGCAGTTCCGCAGCCGCCGCGGGACTGTGCAGGCCGTCGACGACGTGTCGCTCCATGTCGCTCCCGGCGAGACGCTGGCGATCGTCGGCGAATCGGGCTGCGGCAAGAGCGTGACGGCGCTGTCGCTGCTCAGGCTGATCGCCGAGCCGGTCGGCAAGATCACGTCTGGCGAGATCCTGTATGGCGGGCGTGACCTGATGGGGCTGAGCGAGCGGCAGATGCGCTCGGTCCGCGGCAACGACATCGCGATGATCTTCCAGGAGCCGATGACAAGCCTCAATCCGGTCATGACCATCGGCCGGCAGATCGGCGAGGCCGTCGCGCTGCACGAAGCCGTGAGCCGCGACGCGGCGTCGCACCGGGCGGTCGAGATGCTCGAGCTCGTGCAGATTCCCGATGCCGCGCGCCGGCTCACGCAGTATCCGTATGAGCTCTCGGGCGGCATGCGCCAGCGGGTGATGATCGCCATGGCGTTGGCCAACGACCCCAAGCTGCTGATCGCGGACGAGCCGACGACGGCGCTGGACGTGACCATCCAGGCGCAGATCCTCGACATCATCCGGAGCCTGAGGCGACGGCTCGGCATGGCGACGATCCTGATAACCCATGATCTCGGCGTCGTGGCCGAAATGGCCCAGCGCGTCATGGTCATGTATGCGGGCCGCAAGGTCGAGGAGGCCTCGGTGCGGGACCTGCTGCGGGGGCCCCGCCATCCCTACACGCTGGGCCTGATCGGGGCGGTCCCCAAGCTTGGCTCCAGCGCAGCGGGCGGCGCGCCTGCCGCTCTGGCGGAGATCAGCGGCACGGTGCCGTCGCTGGCCAAGCCGAGCGTCGGCTGCGCCTTCGCGCCGCGCTGCCCCCTGGCGGTGGACCAATGTCGCAGGGAATCTCCTCCCCTGGCCGATGTCGACGTCGGCCATCTGGCGGCGTGCTGGCGCAGCGCTGAGGTCGGCGTCGGGCAGGACATGCCTCGGGGGACCACGCCATGAGCGCGCTGCTGCTCGAGGTGGATGGCCTCGTCAAGCATTTCCCCGTGCGCCGGGACGTGCTCGACTTCCTGCGCGGGCGGCCAAAGCAGGTCGTGCGCGCCGTCGACGGCGTCGATTTCACCATCGCGCATGGCGAGACCCTTGGATTGGTCGGAGAATCGGGCTGCGGCAAATCCACGGTGGGCCGCGCCATCCTGCGCCTTGCCGAGCCGACGGCGGGCCGGATCAGCCTTGAGGGCGTCAGGATCGAGGCGTTGACGCGGAGCCAGATGCGCGACACGCGGCGCGACCTTCAGGTGGTCTTCCAGGATCCGTTCGCCTCGCTCAATCCGCGCCGCACCGTGGGCGAGACGGTGGCCGAGCCACTCTACAATTTCGCCGCCGGCAGCCAGGCGGAGGCGCGGGAGGAGGTGGCGCGCATCTTCGCCAAAGTGGGTCTGCGCCCTGACCAGATCGACCGCTATCCGCACGAGTTCTCCGGCGGCCAGCGCCAGCGCATCGGGATCGCGCGGGCGCTGGCGCTGAAGCCGAAGCTGATCATCCTCGACGAACCGGTGTCGGCGCTCGATGTCTCCGTTCAGGCGCAGGTCATCAACCTGCTCAAGTCCCTCCAGGATGAGTTCGGCATCGCCTACCTGTTCATCGCGCATGATCTCGCGGTCGTGGAGCACATCAGCACGCGCGTCGCTGTCATGTATCTTGGCCTAATCGTCGAGATCGCCCCGAAGCGCAGCCTGTTCGCCGCGCCGAAGCATCCTTACACGAAGGCGCTGCTGTCGGCCGTGCCGGTGGCCGACCCCGATGACGAAAGGCGGCGGATCGTGCTGCAGGGCGATCTGCCGAGCCCGCTCAACCCGCCGTCGGGCTGCCGGTTCCGCACCCGCTGCCCCATCGCGCAGCCGCGCTGCGCCGCCGAGGTCCCGCTCCTGCGCGAGCTGGCGGACGGCCACAGGGCCGCCTGCCATTTCGCCGAAGCGTGAGGCGCCTGCCTCAGCTTCCCTTCTCGATGTTCCAAAGGATCAGCGTGCCGGGCATGCCGATCACGCCCTTGAGCTTCGGGCTGTGGGCGACGGGGGCGAACCATTGCCCGATCGGCACGTAGGGAATGACCTTGCTGTAGGCGGAGATCTGGATCTGCTCGGCCAGCGCCTTGCGTTCCGCATCCGTGCGGACCGAAGGATACTGGTCGATCAGCGCCTGATGCGCGGCGTCGCACGGCCAGCCCGGCCAGGCCTTTTCGCAACTGGCCTGCATCGGCGTGTTGCCCACGGGGTCGGAGATCAGGAGGCCCGGCCAATAGGTCAGGCCGATATGCCAGCCGCCTTGCCCGGGCGCGGCCCGGTTGGAGCGGCGAGAGGCCATCGCGCCGAAATCCATGGCCTGAAGCTCGACCTTGACGCCGATCGACTTGAGCTCCTCCGCCAGTAGCAGCGTCGCCACGTTCATGAACTGGATGTCCGTGGGGTGCAGGATGATGATGGTCTCGCCCTTGTAGCCGGCCTCTTCCAGGAGGCGCTTGGCCCGCGCCTTGTCCTTGCCGAAGGTCGGCTGCACGCCGGCTGCGGTCTCGAGCGGCGCTCCGCAGACGAAGAACGCGCCACAGGTCTTGAACAGGCTCGGATCGCCGAACATGGTCTGCAGGAACGCGCTTTGGTCGACCAGATAGAGCAGCGCCTCGCGCGCCTTCACGTTGTCGAAGGGCGGATGCAGGTGGTTCATACGGATCATGCCCTGCGTGCCAAGCTTGTCGGTGACGGCGATGGACATGTTGGCCTGCTTCAGCATCGGCAGGAAATCGGTCGACGGGTTCTCGACATAGTCGACCTCGCCGTTCTGCAGCGCGAGGATTGCGCTTTGCGGGTCGCGGATGTTGAGCCATTCGACGCGGTCAACCTTGACGACCTTGCCGCCGCTGGTGCCGTTCGCCGGCTCCGGACGCGGCACGTATTTCGGGTTGCGCAGGTACACCACCTTGCTGCCCGGCACCCATTCTTCCTTTGAGAAGATGAACGGGCCGGAGCCGATGGTCTCGGTGATGGCCTTCGAGGGGTCGGTCTCGGCGATGCGCTTGGGCATGATCGCGGGCGTCAGGCCGCTGGGCTTGGACAGCGCGAACAGCATGAGCCCGTACGGCTTCGTCAGCGTCCAAGCGAAGGTCCTGGCGTCCTCGGCCTCGACCTTGGCGGTCACGGCCATGATCTGCCGGCCATAGGCGTCGCGTGCGGCCCAGCGCTTCAGCGAGGCCACGACATCGTCGCCCGTGACAGGCGCGCCGTCATGGAAGGCGAGCCCGTCGCGCAGCTTGAAGCGCCAGACCAGCCCGTCATCGCTGACGGTCCAGCTTTCCGCCATCTGCGGCCGAGGCGTCTGGTTCTCGTCGCGCCCGAGCAGGAAATCATAGATCATCGTGGAGTGGCGCTGCACGATGCCGACCGTTGTCACGATGGGGTCGAGCGCCTGGAGGTCAGCGAACGGCACGACCTTGAGCACGCGGTTCTCCGGCAGCCTTGGCGGCGCCTGCGCCAGCGCGGGACCGAGCCCGAGCCCGCCCGTCGCACATGCGGCCAGCGCCAGTCCAGCCATCAACGCCTTCAGCTTCATGTCAGCTCCTCTTGCAAGTTGCGCGGCCAAGGGCCGCAAATCTGGTCACGTCGTCCGATCAATGCACATCTGAGCACAAAATGCGTGGTCCTTCACCAGGATTGATCGCATTGCGCGAACGCGCCGGTGCGCCATCCTCCCAGGCGGCCTATTCGAGCTTTGCGCCAATGGGCATCGCCATGCCGCGCTTGACCGCCTCCCGCGATCCGACCTCATCCAGCCAGCGCGCGATGTTCGGCAATCTGCCGAGGTCCAGCCTGGCCCAGTCCAGCCGATGGAGCCACGGATAGGCTGCGATGTCGGCGATCGAATATGCGGCGCACAGGTAAGGCGAGGAGCCGAGGCGCGCTTCGATGACTTCCACCGCCCTTGTCGCCGCCCTCACGCTGTGGTCGATTGCCGCTTGCGGCTTCTCGGGCGCCAGGGCCGTCCAGTGATGGGCCTGGCCCATCGAGGGGCCAAGCCCGGTCAGCACCAGCATCAGCCATGTCAAAACTTCGGCTTTTGCCGCCGCTTCGAGCGGCAGGAACTGCCCATGCGCCTCCGCCAGATGCAGCAGGATCGCGCCGGACTCGAACAGCACCTGCCGTCCCTCCGGGCCGTCGATCGTCAGGATCGGGATCTTGCCATACGGATTGAGAGCCGTGACCTGCGGCGCAAACTGCTCGCGCTTCCGGATGTTGACGGGCCTCACCGTGTAGGGGAGGCCAAGCTCCTCGAGCATGATCGAAACCCGGTTGGAGTTCGGCGTCGCCCAGAGCCAGGCTTCGATCGAAGGCTTTTCGATCATGCGCGGGGCTCCGCCGCTGCGGGCCCGCTCACACCATGTCCTCGTGCTGAAAATTGACGATGACCTCCGCCACGCTGGCGTTGTTGGGGAGCTGCACGATGGTCGCGATCAGCTTCGCGAGGTCGGCCGGCTGGGTGAGCATCTGCGTGTCCAGCCCCGCCACGCCCGAGACCATCTCGGTGTTGACATAGGCAGGGCAGACGGCGGTGGCCCTGACGCCCTTGTCCCAGCCCGCGCGCCGGACCGAATGCGCCAGCGCCATCACGGCGTGCTTGGACATCTGGTAGCCGACGTTCAGGCCCTTGATGCGCTTTCCCGACAACGAGGAAAGCATGATGAAGCGGCCCTGCCCGGATGCTTCGAGATGCGGCAGGCAGGCGCGGGCCAGCCGATAGGGCGCCTTCACGTTGATGTCGAGCAGGTCGTCGAGATCTGAGTCCTTGCCGTCCCGGATGCTGACATTGCGCAGGATGCCCGCGCTGGCGACCACGACGTCGATGCGCCCAAGGCTTGCCGCGGCCGCCGCGACGAGCTGGTCGGCGCTGGCCGGATCGGCCGCGTCGTAGGGCAGGGCGACGGCGTCCGCCAGCTCCGCCGGAAGCTGGCCAGGCTGCCTCATGCCAAGGCAGATCCGGTAGCCCGCGGCGTGCAGCTCGCGCGCGATAGCGAGCCCGATGCCGCGGTTGCCGCCGGTGAGCAGCGCTGTTCTCTCAGTCATGATGTGTCCATTCTGAAGCAGGCGGTGGCGAGCGGGCCGAGGCATGAGGAAGCGGGCGGCCTGGAGAGCTTTTTCGGCAAATCGATTTGAGCAAATCGATTTGAGATTGTGTCGATGAACCGGGCCGGGCACAAGGTCAGGCCGGCTCGCACCTCGTTTTCCGGGCTGCAAGGCGCGAGCGTCCAACAGTGGCGATCATGAAGGCAGAAAATCCACGTTTCGTCTGCATTGGCGGCGCGGTCATCGACCGGAAGATCCGCGCGGCGGAGCCGATCCGCCATGGAACGTCAAACCCGGCGACGTCGTCGCTGGGGTTCGGCGGCGTCGCGCGGAACGTCGCGGAGAACCTGGCGCGGCTCGGCGGCGACGTCAGCTTCGCGTCCTGCATCGGCGATGACGCGGCCGGCCGGGCCATGATCGAGCATCTTGGGAGCCTTGGCGTGGACGTTGCTTCCGTGCAGGTGATCACAGGCGCGGCCACGGCCGAGTACACGGCTTTTCTGGAGCCCGACGGCACGTTGTTCGCCGGGGCTGCGGACATGGCGGTGCTGGACGGGATCTACGACGTCATGGCGGCCGGTCTCCTGTCGGGCCTCCAGCGCGATGCGTGGGTCTTCGCGGATTGCAATGCCGGCCCCGAGGCGCTTCGCGAGGTGATCGGGCGTTGCGCGCGTGCAGGGTCGCCATTGGCGATCGATGCGATTTCGGCAGCGAAGGCGCGGCGGCTGCCGCCGGACCTTGGTGGCGTGACGTGCCTGTTCCTCAACCGCGACGAAGCCGCAGCCGTGCTCGGCGCTGCGGAGGCGGGCGATCCGGCGCAGATGGCCCTGGCGCTCGCCGGCCGGGGAGCGAACGCCGTCGTTCTGACGCTTGGCGAGGATGGGGCGCTGGTCTGCGAAGGCGGCCGCACGGTCCATTTGCCGGCGGAGCGCGCCCGCGTCGCGGAGGTCACCGGCGCCGGCGATGCGATGATCGCGGGAACGTGGTTTGGGCTGGCGCAGGGCCTTGACCTGGCTAAGGCCGCGCAATTGGGCATCCATGTCGCGGCGCGCACGGTCGCGTCGGCGTTGAGCGTCGACGAGACGCTGTCCCCGGCAGTCGCGGAGCAGCTCATCGCGGGGTTCGCTCCGCTTCGGAAGGTCGCAGCCACATGACCCATCCCCTTTGCGACCTGACGCCGGAGGTGGCGGCGGCCCTCGAGGCAGGCCTTCCCGTCGTCGCGCTTGAATCGACCATCATCACCCACGGCATGCCATGGCCGCACAATGTCGCGACCGCCCGCGAAGTCGAGCACGCCGTGCGGCGGTGCGGCGCGGTCCCGGCCACCATCGCGGTGCTGGAAGGCCGCATCAAGGTTGGGCTGTCATCCAGCCAGATGGATTGGCTCGGGCAGGCCGGCTCGGTGCTCAAGCTCTCTCGCGCCGATCTCGCTTTTGCGATCGCCATGCGCCGCGCAGGCTCGACGACCGTCGCCGCCACGATGATCGCGGCGGAACTCGCAGGCATCGCGGTCTTCGCCACCGGCGGCGTCGGCGGCGTGCATCGCGGCGCGGAGACGAGCTTCGACATCTCGGCGGACCTGCCCGAACTCGCCCAAACAGCCGTCACGGTGGTCTGCGCCGGGGCCAAGGCCATCCTCGACCTGCCGAAGACGCTCGAGACGCTGGAGACGCTCGGCGTGCCGGTCGTCGGCTATGGCTGCGATGAGCTTCCAGCCTTCTGGAGCCGTTCGAGCGGGCTGAGGGCACCGATCCGCCTAGACACGCCCGGCGAGATCGCGGCCATGATGGCGGCGCGCGCGCAACTGGGCCTGAAGGGCGGCATGCTGGTCGCAAATCCGATCACCGAAGCAGACGAGATCCCTGCAGCCGAAGTCTCCGCCTTCGTCGAGCAGGCGCTGCGCGACGCTCAGGACGCCGGCATCTCCGCCAAGGAGGTGACGCCCTTCCTGCTGCAGCGCGTCCTGGCGCTCACCGATGGCCGCAGCCTCGTCGCCAACATCGCGTTGATCCGCAGCAACGCGGCGCTCGCCGCGGACATCGCCGTGGCGGTCAGCGCACTGGCTGGCCGAGGCCCTGGTTGAGGTTCTGGCTGCGCTCCTGGAGCCGCGTGGTCTGGCCGGGAAACAGCTCGGTGGGAATCGACACGCTGCGATCGACCTTGGCGCCATGGATGCGCGCCAGCAGCAGCCTTGCGCCCATCGAGCCCATCAGCAGCCGCGGCGTCAGCACTGTCGTCAGCGGCTTCGCCAGCACGGCGTTGATGCCGAGCCCGTTGAAGCCGACGATCCCCATGCCGTCGGGGACGGCGATGCCTGCCTTCTCGCAGGTGGACATGCCTCCGAACGCCATGTGGTCGTTGAGGTAGCAGATGCAGTCGGGCCGCGTCTCCGGCGCTGCCAGCAGCGCGATGGTCTCGTTCATCCCCGCCTCGAAAGAGGCATGCCTTTCGCTGCGGCGGACCATGACCTGCGATTCATGGTCGGCGAAGGCGCGCCTGAGGCCTGCCAGCCGCTTCTCCGCACGCGGGTCGCGGCCGGCCTCGACGCCCACGAATGCCGGCCTGCGATAGCCCAGCGAAGCAAGGTGCCTGCCGATCATGACGCCCGCCGCCTCATGGTCGACGCCGACGCAGATGTCGATCGGATCGTCGTGCCGGTCCCATATCTCCAGCGTCGGGATGTTGGCGCCGCGAAGCTGCTCGCGCACGCGCTGCGAATGGTCGACGCCGCTCAGAACCACGCCGGCCGGCCGCCAATCGATCATCCGCTCGACCCAGGCCTCCTCGCGCTGCGGGTCATAGTCGGAATTGTCGAGCACGAGGTCGAAGCCGGCCATGTCGAAGGTCCGGCGCATGCCGTCCAGAATGTCGGCGAAGACCTCGTTGAACAGCGTCGGCAGCGAAATGCCGATCAGGGTCGAATGCGAGGCGGCGAGCGACACCGCGTTGCGGTTCGGCCGATAGCCGAGGCGTTTGGCGGCCCTGAGGATTTCCGCGCGCTTGGCGGGGGAGACGCCTTCGACCCCGCGCATCGCCCGCGACACGGTCATGATGCTGACATTGGTCGCCTCGGCCACATCCTGAATGCGCGGCGAGGAATTCAGCGGCATGACTTGCTCACCGTGCGATGCCAGCCGACAACATACTGGATGGTCTGGTGTCATCCCCGACGGCCTTCAGGCCGGGAAGGGGATCCACTGTCACAGGGCATGGATCTCCTTCCCGCGCCGATGGCGCGCCGGGGACGACACCAAAAGGCTGACGTAGCCTCACCAAAAGAGCCTCCGGACTTTATTGCACAAGCAATGCCGCGCCAATAAACGCGGATAACGCCAACGTTAGCGCTAACGTAGATTTCCGTAGCAGGCGGCTACCGCGCTGGCCAGCATCGCGCATAGAGTTGCGCCAACAAACAAGAAGAGACTGCTCCGGGAGGAGATCGTGCCGGAAATCGTGTTCGACAGGGTCGAGAAGAAATTCGGCTCGGTCCAGGTGCTGCCGCCGCTTGACCTGAAGCTGGCCGATGGCGAGTTCACGGTGCTGGTCGGCCCTTCCGGCTGCGGGAAATCCACGACCTTGCGGCTCCTCGCGGGCCTCGAGACGCTCAGCGCCGGGGAGATCTTTTTCGACGGCAGGCCGATCAGCCGCCTCGATCCGAAAGACCGCGACATCGCGATGGTCTTTCAGGATTACGCCCTGTATCCGCACATGAACATCGCCAGGAACATGTCCTTCGCCCTCAGGCTGAAGCGAGTGCCGCGCGCCGAGATCGACGCGAAGGTCAAGGCCGTCGCGGCGATGCTCAACATCGGCCATCTGCTCGAACGCAAGCCGGGCGAGCTGTCCGGGGGGCAGCGCCAGCGCGTCGCCATGGGCCGCGCCCTGACCCGCGACGCCGGCACGTTCCTGTTCGACGAGCCCCTGTCGAACCTCGACGCCAAGCTGCGCGGCAAGCTCAGGACCGAGCTGGCGGAGATGCGCGCGCGCATCGACAAGAACATGGTCTACGTCACCCATGACCAGGTCGAGGCCATGACTCTCGGCGACCGGATCGTCGTGATGTCCGAAGGCGTGATCCAGCAGCAGGGCACGCCGAAGGAGCTGTTCGAGCGCCCGGTGAACCAGTTCGTCGCCGGCTTCATCGGCAGCCCGACGATGAACTTCATGGACGGCGAACTGGTCGAGGACGGCGCAGGCCTCTCGGTCCGGGGCGACGGCTATCTGCTGCCGCTCGCAGCCGAGGCCGCGCGCCGCCTGCAGGGCGCCCCGTCCCGCGCCGTCGCGCTCGGAGTGCGCCCGTCGGCCTTCTCGCGTGATCCTGCACGCGGCGCGCCGATCACCCTGAAGGTCGTCGTCGCCGAATATCTGGGCGCAGGCTCGGTCCTGGCGACGCGCTGCGGCAAGGGCGACCTTCTGGTGGAGGTGGCCAGCGCCGACCTGCCGAAGCCGGGCGAGGTCGTCACGTTCGGCATCGACCAGGCCGACATCATGATTTTCGACAAGAAAAGCGGACTGACGCTGTGATCAACAGGCAAGGGAGAGAGACATGAGGAAACTTAAGGCAACGGCCGTGAGGTCGGCGCTTGCGGCAGCCTTTGCGGCGATGGCGGCATCCGCCATGCTGACTGCGGCGGCTGCGGACCCATACCAGCCGCACCGGGGCAAGACGCTCGTCGTCAATTTCCCTGCGCATCCGCATTATTCGGCCGTGCTGAAGGCGCTGCCGGAGTTCACGAAGGAGACCGGCATCAAGGTCGAGGTCGACCAGCTCGAATTCCTCAAGATGCGCGAGAAGCAGACGCTCGAGCTGACCAAGGCCCGGGGCGATTATGACCTGATCTCCTATGTCGTGTTCTCCAAAGCCGATTATGTCTTCGCCGACCAGCTGGAGAACCTGGCGCGCTTCTTCATGAACCCGCGCCTCGCCGATCCCGCTTACGATGCCGCAGACATCATTCCCGGCTACCTGCAGAATATCGGCGTGGCAGGCGGCGAGAAGGGCTATCTGCCCGGCGCGACCGGCTCGCTCTTCGGCATTCCGTTCGGGGCCGAGACATCCGCGCTGGCGTACCGCAAGGACATCTTCGCCAAGCATAACCTCAAGGTGCCGACGACCTACGCCGAAATGATGGAGCTGGCCTGCAAGATCCCGCAGCTGGAGAAGGGCATGGGCGGCATCGCCTCGCGCGCGGCCTCCGGCCATCACGCGGCCCATGCATACCTGCTGCATCTCGCGCCGCTTGGCGGCCGCGTGTTCGACGCCAGCTGGAACCCGATCATCAACAACGCGGAAGGCGTGCAGGCCGCGGAAGCTCTCAAGAAGATCGTCGAGTGCGGGCCCGAAGGCGCCAAGACGTTCGGCTTCGCCGAGGCTGGCGCCGCCTTCCTGCAAGGCAAGACGGCGATGTATCTCGACTCGACCGTCCTGTCAGGCCAGACCGAAGATCCGTCCCGCTCGAAGGTGGTCGGCCAGGTCGGCTGGGCCATGCACCCGATGGGCGTGCGCCGCGGCTCGCAGACCGGCGGCTTCGGCATCGGCATCCCCCGCAACGCCAAGGAGAAGGACGCCGCCTTCCTGCTCATGCAGTGGCTGACGTCCAAGAAGGCCGACAAGCTGATCGCGATGCAAGGCGGAAATCCCATCCGCTTCTCGACCCATTCCGACGCCGAGGTGAACGCGAAGTTCCCGTTCATGGCGACGTTCGGCGAAGCGCTGAAGCACGCCGATCCGGACTGGCGGCCGATCATCCCGGCGTGGGGCAAGATCAATGCGGACCTCGGCACCACCCTGTCGAAAGTGCTCACCGAGAATCTCGACGTGAAGCAGGCGATGGACGGCATCGCGGCCCGCACGAAGGCGGTGATGACGGAAGCCGGATACGACACGTTCCGGAAATAGCCCGCGCAAACAGGCCGCAATGGCCCGCTGAAAGCAGGTTGCCTTAAGCAGGCCGCCCTCAAGCAGAACGTCCGCCCGTGCAGCCGATGCCGGCATCATTTCCGGCATCGGCTGCACGGGCGGGACAACCGCCGGATCCCAACGCCCCATGCAAGCCGCCAACGCCAGCAGGCTGACGCCCTATCTGTTCATGATGCCGGCGCTGGCGATCCTGGCGGTCGCGCTGATGTATCCCATCGGGTACATGGTCTATGCCAGCTTCCTGGACTGGAATCCGAGCCAGCGCATCGGGCAGGCCGCGTTCGTCGGCTGGCGGAACTACGTCTTTCTTCTGAACGATCCGAAGTTTCACGAATCCTTCGGCGTGACGATGATCTTCGCGGCTTCCGTGGTCAGCATCGAGATGGTTCTGGGCGTCGGCCTCGCGCTGCTGCTCGACCGGAACCTCCGCGGGATGTCGGTGCTCAGGACGCTGTTCATCCTGCCGATGATGATCGCGCCGATCGTAGTCGGCTTGATGTGGCGGTTGATGTACCACCCCACCGCCGGCATCTTCAACAGGGCCTTGAAGGGCGCCGGGCTTTCGCCGGTCCCCTGGCTGTCTGACGCCAACTGGGCGCTGGCGTCGATCATCATCGCCGACATCTGGCAGTGGACCCCGTTCATCTTCATCCTGGCCCTGGCTGCTCTCCAGTCCTTGCCGAAATCGGCGTTGGAGGCCGCGCGGATCGACGGCGCCAACGGCTGGCAGCAGATCGTCCACATCAAGCTGCCCTTGATGCTGCCGGTGCTGGTCGTCACATGCCTTCTCAGGCTCATCGACGCCTTCAAGGTGCTTGAGGTCGTGCTGGTGCTGACCAATGGCGGGCCCGGCCTGTCGACCGAGATCCTGTCGCTGCGCATTTCGCGCACCGCCTCCGAGTTCCGCGAGCTCGGCAAGGCGGCGGCCATGTCCAACATCCTGCTCGGCCTGCTGCTGCTGCTGACCATGGCCATGTTCATCTACGGCAAGGCGGCCGAGGCCCGGCAGGCCAGGCTGCGCGCCGCCGCAGAAGGAGCCGCATGATGGGCCGCACGGCAACGACGCGTCAGCATCCGGGCTTCTACGCCCTCGTCATCGCGCTGGTGATCATGTCGGTCGGCCCGATCGTGCTGATGCTGGTCACCTCGCTCAAGCTCAACGTCGACATCATGAGCGACACGTCCAGCCTGCTGTTCGTGCCCACGATGCGCAATTACGAAGCCGTGTTGTGCGACGTGCTGTG
Organism: Allobosea sp.; assembly: GCA_031412095.1. Taxonomy (GTDB): domain Bacteria; phylum Pseudomonadota; class Alphaproteobacteria; order Rhizobiales; family Beijerinckiaceae; genus Allobosea. The sequence goes on from JANOCI010000047.1 coordinate 47,306, forward strand.
GTACAGGCCCGCCGCGATCGACAGCTGCGATCCGGCCTTCGGCCGCGCGCTGGGCAATTCGCTGTTCATCGCCACCGTCGCCACTGTCCTGACGCTCGTGATCGGCTGCATGGCGGCGTATGCCATCGTCCGGTTCCGCTTCTTCGGCCGCGACGGGCTGTCGCTGACTACGTTGATCATGCGCATGGTGCCGCCCGCCGTGTTGCTGGTCCCTGTGTTCGGCATCTGGACCTTCCAGTTCTGCATCGGCGACCAGTGCGCGGCCGGCACGCATTGGGGCATCATCCTGATCTATGTCGCGATGAACCTCCCGTTCGTGATCTGGATCCTGCAGAGCTTCATCGTGCAGGTCCCGATCCAGCTCGAGGAGGCGGCGCGGATCGACGGGGCAGGGCCGTTCCGCGTTTTCTTCCTCATCGTGCTGCCGCTGATCAAGCCGGGCTTGGCGGCCGCCGCGATCTTCACGTTCCGCATCGCCTGGAACGAGTTCCTGCTGGCCAACGCGCTGGCGGACCGCAAGACCCGCACGGTGCCCGTCACCATCGTCAACTCGCTGACTGAGTACAACATCGACTGGGGGGTGATCATGGCGACAGGCATGCTGCTCGCGATCCCGCCGATCATCTTCACCCTCGCCGCTTCCCGGCAGATCATCACGGGCATGACCGCTGGCGCGGTCAAGGGCTGAGCGGGCCGGGCGGAGGCGAAGCAGACGATGACGGGACGAGACGCTGATGCTTGACTGGCTCATGTCTCCGGTCGACCCGTCGCGCGCGCATCTCGTCAGCGAGACCGTTGCCTGGCATGGCCGCGCAATGGTGCTGGCTTGGGGCGTCCTCGTGCCTGTCGGCATCCTGGCCGCGCGCTTCTTCAAGATCATGCCGGGGCAGGACTGGCCACGCCAGCTCGACAGCCACGCCTGGTGGATCACGCACCGCGTGCTGCACTACTTCGCGGCGCTGCTCACGCTCGGCGGCGTCCTGCTCGTGCTTGGCGGCCTTTCGAGCCCTGGCGGCAGCGGCCGCCACGCGCTCTTCGGCTGGGCGGTCGCCGTGCTTGCGCTGGGCCAGATCGTTGGCGGCTGGCTGCGCGGGACAAAAGGCGGACCGACCGATCCAGCGCCGGACGGCTCCCTGCATGGCGATCATTACGACATGACGCGCCGCCGCCTCGCCTTCGAGCGCCTTCACAAGACCGGCGGCTATCTCGCCTTGCTGCTCGCCTCAGGCGCCATCGTCACAGGCATGTGGCGCGCGAATGCGCCGCTCTGGATGTGGCTTGGCATCGGGCTGTGGTGGGCGGTGCTCCTGTTGGTCTTTGCGCTGCTGCAGCGTGCCGGCCGCGCCACCAGCACCTATCAGGCGATTTGGGGCCCGGATGACCGTCACCCCGGCAACCATCGCCGCCGATCGGCTCCGGCGTCATGAGGCGGGCGATTGTGGCAGGCGAGCAAGATGCGCGAATGAAGCCCCGCGGAGCGAGCGGGCCTTGAGCTGGCTCACAACGACGCCGTGATGCCGCCGTCGACATACAGAACGTGCCCGTTGACGAAGCTCGATGCGTCCGACGACAGGAACACGCAGGCACCGACCAGTTCCTCGACGCGGCCCCAGCGGCCAGCGGGCGTGCGCTTCTCCAGCCAGGCCGTGAAGGCCGGGTCAGCCACCAGCGCCGCATTCAGCGGCGTGTCGAAATAACCCGGCGCGATGGCGTTGCATTGCAGGCCGTGGCGCGCCCAGTCGGTCGCCATGCCCTTGGTGAGGTTCGCCACCGCGCCCTTGGTGGCGGTGTAGGGCGCAATCGAAGGCCGCGCCAGCGACGACTGGACGGAGGCGATGTTGATGATCTTGCCGCGTCCGCGTCCTATCATGTGGCGGGCCACGGCCTGGCCGACGTTGAACACGGTCGAGATATTGGTGCGCAGCAGCATCTCGAAGGCGTCTGCCGGGAAATCCTCGAGAGGCGCTCGGTGCTGCATCCCCGCATTATTGACCAGGATGTCGATCGGCCCCGTTCCCGCCTCGAAGCCGTCGACCGCCGCGCGCACCGCACCATGGTCCGCCGCGTCGAATTTGAGCTGCTCCGCTTCGATGCCGGCTTCGGCGAGGGATGCGGCCGAGGCCGCCAGCTTACCGGCGTCGCGCCCGTTCAGCACCACCCTGGCGCCCGCTTCCGCCAGCCCGCGCGCGAGCGCCAGCCCGATGCCCTGCGACGAGCCGGTGACGAGCGCCCGCCTCCCGCTCAGGTCGAACATCTTCGTTCCGGCAGCCATGGCGCCCTCATCACGGTTGGTTTGTGCTCATGGACTTAGATGGCGCTGAAGCTACGAGCAACCGGATTTGCGGCAATGAGGGGCGGATGGCAATCTCGTTAAGTCAAGCCGGAACAGGAGTTAAGGCATGATGACCTTCTCCCCTTGCGGGAGAAGGTGCCCGAAGGGCGGAAGAGGGCTCTTGAGATCGCGCCGGATAGTCACGTAGACCCCTCTTCCGGGCGCTGCCCACCTTCTCCCGCAAGAGGAGAAGGATCAATCGCCGGATGATGCGAACCTTCACGCTCCGCTAAATCCGCGCCCGTCCCGTTCCATGTCGACGAGCAGCTGCGCCGGCTCCCAGCCTGCGCCGTCCCGCGCCTGCATGCGCTCGACCTCACGGAGGATGGCGGGCAGGCCGATGCGCCCCGCCTGGAACATCGGGCCGCCGCGCCACGCGGGCCAGCCATATCCGTTGACGAAGACGAGGTCGATGTCGCCGGCGCGGGCCGCGATTCCGTCCTCCAGCAAGCGCGCGCCCTCGTTGACCATGGCCGCAATGATCCGCATCGTGATCTCGTCTTGCGCGATGTCGCGGCGGACGATGCCCTTGATCCGCGACTCCTCCTCGATGATCCGCGCGACGCCTGGATCGGGCCTGCGCCTCCCGTCGTCGTAGGCATGCCAGCCGGCCCCGGCTTTCTGTCCGAAGCGGCCCAGTTCGCACAGCCGGTCGGCGATCCGCACATTGCGCTCCGCAGGGTCGCGCGTGGCTGCGAGGCGCTTGCGGCGGGCCCACGCGATGTCGAGCCCCGCGAGGTCGAACACGGCGAACGGGCCCATCGGCAGGCCGAAATCCTCCATCGCGGCGTCGATCTGCTCCGGCAGCGCGCCATCCTCGAGCATATATTCGCATTGCTTGCGGTAGGCCGTGAAGATGCGGTTGCCGATGAAGCCCTCGCACGCGCCGGCATGCACGGGCAGCTTGCCGAGCTTCTTCGCCAGTGCGACCGCCGTCGCAAGCACATCCGGGCTGGTGGCCGGAGTCTTCACGACCTCGACCAGCCGCATGATGTTGGCCGGCGAAAAGAAATGCAGGCCCACGACCCGCTCCGGGTGCGTGGCCGCCGCGCCGATGGCGGCGGGGTCGAGATAGCTCGTGTTCGTCGCCAGGACCGTGTCGGCCCGGACGATGCTCGACAGGTCCGCGAAGAGCGCGCGCTTGATGTCGAGGTCGTCGAACACGGCCTCGATCACGACATCGCATGGCGCGAGCGCGCCGAGGTCATGCGCCATCTCGACGAGCGAAAGCCGCCGATCGTGCGCATCCTGCGAAATCCGTCCCGCTTTGAGCGCTCGCGCATGGATCGCGGCGATCCTTTCCATGCCCCGCCGTGCGGCGTCGGCGGTCTGCTCCGCGACGATGACGCGCAATCCGTGCTCGCTGAGCGCCGCGGCGATGCCCGATCCCATCGTGCCTGCGCCCACAACCCCCACGGTGGCGAACGCGCGCGGAGCGACGCCGGCGATGTCCGGCGACTTCGCCGCCTCGCGTTCGGCGAAGAAGATGTGGCGCAGCGCGGCTGATTGCTCGGTGCCGACCAGTTCCATGAATGTCTCGCGCTCGTTCGCGAGCCCTGCCGCGAAAGGCAGGCTGGCGGCGAGCAGCGTGGCGCGGGCCGCGCGCCCGGGCGAAAGCTGGCCGCGGGCACGCACCTCGATCTGCGCGACCTGAGCCGATGCGGCCGCCTCGTCGAACGGGGCCACCACGCGTTTCGACGTCATGGCGTGCCCCTTGGCGGCGAGGCGAAGCGCCATGGCGATGGCCGCCTCCAGAAGTTCGCCCTCCGCCAAAGCGTCGACGAGGCCGATGCGGACCGCCTCTTCCGCCGTCACCATCCGGCCAGATGACGCGATGTCGATGGCGGCCGGCATGCCGACGAGACGCGGCAGGCGCTGCGTGCCGCCGGCGCCGGGAATGAGGCCGAGCTTGACCTCGGGCAGGCCGAGGCGCGCGTCATGCACAGCGACCCTGCCGTGGCAGCTCATGGCAAGCTCGCCGCCGCCGCCCAGAGCCGTGCCGTGGATGGCCGCGACTACGGGCTTGGCGCTGGCCTCCAGCAGGGCGCAGACCTCCGCCAGTGCGGGCGGCGCGGGCGGTTTGCCGAACTCACGGATGTCCGCCCCGGCCACGAATGTGCGGCCTTTGCAGGCGATGACGATGGCTGAGGCGGCGGCGTCGGCGTTCGCCTGGGCCAGCGCGGCGGCCAGCCCCGCCCGGACGGCATGCGAGGAGGCGTTCACAGGCGGATTGTCAATCTCGATCACCGCCACCTTGCCTTCAAGGCGGACGCCCACAGGCAGCGGCGATGGGGATCCTTGGATCTGGCTGTCCGTCTCGGGCATGGCTCGCTCGCGCTTCGTCGGGCACGGTTGCGGCAAACGCACGCCGCGGTCAACCGTCCTGCTCGACGCCTTGCCACCGCTTCCCGCGCAACGCCGCGCTGGTCTCCTGGGCCGGGCGGAAGGCCGGGTTCAGGCGCTGGCCTGCGCCTCGCTGGCTGCCGGTTGGTCCGACGCCGCCTCGAGCGCTGCTCCATCCATGTGCGCCGCCGCAGCTTCGATCACGCGCGGCGCGTACAGGATCCGCCGATGCCCCATGCCCGTCGCCGGGAGCAGCGAGACATGCGGCCCTGCCGTCGCGAACGCTTCGGCGCTGGCATATGACACTTCCTTGTCATCGGGCGCGTGGATGACCAGCGTCGGCGTTCCCGCCTGCCGCAGTTGCTCCGCGCCGATGAAGGTGTCCAGCGTGTTGCCCGACAGATCCAGCACGCGCTGCTCGAACGCGGCCTGCGCCCGCCGGTTCATCCCGATCGTGCGGCCGAACTCCCGGAACAGGGCGGGGATGGACTGCGGCGCGGCGATCAGCGCCAGCCTCTGTAACTCGAGCGGGGCGAAGCCGCGGACATGGCCCGCCAGCATAGAGGTCATCACGACGCCGCCGAACGAATGGGCGACCACGCCATGCCACGGCCCGGTGAGGGCATGCACCGCGCTCAACGCCTTGACCGCGAGCGGGACGTGCAGCGAATTGCCGGTGGAGCGGCCGTGTCCGGGCAGGTCGATGGCCATGACACGGAATCCCCGCTGAAGCAGCGGCTCGACGAAGCCGCTCATGAAGGCGGCGCGGCCTGTCCAGCCGTGGATCAACGCCACTGTCCCTTTGGCCTCCACGTGCTGCGGCGCGAAGGCGTAGGTCGTCACCGTGCCGCCGGGATACGCGACCTCTGCCGTCTCCGCCGCTGAAAGGCGCTGTTCGGCGCGGGCGATCAGCGATTTCTGCTTGTCGTCTATGGCGCCCGGCTTCCGGGTGCGGCAAAACAGGTTGAAGACGGCGCGCCCGGTCACACCCGGCGCGACTGACGAGCCGATTCGGACTCCCTGGCGTATGAATGGCAGCATGGACATGATGGTCGCCCTATATTGTTCATCTTTGAACATGATTGTTCATTCATGAACAAAAATCAAGACGTGACGCGCGATAATCAAGGTCTGGCGGACGACAACCGAAACCTGGCGGGCAAGGATATCGACGCGTCGCCAAGTTATGACGCGCCTTGGGACATGCCGCGCTTCCGCAACTGGATCGCGGTCGCGCGGGCCAACCAGATCGTCCGCAGGGAGATGGGGGAGGGGCTCGGCGCGGTCGGGCTCGACCTGCCGCACTACGATGTCCTGGCCGCCGTTTTCCGCTATCCAGGCATGACGCAGCAGGAATTGGCGGTGAAGCTGCTCGTCGGCCGCTCGAACCTGTCCATGCTGCTGCCCGAGATGGAGAAGCGCGCCCTGCTGGAGCGGCGTGCCGACGGCAAGGACAAGCGCCTGCGCCGGCTGTTCCTGACGCCGGAGGGCGAAGCGCAGGCGCGCGAGGGCCTCGCCGTGCAGGTCAGGCTGATCGAGCACATGATGGCGCCGCTGACGGCCGAGGAATGCGACGCCATCGGCGACCTCATGCGCCGGCTCGCACGGTTCCTCATCGACAACCCGTTCAGGCCGTGACCGGAGCGCCTATTTGTTCACGGGGCTGGCCGGGTCGAACAGATAAGCCACCACGTCCTTGATCTGCTGCTCGGACAGGAACTTGTGGAAGCCGAAGCGCGGCATCTGCGAGCAGGGCAGCACCGACATGGCGTTGTAGATCTTGGCGTACGCGTTGCGCGCTTCGGCCGGGTCGAACTTGCGGTCCTTGCCGTAGTTGGTGAGCGAAGGGCCGAGCGTGCCGTAGGACAGCTCCGCCTTCGACATCTGGTGGCAGGCATAGCAGTTTCCGCCTCGCACGGTCTGCTCGGTGTCGGTGAACTGCCCTCCCGTGCCGCGCTGGGCCACCTGCGCGCCGCGCTGCCAGTCGCCGACCACGACGCCATCGGCCGGAAACGCCACGGTCGCCTTCTCCTTGTCCCGGACCTGGTCGAAGACGGCGCCGCTCGGCTCGTTGCGGGCTGCTGTGCAGATTCTCTGGGTCTCGTCCTGAACGACGCGGGCGCGCCAGCCTTCGCTGGTGCTCCTCCAGGTGCCGGCGACATAGGCCTCGACGACGGCCGGGTCGACCTTCGGCAGATCGGCCTGCTGCGCCGACCCAGGTTGCGCGAGGCTGGATGCGAAGCCGGCGAGCATGACGGTCCGGATCATGTTCATGTTCATCTTCATGTCTTTGGCCCTCAGCGCTTGATCGACGGGACCTGGATTTCGCCGCCCGCCGCCTGCCTGACCATGTAGACGGTGAGGGCGGTGAGCCCGTCCGAAGCATAGTCGGGCGCCGGCATGCGCATCTGGCGGTAGCAGTCCCAGAGCCGGTGCTGCATCGTGCGCATCTGGCTCTGGCTGACCCGGTATGTCGGCCACGATCCCATGGTCTCCTGCGCCGCCTTCCCCGGTTTCGAGAAGTCGGGCAGTCCCTGCAGCCGTATGCGCTTGCCCTCCGCTGCATGGCAGGTGGCGCAGGAGAAATCCCACGGCCCGGCGCGGCGCTCGAATATCGCCGCTCCCACGGCCAGCATCTCCTGCTCCTTCGGGTGCTGGAGTTGCGGCTGGTAGGCCATGCCGTTGGACTTGTTGGCGATGAAGCCGACCAGATCCTCCATGTCCGAGGTGCGCCCCGGCCCTGAGAACCGGCGGGCGACCACATCCTTGGTGTCGAGGCCCTGGATCGCGGTCATGCACCACAGCAGGCGCTGCTCGAGATCCATCACCTTTCCTGCGTCCTGGAAGAAGCGCGGCAACTGGGCGAATGCGCCTTCGAGCTTGCCGGGGCCGAGCCCAATGTCGCAGCCTTCCAGCGAGACGTTCCGCGTCCCGCGCGCCAGCGACCACAGCTGCTCGCCGCGGTCGACGTTGAGGTAGCCGGGGTTGGACATCGGGTCGGAGATCATCGCCCGGTAGCGCTCGATCTCCTTCTCGCTCAGGTCCTGCGCCGGCTGCTGGGTCGGGGCGGCTTGCTGGCCGTTGGCTGTCTGGCCAGCCAGCAAGCCTGCGCCGAACACGCCCAAAGCCACCGCCGCCGCCGAGAAAAGGCTGGTCCTCATCGTCATGGGCATCCTCCGATGGGCGCTGTTGGCGCGCCTCGTTGTGCGGCGCAGCGACGAATGACCCTCGACAGCGCCGGGGCTGAGAATTACATTCAGAAGGCCGAACATCAATAGCCGTCACCGCCCGTCGGGCGGCGGCACGGAGGCCGGCCCCACGCCGGGAGGGACATTGCATGGCTCATGATCTGCAGGCCGCCACGCGGCGGCAAGCCCTGGCGATCGGGACGGCAGCCTTCGTGGCGGCCGTGTTGGCACCTCATCTCGTCATGGCCAAGCCTGCTGACGTGGAGGCGGAGATGGCGAAGCTGTTCTCCGGGCGCAATGCGGCGGAAGGGCGGATCAAGCTGGACCTGCCGGCCATCGCGGAGAACGGCCTCGTGGTGCCGCTCGCCGTCGATGTCGAAAGCCCGATGACCGATGCCGATTTCGTCAGGGCCGTGCATGTCTTCGCCGATGGCAATCCGCTGCCTGGCGTCGTCTCGTTCTTCTTCACGCCGGCCTGCGGAAAGGCTGCGGCGTCGACGCGCATGCGGCTGGCCCAGACCCAGAACATCATCGCGGTCGCGGAAATGTCCGATGGCAAGCTCTTCACCGCCCGCCAGGAGGTGAAGGTGACCATCGGCGGCTGCGGCGGCTAGGCCTGGCGGCACGGAGAGCACCATGTCCACAATGACCACGCGCCCCACGCCCCGCGTCCGCCTGCCGTCGTCGGCCAAGGCGGGCGAACTCATCGAGATCAAGTCGCTGATCTCGCATGAGATGGAGAGCGGCCAGCGCCGCGACGCGGGCGGCCAGCCGATCCCGCGCCGGATCATCAACAGCTTCCGCGCCACGTTCAACGGCAAGGAAGTCTTCAGGGCTGCCTGGCATCCGGCGATCTCGGCGAATCCCTATCAGTCGTTCTTCGTCAAGGCGGCGGAAAGCGGCGAGTTCGAGTTCACCTGGACCGACGACGATGGCACCGTCTATTCGTCGAAGAACAAGATCACGGTTGGCTGACGTCAGTCGGCTTCCGCCCCGACCTGGCCTCGCTTTCCGCATCATCCGCGCGGCAGGATCACGACCCGTCAGCGGTCCCATGCGACGGCGCAGTTGAACGGCCGCATCCGGCGATGTCCTTGAAAGAGCGTGACACATGATCTCCCGGCGCGACTTCATGCAGGCGGCAGCCGCGGCGGCCATGGCCACCGGCCTCGCCGGCGGCATGCTGGGGCGCGCGGCGGCGCAGCAGCGCCTGAGGCAGGACGACATCCTGCGCTTCCCGGCCACAGGCAACGTCACGCTCGTGCACCTGACGGACCTGCACGCGCAGCTTGTTCCGCTCCACTACCGCGAGCCAAGCTGGAACCTGGGCGTCGGCGAGGCGAAGGGCCTCGCGCCCCACATCACCGGCGCAGAATTCCTGAGCCATTTCAGGATCGCGCCCGGATCGCCGGAGGCGTTCGCGCTGACCGATCAGGATTTTTCGGAGCTCGCCCGGAGCTATGGCCGCATGGGCGGGCTTGACCGCATCGCCACCGTGGTCAAGGCCATCCGTGCCGAGCGCGGCGACCGTGTGCTGCTGCTCGACGGCGGCGACACGTGGACCAATTCGTGGACCTCGCTGCAGACGAAGGCCGCCGACATCGTCGACGTCATGAACCTGCTCAAGCCAGACGCGATGACCGGCCACTGGGAGTTCACGCTTGGCGCTGAGCGCGTCGAGGAGATCGTCAAGGCGCTTCCCTTCCCGTTCCTCGCCCAGAACGTGCGTGACAGCGATTTCGAGGAGAATGTCTTCGAGCCGCGCAGGATCTTCCAGCGCGGCGGGGTCAACGTTGCCGTGATCGGGCAGGCCTATCCTTACACGCCGATCGCCAACCCGCGCTGGATGTTCCCGAAGTGGACCATGGGCATCCGCGAGGACGACGTGCAGAAGCAGGTCGACGAGGCCCGGGCGGAAGGGGCCGATCTCGTGGTCCTGCTCAGCCACAACGGCTTCGACATCGACCGCAAGATGGCGGGCCGGGTGAGGGGCATCGACGTCATCCTCACCGCGCACACCCATGATGCACTGCCGGAGCCGGTCACGGTCGGCAGGACGCTCCTGATCGCCACCGGCTCGCACGGCAAGTTCGTGTCGCGGCTCGATCTGGACGTTCAGGGCAAGGAGGTCAAAGGCTTCTCGCACCGGCTGATCCCGGTGTTCTCCGATGCGATCGCCCCGGACCCCGAGGCGGCGGCGCTGATCGCCAGGCACCGCGCGCCGTTCCAGAAGGACCTCTCGCGCGTGCTCGGCAGGACGACGGGCCTGCTTTACCGGCGCGGCAACTTCCAGGGTTCGCTGGACGATGTGTTCACCGATGCGCTGCTGGAGCAGCGCGACGCCGAAATCGCGTTGTCCCCGGGGGTGCGCTGGGGCGCCAGCCTGCTGCCCGGCCAGGACATCACCTTCGAGGACGTGACGAACGCCTGCGCCATGACCTACCCGAACTGCTACCGCATGCAGATGACGGGAGCGCGGCTGAAGGAGGTGCTCGAGGACGTGGCGGACAATCTCTTCAACCCCGATCCATATCTCCAGGGCGGCGGCGACATGGTCCGCGTCGGCGGCATGGGCTTCACCATCGATCCCGGCAAGCAGATCGGATCGCGCATCTCCGGCATGATCCATCTCAAGACCGGGCAGGCCATCGACGCCTCGCGCAGCTACACCGTCGCCGGTTGGGCCTCGATCAACGAAAGCGTCGAAGGGCCGCCTATCTGGGACGTGGTGGACAAATTCATCACGGCCCGCAAAGTGATCGAGCCGCGGCCGCTGGATGCGGTGAAGGTGGTGGGAAGCTAAAAAGGTGTCATCCCGGGCGCTGGCGCGCCGGGGATGGCACGAGGTGACGGAGCAGTTGATGGCCAACGCCAACCAAGGCAAGACCTCCCGGCGCGGCTTCCTTACGGCGGCAGCCGCCAGCAGCGTCGTCGCGGCTGCTGGCGCGAAGGCGCAGGCGCCTGACGCAGCCATCACCGAACTGCCCGACTGGAGCCGCACGCTAGGCGACGGCGTGGCCGACCGGCCCTATGGCAAGCCTTCGAAACATGAGGCGCACGTTGTGCGCCGCGACGTGGAATGGCTGACGGCGAGCCGCCAGTCGTCGGTCAACTTTACGCCGCTGCATGAGCTTGACGGCATCATCACGCCCTCCGGCCTGTGCTTCGAGCGCCACCATGGCGGCGTGGCGGAGATCGACCCACGGCGGCATCGGCTGATGATCAACGGGCTGGTGGACCGCGAGGTCGTCTTCACCATCGAGGATTTGAAGCGCTTTCCGCGCATCAACCGTGTGCATTTTCTGGAATGCGCCGCCAATTCCGGTATGGAATGGCGCGGTTCGCAGCTCAACGGCTGCCAGTTCACGCATGGCATGGTCCACAACGTGATGTACACCGGCGTCAGGCTCAAGCACCTGCTGGACGAGGCCGGCATCAGGACCAACGCGGCATGGGTCATGGCCGAGGGAGCGGATTCGTCCGGCATGAACCGGTCGATCCCGATGCACAAGGCGATGGACGACTGCATCGTCGCCTGGCGCATGAACGGCGAGATGCTGCGGCCTGAGCAGGGCTATCCCGTGCGCCTCGTCGTGCCGGGCTGGGAAGGCAATATGTGGATCAAGTGGCTGCGCCGCCTCAAGGTGACGGACATGGCGCACCTGACCCGCGAGGAGACGTCGAAATACACCGACCTGATGGCCGACGGCCGCTCGCGTCGCTTCACCTTCGTGATGGACTGCAAGTCTGTGGTGACGAACCCGTCGCCCCAGGCCCCGATGCTCGCCAAGGGGCAGAACGTGATCTCGGGCCTGGCCTGGTCAGGCCGCGGCGCCGTCACGCGCGTGGACGTCACGCTGGACGGCGGCCGCAATTGGCGGGAGGCGCGCATCGACGGGCCCGTGCTCAACCAGTCGCTGACGCGTTTTTACGTGGATTTCGAGTGGGATGGCCGGGAGATGATGATCCAGTCCCGCGCGCACGACGAGACCGGCTACGTGCAGCCCACCAAGGACGAGCTGCGCAAGGTGCGCGGCGTCAACAACATCTATCACAACAACGGCATCCAGACCTGGCTGGTGCGGGCCGGCGGCGAGACTGAAAATGTCGAGATCGATTAAGTTTGCGCTCGGCGCCATGATCGTTGCAGGCATCGGCGGCTATGCGCTGGGCCTGCGCGATGCGCCAGTGCCGCTGCCTGCGGCTATTCCCGCGCCTGCGCCGGTGGCCGAAGTGCCTGCGCCCACGCCCGCGCCTCCTCCCGTCGCAACGTCTGAGCCTCTTCCCGTTGCCGCGCCTGCACGAGCTATCGCGCCCCCGGTTTCTGGCTCCGCGCGGTTCGGCCTGGGCCGGCTGGCCCTGCCCGAAGAGGTCAAGGCCTGGGACATCGACGTGCTTCCCGACGGGCGTGGCCTGCCGCCCGGAAAAGGCAACGCCAGGGACGGCGAAGCCCTCTACATCGCGAACTGCGCCGCCTGCCACGGCGAGTTCGGCGAAGGCGTCGGCCGCTGGCCGGTGCTGGCCGGGGGCCTCGGCACCTTGAGGAACGACCGGCCGGACAAGACCGTCGGATCGTTCTGGCCCACGGCCTCGACGCTGTTCGACTACATCAACCGCGCCATGCCTTACGGCAATGCGCAGTCTTTGAAGCCGGACGAGGTCTATGCGATCTCGGCCTACATCCTGCACATGAACGATGTGGTCAAGGACCCGGAGAAGGAGCTTGACCAGAGCAATTTCGCGGCGCTTCCCATGCCGAATGCAGGCGGGTTCTACGATGACGACCGTGATGTCGCCGAGAGGCATTTCTGGAGACGGGATGTCTGCATGAAGGATTGCGCGAAGGAGCCGGCGCGCGTCACCGGCCGGGCCTCCGTCCTCGACGTGACGCCTGACAGCGCCTTGCGCCCGAAAGTGGAATGAGCCGATTGCCTCACCCGCTGAAGCTGGCCATGCTGATCTTGCCCATGCTGATCTTGCCCGTGCTTGCCTCTCCCGCGGTTTCGGCAGGCGGCGACCGGGCGTTCGGCGAGTATCTCTCTGGCGAATGCGTCACCTGCCATCTGCCCTCTGGCAGGCAGGTCGGGGCGATTCCGGCCATCGTGGCGCTGCCCGAAGACGCCTTCATCGCCATGATGAAATCCTATGCCGCCAAGGAGCGCGACAATCAGGTGATGCAGGCCGTGGCGGCCAAGTTCAAGGACGATGAGCTTGCCGCGCTGGCTGCCTATTTCGGCGGACTGAAGCCAAAGTGAGGCTGGTGCCACCCCCGGCGGTCCGCAGGGCCGGGAAGGGGATCCATACTCATGTTGGACGCCGCATGGATCCCCTTTCCGGCGCGTTTCGCGTCGCCGGGGATGACACCGTGAATGGCCCCTTGAATCCTGCATCAGTTCCGTCACACTCCCCTTCGGCAACAGGCGCAGCAGACGCCTGCCATCCCGGAGGACCACCATGTCATCTTCGTTTCCGATGAACCGCCGCGGCCTGTTGACCGGCCTTGGCGCGAGCGCAGCCGTGCTGGCGCTTGGAAGTCCCGCGGTCATCGGGCAGGCCAGGCCCAAGGTCGTCGTGGTTGGCGGCGGGGCAGGGGGCGGCACGGCGGCGCGCTACATCGCGAAGGACTCGGCCGGCGCGCTGGACGTGACGCTGGTCGAGCCCAGCCGCCAGTTCGTGACCTGCTGGCATTCAAACCTGGTCGTGGGTGGCTACAAGCAGATGGCCGAAATCACCCACGGCTACGAGGCGATGGCGCGGGCCAACGGTATCACGATGGCTCATGACATGGCGGCCTCGATCGACCGCGAGCGGAAGATCGTGCGCCTCGCCGGCGGCCAGGAATTGCCATACGACCGGCTGGTGCTCTCGCCCGGCATCGACCTGAAATACGACAGCGTGCCTGGTTGGGGGCAGCAGCACGAGCAGCGCATGCCGCATGCGTGGAAGGCCGGCCCGCAGACCCAGTTGCTGCGTGCGCAGCTCGACGCGGTGCCCGACGGGGGCCTGATCGTGATGGTGGCTCCGCCCAATCCCTACCGCTGCCCGCCCGGCCCGTATGAGCGGGTCTCGATGATGGCGCGCGTGCTGAAGGCTGCCGGCAAGGCCAACGCCAGGATCGTGATCATCGATCCGAAGGAGAATTTCTCGAAGCAGGCGCTGTTTCAGGAAGGCTGGGACAAGCATTATCCCGGCATGATCGAGTGGCTCGGCCCGAAGATCCACGAGGGCGTCAAGTCGGTCGACCCGGCGACGATGACCGTCGAGACTGGCTTCGAGACTTACAAGAACGCGGCGCTGGTCAACATCATTCCGGCGCAGATGGCCGGGTCGATCGCCCGCAGCGCCAATCTGGTGAACGCGTCGGGCTATTGCCCTATCGATCCGGCCAGCATGCGCTCGGCGCTCGATCCCAATATCTACATCGTGGGGGATGCGGCCATCGCCGGAGACATGCCGAAATCGGCGTTCTCCGCCAACAGCCAGGCCAAGGTGGCGGCCATGATGCTGCGCGGCGAACTCACCGGCTCGCGCACTTTCCCGGCGCGCTACACCAACACCTGCTGGAGCCTGCTGAACGACGGGGACGCGGTGAAGGTGGGCGGCCAGTTCGAGCCCCGCCCCGACAAGATCACCTCAACCTTGCCGTTCGTCTCGCAACTGAAGGAAAGCGCCGACCTGCGCAAGCAGACCGATGGCGAGAACATCGGCTGGTATGCCGGAATCATCGCGGATATTTTCACGTAAGGTTGGTGCGTGTTTTCGAGGCTGGGGGCGCGTTTCGTTTCAAGATAGTGTCATCCCCGGCGCGCGGTACGCGCGGGAAGGGGATCCACCAGATTGCCAGCGATGGATCCCCTTCCCGAGCCTGCGGCTCGCCGGGGACGACACTCTTCTGAAACCAGTCCCGATATGGCGATTGCCGACTCGTCCGCGCAATCTCCTTGAACGGACGGGCCCCGCTTGCTACCTGCGGTGCAACCTCGTCCACCGCGCAATCCGGAGCACCACCCATCATGGCCCGTCAGTTCATCTACCACATGAAAGGCCTGTCCAAGACATACACGGGCGGCAAGCAGATCCTCAACAACGTGCATCTGCAGTTCTACCCCGATGCCAAGATCGGCGTGCTCGGCGTCAACGGCGCGGGCAAATCCACCCTGCTCAAGATCATGGCCGGGATGGACACCGAATGGACCGGCGACGCCTGGGTCGCGGAAGGCGCGCGCGTGGGTTACTTGCCGCAGGAGCCGAAGCTCGATGAAACCAAGACCGTGCGCCAGAACGTGATGGAAGGCGTGGCGGCCCAGCAGGCCATCCTCGATCGCTACAACGACCTCGCCATGAACTATTCGGAAGAAACCGCCGACGAGATGACGAAACTGCAGGACGAGATCGAGGCCAAGGGCCTGTGGGATCTCGACAGCAAGGTCGATCAGGCCATGGACGCGCTGCGCTGCCCGCCCGATGACTGGGCGGTGGACAAGCTCTCGGGCGGGGAGAAGCGCCGCGTCGCACTGTGCAAGCTGCTGCTCTGGCAGCCCGAGCTTCTGCTGCTCGACGAGCCGACCAACCACCTTGATGCCGAGACAACCGGCTGGCTCGAAAACCATTTGCGCAACTACCCCGGCGCGATCCTGATC
>JANOCI010000048.1:0-18986 GCA_031412095.1 Allobosea sp.
GCCCGGCGCACCACATCGCGCAGGCGGTCCCGCTCGCTGGCATCGCGCCCGACCAGGACGCGGAAGCCTGCGGGCAGCACATAGACGCGCACGATCGCCATGGCCGGCCGAACGCCACCGGCATCCTCGGTGTTGCGGGCATAGGGCATCTCGCTTTCACCGGCCTTGTCCAGCAGCCCAACCGGCACCTGCTCGACATTGCCCGCCAGCCGCTCGCCGAAGGGCGAGGTGACGAGATAGAGCGAGGCACCCGGCCCGCGCGCGCGCTGTTCGATGACCACCAGCAAACGGCGGATGCCGCCCTGGCGGAACTGTTCCGACAGGCCCGTGATCTCGGCGTCGATGGTCTGGCGGATCTGGTCCTCGATCAGACGGCGGGCATTCCACGCGACATAGCCCAGCGCCGCCGTCGCGAAGACCGCGAACACGCCCATGTAGAGCAATGTCAGCTTGAACGCGGTGGAGCGGAACAGGCGCGAGCGTGAAGGAGTTTGCGGCGGCACGAGTCTACCGTGGCTCTGCGCGCAGCGAATAACCTGCCCCGCGCACAGTCTGGAGCAGAGACAGGCTCTGGCCCCTGTCGATCTTGGCCCGCAGGCGCGAGACATGAACGTCGATGACATTGGTCTGGGGGTCGAAATGATAATCCCAGACATTTTCCAGCAGCATGGTGCGCGTCACGACCTGCCCGGCATTCTTCATCAGATATTCCAGCAGACGGAACTCGCGCGGCTGCAGCGCGATGTCCTCGCCGCCCCGGGTGACGCGGCGCGAAAGTCTGTCGAGCTCAAGGTCCGCGACACGGTAGGATGTCGCTTCGGCGCTGGCTGCGGCCGTGCGCCTGCGCGCAAGCACCTCGGTGCGCGCCAGGAGTTCGGAAAAGGCATAGGGTTTGGGCAGATAGTCATCGCCCCCGGCACGCAGCCCCTTGACCCGGTCATCGACCTGTCCGAGCGCGGACAGGATCAGCACCGGCGTCACGTCGTTCTGTTCGCGCAGCGAGCGGATCAGCGAGAGGCCGTCCATGCGCGGCAGCATCCGGTCGACGACCAGCACGTCATAGCCGCCGCCTTCGGCCATCGAATAGCCTGTCAGCCCGTCAGCGGCATGGTCCGCAACGTGGCCCTCCTCGCGGAACGCCTTGACGAGGTAGGCGGCGGAATCCGAATCGTCTTCGATGATCAGCAGACGCATGGACATCAATTACATGAAGACAGGGTTGCAGACGAGACGCGAGGCGCGCGTGCGAGGCCGAAGCCAGCCCCGTATGCCGTTCCTTGGATAGGTCGGGGCGGCATCGCATTGCGGCATCGCGACCCGGCTCTGCGCACGCTGGTCAGGCGGCGGGCTGCTTGCCCACCTCGACGGAGATCGAACGCTCCCGGCCGTCGCGCCAGACCGTGATCTTGACACGGTCCCCAGGCTTGACCGACGCGATCTTGCGGGACAGTTCGCGCCCATCCTTGATCGGCGCGCCATCGACCGCCGTGATCGTGTCGCCGCGCCGAAGACCGGCACGCGCCGCGGGCCCATTCTCGGCGGCGTCCGCCACCAACGCGCCTGAAGCAGCGCTGAGGCCGATCGCATCGGCGATCTCCGCGGTGACGGGCTGGAGCTGGACGCCGATGAAGCCGCGCGAGACCTCGCCCTTGTCCTTCAGATCGGCCACCACCTTCTCGACAGTGGAGGCGGGAATGGCGAAGGCGATGCCGACATTGCCGCCGGAGGGGGAGACGATCGCCGTGTTGACGCCGACGACCTCGCCCTGCGCATTGAAGGTCGGGCCGCCCGAATTGCCACTGTTCACCGCCGCGTCGATCTGGAGGTAATCGTCATACGGACCGGAGCCGATGTCGCGGTTGCGGGCCGAGAGTATGCCTGCCGTCACGGTGCCGCCGAGGCCGAACGGATTGCCCACGGCAATGACCCAGTCGCCGATCCGGGGGTTGCTCGCCGCCAGCCGGACGAACGGGAACGTGCCGCCATCCGTGACCTTCAGCAGCGCCAGGTCGGTTCGCGGATCGGCGCCGACGACCTTCGCGTTCAGGGTCCTGCCATCGTCCATGACAAGCTGCACCTCCAGTGCGTTGCGGACGACGTGGTTATTGGTCACGGCGTAACCGTCGCCCGAGATGAAGAAGCCGGAGCCCTGCGACATCTGCGCAGGGCCTTCGCCTCCGCGCCTGCCGCGCTGCGCGCCCGGGCCATTCTCGCCGAACTGCTTGAAGAACCGCTCCAGCGGATGGCCGGGTGGCAATTCCTCAAGAGAAGGCCCGCCGCGCTCCGACGCCACCTCCGAACGGGCCTTGACGCGGACGGACACGACTGCGGGCTTCACCTGCTCGACGACGTCGGCGAAGGACGGCGCGCCCGCGAACGTGCCAGCGGATTGCGCGACGGCAAAGCTCGGGACGGCGTTGAGGCTTACGCCGATGCCGGTCACAAGCCCGGCGGACAGGGCGGCGGCGCCCGCCAGCAAAGCGGCGCGGCGAAGGACGGTACGTGGTGCAGCTTCTGACATCGTCATCTCCATCAAGCCGGCACGGGAGACCGCCAGCGTTGGAGTCCAAGATGGATGCCGGCGACTTACGCCGCTGTCACGACAGCATGAAATGTTGGTAAGGTTGAGGTGCAAGCGGATATCCGCGCGTTACGCCCGGACGGCATGGACATCGCAACGACGGCGGCAGGCCCGGTCACCGCTTCTCGAGTATGCGCTCCAGCTCCGCTTTTTCGGCCTCGTCGAGCGCCTTGCCCACCGCGCCGGGGGCGTGCTTGCTCCGCATGCGCCAGAGACCGAAGGCGCCGGCGAGGAAGATCAGGAGCGGGCCCAGCCAGAGCAGCGCCGTGTTGAGCGCAAAGGGCGGCTTGAGAAGCACGTACTGCCCATAGCGCGCGACCACGAAGTCGATGACCTGGGCGTTGCTGTCGCCCGCCTGGATCCTGTCGCGGACGAGCAGTCGGAGGTCGCGCGCCAAGGGCGCTTCCGAATCGTCGATCGACTGATTCTGGCAGACGAGGCAACGGAGGCCCGCCGAAACCTCCCGCGCGCGGCTTTCCTGCGCCGCGTCGGGCAACCTCTCCTGCGGCGTCACGGCCAAGGCCGGGGTGGCCAGCAGCGCAAACCCAAGGAGCAGCGCGCGCAGCATAGCCTTACTCCGCCGGCTGCGGCGAAGTGCCGCCGGACGCATTGCCGCCCGAAGACGAACTGCCCGAGGACGGACTGCCCGAAGGCTTGCGCGCCTTTGCGGGCGCGGCGACCCGGAACCGCCGGTCGGTCATCGACAGGGCGCCGCCAAGCGCCATGATGACGGAGCCGATCCAGATCAGCAGGATCAAAGGCTTCGTGTAGAGCCGCACGCCCACGGATTGTCCGTCCGGCTGGATTTCGCCCAGGCTGACGTAGATCTGGCTGGGACCGAACGAGCGGATGCCAGCCTCGGTGGTCTGCATGTTGTTGCGGGTGATGAAGGTGCGCTTGGTGGACTCGATCACCCCGCGGTCCTCGCCTGCGATCTCGATGCGGAAGCGGCCGACAAGTTCGCGGTAATTCGGCCCCGTGCGCGGGAAGATCTGCTGCAGCACGATGGTCGTGTCAGCGTTGGCGAGGCGGTCGCCCGGCTTCATCACTGCGATGTCCTCGGTCGCCCAGGCGGTCGCTGCGATGCCGATGACGGTGACGCCGACGCCCACATGGGCCAGCGCCGACCCATAGGCGGAGCGCGGCAGGCCGACCGCGCGCGACCAGATCGCCTTCAGGCCGGAAGCCCGCCCGGCGATGCGCTCGCCCAGGTCCCAGACGGCGCTCGCGATCAGGTACGCGCCAAGCCCGATGCCGAGCGGCGCAGCGACTGGCCCGCCATAGGTGAAGCCGAAGATCAGCATGGCGGCGACCACGCCGACCGCGATGGACGCGGCCAGCCTCTGGGCCGTCCCCAGCAGATCGCCGCGCTTCCAGGCCATCGACTGTCCGAAAGGCAGGATCAGCAGCAGCGGCACCAGAAGCGGCAGGAAAGTCGCATTGAAGAACGGCGGGCCGACGGATATCTTCTCGCCGGTCAACCCTTCGAGCGCCAGCGGATACAGCGTGCCGATGAACACCGTGCCGCAGGCGGCCGCCAGGAACAAGTTGTTGACGACAAGCGTGCCTTCGCGGCTGACCGGCGCGAACAAGCCGCCCTGCCGCAGCAAAGGGGCGCGCCAGGCGAAGAGCGCCAGCGAGCCGCCGATGAACACCATCAGGATGATGAGGATGAACAGACCGCGCGACGGATCGGTGGCGAAGGTGTGCACCGAGGTCAGCACACCTGACCGGACCAGGAACGTGCCGAGCAGCGACAGCGAAAAGGTCATGATCGCGAGCAGGATCGTCCAGACCTTCAGCGAGTCGCGCTTCTCCATCACAATGGTGGAGTGGATCAAGGCCGTGCCCGCAAGCCATGGCATCAGCGAGGCGTTCTCCACCGGGTCCCAGAACCACCATCCGCCCCAGCCAAGTTCGTAATAGGCCCAATAGGACCCCATCGAGATGCCGAGGGTGAGGAAGAGCCATGCCACCAGCGTCCAGGGCCGGACCGCCCTCGCCCAGACCGCGTCGATTCGTCCGTCGATGAGCGCCGCCACGGCGAAGGCATACGTGATCGAGAATCCAACATAGCCGACATAGAGCAGAGGCGGGTGGATCGCGAGGCCGAGGTCCTGCAGGATCGGGTTGAGGTCGTTGCCCTCCGGGGGCGCAGGATCGAGCCGGTTGAACGGGTTCGAGGTGAAGAGGATGAAGAGCAGGAAGGCCACGGTCACGGAGGCCTGCGCCGCAAGCGTGCCGGCCCGGAGCCTGTCGGGCAGTGAGGTCCGGGACAACGCGACCAGCGCGCCGAATAGCGCGAGAATCAGCACCCACAGCAGCATCGAGCCTTCATGGTTTCCCCACGTGCCCGTCAGCTTATAGATCAGCGGCTTGGCGGAATGCGAATTCTCCGCAACGTTCTGGACCGAGAAATCCGAAACGGCGTAGGCATGCATCAGCACGCCGAACGCAAAGAGCAGCAGCGCGAACACCGCCAGCGCCGCTGGTTCGCCCACGCGCGCAAGAGCTATGTCGTTGCGGCGCACGCCCCAGACCGGGATGACCATCTGGATGATCGACAGTCCCAGCGCGATGGCAAGGGCGAAATGGGCAATCTCGATGAGCATGGTGTCAGCCTCAGGATTGCGGTTTGCCGGGGCCGGGCTGCCATTGGCCCTGCTTCTTCAAGGCGTCGGCCACCTCGCGCGGCATGTAGTTCTCGTCGTGCCGCGCCAGCACGCTGTCGGCCTTGAAAAGCCCGCCCGGCTGGAGGACGCCTTCGGTGACGACACCCTGGCCCTCCCGGAACAGGTCCGGCAGGATGCCCGTGTACGTCACCCTGACTTGCTTGTTGTTGTCCGTCACATCGAATGTCACTGTCTGGCCTTCGCGCAGAACGGTGCCTTCCTTGACCAGCCCGCCGAGACGGAACCGCGTTCCGGCCTGGATGGACTTGTCGATCACGTCAGACGGGCCGTGGAAGAAGACGATGCTGTCGCGCATGGCGAACAGCACAAGCGCCGCCGCGACCGCCAGCACCGCGCCGCAGGAGCCGATGATCGTCAAGCGGCGCTGCTTGCGCGTCATGGCCGGACCTCCACGCCATTGTCGCGCGCGACGGCGTCGACGCCGGCAAGCCCGGCAGCATCGGCGGCAAGCGCTTTCCGCGCGCGCGCCAGCGCATCCGCGGCCAGCGCCTTGTCGCCCAAGACGGCCCGGGCGCGCACCAGCCTGCCCCATTCCTCGGCGGTGCCGCCTTGCGCGGCCAGGCGGCCGTCAAGCCCATCGACCATGCCCCTGATGGCGGCGATCCGGTCCGGCGGCGACGGCTGGGGATTGCCCTCCATCTGGGCAAGCCTGTCCGCCACCATCGGGGCCCAGCCGGCATTCTCCGGCGCGGACGCCATCAGCGCCTTGAGATCCGCGATCGCGCCGGCCTTGTCGCCGTCCTGCTCACGCGCCACGGCCAGATAGAACCGCCCTTTCGGGCTCAGCGGCGCCAGCCTGCCGGCTTCTTCGAACGCGGCCCTGGCTTCGGCGGTCACGACGCCCCCAGCCGCAAGGAAGCGCGCCTCGCCGACATCAACCAGCCGGTCCATCGTCGGGCCGAGATGCACTGCGACATTGGCGTAAGCCCGCGCAGCGTCGTCATAGCGTCCCGTGCGCAGGTAGATCGGCGCGAGGATCTCCCAGCCGCGGCCGTCGCCCGGATTGAGCTGGAGATGATTTTCGACGCGCGTCAGCGCCACCGCCATGTCCATCGTGGCGGGATCGTTGGTCAGGCGGGCCGCCAGCGGCTTAGCCGGAAGATGCGGAGAGCCTTTCGCGCCGTAGAACGACAGCGCGACCAGCGGGATCGTCGACAGGATGATCGCCGAGGCCGCCCTCCTGCGCCTGTATGTCGCCTCGCCCACGGCGTCCACGCTGTCGTCGGCATGCCTTGACGCGACGATCAGCCTGCGGGCGACTTCGGCCCGGGCCAGTTCCGCGTCAGCCGGCGCGATCACGCCACGGTCGAGATCGCGCGCGATGTCCGACATCTGCGCATCATACATGGCGCGTGCGTCGGCGCTCGCGATCGGACGCACAGACTTGCGTCCGAGAGGCCTCAGCACCGCGAGCATGACCGCTCCTGTCACGAGCGTGAAGACGAACCAGATCAGCATGGAAGCGTTCTATATCGTATTGACGCCGTCATCATCCGCCCGACAGGCGACAAACCGTCACGCGCGACGGCGGACCACGGCGCTGCGGTCAAGTCACCACATCCCATGCGCCGCTTGCTCCGCGGCAGGCCGAGCCCGAGCCGCGCTGTGCCCGGCCGTCGATATAGATCGTATGGCTGAAAGGGCGGCACACCCCAGTGGCCCCAGACGTCTCGGCGCCCGGCTCGACGAAGCCGAAATGGCCTTTCGTGCTGCGCCACGAGGCTCGCCGCCCGGTCTCCGCAGCAGCGATCTGCGCCAGGAAGGCGCGGTCACGGTCCCCTGCGTCGAGCCCTTCCGCGGCAGGACCGGCAAGCCAGCCCGTCACAGCCCTTGGTCCATCAACAGGCGACCCCGCGAGCGGCGCGGGCGGAGGCGAAGAGACGCAGCCCGCAAGGGCCAGAACGGGAACGGCCGCGATCAGCCCAAGGCGAATGCGGCGTTGGGCGAAGAGGACGAAGGACATGAGGCTGCTTTGCTGGTCGGGTTGGGCCGTGTCGCGGGATTTCCAAGATATTTGCACGATTGACACGGGACTTCAAACGGCCGGAAGCACCAGCACGGCACGCAGGCCGCCGCTTTCGGTGGCGTCCAGCGCCAGATATCCGCCATACAGCTTGGCCAGATCGACCACGATCGACAAGCCCAGCCCTGAGCCAGGCTTGGACTCATCGAGCCGGCGGCCGCGGCGCAGGACCTCGACTCGGGCGCTCTCCGGCAACCCCGGCCCGTTGTCGTCGACGACGACGCGCACAAGCTGCCTGGCGTCCTGCTCGAAGGCACCGACCGTCACGTTGACTTCGTCGTCGGCCCATTTGAACGCATTGTCGAGGAGGTTGCCGAGCATCTCCTCCAGATCCTGCTTCTCGCCGCGGAACCTGAGAGCCGTCTCGACCTTCACGGTGCTGGTGATGTCCTTGTCGCGGTAGATCTTCTCGAAGGTGCGGATCAGGCCGTCGAGCGACGCCGGAACATCGCAGACGCCGCCCAGCGCGCCTGAAAGGGCCGCGGCCCGCGCCCGGTCGAGGTAATAGTGGACCTGGTCGCGCATGACGGCCGCCTGCTCGTTGACCTTGGACGAGAGCGGCCCGGGGCTCGCGTCCGCCTCGTTGACCAGGACGCTGAGCGGGGTCTTGAGGGCATGGGCGAGATTGCCGACATGGGTCCTGGCGCGGTCGAGGATCTCCCGGTTCGAATCGATGAGCTGGTTGAGTTCGCCCGCCAGCGGCCGGAGGTCGGGCGGGTAATCGCCGTCAATGCGGCTGGCGGACCCGACGCGCACGTCGCCGACGGAATGACGGAGCCGGGCGAGCGGGGCGAGCCCGAGCCGGACCTGCAGAAGGGTCGAGACGACCAGCGCCATGAACAGCAACCCGAACGTGATCGTCAGCGCGATGCGGAAATCGCGGATGTCGTCGAGGATCTCGTCGGCAGGCGCCGAAACCGCGATCGTGTAGCGGCCATCCTCGCCGGCATCGATGCGTCGCTCGAACTGACGCAGGCGGCGATCGTCGGGCCCGATGACATAGCCGGCGCGCGCGCCCCGGGTCTCCTCCGCGCCAAGGTCCTCGAGCTTCGCCAACTGCCCGCCGATCAGCGAACGCGACGCCCGGATGACGGGCCGCTCGGCGTCGGTGCGCGTCACCTGCCAATACCAGCCGGACAAGGGCAGGTCGAACCGCGGCTCCCCGAGATCGCCGATCTGCTGGCGGTCATTGTCCGCGGGCGCTGCCAGGTCGGCGACGATCTCCTTGACGTAGACGCCAAGCCGTTCATCGAAGCCCCGCTCGGTCACCTGCCGTTGCAAGGCGTACAGGATCAGCCCCGCGACGAGCAGGATGATGAACGACCACAGCGCGGCCAGGATGATGAGCCGGCCGGACAGCGAGGGCTGCGTCAGGCTTTGCGGCAGCCGCATGCGCCTTGCTCCTTCCCCGATCAACGGGTGCCGGGCGCTGCAAGCACGTAGCCCAGGCCCCTTATGGTCTGGATGACCTCGACGCCGAGCTTCTTGCGCAGACGCCCGACGAAAACTTCGATCGTGTTGGAATCGCGATCGAAATCCTGGTCGTACAGATGCTCGACCAGCTCCCCGCGCGAGACCACCCGGCCTTGGTGATGCATCAGATAAGCCAGGAGCCGGTATTCATGCGACGTGAGCTTGACCGGATTTCCATCCACCAGCACACGGCTGGCGCGGGTGTCGACACGCACCGGGCCGCAGGCGATCTCGCTGGTGGCGTGGCCAGCTGCGCGCCGCAGCAGGGCCCGGAGCCGCGCCAGCAGCTCCTCGACATGGAACGGCTTGACCACGTAATCGTCGGCGCCCGCATCGAACGCCGCGACCTTGTCGCTCCACCGGTCGCGCGCCGTCAGGATGAGCACCGGCATGATCTTGCCGGCGCGGCGCCATTGCTGCAGCACCGTCACCCCATCGACCATCGGCAGGCCGAGATCGAGCACGATCGCATCATAGGGCTCGGTCTCGCCGAGGAAGCCGCCGTCCTCGCCATCGAAGGCACGGTCGACCGCATAGCCTGCCTGCTCCAGCGCCGTCACGATCTGACGATTGAGATCCTTGTCGTCCTCGACAACCAGAAGTCGCAAGTGGCAGTCCTCCAAAACCGGCAGAATCGCACGGCGTGCTTCAGCGCACGTCCGCGACTTTGCCCGAACTGCCGTCAATCGTCACGTGGCCCACGCGGCCGTCCCGCTGCAGCATGGTCACGCGGTAGATCAGGCTGTCATTCTCGCGGCACAGGCGGACCCGCACGACATCGCCTGCCGAAGCGTCCCTCGCCGCGCGCGTCGCCGCGGTCGCAGGCACCGCATGGCCGGCGAAGATGGCCTCGCGCATCTGCTCGCTCGACAGGCAGGCGCCGGCCGCCTGCGCCTGCACGGGCGGCGCGGCCGGCAGGCACATCAGCGACAGGCCGAGTGCATGCATCGGGCGAAGGAGGCTCATGATCCGGACCTAGGCGACCATCGCTGAACTGGCCATGAATGGCCGGGGCGCCGCAAGCATTCGTGCCCCGGCCACGGATCACGAGAGCGCGAGGCGCTTGGTGGCGCGGATCCGGAAGACGGCGGATGCGATGAAGCTCAGCGCCGCGACGGCTTGTGGGATGGCTTGCGAAAGGCCCTCCCCGTCGACGCTGCTGGCATCGATGCCGAAGAGCGAAAGCATGATGGCGCCAAGGCCGATGACGTTGGACCAGAGTGTCTTGGAGGTCAGGAGGCTTTTGGTGTCGGTCACGGTCGAATTGTCCTTTCGCCGGGCGATGATGGGAGTTCCGCGCCCTTGCCCGGCAAGCGCCAGGGCGGCGGCTTCTGTTTCGCGCACGCGCCTGGTCCAGCCTCGCCCGAAAGTTCGCCAGGCCGTGAGGCGTCGCAGGAACCGCATGCGGGTCTCGGAATAGGCCACGACCATGCCGGGTCCATTCATTCTGCGGGCCGCCGCGATGGTCAGCGGGCCGACGACACCATCCTGCGGCACGCCAAGCGCCGCTTGCAGCCAACGCGCCGCCCGGGCGGGGCCGGAGTTGACAGCCGCGTCGAACACCACGAGGTCGACGCCGGGCGGCAGATCGTCGCCGCCCACCGCATTCCAGTAACGCTGGAGATAGACCTCGCCTGCCTCGCGCCTGGTCAGAGCAAGGACCTCGGCCTTCGACACGGGCCGTCCGCGGACGCTGGCCAGCGTAGCGCGGGTGATGCCGAAATTGGTCGCGCCGCCCGGGTCGAGCAGGTGGTCGACATAGCCGCCCTCGTGCCTGAAGATCAGATCGAGCGACGATGCAAAGCTCTCGCGGGCCATGGCCAGCCTCCTCGGATTGCAGAAATGACGGATGGCTCGGGATGGCGCTACCGGATCGGGACGAGGCTGCGCCGCGCGGCGCCGGGGCCGACGGCTGCGCTGACCTGCGCGACCGCGATCTCCAACGCCGCCTGAGGGCTGCCGTGGTCGGCGATTTCGCTCGCGTGGGGATAGCTGAAGGACGGCGCGGTCGCCTCGATGGTCCGGACTGCGATCCCGGCTGAGTAGATGGTCGCCACATAGGCTTCGCGCGCTTCACCAAGTGGCGGATCGAGCAGCTCCCAGTTGTCGCCGCCGATGCGGGCTCGCCTTATCCAGGCGATCTCGATGCCGGAGGGCGTCCTGCGCGCCGTCAGATGCACAGGCGCGAGCGGCCTCAAGGCTAGGCCGGCTGAACTCGCGGACAGTCCAAGCGCCGAGGCATCCGCCGCATCGACGCCGGGAGGCACGATGCGATAGCGGACGTTGCGGCCAAGATCGGCAAGGTCGGAGGTCAGCGTCGCGAGCGTCTCGTCGACCCCAACGAAGCGCGAGCCTTGCGGCGCGGCGCGCAGCGCAGCGGCCTCCGAGCAGCCAATGCCCCGCAGAAGCCTCGAGAACCTGTAACGTTGCGGACCGATCAGTTCCGCGGAGGCTGCCGTCAGCACCTCCCACAGCCCGTCCGGCCCTTGCACGGCAAAGCTGTTGAGCCCCGACAATGCGCTGCCGTCGCTCACGCTTTGCAGCATGCCGGCCTCGATCCGGACGTCGACGCCAGGCCCCTTGTCCCAGCGCCAGAGCGGACCGGGCGGCAGCGGCGTCAGCAGCGTGCCGATGAGCGCAGGCCGCTCGATGCTCGCCACGCTGGCGAAGACATCGCCATCCGTGGAGCGCAGCAGGTCCAGCGCACCTGGCCACGGGCGCGCGAACGCCGCGAGATGCAGGAGCGGCTGAACGCCTTCGCGGGCGAGCGGCAGTTCGAGCGCGACGGCGAAGGGACGGGCGGCGGCAGGCGGCCCAGCCGGCGCAATCGCTGCATCGCGGGCGGCCGGGCGCAACGCCTCAGCCAGCCGCTCGATGCTGAAGGCCGTGATGCGGCGAACCTCGCCGTCGTCGATTTCCCCGATGCGGAAAAGCCGGGCAGTTCCGTCGATCTCGAAGAGCACCGTGTCGCCCGGTTCGAGTGCAATGTGGCGCGGCCCGACGGAGAACTTCAGGCTTTCGCGCCCGGCCCAAGCCTCCTTCAGGCGCTGCTCGGCCAGCGCGTCGACATGCGGCCTGTGGCTGACGATGGCTCCGTCGATGCCGACCTCCCGCCGAGAACCTCCGGCAAGGCGGCGCGAGCGGCTGGCGGCGCGACGGTAGTCCCAGGCCCCGTCGATGAAGCCGATGCGCAATTCGCGCGGCAGTTCACTCTCTTGCGCCCGCCGCAGGATGAACGGCTTGTCGTCGCGGTCCAGCACCACATCGTCCGGGCTGATGTGGAGCGGCTGGCGCACAGCCCTGCCGCTCAGGATCAGATCGCCGGCGCTGAACCGCGCATCCAGCCCCATCAGCCTGACGAGCGGCTGAAGCGCGTCTCGCGCCGACATGGGGCGATCGACGACGTAGCCGTCGATGATGTCGTCAACCCCGATGTCGCCAGCTTGCGCCAACCCGAAATCGTCGAGGAGCGCCGCCGCCAGCCTGTCCAGAGGGGCGGCTTCCAGGCGGCCGTTGAGCCAGTGGCCTTTCTGCCAGTTCGCGCCGTCGCTCCACACCGTCTCCAGCATCGGAAAGGCCGGAAACGGTCGGGCGTCCCACGCCCAGAGCGCGATGTCCTCCGGCGCGATCATGCGGAGGGCGCCTGCTGCGTTGAGCGGATTAGCGGCAGCGTCGAACGTCGGCGAGGCGGAATCGAAGACGCCGATCTGGGCTTCCAGCGCCCGCAGCAGCATCAGGTCGTCGCGTTGCCCGGTCGAATATGGCGGAAGAGCGTCTTCCGACGATTTCGGATCGGGAAAGACATTCGGGCTGTTCGCGCCCTTGTCGACCGCCGGGCAGCCGATCTCCGTGAGCCACACCGGCTTCGATCCCGGGACCCATGCCGTCGACGAGCCGAACTCCGCGCCGCCGACGCGTTCGACATGCGGATTCAACCACCAGTTCGCCACATCCTTGGCCCGGAAGATCCAGGGCTTGCCCGCCGCGCCGTCGGTGATCGGAACGCGGATCTGGGCCGTCCGGGCGGCGGCGTCGGGATAGAACCAGTCGAAGGCTTCGCCGCTGGTCTGCCGCGCCGCCAGATAGCCGGGATCGACGCCCGACCTTGCAAGGGCGATGTCGAGATGGCTGAAGCCGTCGCGCCAGTCCGAAACCGGGGGATAGTAATCGATGCCGACCGCGCTGATGGCCGGGTGCGCCCACAACGGATCGAGCGGGAAACGGACCTCCTGCCCGCCGCCGAGGACATGCGCTCCATACTCGGTCCAGTCGGCGGCGTAGGTGATCCTGGCGTCGGGGCCCAGCATCGCGCGGACATCGGCTGCGATGCCCTGCAGGGCTGCGACGAACGGGTAGGCGCCGGAGGCTGAACGGATCCGCGTCAGCCCCACCAGTTCGCTGCCGATGATGAAGCCGTCGACGCTGCCGGCGCTGGCCGCCAACTGCGCGCAATGCAGGATCTGCCGCCGAAAGCTCCATTCGTCCGGCTTGGCACAAGTGACGGCGCCGGCGGCCATCGACATATCGGCAGGCGCGACCGTGCCGACGAAGGCCTCGATGGGCGGCAGGACCGCTGTGGAGCCGTCAGGGCTGCCTGGCTGGCCGGGCGCGGGCAGGCAGGCGATGCGTCCCCTCCATGGATAAGGCGGCTGGGAAGCGCCGCCATAGGGGTTCGGCAAGGCGTTGCACGGCGCGACGTCCATCATGATGAAGGGATGAAGCGTGACCTTCAGCCCACGCCTCTTGAGTTCGGCGATCAGCGACAGCAGGCTCGCGTCGCTGGGCGAGCCTCCGTAGGCCGGCACGCCGTCCACGACGGACACAAGCCTTGCGCTGGCCCGGTCCAGCCCGGCCACCGACCAGGTCCCGCCCTCGGTCTCCTTCGCGGCGTTGTCCACGCGCGGCGCAATGGTGCAGGCGCCAACATCGAGGCTGTCCCCGAACCAGCTCGCGATCACGGAGACCGCGGCAAGCTGGGGGCACAGCGCCTGGAGTTGGTCCAGCGAAGCGATGACGTCGCTGGACGCCTGAAGCTGGTTGCGGTTCTCCGCCTGGGAGGCTCCCGGGCCGAGCGCGCGGCTGACCGCGCCGGTCTGGTAGGCGAACTCGCTGGAGCCGGGAATGAGGTTCACGGCGCGCACCTTCTCGCGCAAGCCGGGAAGCGCCCTGACGACCTCGAAGGAGAATTGCGGAACCCGGTTGCCGTAATCCGCCAACGGCAGGCGCTCGAACACGGCATAAGCGGTGCCGCGATAGGCCGGCGCGTTCTCCACGCCTTCCTTCGCGACGATCAGCGCGTCAGGCATCTGGGCGCCGTCGCCGAGATGCACGCGCATCGTCAAACGCGTCAAGTCAAGCTCGCGGCCATCCGCCCAGATGCGGCGCACGAACGTGATGGGGCCGTCGCACAGCGCGATCGCGACGT
This sequence comes from Allobosea sp., assembly GCA_031412095.1. Taxonomy (GTDB): domain Bacteria; phylum Pseudomonadota; class Alphaproteobacteria; order Rhizobiales; family Beijerinckiaceae; genus Allobosea. Next base: position 14,196 of record JANOCI010000048.1, read on the forward strand.
TGGCGAAATAGCTGTAGGTGCGTTCCTTCTGACGGGGCGCAAGGCCGCCCTTGCCGCTGCCCGACGAACGCGTGGCGGTGGTCGTCACCTCCTCGAAACGCGTCGCCCAGATCAGGTGGCCGCCGACCCTGGCGCGGCCGTAGACCCGCGGAATGGCGACGCCTTCCGCAGCCGTGAGGCCCTCCATGTCCCCCAGCCGCGGGCCTTCGATGGTGCGGCCCCCGCCTCCCAGCAGCGCGCCGTCGATGGCCGCGCCCGCGAGAGCGCCAAGCGCCCGGCCCGCGATGGCTCCGACAGGGCCACCGAAGAACGTGCCGATGGCGGAGCCGGCCGCCTGCAGGACGAGCGTGGTCATGGTGTGTCCAATTCTGGAAAGCGGAAGGCGGCCGCCACATGGCGGCGCCACCAGGGGCTGAATGCGACCTCGCAGACACACGCGCCGTCATGGGCATGGATCATCAAGCCGGGGCCGCTCAGGATCGCGAGATGCTTTGCGGCGAGGTGGGGCCGCCAGCGGAACGCCAGCACGTCGCCCGGCAGGGCCGGGCCGTCGGGCGTGGGAAGGAGATGCCGCCGGGCGGCCTCCAGCAAAGGCTCGGCCGGGACCATTCCCGGCTCACGGCTCTCCGCCCAGCTGGTGGCATATGGGCCGGGAAGTTCGGGCTCGGCGCCCGCGACCTCGCGCCAGATGCCGCGCAGCAGGCCAAGGCAGTCGCAGCCGACGCCTTTCAGCGAGGCCTGATGTTGGTAGGGCGTGCCGATCCAGCCACGCGCCGCTTCCACGACCCGCGCGCCCGTCATCGAAAAAGGCTCCCGCCATCGAAGGTCCGGCTGCGGTCTTCGCCCGCCACCTGCAGCAGCGCATCGTTGCCGGGCAGATGCGGAAAGCCCTGGAAATTGAGAATGTTGGCGAACTTGTCTTTGCAGGCGCCGAAGCTCTTGTCGCAACCCGGCATGATCTCGACAGCATCGCCCGCCACGATCGGAAGGGGCGTCTCCAGCCACAGGTCCAGTTCGGCCAGGCCCGCTACGGTCCGATGGCGCCGCACCTCGACGACATGCCCGGCGTTTGCGCCGCTGATGAACGTGAGCCGGCCGCCATCGAACCAACCGCTGGCGTAGGCGGCCAAGCCTGACACGCTGACCTGCCTGCGACCATCCGTCGACACGACGCTGGCTGCGGCTGCCGGAGATGCCTTGCGGCAGCGCGCATCGCCGAAATCGGCGGAGCAGCGAAGCGTGTACAGCCGCCCTTGCTCTTCGTCGAACCTGTGGGCGGCGCTTCGCAACTCGGCCACGAACGCATTGTCGCCGCGTGTGATCTCGCCGATGACCATGACGTCGAGCAGCTGGCGGCTTGCGGGATCCTGCCAGTCAACCAGGTGGATGCGGACCTCCGCGCCGTCGTGCAGCCCCCGCTGGATGTCCGCCTCGGTGAGCCCTGCAGCCTGCAGCACGCCCGCAACATCGACGCTCGCGACCGACAGCCCCAGCTCCGACGACGCATCGGAGGCCAGGAGCCCCGACCGCGCGCGGTGAACCGCCCCGTCGAAGGATATGTCCTGATCATGGTCGGTGAAGCCGAGCCGCAGGCCGTCGCGCCGCGTCAGCGTCCAGCACCGGGCCAGCGTCGTCACTCCGCCGGCGAGATGCGCGGCCATTCCGGGATGAAGGGTTCGCATCGATCACGCCACGATTTCGATGAGGGGAATGCGCGGGATCTGGCCAGCCTCGAAGGCGCTGAGCTCGACATCCAGTTCGTCGACATCGAAGCGCACGGGCACGTCGAAAGCGAAGCCGGCGGTGACGGGCACGCCGTTTCCCGGCGGCGCGACCAGCGTCACGATGCCTGTCGCATCGTCAACCACGAACGCTGCGATCGGCAGTTCGGAAGTGCCCACCGCAATGCGCACGGTCCCCGCCACAGGCTTGGTGATGGGCCGCCTGTAGGGCGCATGCGCGCCGCCATACGTCTTGGCGAGCTGGAACGCCGTCTGGACGCCATTACCGGTTCCAATGGCCTGGTCGAAGGGCAGCGGCGCAAGGTCGGCCGGCCCGCTCCTCCAATCGAGCTGGTCACGCCAGCGAAAGCCGATCAGCCGGCCGCGCCGCTCCTCGAAGAAGGCGACGACGCTCGCCAGCGCCCCGAAGCTCTTGATGCCGTAGCCCGCATCGAACTTGCGCCGCGAGTGCAGCCAGCGGGCGTTGCGGTGCTCCCGGCCGGACGCCAGCGTGATGATGTCGGTCAGGCGCACTGGCCCGCCGCGTGCGCCGCGCGAGACGTCCAGCGGAAAGCGGACCTCATGGAAATCTGAAAATGGCATTGGGCTGTCCTCGCTCACGATGTGCGCCGGCCCCGGGACACCGCCCGGGCGACGGCTGCGGAAACCTGGCCCTCCGAGCGCCGGAAGCTTTCGGCGTCAGGGGTCGAGATGTTGACGGTGACGCTCATGGGCTGCGCTCCGGAGCCGCCGGCCTGAACGCCGAGGCGGCCGTCCGCGCCGCGCGCCAACGGCAGGATGGCCTCCGCCCCGGCTTCGCCCATCAGCCCCACCTGTTCTCCAAGCCTGAAATAGGTCGGCTGGCCCACTACGCCGCCCTTCGCGAAGGCCTGCACCTCGCCAAGCCCGCCAGCGCCGCCAATGGTGCCAAATGCGCCGCCGAGCGAGCTCAAGCCCTGTCCCACGAGGCTCGAAAGCCCGGCTTCGACCGGCTTGAGGCTCTGCTTCAGCACGCTTTGGGAGAGCCTGAGGCCGATCCCCTTCAACACGTCCTCGAAGCGCTTTCCTTCGGTGACGCCTTTCGAAAACACCTCCGTGACCGAACGGCCAAAGAGCTTTGCAGCGCGGTCCAGGCCTTGCAGCGTGGCGGCCTGCTGCGAGAAGGAGCCGGACAGTTCGGCAAGATCGTCATCGTCGGGCATGAAGCATCCTCGTCATCTGGAGACATCAGGGCTGGTCGGGGAACTGCGCCATCAGCGCCTGCAAGGTGGCGCGGTCGGTCGCTGGTCCCGCCCCAGGGCGGAAGCCCGCAATCGCCAGCACCTCCCGAAGCGTGAGCGACCAGAAAAGGTCCGGGGGCAGCCGCAGCCGGTGAAGGCCAAGCGCGATCAGCTCCTCCCATGGGAAGGGCCGTGCGGCGTTGGCCTTCGAACCGGCTACGGCACGAAAGGGTGCAGAGGGGCCGGGCCTTCAGGCTCTTCCGCGGGCGCGCCGAGCGTGCCGGCCAGCAGGGCCACCACGGCGCCCAGCATCGCCTCGAACTGGCCGGCGAGCGGCAGCGCGGCGATGTCCTTCGCCGCGAAGCTGTGTCCGGCGCCTTGCAGCCCGAGCCTGACGATCAGCAGCACGTCCCGCGCCGAGAGCCGGCCGGACCCGAGCCTGACGCCGAGCGACACGAGATCGCCGCAGCCCAGCGCGTCCTCAAGCTCAGCCAGCCCGCCCAGCGTCAGCCTCATCGAAAGACGCTGACCGCCGATCTCGATGGGCACATCCCCACGATGCCTGTTTGCCATGGTGCGCCCTCAGATCGCGGTGAACGTCAGTGCGCCGGCGGACTCGAGCGACAGCTCGAACGTCACCTCGGCGGCGTGCTCGCCGCGATACTCCAGCGCCGACAGCTGGAAGCGGCCCTGCACCCTGCCGAAATCGGGGATGACGATCTGCCATTCCCGGATGTCGCCATCGAAGAAGACCTGACGCACCAATGCATGCGACGCCTCGTCCTTGAACACGCCCGCGCCCGAGATCGACGAGCGCCGGATGCCCGCGCCCGCCAGCAATTCGCGCCAGCGGCCGGTGGATTCGGTGTGGGTTATGTCGACCGCCTCGGCGTTGAAGGAGATCTGGCGGGCGCGCAGGCCGGCGACGGTGACGAAGACCGCCGGCGTGCTCTCGATGCGCAGCAGCAGGTCCCTGCCCTTTTGTGCAGACATGATGATGATCCTCGGGTTGTGACGGTTTCAAATCTGTTCGGTGACGCAGCGCATCCTGACCGTGATGCGAGACAGGCCGCTTCGGGCGTCGCGCCTGGCGTCGAGCCCGGTCTGCCGCAGGTTGACGAGGCGATGGCCGGCGACGGCGAGTGGCGCGTCGTGAAGGGCGGCCGCCACGCGGGCCGCAACCGTCAGCGCCGCGCCGGTCTCGCTGCCTTTGCCGGCCCAGACGACGAGCTCGATCACCTGCACGCAGCCGAGACCGTCGCCGGTGGACCAGTCGCGTGCGTCGACATCGCCATGAACGACATAGATCCCCGTCGCTGCGCGCGGGGGCTCGTCGTGAATGCGGGGGCCGCCCAGGAGCGCGGCGAGTCCTGCGTCCGTCGCCAGCCGCGCCTGCACGGCGCGGCGGACGGCAATCACAGCATCCATCATGACGAAATCTCCTCGCACAGGCATACAAGGCGCGTCCGGCGGCCGTCCGGGTCGCCAGCGCTGATGACGCCGTAGGCCGCGCCTTGCCCGGTGAAGCGCATTCCCGCATTCACGCCGGCACGCCAGCGGATGACGATCTCGAAGCGCGCCGCCTGCTCGTCGCGGCCTGCGCGGGAGCGCTCTTCGCCGGAAAGCCAGCGGACCTCCGCCCAGACGGCCGCGGCCGCGGTGAACGTCTCGATCCGTCCGCCCGCGTCATCGGGCGAAGCCACGGGGAACTCCAGGGCGAGCCGCATCCTTGCCGCTCCGAGGCGGCGTGCATCGAGGCTGGCCATGCTCAAAGCCTCGCGCGGCGAAACGGCGCCGTCAGCGCAAGGACATCGGCCGGAAGCCGGGCGTCCCCTCGGCTCGCCACGTCC
>JANOCI010000049.1:0-7331 GCA_031412095.1 Allobosea sp.
GAGCTGAAGCCCGCCACGGTCGGCATCGACCCCGGCTGGGACCAGAACCCTGGAGAGGAATGGCTCAAGATCAGGAACAGCGGCGGCGGGCCGGCCGCACCTGCGCCATCTGCGGCAGCGGGACCGGCAACTGCGGCCAAGCCAGCTGCTCCGCCATGGCAAGCCGCAGCCGCGCCCGGGTCCGAAGGCATCGACCCTGTCGACAGCGAGCTTCGCGCCGCCTATGCCGCTTGGAAGCGGTCTCTGACGGACGATCAGATCGAAGCGATCCGGGCCTACAAGGGATCGGGCTTCGCCTCCATGAACGGGCACCTGCGCAAGCGTATTGAATCCGCGCCCGGATACATCGTCGAGCAGACGAGGCAGCTGGACGGGGCGCTGTCGCGGGCAAGCATGCCGCGCGACATCGAGCTGCACCGCGGCGTGACAGGCGCCGACCCGTTCCACAGCCTGCAGGAAGGGCAGAGCGTCCGCTACAACGCCTTCGCGTCCTTCAGCGCATCGAGCCACAAGGCGCGGGTCTTCGCGAGCGGGGAAAAGCGGGTCATCGTCGTCGCCAGGGTTGGAAAAGGCTACAAGGGCGCTGCGTATATCCATGACGTGCCGATCGTGATACACACAGAGTACGAGGTGTTGTTCCGGCCGGGCTCCACATTCAGGTGCGTGGAGCGGACCGAGACGGACCGGGAGATCAGAATTGTCGTCGAAGCCATCAACGAACCAAGACGCCGAGCGCGCCTCGCTCCTCGCCGAGTTGGAGAGGTTGAGTGATGCCGCGACGGCCAAACTCGCAGCCAGCGAGAGCCTCGACGCGCTGCGTTGGGACATCGGTGAGCGCCAGCGAGCTGAACGTGCCATCCGGGAGCACGGGCATATCGGCGCAACCTGGATGGATGACCGGGGCGAGCTCCTGCGCTGACCTTCAGACGCTGCGACGGGATCAACCGTCATGAGCGTCAGCATCACCGTCACCATCGATTCCCTCCAAGTGCGGCAGGCATTCAGCCGGCTTACGCGGCTGATGGCCGACACCACGCCCGTGATGCGCGCGATCGGCACGGGCCTGATCGCCGGCACCCATGACCGCTTTCAGGCCGGCGTGGATCCGGGTGGCGCGCCCTGGGCGAAGCTCAACCCGCAATACGCCTTCACCAAGCGCGGCGCCGGGATCCTGCGCGAGAGCGCCATGGCCGGAGGGCTGATGGGCTCGATCGCCATGCAGGCGGGCCGGGACAACGTGGTGGTCGGATCAAACAAGATCTATGCGGCCGTCCACCAGTTCGGCGCGACGATCACGCCGAAGTCCGGGCCACACCTCGTGTTCAAGCTGGGCGGGCGGCTGGTCAAGGCCCGATCGGTGACGATCCCGGCGAGGCCCTATCTCGGCGTCAGCGCCGACGACCGGCAGATGATCGGCGACGTGGTCACGGCCTCGCTCACGGGCGCCATCGCGGCGCGAAGGAGCTGAGCGGCGCGGGCGGTTGACCGCAACGCCCTGCCGCGCGATGTTGATCCGGCGCTTCCTGAGCCCCGCCCCCGCAAGGGGGCATGCCGGACCAAGCCCCCTCCCGGCAATGTGCCGGGACGATGACCAGCCGCAACGCCCCCATTGTCCTGCACAGCAAGATCGACCCTGAAAAGGGCGACTGGCTGCATCTTGTGCCCGCCGGCACGTTCAGGGGGCTGGACGGGCGCGGACCCTACAGGGTCGGCGACGACGCGGCTGTCATCGCCCAGTCCATGAAGGGCGGCAAGCTCGTCATCGACGAGAACCATTCCACCGACCTCGCCGCCAAGCAGGGCCACAGCGCCCCGGCACGCGGCTGGATCACGCAGCTTGAAAGCCGCGCCGACGGCATCTGGGGCAAGGCCGAATGGACCGGTTCCGGCAAGGCGCTGATGGCCGACCAGGCCTATCGCGGCATCTCCCCTGTTCTCAGGCACGATCCGGAGACCGGCGAGGTGCTCGGCATCCTGCGCGCTGCGCTCACCAACGATCCGAACCTGCCGCTCACAGCCCTGCATTCGCAATCACACCAGGAGAACTCCATGTCACTGGCCGCCGCCATCCGCGCCGCCCTCGGCCTTAGCGCCGACGCCGACGACGCCGCCATCACGGCCGCCGTCACCACCCTTCACTCCGCCAAGGCCACGCTCGAGGCCGACCAGGCGGCCGCGTTCAAGGCGATCGCCGAGGCTGCCGGCATCAAGGCCGACGCCGCCAAGCCGTTCGACGCCGCGCAGATCGTGACGTCGCTGCAGGCCAGCCGCACGACCGGCGACACTGACGCGGCCCAGCTGCGCCAGACCGTCGTGACGCTGCAGAGCCAGCTCGACGGCATCCAGGCCTCCACTGCAAAGGACAAGGCCACTCGCTTCGTCGATGACGCGATCCGTGACGGCAAGCCGATCAAGGCGCTGCGCGACCACTACATCGCGCGCCACGCCAAGGACCCGGCGTCCGTCGAGACCGAGGTCAAGGCGATGGTCTCGATCAACGCCGGCGGGATCGTCGCGGCCCATCGACCTGATGCCGGAGGCGGCGGCGCAGCCCTGAGCGTTCAGGACATCCAGGCCAAGGCCACACTGCATCAGAAGCAGATGAAGGAAGCCGGCGTCGACGTCGACTATGGGACCGCCGTCCGCCACGTCACGGCGAGCTGAACAGCCTGCCCGCCGCCTGAACATCTCGATTCCCTGATCACCCGGAGACCACAATGAACACGGCCGTCCTCATCAAGTCCATGAACGCCGGCGCGATCGTGCGCGGACGCCGCTTCGTCGCGGTCGGCGCAGCTGACTTCGCCGCCATCGAGGCCAACGCAGCCGCCATCATCATCGGCGTGTCGACCGAGTACGACGCAGCGATCGCCGACCAGGTCGACGTCGTCATGGTCGGCATCGCGGAGATCGTCCTCGGCGGCGTCGTCGCGCGGGGGACACGTCTCGGCGCAGACGCCAACGGCGCTGGCGTCGCGGTCGCTCCCGCCACCGGCATCAACGCCAATGTCGGCGGGTTCGCCCTCGCGTCCGGCGTCGCCGGCGACATCATTCCCGTCCTGATCCAACCGCACATCATTCAGGGCCAGTAAGCCCACCAGCCCCGTCACATTGAGGACCATCCATGGCCGTCTCCCGCCCCTTCGTCGTCGACACCGCGCTGACCGCCATCGCGATCGGCTTCCGCAACCCGGCCGCGATCCTGATCGCGGACCGCGTCCTGCCTCGCGTCATGGTGGGCGGAGAGCGCTTCAAGTGGCTTGAGTATCCGCTGGCCGAAGCCTTCACGCTGCCGCCGACCTTCGTCGGCCGCAAGGGCCGCCCGAACCAGGTCGAGTTCACCTCGATCGAGCGGACCGGCGCCGTGGACGACTACGCCCTCGACGACATGATCCCCAACACGGACCTGACCGCAGCCGCCCAGCAGCGCGCGGCAGGCCTGAGCGTCTACGACCCCGAACGCCGCGCGATCGAAGGCCTCACCGACCTGATCGTCAACGACCGCGAGGTGCGCGTCGCCAACCTGATCACCAACCTCAACACCTATGCCGCAGCACTGCGCGTCACGCTGTCGGGCACCTCGCAGTGGAGCGACTACGTCAACTCCAACCCGATCACCGCCATCCTCGCGGCGCTCGACCTGCCGATGATGCGGCCCAACAAGATCGTCATGGGCCAGGCCGCCTGGACGGTCGTCCGCCAGCATCCGCGCGTCGTCAACGCCATCCTCGGCGGCAACCTCAACTCCGGCGCCGTCACCACCGAGCAGTTCGCCCGGCTGATGGAGGTCGACGAGGTGATCGTCGGACAGGGCTGGATCAACGTCGCGCGCAAGGGCCAGCCCGCCGTGATGCAGCGCATCTGGGGCAAGGACGTCGCGCTGCTCTACATCAACCCGATCGCCGGCCCCGAGAACATGGTCACCTTCGGCTACACCGCCCAGTACGGCACCCGCCTCGCAGGCACGATCGAGGATCCGAACATCGGCATCGAGGGCGGCGAAGCCAAGCGCGTCGGCGAGCGGGTCAAGGAGGTCATCGCCGCCCAGTCCGTCGGCTACCTGTTCAAGGCCGCCGTCGCCTGAGCGCAGGCCTTCATATCCAGCGCCGGGCGGATCCCGGCGCTGTCATGAGAGCCTTCAACCCGCCTTCAAGGAGCCTGTCATGGCCAAGATGACCTACCCCGTCCTGTCGACGCTGATCCACGACGACGAGACGCATGCGCCCGGTAAGTCGGTCACGCTCGACGAAGCCTTCGGCGATCCACTCGTCGCCAACGGGACGCTCGGAGAAGGCAAGCCAGCCAAGGCCGATAAGGCCGAAAAGCCGGCCGACGCACCCAAGACTTGAGGAATGCCCCAGGGCGGTCTGGCACGGCTCGCGAGGCCTCCAGCACCCAAGGGGAGCCCGGTCGAATGATCCGGTGCAGGGGCTCAGCCCGCCGCCCACCACCTTTTTCGAGGACCGCATGGCCTACGCGACGATTCCCGACATGACCCTGCGCTTCGGCGAGACGGAGATACTCCGCCTCTCGGCCGGCGACGGCGCCTTGCCGGTCGAGATCATCGCGGCCACAGTCCAGCGCGCGCTCGACGACGCAACCGCCATCCTCGACGGCTACCTGCGCCGCCGCTACGTCGTGCCGCTGCTGGCCCCGACGGCCGACATCGTGCGCGCCGCCTGCATCATCGCGCGCTATGACCTGGCGACCGGCGCCAACAAGGAGCCGTCGACCCAGATGAAGGATGACCGGGCCGAGGTCGTGGCCTGGCTCAAGATGATCGCCGACGGCCGCGTGACGCTCGAAGGCGCGGCGCCGGTCAACGCCGGCTCCGGCGTCCAGGCGTCCGACCGCGAACGCCTGCTCACACCCTCCAATGTCGGGTTCATGTGATGGCGGACCTGTTCACCCGCTTCGCCGCCGCGATCGAGGCCCGCCTGCGCACCGCATTCCCTGCAGGTGTGTGGAGCTACGCTCTCGTGCCCGAGCCGCTAGGCCTCAAGGAGTTCACCGACCTTGCCCGCAACACGCCGCTGGTGACGCTGGCCTTCAAGAGCTTCAAGCCCGCCACCAACGCCGGCCGCCGCGCCAAGGGCGTGATCACGTTCGTCATGATCATGGTGCTCAAGAACGAGCGCGGCGCAGCGCACCGCTTCCTCGGCGACGCGCGCGGTCCGGGCCTGTTTCCGGCGACCGACATGCTGATCCGCCTGATGCAGGGCGCGACGTTCCCTGACCTCGGCACCCTCTTCGTTTCTGCCGTCGAGCAGTCGTTCGCCGACCAGTGGATCGAGGCCAACGCCGCCATGGTCCGCATCGAGATCGAGTCGCTTGTCGAGTTCGACGGCGCGGTCGACCCGACCGATCTAGACGAGTTCCTTTCGCTGCAGAGCGCGTGGATCCCCGACAACGTTCAATCGCAGCAGGACGCCATCGGCGTCCGCGACCCAGCCCCGTGAGGAGTGCCGTGATGGCCGACACCAAGACCGACGCCAAGCCGCCCAAGCTTATCCGCATGGCCGGCCTCGTGTTCGTGGCCCCGGCGCCCGGCCGGGCCGTGCCGCGTCCCGACGGCATGCCCTGGCCCGAGGATGGCGATTGGCTCGACGAGGACCAGTACGTGCGCCGGCGCCTGGCCGACGGCGACCTGGTCGCGGCCACGCCGCCCCCCGAAGGCGCTCCCGAAACCGCAAAGGTGAAGTGACATGTCCAACCAGAACACAAGCTTCAACGAGATCGGCGCGGACATCCTGAAGCCCTCGACGCTGGTCGAGGTTCGCCCCAACTACAAGCGCCAGGGCATCGTCAGCTATCCCCAGCGCACGCTGCTGATCGTCCAGAAGCTGGCGACCGGCACGGCGCCTGCGCTCATCCTGCGCGAGATCACCCGCGACGAGGACGGCGCGGCCTTCTTCGGCGCAGGCTCGATCGGCGACCGTATGTGCCGCGGTTACCGGCGCGCCAACCGCACCCAGCCCCTGTTCGCCATCGCGCTCGACGACATCGGCGCAGGCGTCCAGGCGACCCAGACCATCACGTTCACCGGCGTGGCCACGGCCTCGGGAACGCTGCCGGTCTATGTCGGCGGCGAGCGCGTGGCGGTGGGCGTGACCTCCGGCATGACGGCGACGCAGGTTGCCGCCGCCGTGGTCACGGCCGCCACCGCCAACCTCGCGCTCCAGATGACGGCGGCCTCGGCCGCCGGCGTCGTCACCCTGACCGCCAAGCACAAGGGCGCGTCGGGCAACGACATCGACGTGCGCATCGGCCGCTTCATCGACGACGTGGTCCCCGCCGGGCTCACGGCCGTGGTGGCGGCAGGCGTCGCCGGCGCGACCAACCCCAATATCCAGACGGCGTTCGACGCCATCGTCGGGCAGTGGTTCACGGACATCGTCACCGCCTGGACCGACGGCGCGAACCTGACGATCGTGGCGACCGAGCTGGCGCTCCGCTACCGCGCCCAGGGCCGCCGCGACGGGCATGGCTACGCCGCCTTCCGCGGCACCTATGGCCAGCTCGGCACGGCCGGAGGGCTGACGAATTCGCAGCTCATGACGCCGATCGGCTTCAACAGGCCGGGCCCTTCGCCGTGGGAGATCGCGGCGGTGCTGGCTGGCGTCGCGGCGTTCCACCTCACCAACGATCCGGCCCGCCAGTTGCGCACGCTGGCGCTGCCCGGCATCTGGGCGGACCCGCGCGACGTCTTCACCGAGCAGGAGCAGGACCTGTTGCTGCGCCAGGGCATGAGCACCTGGAACATGCTGGCGGACGGCACGGTTTCGCTCGACCGTGTGATCACGATGTACAAGCAGGCCCCGTCCGGCGCGGCCGACCGCGCCTGGCTCGACATCATGGTGCCCAAGACCATGAGCCGGATCCGCTATGACTGGATCACACATGTCACGCTGCTCTACCCGCGCCACAAGCTGGCGGACGACTACTCGCCGGCGGCCGACGCCTCCGACGCCGTGGTCACGCCGCGCCGCATGGCGGGCACGTGGGCGAGCCGCTGCAAGCTCTACGAGCGCGCGGCCTGGATCGAGGACGTCAGCCGGACGGTAGAGGAGAGCAACTTCTACCGCTCGGCGAGCGACCGCAACCGCCTCGAAAGCAGCCAGCAGGTCCAGATCATCGGCAACCTGATGGTGTTCGCGGTCGCCCTCGAATTCCAGGTCTGACCCGATCGGCGTCCGACCCCCGTTTAACTGGCCTTCAAAGGCCGACCGAAGGAGCATCCGATGGCGCAGGTTCTGGGCATCGTCGACATCGTCTGGCAAGGCGCCAACATTCCCGTGGAGAAGGGCGCGAAGCTCAAGCTCGGCGGGATC
>JANOCI010000050.1:0-6589 GCA_031412095.1 Allobosea sp.
ATTGAGCGGACATTTAATCGCATAGCGTGCATGCTGCTACTTATAGTTTAAATTTGTCAGGTATCCCTTGGATTATTTCACGGGATACTTCGTCTTGGTGATAGAAGTTACCAGCCATTAACGATTACAACTTTAATTGAAGGTGCTGATTCGGTGTGTTTGCGTCCTTCGATCGTTTCTCTACTTGTGTCGTACGATGCGAAAACTCTGGTCAACATTGGTGCTTTGTGCATGCGCTGCACTGGCTCCGGCGGAAACATCCGCCGAGAGCCTGCAATCGGTCGTTCGCCGCACGCTCGCCACGAACCCCGATCTCAAGGCGCTTTCGTTCAACCGGCAGGCCATCGATCAGGAACTCGAGGCCGCCAAGGGGCTAGGCCGCCCGAGCCTCGACGTGCGAGCCGCCGCCGGCCACCGTCACAGGGACAGCGCAACAGGCTCGAACCCGGTGGCTCACTCCCGCGGGTCGCGCAATCGGTTCGAGGCCGGAGTGGTGGCCTCCCAGCGCCTGATTGACGGAGGAGAGACCCGCGCGCAGGTTGAACGGCAGGTGAACCGCGTCGAATCCGCGCGCTCCCGCGTTCAGGACACCGCAAACGCCATCGCCCTGCAGGCGACGCAAGCCTATCTCGAAATCCAGCGCACATCGCTGGTCAGCGCCATCGCGCAGGACAACGTGAAGGCGCACGACATCCTGATGCGCAAGGTGCGCGCCCGGGCCGAGGGCGGGCGCGGCGCAAGTTCCGAGACCGCTCAAGCCTCCGCCCGCCTGAACGCAGCGAAGGCTTCGGCGCTGGAGGCGGTCGCAAGGCACCGCGATGCAGTCTCGCTGTTCATCGCCGTCGTCGGCACGAAGCCGCCTTTGAGGCTCGACGCCGTGACGCCGCCGGGCAAGTCGTTGCCGGGATCGGTCGATCTGGCCGTGTCGCAGGCGCAGAAGGGCTCTCCGGCCATCATCGCGCGCATGTTCGATGCGGCTGCCGCGTCTGCCGCCATCAACGTGGCCAAGTCGGACTTCTACCCGAAGGTCTCAGCCGAGCTTTCAGCCGACTACTATAATGACATGGACCGCATCAACGGCCGCCGGACGGACGTGACAGGCATGATCGTGGTGCGCCAGAACCTCTACCGCGGCGGAATCGACTCAGCCCGCGTGCGCGAGGCTTACGCCCGGGCCAACGAGGCCCAGGCCACGTCCGACCTGATGCGCCGCACCGTGGAGCGCGAGGTCCGCCTGTCATGGACGGCGATGACGATCGCGCGCGCCCGCTCCGAATTGATCAATCGGCAGCTAGAACAGAACCGGCTCGTCGTCAGCGCCTATGGCGAGCAGTTCGAGCTTGGCCAGCGTACGCTGATCGATCTTCTCGATGTGCAGAATGAGATCTTCATCAACCAGACTTCGGCGGTCACGGAAGCGTTCGTGAGCAATTTTAATACGTTCCGCGTCCTGGCCGCCATGGGTCGGCTGGTTCCGGCGCTAGGCCTCGACTATAACGAGGAAGCCAGGCGGATGCCTGTGCCGAGCGCCGCCATCCTGCCGTGAAGCGCGGCCCTTAACTGTCCATTAGCCATGATGCTCCAAGGTTCCGACGAGCAGCGCCACGGCCGTCGCCGGGGCCGCTGCAGGGCGGCGCGCATCCCTGGCAGTAGTTCTGCAATGCGCGAGGCTCGTCACAAAGTTCTGGAAGAGCGTGTGCGTGACAATGCCTGGCCCGACCATCAAGGATCTGAGCGACCATCTGGCGGCGGCATTTCCACCGGCGGCGCAGCACGACGCCGCGGGCGCCGCGCTCGACCGCAGGACGCCTGACGCGCCGCTCAGGCTCTCCGACTTCCTTTCAGGCCATGCCGGCATCTATGTGCATGCGATCCTGGCGACGGCCGCGGTCAATGTGCTCGCGCTGGCCGGATCGTTGGTTGTGATGAATGTCTACGACAGGGTGCTTCCCAACCAGGCCATCGAAACCCTGACGGCGCTTGTGATCGGCGCTGCGCTCGCGGCCTTGTTCGAGTTCGCTCTCCGCATGGCGCGGGGCGGCTTGATCGATGCGGCCAGCCGCGAAATCGACATGCGGCTGTCGGCCAAGCTGTTCTCGCGGGTGATCGGAGCCCGGCTGCAGGGGCAGGCCGGTTCGACCGGCGTGCGCATCAATACATTGCGTGAGTTCGAGACGCTTCGCGATTTCTTCACGTCTGCGACGTTGACCGCGCTGGGCGACCTGCCCTTCGCCTTCCTGTTCATCCTCATCATCGCGATCATCGCCGGACCGCTCGCGGCCGTGCCGCTTTGCGTGATCGTCTTGCTCCTCGCCATACAACTCGCGCTGCAGAAGCCGCTGGCCCGGCTGACCGCAGAGAGCTTCAAGGACGCGGCGCAGAAGAACGCGGTGCTCGTCGAGACGCTGGTGGGGCTCGAATCGATCAAAGGGATCGGCGCGGACCCCTGGGCGCAGACGCTGTGGGACCGCTCGATGAACGAACACGTCCGCATCAGCCTTCGGACCCGGATGCTGAACGCGCTGGCGCAGAATTCCGTCGGCCTCGTGCAATCGATCGCGACGCTCGCGCTCATGGTCTACGGCACGATCCTGATCGGGAGAGGCGACATCAGCGCCGGGGCGCTCATGGCGTCGATGACGCTGGTCGGACGCGCCGTCGCGCCGATCGCGCAGGGCGCGATGATCGTGGGACGGCTGCACCATATCCGCATCGCATGGCAGGCTTTGGCGCATCTGGCGAATGCGGCGCAGGAACGGCCCGGCGACGCCGATTTCGTCAGGCCGCTGAAGCCGCTCGGTGAGATCAGCTTCGAGGACGTCTCTTTCGGCTACGCGAAGGATGCCGCGCCCGCGCTCAAGGGGGTCAGCTTCTCGATCGCCGCCGGCGAGCGGGTGGCGTTGATCGGAAGCATCGGCTGCGGCAAATCCACTGCGGTCAAGTTGATGATGCTGCTGCATCGGCCGCAGACGGGCCGCATCCTGATCAACGGACTGGCGGCCAACGGCATCGATCCGCAGTGGTTGAGGCGGCAGGCGGCCTATGTCGAGCAGCAGCCGATGCTGTTTTCGGGAACGGTCCGGTCGAACCTGATCATGCACCGGCCTGATTGCGACGACGCCGATCTGATCAAAGCCTGCGACGTCGCCGGGGCGCTGGGCTGGATCGGGCGGCTGCCGCGTGGGTTCGACACGCGCCTGGGCGAGCGCGGGGCAGGGCTCTCATCGGGCCAAAGGCAATCGCTGGCGTTGGCGCGCGCGCTGATCGGCGCTCCTTCGATGCTTGTCATGGATGAGCCGACCAGCGACATGGATGGGCGCACGGAAGTAGATGTGGTGCGCAATCTCGGCGCCAGCCTCGATCGGCGCACGCTGATCCTGGTGACGCATCGTCCGGCGCTGCTGGAGCTGGTGGACCGGCTGATCGTGTTCGACGACGGGCGGGTGATGGCGGACGGACCAAAGCAGCAGGTCCTTGACCTTTTGGCCCGCCGCATGGCTCAGCCGGCTGCGTCGCCGCCGACGGAAAGGGCTCAGGCATGAGCCGCCCGCGGGACGATGCAGCTTTGGCCTTGCCCGCGCCAGCGGAGCGCAAGCCGTCGAAGCTGGACCAGCGGCTCTTCGCCGCGCCGCTCTGGGTGCACCTCACGACCTTGGCGCTCGTGCTGACCGTGGCCTGCGGCGTTGGCTGGGCCGCGTTGGCGAAGGTCGACGAGGTGACGCGCGGGGATGGCAAGGTCATACCAGCCAGCCGCATCCAGCTTGTCCAGAACCTCGAAGGCGGGATTGTCCGTCGCATCGCTACCCGCGAGGGCGCGATGGTGAAGGAGGGCGAACTGCTGCTCCAGATCGACGCGACGGGCTTTGGCTCCAGCCTCGAGGAACGCCGCGAGAAGCTGCTTGGCCTCAGGGCCGTGCTTGCGCGCCTCGAGGCCAATGTCGAGAACCGGGCGCTGACGATGCCGGAGGATGTGGCGCGCCAGCGCCCGTCGCTCGCCAACGAGCAGGCGGAGATGCACGCGAGCCGGCAGCGCGAGATGCAGGCGTCGCTTGCTGGCCTCGACCAGCTCGCGGCGCAGCGGCGACAGGAGATCGAGGAGGTCAAATCCAAGATCGGCAACCTGACGCGCGCGATGGAGATCGGCCATGAAGAGCTCGAGCTGACGAGGCCGCTCGTGCAGCGCGGCGCCGCCGCCCGCATCGAATTGATCAGGCTGGAAGCCAGGCAGAATGAGCTGCAGGGCGCCCTCGAAGGCGCGCAACTGGCGATCCCCCGCATCCGCCAGGCGCTTGGCGAGGCGGAGAACCGCCGGATCGAACGCGAGATGGGGCTGCAGTCGGAAATGCGCAGCCAGCTTGGCGAGACCCGCGTTCAGATTTCGGCGCTCGAGCAATCGATCAAGGGCGACCTTGACCGCGTGGACCGCACGGATGTGCGCGCCCCGGTCGCCGGCATCGTCAAGGCCCTGCATGTCAGCACGCTGGGCCAGGTGGTCAAGCCCGGCGTGGACATCGTGGAGATCGTCCCATCCGGCGACACGCTGCTGGTCGAAACACGCATCCGTCCGCAGGACATCGCGCATCTGCGCCCGGGCCTCGACGCCGTCGTGCGCCTGACGGCCTACGACTACACGACCTATGGCGTGCTCAAGGGCAAGCTGGAGCACATCGGCGCGGATACAATCCAGACAGAGCGTGGCGAGACATATTACCATGTCCGCATCAGGACGGACCGGGCGACCCTGGCGAAGGGCGACCGCGAATATCCGATCCTGCCGGGCATGGTTGCGAACGTGGACATCCTCACGGGGCGAAAGACAGTGCTGGACTATATCGTGAAGCCGCTGACCCGGCTGCAGAACGAGGCGCTCAGGGAGCGGTGAGAAGCTCATGACTGAACGGACGCTGCTGCTCAAGAATGCGCTCGTGCTCGCCACCATGGACGACGCCCGGCGCGAAATCCAGGACGGCGCCGTGCTCGTGCGCGGACGCGAGATCATCGCTGTCGGCGCGACCCAGGATGTGCTGGCCGCGCATCGCGACGCGCCGGACGAGGTCATCGACCTCAGCGGGCATGTGCTGCTGCCAGGGCTGGTGAACACGCATCACCACATGTTCCAATCCCTGACGCGCGCCACGCCTGCCGGGCAGGACGCAGAGCTTTTCGGCTGGCTGACGGCGCATTATCCAATCTGGAGCAACATCACCCCGCGGATGTTCCATGTCTCGGCCGTGACGGCGATGGCGGAGCTCGTGCTGTCGGGTTGCACCACGTCGTCGGATCATCAATACCTCTACGTGAACGGCGCGACGCTGGAGGAGGCGATCCATGCGGCCGAGCGCGTCGGCATCCGGTTCCATGCCGCGCGCGGCGCCATGACCGTGGGCGTGAGCAAAGGCGGGCTTCCGCCCGACGCCATCGTCGAGGACGAGGCTGCGGTCCTCACGGAGATGCAGCGGCTGATCGAGCGCTGGCATGATGCGTCGCGCTTCGCGATGCTCAGGGTGGTGCTCGCACCATGCTCGCCCTTCACCGTCAGCGACGACCTGATGCGCGAAAGCGCCATATTGGCGCGGCAGCACGGGGTCTCCCTGCACACGCACCTGGCGGAGAACGACAACGACGTCGCCTATTCGCTGGAGGTTTACGGCAAGACGCCGGCGCAATACATCGAGGATCTGGATTGGGTCGGGCCGGATGTCTGGCATGCGCACTGCGTCAAGCTGGATGAGACCGCCATCAAGCTGTTTGGCCGCACCGGAACCGGGGTAGCCCACTGCCCGTGCTCGAACATGCGGCTTGCCTCCGGCATCGCGCCGGTTCGCCAGATGCGGGCGGAACGCGTGCCGGTCGGCCTTGGTGTCGATGGCTCGGCCTCGGCTGATTCAGGGCACATGCTTGGCGAGGCGCGTCAGGCCATGCTGCTGGCACGCGTCGGTTTTGGCCCGCAGGCGATGACGGCGCGCGAGGCGCTGGAACTGGCGACACGTGGCGGGGCGAAGGTGCTCAACCGTGACGATATCGGTCAGATCACGCCTGGCTATGCTGCCGACATGGTGGCTTTCGACGTGCGCGGGCTGGATTTTGCCGGTGCGCAGGCTGATCCGCTTGCGGCGCTGGTATTCTGCACGCCTGCCAAAGCCGCGTGGAGCATCATCAACGGGAGGGTTGTGGTGAGAGAGGGGCAACTCGCCACGATTGACCTGCCGAGGCAGATCGAGACACACAATGCCGCGTCTCATCTGCTGATGGTGAAGGCCGGGCTGGCGTGAGCGAAGCGTCATTCCGGGGCTGCGCAGCGGAGCCCGGAACCCATCAGCAGTATCGTCGGAAATTCGAGGATAGTTCTTGCCAAACTATATGATGGTTTCCGGGCTCGCGCAGTGCGCGCCCCGGAATGACGGCCAGCAAGGCTTACATCTTCCGCTCAATCTCAGACGACCACCGGCGTGCCTTCGGGGACGCGCTCGAAGAGGTCGATGATGTCGTGGTTGATCAGGCGGATGCAGCCGCTGGACACGTTCTGGCCGATGCTCCACGGCTCGTTCGTGCCATGGATGCGGTACATCGTGTCGCGTGAGCCGTCGTA
>JANOCI010000051.1:0-6575 GCA_031412095.1 Allobosea sp.
ACCGCCCAGATCTTGCTGCGGATTTCGACAAGGCTGACATATCGATCCTCTCCGCTCCGAGGCGAAACCGACATCAGCGCCTGCCCTTCAGGAAGCGCGACGGCTGCATCCTCAAAGTCAATTCCCCGTTCATCCAGGACGCGGCGCGCCTTTTGGGCGTCCCATTCAAAAGACTGCATGACGCATCCTAGTCCATCATCATTGCATCATGCGGAAGAACCTCGCTAAGGTTGTATATACAAATCGTCTTTTGTCAACACCCTGCCTCGTCAGCCGCCATGACGCGGCCCGCAGGGCATACTATATGTTTGGACATGAAGTTCCCGCCCTCCATTCTCGACGACATCAAGGCGCGCCTGCCGGCATCCACGGTGGTCGGGCGCCGGGTGCGGCTGACGAAGTCGGGGCGCGAGTGGAAGGGCTTGTCGCCCTTCGGCAAGGAGAAGACGCCCTCATTCTTCGTCAATGACACGAAGCAGGCCTGGTTTGACTTCTCCTCAGGACGGAACGGCGACATCTTCACCTTCGTGATGGAGACCGAAGGCGTCAGCTTCCCCGAGGCGGTCGAAAGGCTCGCCAGCGAGGCCGGCGTCACGCTGCCGAAGATCACCGAAGAGGCCGTGCGCCAGGAGGAGGTCCGCAAGGGCCTGTACGAAGTGATCGAACTTGCGGCGGCGTTCTTCGAGGCGGAGCTCAAGGGGCCGCGTGGACTGGAGGCCAGGCGGTATCTCGAGCGCAGGGCGCTGCACGGCGAGCCGCAGCGCAGGTTCAGGCTGGGGTATGCGCCGCCGGAGCGTTTCGCCCTGCGCGATCATCTCGCTGCGAAAGGCGTTCCACCGGAACTCATGATCGAGGCGGGCCTGCTGATCCATGGCGACGACATCGCGGTCCCGTATGACCGTTTCCGCGACAGGATCATGTTTCCCATCGCAGATGTCCGTGGGCGGGTGATCGCCTTCGGCGGGCGCGCGATGAGCGCCGAGGCGCAGGCGAAGTACCTCAACACGTCCGAGACGAGCCTGTTCCACAAGGGCCGGATGCTCTACAATCACCACATGGCGCGCAAGGCCTCCCACGAAGCCGGGCAGGTCATCGCGGTCGAGGGCTATGTCGACGTGATCGCCATGACGCTGGCGGGCTTTCCGCAATCCGTCGCGCCGCTCGGCACCGCGCTGACCGAGGACCAGTTGACCCTGCTCTGGCGCATGGCGGACGAACCCGTGCTGTGCTTCGACGGCGACAATGCCGGGCGCAAGGCGGCCTACCGCGCCATCGATGTGGCACTCGCGATCATGGAGCCCGGAAAGTCCCTGAGCTTCGCGCTGCTGCCGGAAGGCCAGGACCCGGACGACCTACTGCGTTCAGGAGGCCCGGAGGCGGTTGCAGCCGTGCTGGCCGCAGCCCGTCCGCTGGTGGACCTGATCTGGACGCGCGAGGTCGAGGCCGGCCCCCTCGACACGCCGGAGAGGCGCGCGGCGCTCGAGCGCAAGCTCGGGCAGGTGCTCGGCGCGCTCCGGGATGAAGCCACGCGCCGGCATTACCGCGCTGAGATGGACAACCGGCTGGCGCAATTGTTCCCTGCTCCGCCCCCGCGCGGACGCCGGAACGAAAGGCGAGACGACGGCAGCCGCGGCGCCGGTTACGGCAGGCAGCGCTTCGGCGTGGTCAACGGGCCGCCCTTGCCCATGCGGGCGAGCCCGGCTCTCGCGCGCAGCGCCATCTTCTCGGGGCCGGGCATCGGCGAGAACCCGCGGGAGGCGACGATCCTGGTCGCGCTGGCGACGCATCCTGATGTGCTGGTCCGGGTCGCCGACGAACTTGCCGAGATCGACTGGCAAGGACATGGCGCCTTGCGGGTCTGCCAGGCGCTGCTGCAGGCGGTGGTCGACGGGGCGGCAAATGCGGCCGGGGTGGAGCGCTTGCTCGAATCGGGAGCGGCGAAGGACGCGTACACGCGCCTTGAGCGCCTTGTTGCGCCCGGCGACCGGAGCAGAATTGCACCGAATGCAGATGCGCATGCTGTTTATGACACGATTCGGCAAGCTCTTGTCTTGCATCGGCGTGCGCGCACGCTACATACCGAACTGAAGGCTGCCCAGCGCGCCTTCTCGGACGACGCAAGCGAGGAGAGCCTTGCGTGGTTGCTGGATGTGAAAACGAGGTTGTCGTCGATCGAGGGCACCGAGGCGTCACAGGAATGAAGACTGGTCATGGCCCGCGAGGGCTGGAGCTTCGGCGCACTCAAGCGGCTGCGTGCACCATCCATCGCGATATTGCGGGCTGGCCCGCCGCGCGACCGGACCCGCAGATGGTAACTGATCCGTAAGGGCGAGTCCGCCATCTGGAGATGAGGCGAATCAGACGGGATGCTCATGGCTTTGTGCAAGCCGTGGCAGCCCCTTTTTGACGTTGGGGTGCCCACTCCGGGCCATGTCAGCGACAAGACGTTGGATGAGAGAACGGACGCATGGTGACCAAGACGGCAGCGGGCGAAGACGGGCCCGAGGACAAGAAGCCCCAATCCGACGGCCCATTGCTGGACCTTAACGATCAGGCCGTCAAGCGCATGATCAAGGCCGCGAAAAAGCGCGGCTTCGTGACATATGAAGAGCTGAACGACGTCTTGCCGTCCGAGGAGTTCACCTCGGACCAGATCGAGGACGTCTATGCCCAACTCTCCGAGATGGGCATCAATGTGGTCGAGTCCGACGACAACGACGAGGCTGCGGCCGAGACGCCGGCAGGGGCGGAAGCCGACGCCGAGGAAGAGGTGGAGGGCGAGAGCCCGGAGCCTGTCCGCACCGCGATGCCCGTCAAGATGGAGCAGAACCTTGCGGCGTCCGAGCGCACCGACGATCCGGTGCGCATGTACCTGCGCGAGATGGGCTCGGTCGAGCTGCTGTCGCGCGAGGGCGAGATCGCCATCGCCAAGCGCATCGAGGCCGGCCGCGAGGCGATGATCGCCGGGCTTTGCGAGAGCCCGCTGACCTTCCAGGCCATCATCATCTGGCGGGATGAATTGAACGAGGGCAAGGTGCTGCTGCGCGAGATCATCGATCTCGAAGCCACTTATGCCGGCCCGGATGGCAAGGGCGCGCCGAAGGTCGAAGGCGCGGACGGCTTCGACGAGCCGGAGCCGCAGGCAGCCCGGACCCTCAACGAGGATGGCGAGGAGGTCATCGCGCCACCCGCCGACATGGATGACGACGACATCGAGAACAACGTCTCGCTGTCGGCCATGGAAGCGGAGCTGAAGCCCAAGGTCCTCGAGACGTTCGACGACATCGCCGACAACTACAAG
The DNA here is from genome assembly GCA_031412095.1 of Allobosea sp. GTDB lineage: Bacteria > Pseudomonadota > Alphaproteobacteria > Rhizobiales > Beijerinckiaceae > Allobosea. Next base: position 3,302 of record JANOCI010000051.1, read on the forward strand.
AAGCTTCGCCGCCTCCAGGATCAGGACATCGAGCACAGGCTGGCCAACACCAAGCTTACGCCGGCGCAGGAGCGCAAGTATCGCGAGCTCAAGAGCGACATCGTCACGGCCGTCAAGTCCCTCTCGCTCAACCAGAACCGCATCGAAGCGTTGGTCGAGCAGCTTTACGACATCAACAAAAGGTTGATCAGCCAGGAGACTCGCCTGCTTCGTCTCGCGGAGTCCTACGGGGTGTCGCGCGAAGACTTCCTGAAGAACCATCAGGGCGGCGAGCTCGACCCGAAATGGCTCCTGCGCGTGTCCAAGCTCGGCTCGAAGGGCTGGAAGGAATTCATCGGCTCCGAAAAGGACCGCATCAAGGACATGCGCGAGGACATCCATAACCTCGCCTCCGAGACCGGGCTCGAAATCGTCGAGTTCCGCAAGATCGTCAACATGGTGCAGAAGGGCGAGCGCGAAGCCCGGCAGGCCAAGAAGGAGATGATCGAGGCCAACCTGCGCCTCGTGATCTCGATCGCCAAGAAATACACCAACCGCGGGCTGCAGTTCCTCGACCTGATCCAGGAGGGCAACATCGGCCTGATGAAGGCGGTGGACAAGTTCGAGTACCGCCGGGGCTACAAGTTCTCGACCTACGCCACCTGGTGGATCCGGCAGGCGATCACGCGTTCGATCGCGGACCAGGCCCGCACCATCCGCATCCCTGTGCATATGATCGAGACGATCAACAAGATCGTCCGCACGTCGCGCCAGATGCTGCACGAGATCGGCCGCGAGCCGACCCCGGAGGAACTGGCCGAGAAGCTCGCCATGCCGCTGGAGAAGGTGCGCAAGGTGCTCAAGATCGCCAAGGAGCCGATCAGCCTCGAGACGCCGATCGGCGACGAGGAGGATTCGCACCTGGGCGACTTCATCCCCGACCCGAACGTGCTGATGCCCATCGACGCGGCGATCCAGTCGAACCTGCGCGAGACCACGACGAGAGTGCTCGCTTCGCTCACACCGCGCGAGGAGCGCGTCCTGCGCATGCGCTTCGGCATCGGCATGAACACCGACCACACGCTGGAAGAGGTCGGCCAGCAGTTCTCGGTCACCCGCGAACGCATCCGCCAGATCGAGGCGAAGGCGCTGCGCAAGCTGAAGCATCCGTCAAGGTCACGGAAACTCAGGAGCTTTCTGGATAATTGAGGCTGGAACACTGTGGTGCAGGTTCAGGAAACATTTGGTCGTAGCATTCAACTTTTTCTTGTTGATGGCTCCCCAAATGGCCTCATGATCGCGTCGATTCATGGGTGGACAGGGACAGTTTTGTTTTCGTCTCAGGCGACATTTGGGAAGCTTTTAGCTCGCCCAGAAGTCGACCGAACAGGTATTTACATCCTTTTCGGTCCTGACCCTAATGATGGACTCAGGAATCGCGCTTACATAGGAGAAGCAGATTGTGTGCGCGAGCGGATAGCTCAGAGTGCTAGTAATCGCAAATTTTGGGAACATGCGGCGGTCGTTACAACTTCAGATGAGGCCCTAACAAAAGGTCATGTGCGTTATCTGGAAGCTCGGTTGATAGAAATTACTACCTCGGCTGGACGTGTAAGTTTGGATAATGGTCAGGCTCCGGACGCAGATCGCCGCAGACTTCCAGAAGCTGACCGTGCTAACATGGAGGCATTTCTAGCAAACTTACGTATTGTATTGCCGGTTATTGGTCTTGATCTCTTGAAAGCATACGCAGTTCCGCAAGTTTCTGCGGTTGCAAGCGCAGGCACAGTTGACGCGGCATCAGAAGTGACGTTTGAGATCCGACATAATAGCGGCGTCTCTGCACGCGCGGCGGAAGTTGAAGGCGAATTTGTTGTCTTCAAAGGATCAGAATCTCGAAAAGACACACAGAATGTTGGAAAAGGCTATCAGGTTCTGAAGACTGAATTGGTTGCTCAAGGAATTCTTGTATCGTCTAAGGATGGAAAAAATTTTATATTTGAGAGAGACTATGCATTTTCTAGTCCGTCAGCTGCTGCTGCGGTTGTCTTAGATCGAAATGCAAACGGGCGTATTGAATGGAAGGTTACTGGAAAAGACGTAACCTACCATCAATGGCAAGAAAGTTTTTCATAGCATGTCGCCGGAATTCTGGATCACCACGTTCATCGTCGTCGCCTCGCCGGGCACGGGCGCGGTCTATACGATCGCGACGGGGCTGGGGCGGGGCGGCAAGGCCAGCCTGGTCGCGGCCTTCGCGTGCACCCTCGGCATCGTGCCTCACCTGATCGCCGCGATCATGGGGCTCGCGGCCTTGCTCCATACGTCCGCGCTGCTTTACGAGGCCGTCAGGTATGCCGGCGTCGCCTACCTGCTCTGGATGGCGTGGCAGACCTTGCGGGAGAAAGGCGCCATGCGCCTTGACGCCGATCCTGCAGCGCGCTCCGTGTCGCGCGTGATCATCGACGGCATCGCGCTCAATCTGCTCAATCCCAAGCTGACGATCTTCTTCGTGGCCTTTCTGCCGCAGTTCGCCGGCAAGGCCGCAGTAGACCCGCTGCTCGACATGCTGACGCTCAGCGGCGTGTTCATGGCCATGACGTTCGTCGTCTTCGCCATTTACGGGCTGTTCGCGGCGGCCATGCGCGACCATGTCATCGGCCGGCCAAGGGTCATGTCATGGATGCGCCGCTCCTTCGCCGGCGCCTTCGGCGCGCTGGCAGCCCGGCTCGCCTTCACCGAACGTTGAACGGAGCCCTGTCCATGTCCTTCTTCAAAAAACTTTTCGGCGGAGGCGACGCAGCGAAGCCCGAGGCCCCTGCGCCCACGTCCGAGCATGACGGGTTCACCATCCACGCCACGCCCTATCAGGCCGAGGGGCAATGGCAGATGTGCGGCGTGATCGAGAAGGAGATCGACGGCGAACTCAAATCGCACCGCTTCATCCGCGCCGACCGTTTCGGATCGAAGGATGACGCCGTCGAGATGACGTTCATGAAGGCGCGCCAGATCATCGACCAGTCAGGAAGCAGGCTGTTCGGCTGAAGATCGGGCGGCGATCCGCTGCGCTGTCGTCTCGTTGTCATCGTCCTGCAATGCAGCCATCATCCTGCTGGCCGACAAAGCTGACGCCGGCCATCGCGCAGCAGGAGGAACCGCACATGCGACCAATGCCCAAGCCCCACCGCAACCTCCCTGCCATCGCCGCCGCGCTGCTGACGGGGCTCGTGCTTTCGGCGCTGCTGCCGCCGGGCGCAGCGCTGGCGCAGAACAAGACCCTGGACGGCAAGCCCGC
>JANOCI010000052.1:0-3037 GCA_031412095.1 Allobosea sp.
GCATCACGTTTTTCGACCGCAGCGAGCGCCGCATGGTTCCGACGGCACAGGGCTCCGAATTTCATGGGCGGGCGCGCGAGACGTTGTCGCTCTGTGACGAACTCGGCAGATTCGGTCGAGGCCTTGGCAAGCGCGGGCGACAGCCGCTGCGCATCGCAGCCTTGTCGCGCCATGCCGAGACCATCGTCGCGCCGGCCGTGGCGCGCCTGCTTGCCGCTGATCCTGGCGGGACGGGATTCAGGATCGATGTCCACACGCAGCGGGATTTCGGATTTTCGAAGCTGGCGCGTCCGTTCGACGTTGGCTTCGGCAATCTCATCGGCCGGCATGACGAACTCGTCATCGAGCCCATGGCGATGTCGCCAATCGTCGTTGTGCTCCCGTCTCGGCATCCTCTGGCGCTTCGGACCGAACTCGACGTCTGCGATCTTGCGGATGCCCGCCTGATCTTGCTGTCGACGGACACCACCATCGGCGCCCTGGTCCGGGCAAGCCTGCAAGGGATGCCCACGCACAACGCGACCGTCACCGTTTCGCATACGTCGGTGGCGCTCCGGCTGGTCGCGGACGGCGTCGGCCTTCACGTCACCGATCGGCTCGCCGCGCTGCAGGCCATGAGAAGCGGCTGCATTCTCGTTCCGCTTGCGTCGACGAAGCCGGTGCGGTTCTGCAGTTTCCGCCCGAGGCGAGCGGCGCCTGACGATGCCGCGCTGATCGACATCTGCAAGGCCGTCGCCGACACGTTGCGCCTGTCTGCCTGAACCGGGGCATCGACGCATGCGGCCGGAACAGTCACTCGCCCGCCAGCGACGCTGCGCGGCTTGGGCCTTCGAGTTGCTTGAGGAGGAACAGCAAGGCCCTGTCGTGCAGGACGACCATGCGCTCCTTCGGCTTGAGCCAGACCATGGCCTCGTCGATGGTCTTCGCGTCCACGAGCTTGGCCTGCGCGACGGCCCGGTCGGCTTCGACCTGGCCTCGCGCCCGGGTTGTTGCCGGAGGCAGCATGTCCTGATGCGCGTCAAACAGTGCTTCGTGCTGATGAAGCGCCAGGAGGCCATCGGACTCATCGAAGCCCGCCTTGGCGAATTCCTGCTGCAATGCGTTGGCGCGTGTCGCTATCGCTGGCGGCGAGCCTTCCTCCGGGGTCAGCAGGAGCTTGCGCCGCTTGAGCCAGAGCCCGATCGCCAACTGGCCGCTGGCCCATGAAAGCGGAATGGCCAGCAGCAGGCCGATGATCGTCGGCGACATCCAAGCGAACAGCGAGGTCGCGATGAGGAACGCGACGACGCCGGTGAACACGCCAAGCACAGTGTGCAGCCGGTGACGCCGGACGATGTCCTGGAACGGTATCGAGCCGTCGTCGCGGCGTTGCGGGTTCCAGCCCGTGTCCCGACCGGCGATGATCTGGAAGACGGAGCCGGACTGGATCACCATCATGATCGGCGCGAGCAGTGCGGACATGATGATCTCCAGGATGGCGGAAATCGTGAGGCGGATCCCTCCGCCGCAAGCCCGCCTCTCGGCATTGTTGAACAGCGTCAGCAGCCAGCCGAACAGCTTGGGAGCGAGGAGGATCGCCATCGTCAGCCCGAACAGGGCCAATGATCGCTCTGGATCGAAGCGGGGCCAGATCGGCACCAATGTGAACTCGTTGGTGAAGTATTCGGGCCGCGCATATTTGACCTGCAGAACCAGCGCGATGCCGACGACGAGCTGCATCAGCCAGAACGGCGACGCCATGTAGGACATGATGCCTGTGGCGAAGTGCTGCCGTGTCGGCCATTTCAGGCCGCTGGCGAACATCACGCGGCTATGCTGCAGGTTGCCTTGGCACCACCGCCGGTCCCGTGCCGAGAGATCGATCAGCGAAGGCGGGCTTTCTTCATACGAACCATGCAGATCCGGCAGCATGTAGACCGACCATCCGGCCCGGCGGATGAGGGCCGCCTCGACGAAGTCATGGCTCAGGATATGGCCTCCGAGCGGCGGCTTTCCCTTCAGGTCCGGCAGCCCGCAATGCGCGGCGAACGCGGCCGTGCGGATGATGGCGTTATGGCCCCAGTAATTGCAGTCGCGCCCGGCCCATTGCGCAAGGCCCGTGGCGATGACCGGGCCGTAGACCCGCGCCGCGAACTGCTGCAGACGCGCGAACAGCGTGTTGCGGTTGATGATCAGCGGCAGCGACTGGATGATTCCCGCGTCGGGATCCGCCTCCATCGCCGCGGCGAGGCGCACGATGCAGTCGCCCGTCATGAGGCTGTCCGCGTCGAGCACGACCATCTGCTGGTAATGGCCGCCCCAGCGCGTCACGAAGTCCGCGATGTTGCCAGCCTTGCGGTGATGGTTCTTCGGCCGATGCCGGTAATGCAGGCGGGCGTTGCGACCCATTCGCTCGCGCAACGCTAAGAAGGCGCGCTCCTCGGCCACCCAGATGTCTGGGTCGGTGGTGTCCGACAAGATGAAGTAGTCGAAGCTTTCGCCGAGCCCCGTCGCGTCGACCGACTCCCGGATCGCGGCCACGGCTGCGAACGTGCGGGCGGTCGTTTCATTGTAGATGGGCATCACGATCACGGTGCGCTGGCTCAAGCTCAGGGCGCGCGGCGTGTCGGATCGCTTGAACAGCAGGACCGCAAAGCCCAGCACCGCGCTTGTGAAGGCGAGTGCGATCCAGGAAAAGTTCACGGTGAAGAGTGCGAGCAGCACGTACTGCAGGGCCGTCGTGCGGCTCACCGACACGACCTCGTACATTTCGCGCACGCCGTAGGCCGTCAGCAGCAGCGCGGACCCGAACACGAGGATGCGCGACATGATGGGCGTGGACCATGCAGACGGCCGGGCAGGAGCGCGCTCTTCGCTGCGTCTCCACCTCCGCAGCGACTGGGTGGGCATGTCGAGACGGTTTTCGGGCGGCAATGCAGGCTCGGCCCGTACCGAAGGCGCATGCCCGGCATCAACGCTGGCAACCTCCGTGACATGCTTGGGATCGGCTAAGGCGTCCATCGGTTCAGCCAGGTCTCCGAGATAGGTTTGCCGCCGA
>JANOCI010000053.1:0-14931 GCA_031412095.1 Allobosea sp.
GAAGGGCGAGACGGCAAGCGGCCCCGTGTTTGTCACGAGCAGCGTGTGTCCATCGGGTGGCGCGGCCGCGACGGCTGCGGTGCCGACCGCCCCTCCCGCGCCAGCGCGGTTTTCGACCACGAAAGGCTGGCCGAACTGGCGCTCAAGCAGCGGGGCGAGCGCCCGCACGACCACATCAGACGTGCCGCCGGGCGCATAGGGATTGATGATCTTGACCGGCCGGTTGGGCCAGGCACCCTGCGCGCGCAGGATCGTAGGCGCCGCCAACGGGGCAAACACGCCGACTTTAAGCAACAAACGGCGTTCCATGCGTACTCCCCCGTAGCCATCACGGCCAGCAGTCACCAGCGGCACAGCGGGTGCGCCGGGCCACGACAGCTCAAGCAATCCGTGTGCCAAGGCTGGGGGAGTGATCGTTTGCAGGCAGTGACCTTTAGGAACTGACAGGCAGGCCGGCCCAGAAAAGCGCTGGCCCTGCGTTGGCCGCGATCTACACTAGTGCGATCACGGATTTCGGCAACGCCCCCAATTTCATAGTATATGTCCTCGCCAAGGACATGGGCGTGAATGTGGCTAGCTTCTTCTGCTATAGGCTGCGGCGCGGCGCGATCCTGATCCCGATCTTCCAGCTGGTGACGGTTGTTTTTTGGGCGAAGGGGTAGCCTCATGAGGAGAATTTATCAAAAACGTTAAGGAGCAGCATTTCAATGTGTGCAGCAACCGTGTTGGCACCGACCTTCAGACTATTTGGATGGCCACAGCCGTTCCGCAAATTCAGGCCGACCACGAGTTGCGTCTTAACGTTCCTGCCAACCATCCCAATGGTTGCGATGCGTTCCAAAAAGTCGGATTCCTTCATGCGGCCGAGATCGTCCATGGTGGCCGCAGGTCTCCACCTGCTATCAACCCTTGTAGCCTCGCTGTTAAAGGCTGACAGATGCTTAGCTACGACTTCACTGTGCAAAACGCCGACAGCGGCGAGCCACGACATAACGATGGCTGACCGATAGAGCGCTGCTTCGTGGCAGGTGATGGCTTCGGCTACGAAGGCACGTGTCGAGACGTCCCTAATTGAAGCCAGGTGCTTGCGGAGGTCTTGGGCTATTTTCGCAGCAGCAGGCGGAAGTCTGCTGATGCCAAGATCTTGTAGCCTAGTGTGGCCTTTTTCTGAAATCTCGTAGCCACTTGGCACTTTTAAGGTAACCCCGTTTGCCTTCGCCAAGATGTCAGCAATGTTCCATGTCCTCATGTTACAACCAACTTCCTGCGCCCGCGCCATAATGGCGGGGTTCTTCACCGGCAGGTCAAGGCTCGCGATAACAAGGAGGACTTTATCGGCCCGGGACAGTCCGTCACGCTGAAGAGCCAGTTTAAGGCTTTCAAGACTGAGCAATTTTGGCCTTCAAACGTTTCAATTCTTCTGCAGAAAGAGATATTTGATCGCCTGTCATAGTTAAAAATAGTTTTGCAGAAACAAGGCTCTGAAGGGTGCTGCTGAGGTTTTTACTCATCATCTTATCGTAATATCCATTGGCCTGTTTCATGCCGTCAAGCAACTCCTTACGTGTGAAGCTATTTTTACTCTGGCATATTTGAAGATGAGCGGCGGCGGCGAGCGTGACGTCCTTCGCAGACTTGCCGCCAAGTCGAGCTGCAACGGTCTGCACTGAAAGGTTAGAAATCCCTTCGGGAAAATCTCCACCTCCGTCCCCGTTCTCCGCCTCAGTATGCGGCGACTGATTCTCAAAAGCACCTTGAGGCGCGGCGCTGGCTACCAAACCAATATGACTGAAGAGGTCCTTAACAGCCTCAACATCGTAGACGGAGTCACCTTCGTACTCGAACTCGATATTACCTATTTTAAGCTTTAGCTTGGTCGTCATAACTGCCCCTTTGCCGGAGCAGCCAGCAAATGAGTAAGCTATGTTAGAGTCAACCTCAGACCCAAAAGCACTGTGGATATACAGACAGTTGCATGTGAAGCATCCGACCAAAATACGTGGATGGTCGGGTCAAGCCCGACCATGACAACGACCAAACATACTATTTTGAATTAGCGCCATACGCCGTCCGGGATCACCCGCGAGTGGCCCCCTAACTTCGGCAGCACGTCCTTGATGCCCTGCACGTAAAAATTCATCCCAAAAACCTGTTCGTCCGAGAGGCGGCGATTGCCTTTGCATTCGACCGTCTTGCCGGCTTGATCGATCACCGGGCACATGAAGGCGTCGGCGGTGCCGGCCTTGAGCGCGGCTTCGGTCGCTTCGGCTATCGCCTTCACGTCGACGGGCATGTTACACAAGTCTGTTGTGGTTTCGCCCCTAGCAAACCCATTCCCCCCCTCTCACCCATGCGGGCGCATCACCACCTTCACGCAGCCGTCCTTCTTGTCGCGGAAGGTCTTGTAGAGGTCAGGGCCGTCCTCCAGCTTCGCCGTGCGGTGGGTGATGAGGAACGTGGGGTCGATCTCGCCGTTCTCGATCCGGCGCATCAGCGGCTCCATGTAGCGCAGCATGTGCGTCTGGCCGGTCTTCATGGTCAGCGCCTTGTTGACGAAAGCCCCCATCATCACCGGCCCGACAGGCCCGATGAACACGCCGGGCAGCGAGACGATGCCGCCCGGCCGGCAGGCGATGATCGCCTCATTCAACGCATACGTGCGCTCGCCGGCCGTGATCGTGGACTGGACGGCCGAGGCCGCCTTCTGCAGGAACCCGTCCGCGCCGTGGCTCTCCATGCCGACGGCCTCGATCACGGCGTCCGGCCCCTGTCCGCCGGTCATGTCGCTCAGGGCCTCCTGCACGTCGGCGTTGCCGTAATCGATCGTCTCCGCCCCGCATTCTCGCGCGAGCGCGAGCCGTTCGGGCACCGTGTCGATGGCGATCACGCGTTTGGCGCCCAGCAGCAGCGCGGACTTGACGGCGAACAGGCCGACCGGCCCGCAGCCGAACACGGCGATGGTGTCGGTCGGCTTGATGTCGCAGTTCTCGGCGGCCATGTAGCCGGTGGGGAAGATGTCGGACAGGAAGAGCGCCTGCTCGTCCGTCAGGTTCTCGGCCACCTTGACCGGGCCGACATCGGCATAGGGCACGCGGATGTATTCGGCCTGCCCCCCGGCGAAGCCGCCGGTCAGGTGCGAGTAGCCGAACATGCCGGCGCTGGGATAGCCGTTGGCCTTCGCCTGAAGGGCGCCGTTCGGGTTCGTGCGCTCGCAGCAGGACCAGTTGCCCCATTTGCATTGCCGGCACTCGCCGCAGCAGATGGTGAAGGGGATGACGACGCGGTCTCCGACATTCAGCTTCTTGTTGTCGGACCCGACCTCCACAACCTCGCCCATGGTCTCGTGGCCCAGCACGTCGCCTGACTCCATCCCGGGCACGAAGCCGCCGACGAGGTGAAGGTCCGAGCCGCAGATCGCGCAGGCCGTCACCTTCACGATGGCGTCGCGGCCGTGCTCGATGCGCGGATCCGGGACGGATTCACACCGCACATCTCCGCGGCCGTGCCAGACAAGCGCTTTCATGTCGTCCTCCATGCGCGCCAGGGCCGCGACCGTCGCGCCGGCGTCCGGAGGGTCAACGCGCCATCTGGCCGGCGGTTCCGAATGGGCCTGATTCCGGCGGCGGACTGGCGCGGCAGACCTCGCAAGCGCCTCCTGCGCCCGGTCCCATCGGCAAAAGCGCGGCGATGCGGAATGAACCAGCCGTCATAACCGGTTGGCCGAATTGCTTAACTAGTCCGGCGCAATCCGCTCGCTACGCCCGATCGCCCATGATTTAAGGACGATCCCACGCCGCATGGGCGGTTTGATGTGAAGGCGGCTCTCCATGAATTCCAGCTTCAGAAGTCTTGTCCTCGCAGCCGCCGCAATGTTGGCCGGATTGACCGCGGCCAGCGCGCAGACCAACGGCGATTGGGTGCTCGCCCGCTTCAAGGGGGGGCAGTTCTGGTTCCCGGGCGTCATCCAGGCCGTGAGCGGCGACCGCATCACCGTCGCTTACGACGACGGCGACCGCGAAACGCTCAACGTGGCCAACGTGCGGCCATACACCTGGGCGATCGGCACGCGCGTCGAATGCAACTTCAAGGGCGCCGGCACGTGGTATCCGGGCGTGATCGCGTCGCTTGCCGGCGGCGCTGTCGGCATCAACTACGATGACGGCGACAAGGAGCGCACCAACACGGGCCGCTGCCGCTCCCGCTAGCAGGGTGTCCCGCATCAAGAGGATTTCCATCTCGATGCGGAAAGATGATCGACGCTGAACGATGCGGCATTGCAGGCGCGGCTAGCCTCGAGCGATCCCGGATCGGCGCCATGCGCCGTCCGGGCTTTCGCGTGGCGGCTCACTTCGGCAGGGCGTCCTTGATGCCCTGCACGTAGAAGTTCATGCCGAAGACCTGCTCGTCCGAAAGCCTGCCGTCGCCCTTGCACTCCACCGTCTGCCCGGCCTGGTCGATCACCGGGCATTTGAACGGATCGAACGCGCCGGACTTGATCGAGGCTTCCGTCGCCTCGGCCATGGCCTTCACGTCGGCGGGCATGTTGACGTATGGGCCCATCTTGACCTTGCCCTTGGCCAATCCGTCGAACGTGTCCTTCGAGGTCCATGTGCCGTCCAGCACGGCCTTGACGCGCTCGATGTAGTAGGGATTCCAGTCGTCGATGATCGAGGTCAGGACGTTGTTCGGGCCGAACTGCGCCATGTCGGAGGCCTGGCCGAAGGCCAGCTTGCCGCGCGCCGCGGCCTGCTGCACGGGCGCTGGCGAATCCGTGTGCTGCGTGATGACATCCGCGCCCTGGTCGAGCAGCACCTTGGCCGCGTCCGCCTCCTTCGGCGGGTCGAACCATGAGTTCACCCAGACGGTCTTGATCTCTATGTTCGGATTGACGGACTTGGCGCCGAGATAGAAGGCGTTGATGCCGGCCACCACTTCCGGAATCGGGAAGGCGCCGACATAGCCCAGGGTGTTGGTCTTGGTCATCTTGCCGGCGATCTGCCCGGCGATGTAGCGCCCCTCATGGAACTTGGCGGAATACGTCGCCACGTTCGGCGCGCGCTTGAAGCCTGTCGCGTGCTCGAACTTCACGTCCGGGAAGCGCGCCGCGACCCGCAACGTCGGCTCCATGTAGCCGAACGACGTGGTGAAGATCAGCTTGTGGCCGGTGCGGGCCAACTGCTCGATCACCCGGTCCGAGCCGGCCTCGGGCACGCTTTCGATGAAGGTGGTCTCGACGCGGCCGGGGAAGGCGGCCTCGATGGCCTTGCGGCCCACGTCATGCTGGTAGCTCCACCCGAAATCGCCGACCGGGCCCACATAGATGAAGCCGATCTTGAGCTTCTCCTGAGCCTGGGCGGCGGCGGGAAGCATGGCGAGGCCGGCGGCGATCGCCAGGCCCTTCACGATCCGGCGTCTCAAGTGCTCGCGTCCCATGTGCTCGCGTCCCATATGTCGTGTCCCTTTTTCGTTTGCCGGCATCTGCCTGACGTTGAACCTACACCCGAACGCGCCGGGAATTGAAGCTGGCATTTCCGCCAATGCCGCTGGCGGCCAATCCCCATCTGGCGACTGCGCCTTGCCGCTCATGGCTGTGCGGCCGGAGCCGCGGCGCGGATGGCGGCCGAGAAGTCCGCTCCCGCTGGCAAATTGCGTGCCACCTCGCTGATCGCGGCGCGGGCCTTCAGCTCCGTCAGGGGCATGTCCGTGCGGACGGCGCCGATCTCATAGGCGTAGTCGGGGCCCCGGCCGGGCAGCAGGATGCGCCAGTCGAACGAGAGCGTCGGCCAGAGCTGGCGCGCCAGCCGGTAGGATACGGTGCTGCAGTTGGCTCCCAGCGTGTCGTACCAGCGCGGCTTCGCGGCGAGCGCGTTGATCTCGGCGGCGTAGGCCAGAAGCAGCGCGCGCGCCTTCTCGCGGCCGACATTGAGCCGGTAGAGCCTGACGTCCTCGCGCCAGACATTGGTGCGCAGGTGGATGATGTCGCGCTCGTCGGCCGCTATGATGGCGAGCTCATACGATTTGAAGAAGCCAGCCAGCGACGAATAGACCTCGCCCTGCTCGCGCCGGATCTCGATCGAGAAGCTCAGCGGCGGTGCGTCGTCGAAGGTGACCGAGACCAGGACATGCGCGATCAAAGGGCCTGTCCAGTACGAGAAGAACAGGTCGACGCCCGAAGCCTTGCCCAGATCGTAGGCGCGCGTCTCCCAGCGTTCCTCGGCGATCTCTTCAGCTGCTTCTTCGCCGTTTTCCTGCGCCGCGCCGGCTTTCCTGCGCCAGGTGAAGTTCCGCACGTTCGAGATCGTGAACCGGTCCCCATCGATGCTGACGGAGGGGATGCGCGCCAGGGGCGCGGCCCAGGCGCGGTCCGCGCGCGGCTCGATCGTGCTCCACCAGATGAAGGTCGCGCCGAACGCCGCAGCCAGCAGCCCGAATCCAAGCCCGAGTCCCGCCGACGCGCCGCCGGAGCGCCAGGCCAGGACAAGCCCGGCGAGCACCGCGGCGGCGAAAAGGGCGGCGAAAGCTCCGGGCCAGGGTGCGCGGTGCCATATGGCCAGCCCCGCCCACAGGGCGAGGGCGAGGATGAGCAGGGTGGCGGACAGCATCATGGCCTTGAGCAGGACATCGGCCGTGCGCGCCATCTTCCGGTCAGGCCGCCAGGCTGCTGGCCGGGGCGGCGGCCTTCACGGCGTCGTCGACATGCGCCTCGAAGCGCTTGAAGTTCTCGCGGAACATCGCCACGAGCCGCTTCGCGGTCTCGGAGAACTCCGCCTTGTCCTGCCAGGTCTTGACCGGATACAGGATGTGCGGCTCGACCCCCGGCACGGAGGTCGGCACGGCGAAGCCGAAGTACGGGTCGCGCCGGTAGTCGGCGCGGGTCAGCGAGCCGTCCAGCGCCGCGGTCAGCAGCCGCCGCGTCACCCGGATCGGCATGCGCCGCCCGGCGCCGAACTTGCCGCCGGTCCAGCCGGTATTGACGAGCCAGCAGTCGACATGATGCCGGTCGATGAGGTCGCGCAGCAGGTTGCCGTAGACCGAAGGATGGCGCGGCATGAACGGCGCGCCGAAGCATGTCGAGAAGGTCGCCTCGGGATCCTTGACGCCCTTTTCCGTGCCGGCCACCTTGGCGGTGTAGCCGGAAAGGAAATGATACATCGCCTCGGCGCCCGTCAGCTTCGCGATCGGCGGCAGCACGCCGAACGCATCGCATGTCAGCATGACGATGTTCCGAGGATGCCCCGCCCTGCCCGTGCTGCTGGCGTTGGCGATGAACTCCAGCGGATAGGCGCAGCGTGTGTTCTCGGTCTTCGACGCATCGTCGAAATCTGGCTTGCGCGTCAGCGGATCGAGCGTGACGTTCTCCAGCACCGTGCCAAAACGCTCGGTCGTGGCGTAGATTTCGGGCTCCGCATCACGCGACAGCCGGATTGTCTTGGCATAGCAGCCCCCCTCGAAGTTGAAGACGCCATCGGTGGACCAGCCATGCTCGTCGTCGCCGAGAAGCGTGCGGTTCGGATCGTTCGACAATGTCGTCTTGCCGGTTCCGGACAGACCGAAGAACACCGCGACGTCGCCTTTCGCGCCCACATTCGCGGAGCAGTGCATCGGCATGACCTGCGCGGCGGGCAAGGCATAGTTGAGATAGGTGAAGACCGATTTCTTCATCTCGCCGGCATAGGACGTGCCGCCGATCAGGACGATCTTGCGAGCGAAGTTCACGGCGATGATCGTCTCCGAGCGGCAGCCGTGACGTTTCGGGTCCGCCTTGAACGAGGGCAGGTCGATGATGGTCATCTGCGGCATGAAGCCCGCCAGCTCCACCGCATCGGGACGGATCAGCAGGTTGCGGATGAACAGCGAGTGCCACGCATATTCGGTGAAGACGCGGACCTTGACGCGGTGGGCGTGGTCGGCCCCGCCATGGAGGTCCTGCGCGAAAAGCTCCTTGCCCTCGGCATGCGTGAGGAAGTCCGCCAGCAGCGTGTCGAACTGGCCCGGCTCGATCGCGCCGTTGTTGTCCCACCACACAGTGCCCTCGGTCGCGGCGTCCCGGACGGTGAACTTGTCCTTCGGCGAGCGGCCGGTGTGCTGGCCTGTGTCAGCCACCAGCGCCCCGCCGGCCGCAAGGCGGGTTTCGCCGCGCTTCAGCGATTCCTCGGCCAGAAGCGGCGCCTCCAGATTCCAGTAGACGCGCTTGAGGTTGCGGAACCCGAACGCATCCGCGCCATGGGCCGCATTGAACATGCCGATGTCTTCCACGGGATAGTCCTCCTGAACGGCGCGTTCGTTGGCGGGCGCGCACCTGTTGGCTTCTGGAGATAGACCGGCGTCCGGCGGCGCTCAAGTGCGGGCTGGGCCGAAAGCGCAATTCCCGTGCGGTGCAAGCGTCGAATGCAGAATTTTGGTGAATGCAGGGAGCATCCCGATCAGCGCTCGCGCGCCTCTTTCGCCAGCAGCGCCATCTCCTTGCGGACAGCGCCCAGCGTCGGGGCCCGCCGCGCAAATTCGATCCGGACCATCTCGGTCCCTGCGGCGACCTCGAAGCCGCCGGGATCGACGCTGACCACGCGCCACGCGCCGGGCTCGCGGCCGCCGAGCTTGGTCGCGTAGAGCGCGGCAGCGTCCGGATGGTCCTGGTTCATGTGCGCGACGATGTCATCCTCGGCCTCGCTGAGCTCGCCCGCGCCGGACGTGTCGGTCAGCAGGTCGGCCGGCTCCAGCTCGAAAGCCTTGCCGAAGCCCCCGTTCAGGCTGGCGGACTGGACCTCGATGCGGATGAAGAGGAAATCGGGGAAGTCGATGTAAAGCTCGGACTTGGGCTGCCGGGCCAGGAAGCGCCGCCGGAACGCCTGCCCCTCGGCCGACCCGCGCTCCACGAACCGGGCAAGGCCCTTGACGCTGATGCGCGGGTGGGCGAGCGGGTCGCCCTTGCCCGTGCGCTGGAAAAGCAGGCTGCAGCGCGGGTCCGCGAGAAGGTTCGACGTGTGCCCGGACAGCCGGGACACCGCAGTCAGCGGCGATCCGTCGAAGGCGCTGGCGACGCTTGCCAGCGTGGCCAGGGGGAAGCCGTCGCCCGAGATTGTCGCCAGGCTCGCGAACGGGGTGGCCCGCACGAGGCTCCTCGCCAAGGCACGGGCGTCGTCATCTGTGTTCCGGATCGTCTTCGATGTGCTCAAAACAAGGGCTTTCGACAACTATTCCAGCCAATTGCGGCAAATCACACATGCAGCATAGCGCTCTCGCCGCTGGATCGCTAGATTGTGGCCATGGTTTCGCCGCCGTCGGCGTCAAACCAGAAGCGCCGCCACAATTCCCCGGCGACAGAAATGGGACATGACTGATGCCAACCATCGCGCTGGTCGATGACGACCGCAATATCCTGACTTCAGTGTCGATCGCCCTTGAAGCCGAGGGCTACAAGATCAGCACCTATACGGATGGCGCCTCCGCGCTCGAAGGGTTGAAGCAGAACCCGCCGGACCTCGCCATCTTCGACATCAAGATGCCGCGCATGGACGGCATGGAGCTACTGCGCCGCCTGCGCCAGAAATCGGATATGCCGGTCATTTTCCTCACCTCCAAGGATGACGAGATCGACGAGCTGTTCGGGCTCAAGATGGGTGCCGACGACTTCATCAGGAAGCCGTTCTCGCAGCGGCTGCTCGTCGAGCGCGTCAAGGCCATCCTGCGCCGGGTCGGCGCCAAGGACCTGCCGGCCGCCGCCCGCGGCGAGGATGTGAAGGCGCTTGAGCGGGGCAGCCTGAAGATGGACCCCGAGCGCCACACCTGCACCTGGAAAGGCGAGCCCGTGATCCTCACGGTCACCGAATTCCTGATCCTGCAGTCGCTGGCCCAGCGGCCGGGGGTGGTCAAGAGCCGCAACGCCTTGATGGACGCCGCTTACGATGACGAAGTCTATGTCGACGACCGCACGATCGACAGCCACATCAAGCGCCTGCGCAAGAAGTTCAAGATGGTCGATGACGACTTCGAGATGATCGAGACGCTGTATGGCGTCGGCTATCGCTTCAGCGAAGGATGATGGGCTGGCGACAGGCGGATGCTCCAGGAAATCTGTGCGAAAGTGGACACGGTTTTCCAGCCGCGCCATGATCTCTGCCGGCCCGGTCATGCGGGCCGGACCGCCTCATCTTTCCAGCGGCGGGCTGCGGCGGCATCGGAGATGGATCATTGACGGCATTGCGCGGCGACAAGCCTGAGCCGGACGCGAAGGCGCGGCAGGCGTTGCCGCGTTCGGGCCTCGGGCAGGCCCGCGGCGCGCAGCGCGCCCTGGGCAAGGGCTGGCAGCGCGCGGTGCAGTTCTTCAGCGTCAGGCTGGCCTCGAGCCTGACCCGGCGCATCCTCGTGCTCAATCTCGCCGGCCTCGTGGTCCTGCTGGTCGCCCTGCTCTACCTCAACCAGTTCCGCGAAGGGCTGATCGACGCGCGCGTGCAGAGCCTGCAGACCCAAGGCGAGATCATCGCGAGCGCGATCGCCGCCTCCGCCACGGTCGAGACGGATACGATCGGCATCGATCCGGACAAGCTTCTGCAGCTTCAGGCCGGCGAAAGCTCCGGCGTCACCGAGGATCTGCAGTCGATCCTGGAGTTCTCGATCAACCCGGAGCGCGTCGGCCCGCTGCTGAGGCGGCTGGTCACGCCGACGCGCACCCGGGCCCGGGTCTACGACAAGGAAGGCTTCCTCGTCGTGGACTCAGGGACGCTCTACACAAGGGGCGACATCATGCGCCGCGAGCTGCCGCCCTTGGCGCGGGACGACCTGCCGATGGTGGAGCGGACCTGGAACAGCCTCAAGCGGCGTCTGGGGCGGGCCGAGATCTCGAGCTACGATGAAAGCGACACGGTGGTCGGGCGCTCCATACCGGAAGTCGCCCGGGCCCTTTCGGGCCAGCAGCGCAGCGTCGTGAGGGTCAATGCGCTCGGCGACACCATCGTGTCCGTGGCGGTTCCGATCCAGAGGCAGCGCTCGGTCAGAGGCGCGCTCCTTTTGTCCACCCAGGGCGGCGACATCGATGCGATCATCTCGTCCGAGAGGGTGGTGATCTTCCAGGTCTTCGGCGTGGCCGGCCTGATCATGACCCTGCTCTCGATCCTGCTGGCCCATGGCATCGGCGAGCCCTTGAAGCGCTTGTCCGAAGCTGCCGAACGGGTGCGGCGGCGCGTCAGGTCGCGGCAGGAGATCCCGGACTTCACCGACCGCCATGACGAGATCGGGCAATTGTCCGGCGCCTTGCGGGACATGACGTCCGCGCTTTACGCCCGCATCGAGGCCATCGGCAGCTTCGCGGCGGATGTGGCGCATGAGCTGAAGAATCCGCTGACCTCGCTGCGCAGCGCGGTTGAGACGCTGCCGCTGGTGCGCACCGACGCCGCGCGGGACCGGCTGCTGGCGGTCATCCACCATGACGTCCGGCGTCTCGACCGGCTGATCACGGACATTTCGGACGCCTCGAGGCTCGACGCGGAACTGGCGCGCGGCGAGACCGGGCCGGTCGACATGGCAAGGCTGCTGGAGACGGTGGTCGGCATGCAGAACGAGATCAGGAAGCCGGACCAGGCCCCGATCGGCTTTGTGATGGGCCCTCGCGCGGCCAAGGAGCGCTGGCTCGTGCAGGGCCACGATGGCCGGCTGGGACAGGTGATCGTCAACCTGCTCGACAACGCCCGCTCGTTCTCCCCTCCTGGCCATGACGTGGCCGTGTCGCTCGTGCGCGACGCGAACACGCTGGCGCTGACCGTCGAAGACGATGGGCCGGGCATCCCCGACCGCGCGCTGGAGCGGATCTTCGAGCGTTTCTACACCGACCGGCCGGATCATGGCTTCGGCCAGAATTCCGGCCTTGGCCTCTCGATCTCGAGGCAGATCGTCGAGGCCCATGGCGGCCGGATCGAAGCCCGCAACAAGCTTGGCCCGCCCGACGCCGACGGCGAGCCCCGGAAGCTGGGCGCGAGGTTCATCATCACCCTGCCCCTCGCTCCGGCGCCGCAGCGCCGTGGTTGAGCCGCCGCCGAAGCCTCCCGCACGGCCCCTCGGCGTCAGGGTGCACGCCAGCTGCGTCCTGGTCGGCGAAGGCGCGGTCCTGGTGCGCGGCGCGGCGGGCAGCGGCAAGACGGCCCTGTGCCTCGCGCTGCTGGAGCATGCCAGGTCCATCGATGTCTTCGCACGGTTGGTCGCCGACGACACGGTGGAGCTCGCCGCCCGCCATGGCCGCCTCGTGGCGAAGGCGGCGGCGGCCACCGCCGGGCTGGTGGAGCGCCGGGGACTGGGCCTGACGCCCGTCCTCCACGAGCCCGCGGCGCGCGTCAGCCTCATCGTGGATTGCCAGCCCGACGAGCCTGCGCGCTTGCCCGAAGCCGAGGACATGGTGGCTTCGGTGCACGGCGTGGCCCTGCCCCGCATCGCGGTTTCGCGCGGCGCGCCTGACGCAGCGCTGGTCATGGCGGCGTTAGGCCTGTTCGGCGACGAGCCCTGGTTTCGATGATTTAGCCGTGTGTCTATCTTGCGCTTGCCGTCAGGTTGGCCCATATACCCACGGCTTTCAGGGCGCTTTGTGTGCCCGCGCAGGGTTGAACATGATCGGCCTCGTCCTCGTGACGCACGGGCATTTGGCGACGGAGTTTCGTTCCGCTCTGGAACACGTCGTCGGTCCCCAAAAACAGATTGCCACAATTGCGATTGCTCCCGACGATGACATCGAGGGGCGGCGCAGCGAGATACTTGACGCGATCCACGCGGTGGACAGCGGCCAGGGCGTCGTGGTGCTCACCGACATGTTCGGCGGCACGCCCTCGAACCTCGCCATATCCGCAATGAACGGCGGCAAGGTCGAGGTTCTCGCCGGCATCAACCTTCCCATGCTGATCAAGCTGGCAAGCGTGCGCGAAGACAAGCCGATCGACGACGCCGTCGGCTGCGCGCAGGAGGCTGGGCGCAAATACATCAACATTGCCAGCCGCTTGCTTGCAGGCCGCTGATTCCTGTGAGAGCATGGCGTTTGGCCTGCGTGTGTCGATCCCCGACGTTGAAACGCAGAGACGCCATCGCGGAGGGCGGGATTGAGCATGGATGCCGACGCTGACTGCCCGGATGCTGTCTTTCCCGAGGGCGCGCTCAGCCGTGACGTGACCATCGTCAACCGCAAGGGCCTGCATGCCCGCGCCACCGCCAAGCTCGTCCAGACAGTCGACCGTTTCGCCTCCGAAGTCTGGATCGGCCGTTGCGGCGAGATCGTCGGCGGCCGCTCCATCATGGCCCTGCTGACGCTTGGCGCGGGCATGGGCACGGTCATCTCCATCGCGGCCCTCGGCGACGACGCCGATGCGGCGCTTGAAGCGATCGCGGCCCTGGTGGCCGACAGGTTCGGCGAAGGCGAGTAGGCCTCCGCCCCCTCCGTTCCTGATCTGCCGCCGTCGCCGACCGTGCGTTGACCACGATCGGCGTTGCAGGGGGCTGTCGGCGCGCCGGCTCCTGCCCATGCCGGAACTGTGTGGTTGGCAGCCCGCCAGCATCCGCCAAGGCCGCGCCAGACACATAAAGAAATCTTTATGTCTTTATTGCTACCCTCGGGATGTCGTGCTATAGGGCGTGCCATCGGTTGAGGCCTGCCCTGGAAGGGTCAGGGCTTACGCCTGCATCCACGCCATCCGGCTGTTCAGCCGCGCCCTTCGAGGACACCATGACCACGTTCAACGACTACATCGTCAAGGACATTTCGCTGGCCGCATTCGGCCGCAAGGAGATCGATCTCGCCGAGACCGAAATGCCTGGCCTGATGGCCATCCGCGAAGCCTATGGCCCCAAGCAGCCGCTCAAGGGCGCCCGCATCGCCGGCTCGCTCCACATGACCATCCAGACCGCAGTCCTGATCGAGACGCTGAAGGCGCTCGGCGCGGACATCCGCTGGGTGTCTTGCAACATCTTCTCGACCCAGGACCACGCCGCCGCCGCCATCGCCGCCGCAGGCATCCCGGTCTTCGCCTACAAGGGCGAGACCCTGAACGAGTACTGGGACTACACCGCCAAGCTGTTCGACTGGCACGGCGCGAAGAATGGCGAAGCCCTCACCCCCAACATGATCCTCGATGATGGCGGCGACGCCACCATGCTGGTGCATTACGGCCTCAAGGCGGAGCAGGGCGACGTCGCCTTCCTCGACAAGCCGGAATCCGAAGAGGAGGAGATCTTCTTCGCCCTGATCAAGAAGATGCTGAAGGAGAAGCCGAAGGGCTGGTTCGCCGGCGTCGCATCGGCCATCAAGGGCGTCTCGGAAGAGACCACCACGGGCGTGCACCGCCTCTACAAGCTGGCCGAGCAGGGCAAGCTGCTGTTCCCGGCGATCAACGTCAACGACGCCGTCACCAAGTCGAAGTTCGACAACCTCTACGGCTGCCGTGAATCGCTGGTCGACGCGATCCGCCGCGGCACCGACGTGATGATGGCCGGCAAGGTCGCGTTCGTCGCCGGCTTCGGCGATGTGGGCAAGGGCTCCGCGGCATCGCTGCGCCAGGCCGGCGCCCGCGTGCTGGTGTCCGAGGTCGATCCGATCTGCGCGCTTCAGGCCGCGATGGAAGGCTACGAGGTCTGCACGATCGAGGATGCCCTGCCCCGCGCCGACATCTACGTCACCGCCACGGGCAACAAGGACATCATCACGGTCGACCACATGCGCGGCATGAAGGACCGGGCGATCGTCTGCAACATCGGCCACTTCGACAACGAGATCCAGGTCTCTGGCCTCAAGAACTTCAAGTGGAACAACATCAAGCCGCAGGTCGACGAGATCGAGTTTCCGAAGGGCAACCGCATCATCCTGCTGTCCGAAGGCCGCCTCGTGAACCTTGGCAACGCGATGGGCCACCCGTCCTTCGTCATGTCCGCGTCGTTCTCGAACCAGACGCTGGCTCAGATCGAACT
>JANOCI010000054.1:0-2105 GCA_031412095.1 Allobosea sp.
CACATACATGAAGCTCATCGTCGACAGCGCAACCGACAAGGTGCTGGGCGCGCACATGCTCGGCCCGGATGCGGGCGAAATCATCCAGTCTCTCGGCGTCGCGGTGACCATGGGCGCTTCGAAGGCTGATTTCGACCGGACCATCGCCCTGCATCCCAGCGCCGCCGAGGAATTCGTCACCATGCGCTCCCCGCGCAGGCCATGACGCTGCGATCCGGCTGAAGCACTGCGTCAACATCTTGAATCAGACTGGCAGCAGCCTGAATCAGGGCCGCAGGCGATTGAATATGATTATCGATCATGGCCGGCAAAACATTGAATCGACAGCGTTCTTAGAATTCCGTTGCTGCGCTACCAGCCCCAATGGCGCAGGGGCGCCGTCCACCTTCACCGCCTGCAGGTTCTGCGCATGCTGATCGGGTTGATGGCGGGATTGGCGGCTGGCGCGTTCTGGGGCCTGACATTCGTTGCGCCGACGGCCGTGAAGCCATACAGCGAGGTGGATCTCGCCATCCTGCGCTTTCTCGCCTTCGGTATGGTGTCTTTGGCGCTGATGGCGTCGAGCAAGCGCTTCAGGCCCGGCACGATCAAGCCGAGGCAGATGCTGCTGGCGCTCTGGCTCGGGTTTTCCGGCTATGTGGTCTATTACATCTTCGTGGCCTTCTCGGTCAGCCTGGCGGGCCCTGCGATCGCGCCCCTGGTCATCGGCGCGCTGCCGGTCCTGCTCGCCATCTACGGCAATTGGCAGGACGGCGCGGTGCCCTGGCGGCTGCTCGCTTTGCCTTTGGCGCTGATCGTGGCGGGGCTGGCCGTGATCAACGGCGCAACGATCGGCGCGGCCGCCACGGCTACGCAGCAAAGCGACGTGGTGCTTGGGTTCCTGCTGGCGCTTTGCGCGCTGGCCAACTGGTTCGTCTACGCGGTGCTCAACGCGCGGGCGCTTCGCGCGGCGGATACGCCCGATGCGCTTGGCTGGACCAGCCTGCAGGGGCTGGGGGCGGCGGCGGGCGTCATGCCGCTTCTGGCGATCGCCCCGCTGATGGGCTGGAGCGAGATCCCGGCGCGCGGGTTCGGCGGCGCCGAGGGAATGCGCCTGCTGTGGTGGGCGTTCCTCACAGGCGTCATCGGCTCATGGATCGCGCAGTATTTCTGGACGCTGGCCTCGCAGCGTCTGCCCCTCGCCTTGTCCGCGCAGCTGATCGTCTCCGAGACCATCTTCGCGCTGGGCTACGGCTTCGCCTATAAGGGCCGCGCGCCCCATTGGCACGAATGGCTCGGCGCGGGGCTGCTTTTGGCGGGCGTCGTCATCGGCGTGAGGCTGTTCACGGCCAAACGCGGCGCGCATGGTGGCGATGTGCGCCTCGAACATTGACTCGACGGCGGATCGGCAAGAACTCTTGCATCCACACCATAACCAGAGGCGCTCCATGGCCATCATCTCCTACCTGACCACGATCCGTTTCGATTTCGGAGCCGTGCAGCATCTTCCGGAGGATGTGGCGGCCGCAGGCATCAGCCGCCCGCTTCTCGTGACGGACAAGGGCGTCCGCACCGCGGGCCTCGCCGACCGCATCATCGCATTGCTGCCGCCCGGCGCGCCGGTCTTCGACGAAACTCCCGGAAACCCGACTGAGGAAGCCGTGCTGGCCGCACTGGAGGTCTATCGGGCAGGCGGCTGCGACGGCATCGTGGCGTTGGGCGGAGGTTCGGCCATGGATCTGGCGAAGGGTGTGGCGTTGCTCGCGACCCATGACGCGCCGCTAAGGCAATATGCGCTGATCCTTGGCGGCGGCGCCAGGATCAAGCCGCACATCGCCCCGATCGTTGCCATTCCCACGACGGCAGGAACCGGATCGGAAGTCGGACGCGGCACGGTGATCAGCTTCGCCGATGGCCGCAAGATGGCGATCGTCGCGCCCGCCATGATCCCGCGCCGCGCCATCTGCGACCCGGAGCTGACGCTGGGCCTGCCCCCGATGTTGACCGCGGCCACCGGCATGGATGCGCTGACCCACTGCATCGAATGCTACATCTCGCCCCTCGAAAATCCGCCCGCCGGAGCCATCGCTTTCGACGGAGCGGTCCGTGCGGTGGAGAACCTGCCG
>JANOCI010000055.1:0-12777 GCA_031412095.1 Allobosea sp.
GATTTCGAAGCACCGTCGGACAGCGGCGGCGACAACGTCTACGACGTCGTCGTCCAGGTCTCGGACGGGCTGGGCGGCGTCGACACGCAGAGCCTCGCCGTCACCGTCACCAACCAGAACGAAGCGCCCGTCATCACCTCAAACGGCGGCGGGGCCGCCACGTCGGTGTCCATCGCCGAGAACGGCACCGGCGTCCTGACGGTCACGGCTGCCGACCCCGATGCGGCAGCATCCCTCACCTACTCGATCGCTGGCGGCGCGGATGCCGCGCTCTTCACCATCGACGCCGTGACGGGGGTCCTTTCGCTCGTATCGGGCCTCGACTTCGAGCTTCCCTCCGATGCCGGGGGCGACAACACGTATGACGTGATCGTCCAGGTCTCGGACGGTTTGGGCGGCGTCGATGCCCAGGCCGTCTCCGTTTCGATCGCTAATGTGAATGAAGCTCCTGTCATCACGTCCGATGGCGGCGGGGCAGCGGCGGCCGTCAGTCTGGCCGAGAACGCCGTCGTCGTCACGACAGTCGCAGCGCTCGATCCCGATGCAGGCGCCACGCGCGCCTTCAGCATCGCGGGGGGCGCTGACGCAGGCCGCTTCGCGATCGATTCAGCGACAGGCGTTCTGAGCTTCATCTCCGCGCCCAATTTCGAGGCGCCAGCGGATTCCGGCTTCGACAACACCTACGACGTCGTCGTCCAGGTCTCCGATGGGCTTGGCGGCATCGACAGTCAGACCCTTTCGGTCACGGTCGTCAATGCGAATGAAGCCCCGGCGATAACATCGAACGGCGGCGGCGCCTCGGCCAGCGTGAGCATTTCCGAGAACGGGACCGCGTTGACCACGGTGGCCGCGGCCGATCCCGACGCTGCGACGACGCTATCGTATGCCATTTCGGGCGGGGCTGACGCAGCCCTCTTCACGATCGACGCCGCAACCGGCGTGCTCACGTTCATCGCGGGCCCTGACTTCGAAACCCCTCTCGATGCTGGAGCGGACAACGTCTATGACGTCATCGTGCAGGCGTCCGATGGATCAGGCGGCGTCGACACGCAAGCCATCGCCGTCACGGTCACGAACCAGAACGAAGCGCCGGCCATCACGTCCAGCGGCGGCGGGGCGATGGCGAGCCTCACGCATCAGGAGAACGGCCTCGCCGCCGCCACCGTCGCGGCGGCCGACGCGGATGCGGGAGCAGTCCTGACCTATGCCATCGTAGGCGGCCTCGATGCGGGCCGCTTTTCGGTCGACTCCGCAACCGGAGCCCTGACGTTCATTGCAGCGCCGGATTTCGAAGCGCCTTCCGACAGTGGGTTCGACAATGTCTACGACGTCATCGTTCAGGTTTCCGACGGACTGGGCGGCATCGACAGCCAGGCGATTGCGGTCACGGTCATCAATGCGAACGAAGCGCCGGTGATCACCTCGGGCGGCGGCGGCCCTGCCTCCTCGGTTTCGATCCAGGAGAACAGCGCAAGCGTCATGACGGTCCTCGCAGCCGATCCGGATGCCGGCGCGATGCAAACCTACTCGATATCTGGCGGCGCCGACGCCGCGCTGTTCACGATCGACACCGCGACGGGCGCGCTCAGCTTCGTCTCCGCGCCCGATCGCGAGGCCCCGGCGGATGCAGGAGCGGACAACGTCTATGACGTGACCGTGCAGGTCTCCGACGGCCTTGGCGGTGTCGATGCGCAAGCCATCGCCGTGACCGTCACCGACCAGAACGACACGTCGCCGGATATCGTCTCGAATGGCGGGGGCGCGACGGCCTCGGTCAGCGTGACGGAGAACGCCGGGCCCGTCACGACGGTGGCGGCGAACGACCCGGACCTGACGGGCTCCTTGAGCTACGCCATCACCGGTGGCGCCGACCAGGCGTCCTTCACGATCAACGCCAGCACAGGCGCGTTGACGTTCATCGCACCGCCGGATTTCGAGGCGCCCTCCGATGGCGGCGGCGATAATGTCTACGACCTCGTGGTTTCGGCCTTCGACGGCGTCAACACGACATTCCAGTCGATCGCCGTCACTGTGACCAACCAGAACGAAGCGCCGGTCATTACCTCGGATGGCGCTGGTCCTGCTGCAGCGCTGGCCATCGCCGAGAACGGGACCGCAGTCACGACCGTGACGGCAAGCGATGTCGACGCAGGCCCAACGCTCAGCTATTCCATCATCGCCGGAGCCGACGCCGCGCTGTTCGCGATCGATTCCGTGACCGGCGCGCTGCGCTTTCTGGCGGCGCCTGATTTCGAGAGCCCCCTCGATGCCGGGGCGGACAACATCTACGATCTCGTCGTGCAGGTGTCCGACGGCCTTGGCGGCGCCGATGCGCAGGCCATCGCGATCACTGTCGGCAATCAGAACGAAGCTCCGGCGATCACGTCGAACGGCGGCCTGGCGGCGGCTTTGGTCAGCGTCGCCGAAAACCAGATTGCCGTCGCAACCGTCGCAGCGAGCGATCCGGACAGCGGCGCCGTCCTGACATATGCGATCGTTCCCGGCGGCGACGCCGCGAGGTTCGCGATCAATTCCACGACCGGCGTGCTCACGTTCATCGCACCGCCGGATTTCGAAGCGCCGACCGATGGCGGCCTCGACAATGTCTATGACGTCGTCGTCCAGGTCTCCGATGGGCTTGGCGGCATCGACAATCAGACGCTTTCAGTCACGGTCGTCAATGCGAACGAAGCGCCGGCGATCACCTCGGGAGGCGGGGGCCCTACCTCCTCTATGTCGATCCAGGAGAACAACGCGGCAGTCGCGGCCGTTGCGGCTGCGGATCCGGACAGCGGTGCGAGCCTGACATATTCGATCTCCGGTGGCGTGGATGCGGCGCTTTTCAGCATCAACACCGCGACGGGCGCGCTGACCTTCATTGCGGCCCCGGATTTTGAAGCCCCGTCAGACATGGGCGGCGACAACGTTTATGACGTCATCGTCGCCGTTTCCGATGGAGCGTTGACCGACACCCAGGCCGTCGCCGTCACCGTCACCGATGCGAACGACGTGGCGCCCGCCATCACCTCGAACGGCGGGGCGGCCACCGCCTTGGTCAGCATCGCGGAGAACGGCGCGGCCGTCACGACCTTCGCCGCCGCCGACCCGGACACGGTGGGGACAGTGGCCTACGCCATCTCGGGCGGAGCGGACGCGGCGCTGTTCAGCATCAATGCCGCAACGGGCGTCCTGACATTCCTCGCAGCGCCCGATTTCGAGAACCCCGCGGATGCCGGCGCTGACAACATCTACGATGTGACCGTGCGCGCCTTTGATGGCGTCCAGTCAGACGACCAGGCCGTCGCCGTCACCGTCACCGACGCGAACGACGTGGCGCCTGCCATCACCTCGAACGGCGGTGCGGCCACCGCGTCGATCAGCATCGCGGAGAACGGCGCGGCCGTGACGACCGTCGCCGCCGCCGATCCGGACACGGTGGGGACCGTGACCTATGCGATCTCGGGCGGCGCGGACGCGGCGCTGTTCAGCATCAATGCCGCAACGGGCGTCCTGACATTCCTCGCAGCGCCCGACTTCGAGAACCCTTCAGATGCCGGCGCTGACAACATCTACGATGTCGTCGTCCAAGCCTCCGACGGCACATTCACGGACGCACAGGCCATCGCCGTCACGGTCACCGACGCAAACGACGTGGCACCTGCCATCACGTCAAACGGCGGAGCGGCCACAGCCTCCATCGGCATCACGGAGAATGGCGTCACAGTGACGACCGTGACGGCCGCCGATCCGGATATGGTGGGCACGGTGACCTACGCGATTTCGGGAGGATCTGATGCAGCGCTGTTCAGCATCAATGGTGCGACGGGCGCGCTCACTTTCGTCGCCGCGCCAGATTTCGAAGCGCCTGCCGACACAGGCGCCGACAACATCTACGACGTCACGGTAACGGCCTCCGACGGGATCAATGACGACTCGCAGGCGATCGCCGTCACGGTCACCGACGATTTCACCGTTTCGAACGGCACGATGTCGGACGATGTCGTTGATTTCTCGGCGTCGGGCGAGAACCAATCCTATGGCGCGCTCGATGGAGCCGATGCTGTGGTCGGCTCCGCATTTGCCGACACCATCGCCGGCGGCGCAGGCAACGACACCATCACCGGCAGCGGCGGCGCGGACGTCATCTCCGGCGGAGATGGCGACGACGCGTTCAATCTGGATGGGTCCAGCATCCTGTTCCCAGCTGCTCAGGTCGATGGCGGCATAGGCTCCGACAGCGTCTTTCTGCAGGGAGCGGCCACCCTCGCGGCCGCCGACCTCACAGCGACGTTCTCGTCCGTCGAAACCATCGACTTCACGGCGGCAGGCGTCTCGGCGGACCTCACCAATTTCACGGCGGCGTCGGCCACGGCCATCCTTGGCGCCAGCGGGCCGGGCAACACCTTGACCCTGGACCTCGATGGAGACGACTCCTACTCGGTGCAGGCAGGCGAGTTCTTCTCGCAGTCCTTGAACGTCACGACATTCTACAGCGAGGCGGCCCTGACCAACGAGATCGCCCGCGTGGCGGTGATCTGACGCCGCAGGCTTACGTGCTTTGCGATTGCGGGCTTCTGCGCGTCACTGCCTCAAAGCCTCGGCACGCATGTTCCGCACCGGCTTCATCAGGTAGCTCAGCACCGTATGCTGTCCGGAAAGGATGTCGATCTGGGCCGTCATGCCTGGAATGACGGGCCGGCCGGCCCCCAGCGCACCGGCGTCGGCCTCGAGGCGGACGCGAAAGTACGGCTCCCCCTTCTCGTCGCTCAAGGCATCGGGCGAGATGTCCAGCACCTTGCCCTTGAGCCCGCCATGAATGGTGAAGTCGTAGGCCGAGACCTTGACGATGGCCGGCAGCCCCGGCCAGATCTCGCCGCGGTCGCGTGGCGAGACCCTCGCCTCGATGACCACAGTCGCGTCGGCGGGCACAAGCTGCACCAGCGGCTCGCCCGACTTCACGACGCCTCCGATCGTGTCGACGAACAGCTTGTTGACGACCCCGGCGACGGGCGCGACCACTTCGGTGCGGCGGCTTCGGTCCCGCATCGCGGTGATGCTTTCCTCGAGCTTGGCGATCTGCACCGACGTTTCGCGCTGGTCTTTCTCCGCCTCCGCGCGGAACCTGAGCGTGATCTCGCCGCGGCGGCTCTGCAGTTCCTGCACCGCGGACTCAAGCCGGGGGACATCGTGGAGTAGGGCCGCCAGCCTGGCTTCGATCTGCTGCAACGAGCGCTCGTTGTCGAGCAGCTCATTGTTCGAGACAGCACCCATCTTCGCCAGCCGGCGCAGGCTTTCGACCCGTTGCAGGACAAGGCCTCGCTCGCGCTGGGTGCTTGTCCACCGGGTCCGCATTTCGGCAAGCTCAAGCTCCTTCTGGCGGTGCTGGTCATCGACGACGCTGATCTGGGCCTTCAACCCATCCTGGCGCGCCCTGAACAGGGATCTCTCCTGAACCACGATCTGGGGCAGCGCCTTGGCCATGTCGGCGGGGACCGTGAAGGACGCCTGCCCCGTCGTCTCGGCGTCGAGGCGAAGCATCTGCAGGCTCTTGGCCTTCAGCTCGAACTGGCTTTGCTGGAGTTCGGCCCGGGCGAAGCTGTTGTCGACGCGCAGGAGCGGCGCGCCCGCCGCGACCTTCTCGCCTTCGCGGACAAGGATCTCGGAGACGATGCCGCCTTCGAGATGCTGGATGATCTGGTTGCGGGTCTGCGGCACCACGCGCCCGACGCCGCGCGTGACCTTGTCGAGCGTCGTCAAGGCAGCCCATCCAAGCGCCAGCCCGACCCCTACAGCCACGATCACGACCATATGCCTGTTGGCTCGCGTGGCGATGCGGTCGCAGCGGCGCGGATAGACGAACGGCGGCGCCTGCCTGGATTGGATGTCGGGCATCGGCTGCTGAGGTGACATGATCATGTGCCGGGTGACGTCGCCAGAAGGATGGGAACGGGTTGGTTCATTGGACGCATGGCGCAGGCGAGGACAGCGCCCCTGCTTACGCGGGAATCTGGCTCTCACCATCGCCTGCAAACTCTTTACGGCTTGTTAAGCATAACGGCGCCAGATCAGCAGGCGTGCCGTGATGCGCCTGCCTGTATCGGAATTTCGGCATCGTCAGCGGGGATTGCAGAACATGACTATCGCTGGCCCTCATGGACCCGCACCCGCGTCGCCTGAAAGGTCCGCCGCGGCTCCCCCAGGCGAACGCTTCCCGGAGCAGCCGCTGCGCGATGCCCTTCAGCGGCTGCAAGGCCGCCTTGGAGTTGCAGTTCCTCCGCTTACAGGAAAGGGCGGCGAGATTGCGCTCGCTGGCCTTGGACCCGCCAGCCACCCGATGGCCGACCTCGATCGGCTCGCCGCCATCTGGCGCGCTCAGGACCTGGCTCATGTCGGCATGCGGACGGCCCACGAGCCCGGTGGACCGGCGATAGGCCCAAGCGCGTCAGCATCTGTTCCCGGCCCGGCCGCGATGGAGATGGCGGCGGAGCGCATGGGTTTTGACTGCATCAGCGAGCAGCGCGACCTCCTGGCCCTGCAGGCGTCCGATTTTCCGCTGATAGCCCTGACGAATGACGGCAGCCGCTTGCTGCTCGGCCTTCTGCCCGGAGGCCGCTTCCGTGTTGCCGGCCCTGGCGGCCAACCGGTCGAGGATTTCGGCATTGAGCCACGTGCGCTGGCTGCCGCCGCGACCGGCGCGATCTTCCGGCTCCAGCCTGCGAAGCCGGCTTCGGACACTGACGATCGGCCGGAGAGCGGCGGCCCATCAGGCCCGGCTGCAAGCGGCCATCACGCACCAGGGCAAGCGCACATGGCCGGCGGCCGGCTGATCCGCCGCCATCTGGCCCGCAGCATGCGCGAGCAGCGCGGCCATCTGTGGCAATTGCTCCTGGCGTCCCTGCTCATCAATCTCCTGGGGATGACCCTGCCGTTGTTCTCGATGGTGGTGTTCGACCGGGTCATTCCGCACTCCGCGATGGAGACGCTCTGGGCGCTCGGCCTTGGCGTTGCGGCGGCGCTGGCTCTCGAACTTTGCCTCCGGCACGCGCGCCTCAAGCTGCTCGACGCCACCGGCCAGAAGACCAGCCAGACGCTGCAAGGGCGCGCCATGGCCAGGCTGCTCCAGGCGCCCATGGCCGATCTTCCAGGCAAGTCGGGCGCGGCCGTGCAGCCCCTTCACGAAATCGATCAGCTCGCGATGATGACGCCGCAGCTGCTCGTGTGCCTCGCCGTCGACATCCCGTTTTTCTTCGTCCTGATGGTCCTTGTCGCCAGCATCGGCGGGCC
The DNA here is from genome assembly GCA_031412095.1 of Allobosea sp. Taxonomy (GTDB): domain Bacteria; phylum Pseudomonadota; class Alphaproteobacteria; order Rhizobiales; family Beijerinckiaceae; genus Allobosea. The sequence continues at coordinate 7,285 of JANOCI010000055.1, forward strand.
GATCGTCCTTGCCGCGATGGCTGGCACGCTCGCGCTGGTCGCGCTTCATGCGCTCGCCCACATCATGGCGCACAAGACCAGCCTCGCCCAGGGCGGTTTGACCCGCAGGCTGCAGCAGCTTGCGATCGACAGCCTGGCGGCCCAGGAGCGCATCCGCCTGACAGGCGCTTCGGGACGCATGCTGGCCGACTGGGAGCACGGCGTCGACGAGGCCGGCTTCGCAGGCCACCAGGCGCGCTACTGGCATGGGCTGGCGGCTCAGGGCAGCGCCGTGATCGTGCAGCTGGTCGTCGTGGCGACGATCATGACGGGCGTCTACCTGATCGACGCTGCAGCCATGACGATCGGCGCCTTGTCGGCGTGCATCCTTCTGGTCAACCGTTCGATGATGCCGGTCAGCATCGCCGCCGGCCTGTCGTTCCGCATGGCGCAGATGCTGATGGCGTCGGATGCATCGGGCCGGATCCTCGACATGGAGTTCGAAGCGGGCGGCGACCGCAGCCTCGGCGGCCATCCCGAGCTGTCGGGGCAGGTCGACCTGCAGCAGGTGAGCTTCACGTATCCGGGCGAGAGCAGGCCCTCCCTCGCCAACGTCACGTTCTCGATCCGCCCCGGCGAGAAGGTCGGCGTCATCGGCAAGGCCGGTTGCGGAAAGTCGACGCTGCTTCGCCTGATCGCCAGGCTTCACGAGCCGGGTCAGGGCCGGCTGCTGCTCGACCATCGCGACATCCGCCAGTTTCATCCGTCCATGGTCAGGCGTGCCGTGGGGTACATGCCTCAGGACACGCACCTGCTCGACACGACGCTGGACGACAACCTCACCATCGGCCTCGGCCATATCGACAAGGACTGGTTCACGCGCGTGGCGGCGATTTGCGGCGTCCACGCGTTTGCGAGCCGGCACCCCGCCGGCTACAGCCTTCATGTCGGGCCCGGCGGGCAGCGCCTGTCGGGCGGCGAGCGGCAATGCGTCTCGCTCGCCCGCGCGCTGATGGGACAGCCCAGGCTCCTGATGCTGGATGAGCCCACCAGCGCCATGGACAACGCCATGGAGGCCAGGGTGATCGGCGATCTCAAGCAGGCCATCGGGGAGGCCGGCCTCATCCTGTGCACGCATCGGCTTGCCGCGCTCGATCTGGTGGACCGCATCGTCTGGCTTGAGGACGGGCGCATTGCGGCCGACGGACCCAAGGCCGAGATCTTCAAGCGCCTTGGCCTCGCGACCCAGCCAGCCGCGCCGCCAGGCGGCCATTCGGCGGCGCGGGGATGACGTGACCCGTTAACCGGCGGCGAACTGCTTTGCATTAGGTTCGCCGCGTTCACGCCGAGTGTCAGAATGGCAGCCCAGGAAGACGAAGAGAATTACTGGCCGGGCTATGTCGACGCCCTGACCACGATGACGATGGTCCTGACCTTCATCATGCTGGTCCTTGGCCTCGCTGTGTTCTCGCTGTCGCAGAACGTCTCCAAGGGAATGCTCGAAAGCATCGCCAAGGCGATGAAGCTCCCGGCTGACCTGCCGCAGGACCTCAGTTCCGAGGAGATCACCCGCATCCTGATCGAGCGCGTCGAAAGGCAGGACGCCGCGATGCTGGCGGCACAGTCGGCGTTCGATGCCCTGAACGCAGGCCTGGCGGAACGGCAGGCGAGGGGGGCGGGCTCGCGGATGCTGGCGGCGGGCCCGATGACGCCGGCCGGTACGGGCGAACAAGCGCCGGGCGGCATCTCGATCGAAAAGCGGATCGAATCCCGAGAGGAGGCGGCTTTAGCCGGGACCGCCGCGGCCATCGCCCTTACGACGGGGCCCGCCCAGTTCCGGCTGGTCTACAAGCCTCGCGCCACTGGCCTCGACGACGACGCAAAAACGGCGCTCGGCCAAGCCCTGACGGCTGAAGGGCCGTTGCGGACCGCGCTCATGGTGGAGATCGTGGCGGGCGTCGACGCAACGAGCCCGGCCGTGAGCGACGGCAACCGCGTGGCCTACTACCGGGCGCTGACCGTCCGCAGCCAGCTGCTGGCGGCCGGCGTGGAGGCCGAACGCATCAAGGTGCGGCTCGATGGCCGCTTGTCCGGCGATGAGATCGTGATCGCCGCCACGCCCGGGTCCGCTCCGGCCCGGTGAGGACGGCGATGGGCCGCGGCCAGGCGAGCCTCTCACGCATGATTAATCCTTTCTAAGCTCCAAACCGGTAGGCTGTCGCCAGCAACGTTGAGTGTCGAGGGCCTGATGCGGACTTATTTCGCACCGAAATCAGAACTGCAGAGCATCTTCTCGGGACAGATGTACCGGATGATGCTGGTGGTGGCGCTGCTCGTTGGGCTGTGCATCTGGGCACGCCACTTCATCATGGAAGGCATTCTTTCGAACGTCTACCTGAACGGCGGCATCGTCGCCGTCTTCATCATGGGCATCATGCTGTCGTTCCGCCGGCTGATGGGCCTGTGGAACGAAGAGGTCGCCTTCCAGGCGCTGCAGGAAGCGTTCCATGACCTCAGGACGGAGCAGATCAAGGGCGCCGACGATCCGTACTGGAAGCATTATCGCGCCCTCGCGCCCGGCAGGGTCTTCTCCAAGCCCAAGATCCTGAGCCACAGCTTCGAATTGACCTTTGACGAGATGCTGCGCAACCGCAGCATCCGCATGTCGGTCGGCACGATGCAGAGCATCATGAGCAGCATCGACGCCAAGCTGGCGGAGGATCGCTCGCTCCTCAATTACCTGACGGGCCTGCTGGTTTTCCTGGGCCTTATCGGCACGTTCATCGGCCTGATGGAGATGGTCAGCTCGGTCGGCGGCATCATCGGGCGGCTCAACGCCGGAAACGCGCAGACCTCCGCGGCGATCGGAGGCCTTCTGAAGAGCCTCGAAGACCCGCTCCGCGGCATGGCCACGGGCTTCTCGTCATCGCTGTTCGGGCTGTTCGGCTCGCTGGTGGTCGGCCTCATGATGCGCATGAGCGGAACCGGCGCGACCGCGCTCAAGCATGCCTTCGAGAGCTGGCTCGCGAGCGTCGCGCAGATCGAGGGCTCGGGCAGCGACGACGCCGGAAATCTGGCGCGCCTGGTCGCCGAGAACGTGCTCAACCCTGGAGGCGCGGGCGGGAGCACCGGCCAGGCCTCTGCGTCGGGCATCACCGATGTCGGCATCGTCGCGACCATGGCGCAGGGCTTCGGGCGCACCAATTCCAGCATCGAGAAGATCGCCGATATGGTGCCGCGCATGATGGAGGTGCAAAGCGAGCAGATCGCCTTGATCCGCACCATCGCGACGTCGCTCGAGCGCCTGGCCGGCGACACCGGCGAATTGCGCGGGCAGATGATCACGATGACCGCCGGACAGGCCACGACCACCGAACTGATGCAGGAGATGATCAACGTCAACCGCTCGATGGAGACGCGCCTGACCAGCGGCTTCAACGGCATGGCGCATGTGATGGAGGTGACCGGGCAGGCTTATCTCGACGGCCTGCGCCGCCTCACGTCCGAGAATTACGAGACGAACGCACGGCTCGCCAAGCTGCTGGACCTCAAGGCTGCCGGGGACCGCATCGCCGAAGTGGCGGTCGGAATCGAATCCAAGGTCAAGAACGGCATGGGCAGCCTTGTCGCCACGCTCGAGCGCACCGCTGTCTCGATCGAGTCGAGCATGCAGCGCTTCACCGCGGAGCAGGCCGAGCTCAAGTCGATCATGGCGTCGCGCTCAGGGGGTCAGGTCGGCATCACTCCCGAGTTCGAGGAGAAGCTGACGAACGGGTTCTCCGAGATGTCGCGGTCCTTCGAGACGGTCTTTGCGGCCTATTCGACGGTGTTGAACCGGGCGGTCCTGTCGCAAGCTCTGGGCGATGGCGATGGCAATCCCATCGGCGGCCCGCTCCATGCTCCGGCGGCCAAGAGCAGCATTCCCGAGCACACGATCAAGGCCGAGCCCAAGGACCCCGTCGACATCGACCACGACGAGATGCGCGACCGGCTCTACAAGATGGCGTCTTCGATGATGACCAACCGTTCCGCGGGGTGATGCGCATGATGCCGCCCTTCGCACCCGTCGCCGCCGCAGAGTCCCGCGCCATGCCGCGCTCCGCCGAAACCCTCGTCTTCAGGAAGGCTTGAGCCATGGACCTCAGTTCGATCCGCCAGAATCTGTCGGCTCGCCACGAACATGCCCAAGCCGGCGGCTCTCCAGGCTTCGCGCCTGCCTCGTCGATGTCGGGGCGCGCCAAATCCGGGCTCCTGTCGTTCCTCGGCAAGCCGGTCAACTGGGTGCGCCGGCACAAGCGCCATTCGTGCTGCATCATCGGCGTGCTCGACATCCTCGACCGGTCCGTGCCGCTGGATGGCCTCGTCACCGAGATCTCCGAAGGCGGCGCGCTGTTCAGGACCGCGTCCACCTTCATCTTCGACCGCAGGCGATCGCCGGTCTCGCTGCGCTTCGCGGACCGCGAGTGGCGCGGCGAGATCGTCAACGTCAAGGCGGAGGGCTACGGCATCAGGCTCGACAATCTCGTGGCGATCGACGAGATCGAGCACATCATCCTGCGCTACGGCATGCCCGGCGGGCCGCAGCATTAGTATGCGGCGCCTTCGGACACAATCCAGGGCGGCCGTGGCCGAGCCGCCGTCGATGCTGGCGCCGGCGAGCAACATCCATGGCGAACTCCTCGGCTTCATCGGCATCCTGGCGCTGGTCTGCGCGCTGGCGTCGGTGGTCGGCATCGCCTTCAACGCCGACGGGCAGCGCAGCCAGCGCGACCAGATGATCCTGGCCTCGGCGATCGAACGGATAGCGCCTGGCCGAATCGTGGGGGAAGCGGACCTGCCCGAGCTGAAGGCCGTGGCGCACCTGCCCACCTTGCGTCTTGGCTCCGCAGCGGACCGCACCCTGCTCGAGCTCCACATGCCTCTTGGCGGGCTGGCCGGCAGGTCCCTGATCTGGGAACGGTCGACGCCCGTGACCCCCTTCGTGCTCGTCGCCGTCCCGCTTCTGCTGGTGACGTTGATCGCGATGATCGGCGGCATCCGCATAGCCCGCCAGCATGCCAGGTCATTGCGGTCCGTCGTCGAGGAGATCGAGGGGCGTGCGCTGGACATGGCAATGCGCGATCCCCTGACCGGGCTCTTTAACCGCGCGGCCTTTCGGCGCAGGCTCGAGAACGCCGTGGCCAAGCGGTCAGGCAGGGAGCTGGTCGGCGTGATCTATGTCGACCTCGACCGCTTCAAGGAGGTCAACGACGGCTTCGGGCATCATGCGGGCGACACGCTGCTGGCCCGCGTCACCGACAGGCTGCGCGATCTGTCCAGTTCGGACATGACCATCGCCCGGCTTGGCGGGGACGAGTTCGCGCTGATCGTGGAGCGCATGGTCGACGACGGGCAGATCGAAGCGTTTGGCCACGAGATCAGCCGCGCGCTCGCCCAACCCTTCGACCTTGGCGATGTCGAAGCGATGATCGGCGGGTCGGTCGGCCTGGCGATCGCGCCGACCGACGCCAACGA